>JBJEVN010000001.1:0-11171 GCA_051884385.1 Akkermansia sp.
ACGAGTGTTGCAACGTTACGCAAGGCTGAACTACCGCTTTCTTTGTCTTACTCCCTCCTCTCCCACACCAGCGGATTTGAAACAGCCCCCTTTTTTTCGTGTTAGCGCATTTTCTTCTTGCTACAGCATTCGGAATGCTGTCGTTGCGTTCTGTTGTCGCGGCGCGCCGTTTCTGATTGACTTGTTATGGAGGGCACTCTATAATCGCGCGCATGGAAACCCGAGTGTCGGAATTGGACCCCCTGGAGGATAATCGCGCCCTGTATCGCGAGGCCGCCGAGGTGTTGGCGGGGGGCGGACTGGTCGCCATCCCCACGGAGACGGTCTACGGGCTGGGCGGCGATGCTTTCAATGCCGAGGCTGTGGCGCAGATTTTTGCCGTCAAGGAGCGCCCGAGTTTCGACCCGCTGATTTGCCACCTGTCGGGGGCGAAGCAGCTGCGCGACATCGCCGTGGTGCCGGCGGAGCTGCAGGGGCTGGTGGACAGGCTGGCCGAGGAGTTTTGGCCGGGGCCGCTGACGATGGTGCTGCCCAAGGCGCCCTGCGTGCCGGACATTGTGACCAGCGGGCTGCCCACGGTGGCTTGCCGCGTGACGGCGCACGAGGCCATGCGCGGCGTGGCGCGCGCGCTGGGGCACCCCATCGCCGCGCCCAGTGCCAACCGCTTTGGTCACATCTCGCCGACTTGTGCGAGCGCCGTGCTCAAGGAGCTGGGTGGGCGCATTCCCCTGTTGCTGGACGGCGGCGCCTGTTCCGAGGGGCTGGAGAGCACGATTGTGCAGCCCCTTTTGGATGAGCAGGGGCGCCCCGCCGTGCGCGTGCTGCGCGATGGTCCTGTTACTCGCGAAAAACTGCGCAAGATGTGCCGTATTCTCAAGCCGGGGCGCTCGCCGGAGGGGGATGAGCACCCCACGGCGCCGGGTCAGCTCACGAGTCATTATGCGCCCGGCAAGCCCCTGGTGCTGCACGACCCCAAGGCTCCCTTTGAGCCGCGGGCGGGCGTGTCTTACGGGTTGATAAGCTACCAGGGAGATTCCCCGCTGGCGGCGCAGGAGGGTTGGGCGGAGGTGATGCCTCTTTCCCCCGGCAGCGGGCGATTGGCAGAGGCGGCGGTGCGCTTGTTTGCCGTGATGCGCGCGATGGATGAAAACCCGGCGGTGGAGGTGATTGTGGCTGAGAAGTTGCCCGAGACCGGGCTCGGGGTGGCGATGATGGATCGCCTGCGCCGCGCGGCGGCGGAGAAAGCGTGAGCATGAAGGTTGCGCCGATGAAGAGGGCTTTGCAGAGCATGGTGGTGGCGCTGGTGTTGCGCGTGGTGCACGCGGCGCTGACGGAGCTGCAGCGGCTCGACTGTCGCGTGCGCCGCGAGTTGGAGCAGTTGCCCGAGGGCATGGGCTACGCCGTGGAGACGGGCTACCGCGCGCCCACGCTTTATGTGCGCTGGAGCGGGGGGCGCTTGCAGCGCTGTGCGGCGGCTCCGCCCGCGCCCTGCTGCGCGCTGCGTCTGAAGAATCTGCCGCTGGCCTTTCTCTTTTGCACGGGGCAGATGGGCGTGGCGCAGGCCTACGCCCGCCATGCGTTCACCATCAGCGGTGATGTGGCGGATGTCATGAAGCTGGCGCGCCTCATTAACCTGGTGGAGGCTTATCTCTTTCCGCCGCTCATCACCCGCCGTATCATGACGGACATTCCGCCGCTGCAGGTCAACCCGCTGCGGGTTTACGGGGGCATCGCCTTCGGTTTCCTTTGCAACCGCTACCGCCTTTCCCGATGAACGCTTATTTTGAGTTCCGAAACGCTGTGAAACTCCTCTGCGGCGAGCTGGCACTGGAGCGCATTCCCTCTGAGCTCGCGGCGTTGGGGAGCAAGCGCCCGCTGCTGCTTTCCGACGCTGTGCTGTCCAAAATCGGCACCCTGCGCCTCGTGCAGCAGGCGATGGAGAGTGAGGGCTGCCCGCCTGCGCAGGTCTACACGGATATTCCGGTGGATTCCTCGCTGGAGGTGGTCAACCGCATTGCCGCCCTGTACCGCGAGCTGGACTGCGATGCGCTGGTGGCCGTGGGGGGCGGCTCGGTCATCGACACGGCCAAGGGGGTGCGACTCGTGCTTTCGCAGGACACGGATGACATCCTCTCGCTGAGCGGGGTGGAGAATCTGCCGCTCGGCGCGCATGTACCCTTTATCGTGGTGCCTACGACGGCGGGCACGGGCTCGGAGTGCACGGGTGTGGCGGTCATCCGCAACGATGCGAACGGGGTGAAGATGGAGTTTCTCTCGCCCTTTGTGGAGCCCGATGCCGCTGTGATCGATCCGCGCATGACGCTGGGTCTGCCGCCCAAGGCGACGGCCTCCACGGGCATGGATGCGCTTTGCCATGCCATCGAGGCGCTGACCTGCCTGCAGGCGAATCCGCTGAGCAGCGCTTACGCGATGGAGGCTATTCGGCTGATTGCCCGCTACCTGCCGGAGGCGACCCGCCACGGTGGCAATCGCGAGGCACGCTTTGCCATGGCGCTGGCTTCCACGATGGCGGGGATTGCGTTCTCGAACTCGATGGTCGGGGCGGTGCATGCCATTGGTCATGCGCTCGGCGGGGTGTGCCATGTGCCCCACGCGGTGGCGATGACGATTTTGCTGCCGCATGTGATGGCGTACAACGCGGAGCGCTGCGCGGCGGACTATGCGCGCTTGCTGCCCCTGTTGGTGGGCGAGGAGCGGGCGGCAGCAACGCCTTCTGCAGGGCGCGCTCGCGCGGCGGTGGAGGCGGTGCGTGCGCTGTCCGCTCGCTTGTCGGAGCTCTGCGGGCTGCCCCTGAGCCTGCACGCCGCCGGGGTGGAGAACCGCCTGGATTTCCCGCGCGTCGCTGCTGTGGCGGTGAATGACGGGGCGCTCATCGTCAATCCCCGCGCGGCGAGCGAGGAGGATGTGCTCGCTATTCTGAACGCCGCTTTCTGACCGCCATGCACGAACTGATCCGCCGCCAACGCGACTTTTACCTGAGCCACGCCACGCGCGGGCTCGATGCCCGCCGCGCGGCGCTGCGCCGCCTGCGCGCGGCGCTGCTCGCCTGGGAGCCCCGGCTCTGCGAGGCGCTGCAGAGCGACCTCGGCAAGCAGCCCACGGAGTCCTACATGAGCGAAATCGGCATGGTGCTCAGCGGCATCCGCGACCTGCTCACGCACCTGCGCCGCTGGTCGCGCCCGCGTTCCTTTTGGGGGCCTTTGGCGCAGTTCCCCTCGCGCTGCCGCGTGGAGCGCGAGCCCTACGGGGTGGCGCTGGTGGTGAGCCCGTGGAACTACCCCCTGCTGCTGGCGCTCGACCCGCTGGCGGCGGCGCTGGCGGCGGGCAACACGGTCATTCTCAAGCCTTCGGAGGATGCTCCGGCGACCTCGGCGGTGCTGGCGGAGATGCTGGCGGAGACTTTTTCTCCGGAGCTGGTGGCGGTGGTGCAGGGCGGTCGCGAGGTAGCGGAGCAGCTCCTGCAACAGCAGGTCGATTACATCTTTTTCACGGGCTCGCCCGCCGTCGGCAAGCGGGTGATGGCTGCCGCTGCGGCGCACCTGACCCCCGTGACGCTGGAGTTGGGCGGCAAGAGCCCCTGCATTGTTGCGGCGGATGCGGATGTGGCGCTCGCGGCGCGCCGCATCGCCTTCGGCAAGGTGCTCAATGCGGGGCAGACCTGCGTGGCGCCGGACTACGTGTTCGTGCACCGCTCGCGCCGCGAGGAGTTTATCACGGCCTACCGCCGCGCGGTGGAGCAGATGGTGGGCTTTGACCCGCTGCACAACGAGGCGCTGCCGCACATCATCAACCGCCGTCACTACGAGCGTGTGATGCGTCTGCTGGAGGGGGTGACGCCCGCGCTCGGCGGGCAGGGCGACCCCGAGAGCCTGCGGATTGCGCCCGCGCTGCTGACGGGGGTGACGCCCGAGAGCCCCTGCATGCAGGAGGAGATTTTCGGCCCGCTGTTGCCGTTGATGACTTTTGAGACCTCGGAGGAGGTGGAGGCTTTTGTGCAGGCGCGCCCGCGCCCGCTGGCTTGCTACCTCTTCACCCGCGACCGCGAGACGGAGAAGCGCTTCATGAGCCTGCTGTCCTTTGGCGGTGGCTGTGTTAATGATACGGTGATTCATTTGGCTGTGCCGGAGTTGCCCTTTGGCGGTGTGGGCAACAGCGGCATGGGTGCCTACCACGGTCGCACCGGCTTTGAGACCTTTACGCACGCCAAGTCGATTTTGTGCAAGGGGACATGGCTCGACCTGCCGTTCCGCTATCAACCCTACAGCCGTTTCAAGGCTTTTGTCCTTCGTTTGTTTTTGCGCTGATGAGTCGTGCTGTTGAGCGGTTCCGCTGTCCCGCCTGCGGGCACGAGGATGATGTGGCCGACCTGGGCTTTTTTGCCGAGTGGACCTGCCCGGGCTGCGGCTCTGTGCAGCGCGTGCATACGCTGCTGGCCAATTTTCGGCTGCTGGGGGTGCTGGGCTACGGCGGTATGAGCACGGTGTACCGCGCGGAGGATTTGGTGCTGGGGCGTGCCGTGGCCATCAAGATTCTGCACGGGGATTACCAAAATGCTCCCGAGCGCCGCCGGAGTTTTGAGCAGGAGTGCGCCAACCTGGCGCGCGTGCGCCATGAAAATGTGGTGTCGCTGTACTCGGCAGGCTGGTCGCGCGGGTATTTTTACATCGTGATGGAGGTGGTGGAGGGGACAAACCTGGAGCTGATGCTGGCCGAGCGGCACGCACTCTCCCCCCGCGAGGCGCTGGATGTGGCGCGGCAGGTGGTGCGCGGGCTTCAGGCGGCGGCGGCGCGCGGCGTGCTGCACCGCGATATTAAGCCCGGCAACATGATCCTGACGCCCGAGGGCACGGTGAAGTTGCTGGATTTCGGCTTGGCGCAGGAGTTGCAGGCGACGGAGAACGCGTCGGGGATGATTTGGGCAACGCCGTTTTATGCGTCGCCTGAGACGCTGCGTCGCGAGCGGGAGGATGAGCGCTCGGATCTGTATGCGCTGGGGATGACCCTGCGCCATGCCCTGACGGGGGAGAACACGCTGCCGCTGCCCGAGGGGCAGGCGGTGACGCCGGAGTTGCTGCTGGAGCTCAAGCGCCGGTTGCCTCCCTTGGCGGAGTGCTACCCTGCTTCCGGGGCGGCGTTGCGGCGCTTGGTGGATGGCCTGACGGCCTTTGACCCGGCGGAGCGTCCCGCCGATGCCGGCGAGGCGTTGCGCCTGGTGGAGCAGGCGCTGCGCGATCCGGGGCGCGTGCTGCCCTGGCTGAGGGTGGGGGCGGCAGTCGCTGCCGCCGCGGTGGGCTTTTCTGCGGCCTTTCTCGGCGCAGAGAAGCACGTTGCACTGGCGGTGGAGGATGCCCCGCTCTGGGAGGAGGCGGCGAGCTATCGGCAGCTGACGGAGGAGATGCGGCAGGGGCAGGTGGGGCAGGCGCTGCCCGCTGCCATGCAGCTGGCGCGCACGAGTTGCTACGCTCCCCTGCGGGCGGCGGCTGCGCAGCTGGCGCGGGCGGCGGTGCTGCTGGAGGATGGCTCGGCGGATCTGCTGCGGGAGCTTCCGGAGTTGCCCGAGTTGTCGGAGGAACAGCCGCCGGTGGTGGCGGTGGCCGTGGCGGTGTGCCGGGCTCAGGCGGCGGCGGAGAGGGGGGATTATCCGGCGGCGCTGGAGGCGATGGAGGCAGCGCGCTCGGCGCTGACGGATCGTGAGGCCGCGATGATGCCGCCGCTGAAGGCCTACCGCAGCCGCTTGCCGCAGGTGGCGGCTGCGGCACTGCGGGGGCGGGCGCAGCGCGCCATGCGTCAGGATCGGCCGGCGGAGGCTCGCGACATGCTGACGGCGTGGAGGGCGCTGCCGGGGCGCACGCCTCGCGAGCGGGAGGAGATAGAGGTGCAGACAGAGATTTGCGAGGTCGCGGAGGCGTTGCTGGCTGCTCTGGAGAAGCGGGGTGTGCCGCTCGACACGCATCCCTTGGATGTCGAGGCCGTGGCGCAGCAGCTCCAGCCCGGGGCGTTGGCGGCGGAAGCTCGCTGCCTGCTGCTGTTGCTGCACGGCGAGCGCGATCGCGCCTTTGCCGCCGACCCCTACGCAGCAGCGCCCGATGCGCGCGAGCCCTTTGCCGTGATGCTGCGCGATTGGAAGCGGCGCTGCGCGCAGCCCTGAGCCCACGCGGCGCGGGAGCCTGCAATGCGCATAGCCCTCACGCTTGGTGCGGAGACCTGCCCCCACCCAAAATTACTCGGGGAGTCGCAGCGAGGCGATGTAGTCACGCACGCCCTGCGTGATGGCGTCGCCTACCTGCGCGAACTGCGTGGCAAACTTGGGCATGAACCAGGGGAACGCGCCCATGGCATCGTGCAGCACCAGCACCTCGCCGTCGCAGGTGCCGTGCCCCGCGCCGATGCCGATGGTCACGACGGGGCAGGCGCGCGTCACCGCCGCGGCAACGGCGGATTTGGTGCATTCCATGACCAGCGAGAAGGCTCCGGCACGCACCACGGCCTCCATGTCGCGCATGATGGCGGCGGCTTCCGCGTCGGTCTTGCCCTTCATGTGGTAGCCGCCCTCCTCCAGCACCTTTTGCGGCAGCAGGCCGATATGCCCCTGCACGGGGATGCCCGCCGAGGTGATGGCGCGGATGACCGCCTCCTTGTCGGCTCCGCCCTCCAGCTTGACGGCATCCACCCCCGTGTCCATCAGGCGGCGGGCGTTGGTCAGCGCCTGCTCGGGCGTGTCGAAGCTGTGGATGGGCATGTCGGCGATCACGAGGGCGCGCTTGACCCCGCGCGCGACCATGGCACAGTGGTGCAGCATGTGCTCCATGGTGACGTGGGTCGTGTCGGGGTAGCCCATGACGACCATGCCGAGCGAGTCGCCCACAAGAATCATGTCGATGCCAGCCTCGTCGAGCAGACGGGCGGTCGGGTAATCATAGGCGGTCAATTCGGCAACGGGGGTCCGGCCTTTCTTGGCCAGCACCGCAGCGACTTTCTCATTCATAACTTACAGGGGGTAAAGCACAACGGCGTGCTCGGGCGGCAGCGCCTCCAGCAGCTCGGCCACCGTGCGGCTCTGCCCCGGCAGCACCAGCAGCGGGTCGATGTCGCAGAGCGGTTGCAGCACAAAAGCACGCTCGGTCATCAGGGGATGCGGCAGGGTCAGCGCTTCCGTGTGCAGCACCTCATCGCCGCAGTACAGCAGGTCGATGTCGCAGGTGCGCGGGGTACCGTATACCGTGCCGCGCACGCGCCCCAGCTCCGTCTCCGTGCGCAGACAGAGCGCCAGAATCTCCTCGGCAGGCATGTCCGTCTCCACCTCGACGCAGGCGTTGAGGTAGGCCGGGGAGCCCTCGGGGCAGTCCACGGGGTCGGTTTCGTATACCTGCGAGAGCCGCAGGCTGCCGAACTGCTCGGCCAGGCGGTCGCAGGCGCGTTCGAGCATGGCCAGGCGGTTGCCCATGTTCGAGCCCAGCGAAAAGCCCACGCGGCGCAGCGGCCGTGCGCCGAGCGCCGTGTCGTGCCCGTCCGTCGTCGGGGAGGTGCTTGCGGCCATGTCAGTCCGTGAATCCGAGGACATCCTGCATGCTGTACAGCCCGGCGGGTTTGTCCGCCAGCCACAGCGCCGCGCGCACCGCGCCGCCCGCGAAGGTCATGCGGCTGCTCGCCTTGTGCGTCAGCTCCACGCGCTCGCCCTCCGTGGCGTAGATGACCGTGTGGTCGCCCACCACATCGCCGCCGCGCAGGCTGTGCATGCCGATTTCGCGCTGCGGGCGGGCACCCACGAGCCCCTCGCGACCGTGGCGCAGATCCTTGTCGTAGTTCATGCCCGTCTCCTCGCAGACAATCTCGGCCAGCGTGCGAGCCGTGCCGCTCGGCGCGTCGAGCTTGTTGTGGTGGTGCATCTCGACAATCTCGATGTCGTAGTCGCGGAGGATGCGGGTCGCCTTGCGCGTCAGCCAGAACAGGGTGTTGACGCCCACGGAGTAGTTGGAGGCAAAGACGATGGGGATGCTCTTGGCGGCATCGGCGATGGCGGCGCGCTCCTCGGGCGTGTGCCCCGTGGTGCCGATGACCAGCGGCTTGTGCTGCGCCAGCGCGCTGTGCAGCAGCTCCGTGGTGAAGCCGTGGAAGGAGAAATCAATGGCGACATCGGCGTGGCTCAGCGCAGCGTCGATATCCTCGCCTACATCGTGCGTGGAGGCCAGCTGCGTGTCGGGGTGCAGCTCCACTGCCTCGCGCACGGCGTGCCCCATGCGCCCCGAAATGCCCGTTACAAGGATTTTTTTCATACGTTGCAGAGGGTGGGGTCAAAGCAGACCGAAGCGCTGCATCAGCGCGGAGAGTTTCGCCAGCTTGTCATCACTCAGCGGCGCGAGGGGCAGGCGCATCTCGCGCGCCGTGGCGCCGCGCAGCGCCAGCGCTTCCTTGATGGGCACGGGGTTGGTGTCCAGGCTCATCAGACCCTTCATCAGCGGGTAATACTTCTTCTGCAAGGCCAAGGCTCTGTGCCCATCGCCCGACAGCGCGGCATCCACCAGCTCGCGCATGGCGGCGGGCGCGACATTGGAGGTCACGGAAACCAGCCCCACGGCACCGCAGGCAATGAAGGGGACGGTCAGGCCGTCATCGCCGCTGAGCACGGAGAAGCTCTCCGGCAGCGCCTGCACCAGCTGGTTGACGCGCTCCACACTGCCGCCCGCTTCCTTGATGGCCACCACGTTGGGGCAGTCCGCCGCCAGGCGCGCCACGGTGTCCACGGCAATCTCGATGCCGCTGCGCCCGGGGATGCTGTAGAGCAGCACGGGCAGCGAGCAGCTGTCGGCCACGGCCTTGAAGTGGCGGTAGACGCCCTCCTGGCTCGGCTTGTTGTAGTAGGGGCAGACCTGCAGGGTGCCGTCCGCTCCCAGGCGCGCGGCCTCCTGCGTCATGGCGATGGCCTCGGCGGTGGAGTTGGACCCGGTGCCGGCGATGACTTGGATGCGCCCCGCAGCCGTGCGGATGGCGGCGGCAATGACGTCCATGTGCTCCTTATGCGACAGCGTGGGCGATTCGCCCGTGGTGCCCACGGGCACAATGCCGTCCACCCCGGCGGTGATCTGCGCCTCAATCAGGGCGCGGAACGCCTCGTAATCCACCTCGCCGTTGCGGAAGGGGGTGATGATCGCGGTGTAAAGACCTTGGTATTTCATAATCTCTTGGCCGTATTGTAGCAGCCGCCGGGGATGAAGTCACGCCTTTTTTCGCGCGCGAGAGCCCGATGAAACCTTGAAATGCCGCGCGCGTTGTGCTAGTGTATGAGACACGATGCGTCCTGTCATTTATCAGCTTTTTGTCCGCCATTTTTCCAATATGCAGTCCGGGGGGGTGCCTTGCGGCAGCCGCGAGCAGAACGGTTGCGGTACCTTTAACGGGGTGAACGAGGCCTCGCTGCGCTCGCTGGCGGCGCTGGGGGTGACGCATGTGTGGCTCACGGGGGTGTTGCGCCATGCCACGCAGACGGCGCATCCCGGTCTGCCCGCCGACCCGCCCTGCGTGGTGAAGGGGATGGCGGGCAGCCCCTATGCCGTGACGGATTACTACGATGTGGATCCCGATTTGGCTGAGGAGCCCGAGCAGCGCTTGGAGGAGTTCTGCGCGCTGTTGCGCCGCTGCCGTCGCTGCGGGCTGATCCCGATGATGGATTTTATCCCCAATCACCTGTCGAGGGCCTATTGTTCGCGGCGCTTCCCGGAGCGTGCTTTCGGCGCGCAGGATGACCCGCACCGCTTTTTTGCTCGCGACAATGCGTTTTTCTATCTTCAGGATATTTGGCCGGAGCGTCCGATGCAGCTCCCCGAGGGCGAGTTTGTGCCCGAGCGGGGACGGGGACGCGTGACGGGTAACAACGTGGCTTCGTGGCACCCGGATGCCTGCGATTGGTACGAGACGGTGAAGCTGAACTACGGCTGCGACTACACGCACGGCGCACCGAGCGCGAATGCCTTGCCGGGGCTGATGGCGGATGACCGCTCGGTGCCGCGCACGTGGCTGCTGATGAATGAGGTGCTGGCCTATTGGCAGGGGCTGGGGGTGGGTGGTTTCCGCTGTGATATGGCGCACATGGTGCCGCCGCCGTTTTGGCGCTGGCTGATTGCTCGCTCGCGCTTGCGGGATGCGGCGGTGTTGTTCGTGGCGGAGGGGTATGATGATGCGATGTCGTTGGCGCAGGGCGCCGTGGCGCCGGCGATGCTGGCTGCAGGTTTTGATGCGGTGTACGACAGTCGCGCCTATGAGCGTTTGCGCGCGGTGTACGAGCGTGGGCTGTGGGCGAATGAGTTGGATGCGGTGAATAATCCCGATGCGCCCTTGTTCTGCGGCGGCCTGCGCTATTTGGAGAATCACGATGAGCCCCGCCTGAGCGCTCCGCAGTACTGGGGCGGGCAGGGCACGCGCGTGCAGGCAGCCTTGTCGGTGATGCAGTTCGCGTCGACGCGCGGGCCGGTGCTGCTGTACAATGGTCAGGAACTGGCGGAGTCGTGCGAGGCGCCGGGGGGCTACGGCGGGGGGAATGGCCGCACGAGTATTTTTGATTACACTTACTTGCCGCATGTGCAGCTCTGGTACAACGGCGGTGCTTGCGATGGCGCGGAGTTGAGCCCGGAGCTGGCAGCGCGGCGCAAGCAAACAGGTGTTTTGCTGCGTTTGCTCCGGCATCCAGCCTTGTCGCAGGGGTCGTTTTATGGGCTGAATTGGGCGAATCGCGAGACGCCGGGTTACGGTCGCGCGGCGGGGGAGGCTGTGTCGGGGCATTATCTTTGCGCGTTCTTACGCCACGATCGTTCGAGCCGTACGACGGTGCTGGCGGTGGTGAATTTGTCGCCGGAGTTGTCGGCGGAGACGCGTATTCACATCCCGCTGCACGCGCAGGCTTGGGCGGGGAAGAAGCCGGGGGGCTTCAGTTTTGTGTCGCTGACGGATGAGGCTGCGCCGCCGTTGTCGGCGGATAGTGCGCTGCTGGATGCGGAGGGTTTGCCTGTTTGTGTGGCGCCGGGGGAGGCTTTGCTTTTGGAGTGGCTGTAGTCGCTCCGGATTCATTTTAGCTGTTTTAGGCGTTTTTGGCAGATGTTCTCGTCAAAAATTCCGAAAAAATTTCAAAAAGGTGCTTGACGTTCGGATTTCGGAGGTGT
>JBJEVN010000002.1:0-44161 GCA_051884385.1 Akkermansia sp.
GGCCTTCCTGGAGCGACAAAAAGAACTGCGATCCATGCAGCAGGAACTCCTGACACAGGAAACTGCCCTTTTGGAGAGCGAAGCAGCCCTGGTGCTCGAGTACGGCATGCCGGCTTCCTGAGCTGAGTTCGCAGTGCTGCAAGGCACAGGCGCATCCCCCCGACAGCACAGGGAGATGCGCTCGCTCGGCAGGAAATCCGACAAACCCTCAGCGCCGCACACGGGGCTTACCCACCCCGGCGCGGGCGCGAAGCGTGGCACCCGGATCGCTCTTGGTCATCGCGCGGGCCTTGGCACGCAAACGCTTAGCCTCGTTGCTGCGACGCACCATGCCGATGATGGTCAACAGCAACACCAGCGCCACGGCACCAATACCCCACTGCGCGGGGGTCACATCGCCCAAACCGGCCTTCTCCAAAGCACCCTGCAACTTCTTGCTTGCCACATTGGGCGGCGGCTGGGGCACCCCCACCTCGCCGGGGTTTTCAAAAGCAGGCTCATCGGTCGGCGCTGCCGCCGCAGTCGCTTTCTCCTTCGGCGCCGGAGTCGTCACGAAATCCTCTTCCTCAGCCTCCTGAGGCGTGCCGCCGGCCAAATCCGTCTTGTTGGGGCGAGCCTGGCGGGCGGCCTCATCCGCCTTCAGCTCGCGTCCGGCATCAGCGCGGGCATTGTTACCCAGGGCTGTCGCGCCGGAACTCCCCATCACCAGCGAATTGATGTGGCGACGGTTCTCCGTGGGAGCATCCGTATACAGGGCGACACGCACACACTTACCCGAGGAGTTACACTCCAGAAACAGATAGGCATCGCCCACCTTGGACACGCGCGCATTCTCCACGGCATACTTCGACGCCTTCTTCACATCCAACTTCTTCCACTTCACTTTCTCCGCATGCGTCATCGCCGCCACATCCTCCATGCCGTCCCTGACGGCAACCGGCTTCTTGTACTCTACCAAGATGTAGAGCAGCTTGTCTTTCTTAGGATCAAAATCCACCGAGAGCTTGCGGTTCGCATCCACATTCCAAATACGGCGCACCGTCAGATCGCTCAGAATACGATAGGCGTAATCCTTCGTGAGCTCGTCATCCGCCTGATTACGCGTCATCGCAGGATTCAAATCCGACAGCTGCACCGCCTCCAGCGGAGCTGCCAGCGCCGCCGCCATTAAAACCGCAGAAAGCAATACACGTTTCATAGAGCCGATATTATCATTGCCCACAAGCGAGTTCAAGCACAATCATCGAGGTGTGTTCTTTTTCGTGCGCAGGGTATTTTTCTTCCGTCTGAATCGGGGAAAAGATTGCAATGCCGCGCAAAGACTGCTACACTGGGGTGGCGGTGCTCTCGGCAGCACGGCACCGCGCAGCACGCTCCTCCCCCACCTGCCGCCATGAGTTTTCCGTTCTTCAGCAAGCTCCGCAACAAAAAAGCCCATCTCAGAACCATCCGTGAGGAACTGGACAGGGTGCGCCGCACTATCGAAGCGCAGACCGAGCATTTTTCTCCATACGTCCGCGACTACATGCGGCAGATCTGCAAGGCACGGGGCAAGATGATCCGCCCGGGGCTGGTGCTGCTCACGGCGGCAGCCACCGGCGGCATACGCGACCGCCACATCACCTTTGCCGCCCTACTGGAGATGCTGCACATGGCCTCGCTCATCCACGACGATGTGCTGGACAAGGCCGACACGAGGCGCGACGCCCCCACTCCCAATGCCCTGTGGGGCAATGAGTTGGCCGTCCTGCTGGGCGATTCGCTGCTCGCGCAGGCCATGGTCATGGGCGCCGACATCGGCGATACCCGCTTTATCCGCCGCATGGCCGTCGCCGTGCGCGACCTCTGCGAGGGCGAGGTGGAGCAGTCCACCCGCCTGTGGGATCCCGACATGAGCCGCGCGGACTACTACGAGCTCATTCGCAAAAAGACCGCCACGCTCTTCGCCATGGCCATGAGCGGCGCAGGCTACCTGCAGGAACTCGACGAAGAGCTCATCGGCCAGCTCAACCGCATGGGCACCCTACTGGGCATCTCCTACCAGATTTACGACGACTGCCTCGACCTGACGGGCGATGACACCGCCGCCGGCAAGACCCTGGGCACCGACGCCGAGAAGGGCAAGCTCACGCTCCCGGTCTTTTTCCTCATGGAATCCACCAGCGAGGATGTCGCCGAGCAGGTGCGCCGCGCCGTGGAGCAGCACGAAGAAATCGACTACGCACGCCTGCGCGACACAGAGGCTTTTGCCGAAGCGATCCGCCGCTCGGTGGACGAGGGTCTGGCGCGCAACGCCGAGGCACGCGAGGTGCTCTGGCTGCTGCCCGAATCCCCCGCCCGCGAGGCGCTGGCCGAGATGACTTACCGACTCGATGAAATGTTGCAGGACTGCTGCATCGACTGATTGGCCATGAGCAAGGAGATTCTTCACCCGGATAAGATGCTCCCTGCGCGCGAGGGACTCGCCGCAGAGGTGTGGCGCGAGGTTTACGCCGCCGCCGAGGAAGCGGCGCAGCAGGAGCCGCGCCTCGGCGGCATGCTGGACGATGTGGTGCTGAGCCGCAATTCGCTCTGCAACGCCGTGGCGGTACGCCTGGCTCGCAAGCTCTCGCGCCACGACATCGGGCGCGATGAGCTCGAACCGCTCATCCGCACCACCCTGCGCAAGAGCCCGCTGACGCTCGACTGCATCGCCGCCGACCTGCGCGCCGTGCTCGAGCGCGATGCCGCCTGCAACAGCCTGCTGGAGCCCCTGCTCTTCTTCAAGGGCTTTCTGGCGCTCACCACGCAGCGCATCTCGCACCTGCTGTGGGCGGACGGCCGCCACCTGCTCGCCCTGCTCTTCCAAAGCCTCAGCAGTGAGGTCTTTGCCATCGACATCCACCCCGCAGCGCAAATCGGCTGCGGCATCTTCATGGATCACGGCACGGGCATCGTCATCGGCGAGACCGCCATCATCGAGAACGATGTCTCCATGCTCCACGAAGTCACCCTCGGCGGCACGGGCAAGCTCAAAGGCGGCGCGCGCCACCCCATTGTGCGCAGCGGCGTGCTCATCGGCGCCGGAGCCAAGATTCTCGGTCGCATCGAGATCGGCGAGGGTGCCAAGGTAGCAGCCTCCTCCGTCGTGTTGCAGAATGTCTGCCCCCACACCACGGTGGCCGGGGTACCCGCCGTCGTCGTCGGCTCGCCCGAGGTCGATGTGCCCGCCATGTACATGCAGCAATGCCTCGGTCGCGCATGATCACCGAGCAAGACATCCACCTACCCCTCCCCGACGCGGCAGACGGCAGCATCCGCCGCCGCACCGTGGCGCGGCACCTGGGCATCTCCCCGAGCCGCATCGGTGGGCTGCGGCTGGTCAAGGAGAGCATCGACGCACGCCGCCGCCCCATCTGCAAGCAACTGCGCCTGCTCGTCGCCGTCGACGAACCCCTGCCGCCCGCCGAACTGCCGCAGCGTCGCTACAGCGTCCCCGCTGCAAAGGCGAGGCGCATCATCATCGTGGGCAGCGGTCCCGGCGGGCTCTTCGCCGCACTGCGCTGCCTCGAACTCGGCGCGCGCCCCATCCTGTTAGAGCGCGGCAAGGATGTCTCCGCCCGCCGCTTCGACCTCCACCCCATCAACTGCGACGGCTACGTGGTCGAGGACTCCAACTATTGCTTCGGCGAGGGCGGCGCCGGCACCTTCTCCGACGGCAAGCTCTTCACCCGCGCCACCAAGCGCGGATCCGTGCGCGAGATCTACGAAACCTTTGTCGCCCATGGGGCAGATCCGCGCATCCTCACCGATGCCCACCCCCACATCGGCTCTAACCGCCTGCCCAACATCATCAAGGCCATGCGCGCGAGCATCCTCAACGCCGGGGGAGAGGTACACTTCCGCGCCCGCGTCTGTGCGCTGCTGCGCTCGGCGGACGGGCGGCGCGCCGTGGGGGTGCGCACGGCCGACGGGCGCGAATTCGCCGGCGATGCCGTCATCCTCGCCACGGGGCACAGCGCCCGCGATGTCTACCGCATGCTCCGCACCCAAGGGCTGGCTCTGGAGCGCAAACCCTTCGCCGTGGGGGTACGCATCGAACACCCGCAAGCCCTCATCGACGCCGCCCAGTACCACCTGCGCCCGGGGCAGCCGCGCCCGGAGGGGCTGCCCGCCGCAGCCTACACCCTCGCCACCAAGCTCGACGGACGCGGCGTACACTCCTTCTGCATGTGCCCGGGCGGCTTTATCGTGCCCGCCGCCACGGAAAACGACGAGGTGGTCGTCAATGGTATGTCGCTCTCGCGACGCAACTCCCCCTTTGCCAACTCGGGCTTTGTCGTCACCGTTGAACCCGAGGACACGGACGCCTACCGCGCCGAGCACGGCGTGCTCAGCGGCATTGCCTACCAAAAAGCCCTGGAAATCGCCACAGCGCAGGCCGGGGGCGGCCGCATGCGCGCCCCGGCGCAGCGCGTGCGCGATTTCCTAGCCAGGCGGGTCAGCACCGAGCTACCCCGCACCAGCTACCACCCCGGCATCACCCCCTGCGATCTGCACGCCCTGTTGCCACGCGGCGTGGCGCAGAGGCTGGCCGAGGGGCTGCGGCTCTTCGACCGCAAGCTGCGCGGCTTTGCCGGCGAGGATGCGCTGCTCATCGGCAGCGAAACCCGCACCAGCTCCCCCGTGCGCATTCCCCGCGACCCCGCCACCCTGCAACACCCGCAGCTCGCGGGGCTCTACCCCTGCGGCGAGGGAGCCGGCTTTGCGGGCGGCATCGTCTCCGCCGCCATGGACGGGCGGCGCTGCGCCGAAGCCGCCTGCAGCTGAGCTTGCCAAGGAACCGGCGCCGTGCTAGGATGGGCAACGTGAGGCTTCTCCTCCTCTTCGCCGCCCTTGTTTCGTTCCTCGCGCCCTTCTGCACGGCGCAGGAGGATGCCGCTGCCATGCGCGCCGCCCATCCCGAATGGAAGCTCGTCTTTTGGGACGAATTCGACGGCAGCAGCCTGAACCCCAACAAGTGGAACCGCATCGAATACCTCCCCGGCAAGGTTCCGGACTGGCGGCGCTACCAGTCGCGGGATGAAGAGCTCGTCACCCTCAACGGCGACGGCACCCTCTCCCTGTGGGGCAAGCGGGGGCGCTACACCAGTCAGGATGACCCCGAGGGCAAAGCCGAAACCTACGCCTGCGGCGGCATCTTTACCGACAAAACCTTTTCGTTCCGCTACGGCTATGTCGAGGTGCGAGCCAAACTGCGCGGCGCGCGCGGCGCCTGGCCCGCCATCTGGATGGTGCCCCTGAAAAACGACTGGCCGCAAAGCGGTGGAATCGACATTCTGGAACGCCTGCACAACGAGGCAGGCATCTACCAAACCATCCACTTCAACAACGCCGAGGGGCGGCACAACTCCATCAGCACGGGCGGCGGCGGCAAGGCGCGCTTCAGCTCCGAGGCCGACATGAACGAGTTCCACACCTATGCCATGGCCTGGACCAAGGAGGCCATCAGCTTCTACATGGACGGGCGGGAGACCCTGCGCTGCCCCAGGCAGGCCAACAACCCCAACTGGCCCTTCAGCAAGGGCAACAAGCGCTTCTACCTGCTGCTGGACATGCAGCTGGGCGGCAACTGGGTCGGCACCATCGGCGATCTTGGTGAGGGCGCCGAAATGCAGCTCGACTACGTACGTGTCTACGCCGCGCCCGGCATGTACAACATCACCAAGCCCGCCAAGAAGAAAAGGAAGCGCGCCCCCCGCCGCTAGCCTGCCGCTCTCCGGCATTGACAGGGCGCGGGGCA
The DNA here is from genome assembly GCA_051884385.1 of Akkermansia sp. GTDB lineage: Bacteria > Verrucomicrobiota > Verrucomicrobiia > Verrucomicrobiales > Akkermansiaceae > Akkermansia. The sequence goes on from JBJEVN010000002.1 coordinate 5,783, forward strand.
CATGCTACAAACGCAGCAGGCATGAACGATACGCTCGGTCAATTCCTACGGCTCGGCCTCATCATCCTGGTTCTTGCAGCACTGCTCGGCTGGGCTGAGACTGCCTACTTTGCGCCGCGGCGCCTACCGCCCTGCCATCAGGAAAGCCTGCCGCCGGGGCATATTTGCCTGACAACCCTGCACCGTGACTACCCGGGGCGCGTGGTGTGGATTGACGCCCGCAGCGCGAGCGAATACGAACTCAACCACCTCATGCTCAGCGAAAACCGCATGTTCCCCATCCGCCGCGGCCCCGAGTTGCAGCGCCAGATAGACGCCGCCATCGGACGGCTCATCGAAGCGAGCGAGCGCGGGGAATGCATCGTCGTCTTTTGCAGCAAATCCTGCAACGCCGCCGACGACATCGCCGCCGAGCTACGCGCCCTCGGACTGCCGGAAGCCCCCATCTACACCCTGGAGGGTGGTTGGGATGCCCTGCGCGCCGACGGCATGCTCATTGAATGAGCGGCACCTCCGGCATCTACTCAGGATGAAGCAATTGGCTGCACAAGACATCCCGGATGATGTGAATGAGCATAGCAGCATCACCCATCGCCAAGGTCGAGAGCGCACCGGATGATCTGTATCCGGAGTGCGAGCCATTTTGCTACAGCTGGAGAAGTCCGGCCATGTCATCGCCGTCGGCGACAAAAAAAATCGCCGTTATCAGAGATCCGAAACCGTACCGGAACCCGAGCTTCCGCCCCTCACTGCCCACCCGGAGTGCGAATAAAGTGCGAATAAAGTGCGAATAAAGTGCGAATAGCGCCACAAACACGCATACAGAAATCGCCTTTTTCGCTTGCAATCGCGGCGAAAGCGTGTATACTCCCCCGCAAAACCCCTCACGCCATGAACACCTTACGCAGCTTCACCACCGGCGCGGGCACCGAGGCCCGATTCTACTCCCTGCCCGCCTTGGCCGAGCAAGGCTTCCCCGGCATCGGGCGTCTGCCCGTCTCCATCCGCATTGTGCTGGAGAGCCTGCTGCGCAACTGCGACGGGCTCAAGGTGACGGAGGAAGATGTCCGCAACCTCGCGGGCTGGAATGCCGCCGCGCCCGGTCATTACGAAGTTCCCTTCACCGTGGCGCGCATCATTCTGCAAGATCTCACGGGGGTGCCGCTGCTGGTGGATTTGGCCGCCATGCGCGCCGCCGTCGGCGATCTGGGGAAGAACCCGGCGGACATGGAGCCGCTGGTGCCGGTCGATCTGGTAGTCGACCACTCGGTGCAGGTGGACTGGGCGGGCTTCCCCGAGGCCTACCGCAAGAACCTGACCCGCGAGTTTGAGCGCAACACCGAGCGCTACGAATTCCTCAAGTGGGGGCAGCAGGCTTTCCAAACCTTCTCCGTCGTGCCGCCCGGCACGGGCATCGTACACCAGGTCAACCTCGAGCACCTCGCCCGCGGCGTCATGGAGAGCGAGGGCGTGTGGTACCCCGACACCCTCGTGGGTACCGACTCGCACACCACCATGATCAACGGTCTGGGCATTGTGGCCTGGGGCGTGGGCGGCATCGAGGCCGAAGCCGGCATGCTGGGGCAGCCCGTCACCTTCCTGGTGCCCGAGGTCATCGGCGTCTGCCTGAGCGGCAAGCTGCGCGAGGGGGTGACGGCCACGGATCTGGCGCTGCACATCACGCAAATGCTGCGCCGCCGCGGTGTGGTGGGCAAGTTTGTCGAGTTCTTCGGCGAGGGTGCCGCCTCGCTCTCCCTGCCGGATCGTGCCACCGTGGCCAACATGGCTCCCGAGTACGGCGCGACGATGGGCTTCTTCCCCTTCGACGAGGTGAGCGCCGCCTACCTGCGCGCCACGGGACGCAGCGAGGAGCAGGTGCGCACCGCCGAAAATTACTTCCGCGCGCAGGGTCTCTTCGGCATGCCGCAACAGGGGCAGCTGGACTACAGCGATGTGCTGGAGCTCGACCTCGGCAGCATCGAGCCCTCCGTGGCCGGCCCCAAGCGCCCGCAGGATCGCATCCCGCTGCGCGAGCTCAAGGAAAGCTTTGCCGCCATCTGCCGCGACACCTACGGTGCCCCGCAGCGCTGCGAGGGCGTGAGCCTCAGCATGCAGGGCGATGCGGGCAACCCCGAGGCCGACACCGCGCACGAGGTCACGCTGCACGACGGCTCCATCCTCGTGGCGGCCATCACCTCCTGCACCAACACCAGCAACGAGGGGCTCATGCTCGCTGCCGGGCTGCTGGCAAAGAAAGCCGCCGCCCTCGGGCTGCGCGTACCGGCGCATGTCAAAACCAGCATTGCCCCGGGCTCGCGCATCGCCGCGCGCTACTTTGCCAACAACGGGCTCACCGAGGCGCTGGACAGCATCGGCTTCTCCATCGTGGGCTACGGCTGCACCACCTGCATCGGCAACAGCGGCCCGCTCAACAGCGCGCTCGAACAGGCGGTCATCGACCACAAGCTCATCTCCTGCTCCGTGCTCTCGGGCAACCGCAACTTCGAGGCGCGCATCCACCCGCAGGTCAAGGCCAACTTCCTCATGTCGCCGCCGCTCGTCATCGCCTTTGCGCTGGCGGGGCGCGTGGACATCGACATGGACACCGAGCCGCTCGGCACGGCGGCGGACGGCAGCCCCGTCTACCTGCGCGACATCTGGCCCACGGGCAGCGAGATTGCCGCCGCACAGGCCAAGGCCGCCACCCCCGCCGACTACACCCGCTGCTACGCCGACCATGTGGCCGAGTGGGACGGCGTCAGCGCCCCCACGGGTGCCACCTTTGCGTGGAACCCCGATTCATCCTACATCCACCGCCCGCCCTTCTTTGACGGCTTTGACGGCAGCAAACGCCCCATCACCGACATCATCGGCGCCCGCCCGCTGGGCATCTTCGGCGACAGCGTGACCACCGACCACATCTCGCCCGCCGGAGCCATCAAACCCACGGGACCGGCGGGGCAGTTCCTCGCCGCGCGCGGCATCGCCCCGCGCGACTTCAACACCTTCGGTTCGCGCCGCGGCAATGACCTCGTCATGGCTCGCGGCACCTTTGCCAACGTGCGCATCAAGAACCTGCTGACCGAGGGCATCGAGGGCGGCTACACGCTCTACTTCGGCAAGCGCCCCGTCAGCGCGCCTGACTGCGCCATCGACGCCCCCTGCGGCACGCCCACCTTCATCTACGATGCGGGCATGGCCTACAAGGAGGACGGGGTGCCGACCATCATCATCGGCGGAGAGGACTACGGCATGGGCTCCAGCCGCGACTGGGCCGCCAAGGGCACCTCCTTGCTGGGGGTGCGCGCCGTCATCACCAAGAGCTTTGAGCGCATCCACCGCAGCAACCTCATCGGCATGGGCGTGCTGCCGCTCAACTTCGCCGACCCGGCGGACTACGAGCGCGTGCGCGGGCTGAAGGACGCCACCTTCTCGCTCACCGGGCTCTCGGACGACATGCCACCGCGCGCCACCGCCACCCTCACGGTGCAGCCGGCGGGCGCCGCCCCCTTCGCGCTGCCCGTCATCGTGCGTCTGGACACGCCCATCGAAAAGGAATACTTCCGCGCCGGCGGCATCCTGCAATATGTGCTGACGCGCTACTGCTGACACCCGCCGCACGCGCCTGCCCCTATCGCCCCGCCCCTGCCCCCACGGCATCGGCGGGGTGCTTCTTATTCCGCTTAAACGGAATAAGAATTCGTGTTGCAGTTCCTTATTCCAAGAAACGCGCGTTTTTTGGAATAAGGGTGCGCGAATGTATGACAACAGGCGCGGGCATACCCCTTGTTCAGGGGGCGGTGTCGGCGCGGTGTTGCAGCTTGCGCAGCCAAACGAGCAGCAGGGCGATGTCCGCCGGGGTGATGCCGGGGATGCGTGCCGCCTGACCGACGGTGGTGGGGCGCACGCGGGCGAAGCGCTGGCGCGCTTCGGTTTTCATGGCGGGGATGGCGTCGTAGTCGCAGTCGGGGGGGATGGGTTTGTCCTCCTGCCGCTGCTGGCGCGCAGCAGCGATGCGCATGCGCTCGATGTGCCCGGCGTAGGTGATGTCAATGGCGATGGGCTCCCAGAGCTCGGGGGGGAAGAGGGCGCGCTTGTCGGGCGGCAGCTCCTGCCAGCAGTGCCCGGCGCGGCGCAGCCAGAGGTCGAGCGCGATGCCCTCGTGCTTCTCGCGACGCACGCGCTCCACGCCCTCCGCGATGGCGCGCGCGCGCGCCTCGGCGGCGGCACCCTGCTCGGGGCTCACCAGCCCGCAGCGGGCGGCGAGGGGGCTGAGGCGCAGGTCGGCGTTGTCCTGCCGCAGCAGCAAGCGCATCTCGGCGCGGCTGGTGAACATGCGGTAGGGCTCATCGGTACCTTTGGTCACCAAATCGTCAACCATCACGCCCAAATAGGCCTGATCGCGGCGCAGCACCAGCGGCGCATCGCCGCGCAGCGCGAGCATGGCGTTGGCGCCCGCCAGCAGCCCCTGACCCGCGGCCTCCTCGTAGCCGCTCGTGCCGTTGATTTGCCCCGCAAAATACAACCCGCGCACGCGCTTGGTCTCCAGCGTGGGCAGAAGCTCGGTGGGCACCACATAGTCATACTCCACCGCGTAGCCGGGGCGGATCAGCTCCGCGCGCTCCAAGCCGGGAATGCTGCGCACCAGCGCGCACTGCACGGCGTAGGGCAGGCTGCTGGAGAGCCCGTTGAGGTAGTACTCGTCTGTGCTGCGCCCCTCGGGCTCGATGAAGATTTGGTGCCGCTCGCGGTCGGCAAAGCGCACCACCTTGTCCTCGATGCTCGGGCAGTAGCGCGGCCCCGTGCCCTCGATGACGCCGCCGTAGAGCGGGCTGTGGGCAAGGTTGGCGCGGATGATGTCGTGCGTCGTCGGGTTGGTGTAGGTGATGGCGCAGGGGAGCTGCCGCAGGGTGAAATCGGGCTCCGCCCAGTGGTTGAGGGTGCAATGCGGCTCCGCCTCGCGCCGCAGCTCGCGGCGCGAGCGGTCGGAGAAGAGCGGCGGCGGCTCGTCGCCCGCCTGCCGGTCCAGCGCGGCAAAGTCGATGCTGCGCCCCCGGATGCGCGGGCTGGTGCCCGTCTTGAAGCGGGACAGAGGGAAACCCAGCTTGGCCAGAGCGGCCGAGAGCCCGCTGGGCGGGCAGCCCAGACGCCCGCCGGGCAGGTGCTCCATGCCCACATGCAACAGCCCGCGCAGGAAAGTGCCGCTGCACAGCACCACGGCGCGGGCGCGAAAGCGCTGCCCCCAGGTCGTCACCACCCCGGCGATGCGAGCATCCGCCACCAAGAGCTCCGCCACCTCTCCCTGAAAGAGCCGCAGGCGCGGTGTCGTCTCCAGCACATATTTCATGCGCGCGCGGTAGGCCAGTTTATCGCACTGGGCACGGGGAGCGCGCACGCCGGGCCCCTTGGCGGCGTTGAGCATGCGGAACTGCACGGCCGTGGCATCCGTGTTGAGCCCCATCGCCCCGCCCAGCGCATCAATCTCGCGCACGATATGCCCCTTGCCGAGCCCGCCGATGGCGGGGTTGCAGCTCATCTGCCCGATGGTGTCAAGGTTGTGCGTCAGCAGCGCCACCTGACCGCCCAGCCGCACCGCCGCCAGCGCCGCCTCGATGCCCGCATGCCCCGCGCCGATGACCAGCACGTCGAACTCCGTTCCAATATCCTCCATAAGCCTATGCCGTGAGCGCAACGAGCAGTTTGTGCAGCAAATCCCGCGGGTCTGCACTGCCCGAAACCAGCTGCCGATCCGCCGCTGCGCAGGCCAGTAGGTCGCGGCGCGCCTTGTCCGCCCGCAACCGCCCGCAGCTCTTGGCCGCGCTGAACAGGCTGTAGGCATTGGGCGTGCCGTCCTTCTTGAGCGGCAACAACTTGCGCGCTGCGGCGGGCAGGCGTTGCAGGGCGCTCTCGAACGCGCGGTAATTGCCCGCATCGAGCTTGTAGGTATCCATGAGCAGGCGGGCGCAGTATCGGTTGCGCACCGTGGGCACCAGCGCCGCGCGCATGATGCTCACGGCCTGTTCGCCGCGCGCCAGCTGCTCGTTGACCAAATGCACGGCGCGGCGGCAATTCCCCTGCTCCACCGCCCGCGAAATCTCAAAAATAACACCGTTGCGCGACACCGGCACCATGAGCTCCACATCGCGCAGCTCCACACGCCGCCGCTCCGTCCCCAGGTAAACATCGAGCTTGTTCAGCTCGTTGAGCACCTGGCGCGTACTCTCATTGACGCGATGGATGAAGAGGTCGAGCGCGTCGTTGTCAAACAGCAGCCCCAGCGGCTTGGCCTTGTCCAGCACCAGCATTTGCAGCTCGCCCTCCCAGCCCGGCTTGGAGATGTCGATCTTGGAAAACTCCCGCGCGGAGCACAGGGCACTCAAGCGCTTGAAGAAGCTGCGCCGCTTGTCGACCTCGCCCGCACTCAGCACAAAAAAGGTATGCTCCGGCAGTGATTCCAAACAGCCCACCAGCTTCTCCAGCCCCGCCTGCACCGCCTCACTGCGCGCGCCCTGCGGCGTGTCGGCCAGAAAATTCGCTCCCTTGAGCCACACGACCTTGCGCCCGCCGAACATATTGAACATCTGCAGACCGCCGATGGTGCGGCGCAGAATCTCGCGAGCCTCATCGACCGTGGCCGCCGCGCCGTCAATCTGCTCATTGCCCCAGCCCTCGTCCCCCGCCGTCAACTCGGTGTAGCAAGCCTGCGCCGCCGCAGCAGCGGCACCCTCGTCGCTGCCGAAGAAGAAATAACTGGCGGCCTGTTCCGGCATGCGCCCCATTACAGCAAAAAAACGGCGGCAAGTCAATCCCCGCCATCATCAGAGGCCTACCTCGGGCGGAACCCGACGCTTGGTGGCGCACGCATGCAAAGCCACGCCGCTTGTTGTGCATCAAACGCTTTTTTTGCTTAACAAATTCGAGCAGGCCACCTATGTTCCCCCAGACCCGACAACGGTGGAAGCCTATCTGGATAACCGGCTTGAAAACGCCGAGGTCGATGACATCGACCCCCTGCTGCAGTGCGGCATCCTGCACGCGCAGTTTGAGATGATTCATCCTTTCCGCGACGGCAATGGGCGCGTCGGTCGCCTGCTCATACCGCTCTACCTGCACAGCAAGGGGGGGTTGGAGCGCCCCGTGTTCTACCTGAGCGAGTATTTTGAAAAACACCGCGAGCAATATATCGACAATCGCAATGCCCTGCACCGCGCCGCCGATACATGGGACTCTTGGCTACTCTTCTTCCTGCAAGCGGTCGAGGAGCAGGCGCGCGAGAACATGCGCCGCGCCGCCGCTATGCAACGCCTGCATCAGGAGCTGCGGGAATTAACGCTGATCGCTCAGGGCTTGCCGATTGAACGCTTCGAGTATTGATGCTCAGGCAGGATTTTCTGCTTGCCATCATCCTCCGCGCTTGCTAGCATAACAGGCGTTCCGTCAGTCTCTTTTTTCCATGAAATTCTCCGCTTTGCTTTGCTTTGCCGCCGCGCTGGCGGCTGCCATGCCCTTGCACGCCGCCAAACCGAAACCCGCCGCTGCCGCCGCTGCACAGGCCGGCGGCGAGGAGCTCGAAGCCCCCAAAACCGGTCCGCGCTTCGTCCTCTGCTCGGTGGACGGCAGCACCCTGCCCTCGCCCCTCTACTACAAGGCGGGCAAAACGACCTTCCGCAGCGTGCGACTCGGCGGGCGTATTCCCTCGCCGCGCATTCGCCCGGAGAACGGGGTCATCAACTTCTACGAAACAGAGCCCACTATCGTGCCGGGTGCCAAAGACACCGCTGATTTGCCCAAACCCGTGCTCACGGTCAATGTCAACACCCCCGGCAAGACGCTGGGTATCATCATTCCCACGGGCGGCGGCAAGGCCAATGTGCTGTTCATCGAGGAGAAAAATTTCCCCAAAAAAGGGCAGCACATCATCAACCTCTCCCCCTATCCGCTGAAAATCACCACCGCCACCAAGCCTGATTTTTCCGACAAAAAAGACCACGCAATCGGCGTTTTTCGCCGCGACACCCCTGTCACGAGCGAGAACAGCTGGTCCTTCAACGGGGAGGCGGGCACTGTTGTCAGCTTTATCCTCTCCTACCGCGGCAAGGATGCCAAGGAGTTCAAAAACTTCAAGGCCTCACGTTTCTCGCTTACCTCGGACAAATCCCAAATCACCCTCATCGTGCGCGATCCGAAACGCGATGCGCCCAAGATGCTCTCCATCGATTTGGGCAAGGATGCCAACTGATTTCCGCTCCCCACACTCATGTCATCGGAACAACACCGGAATGATTCCGTTGCCGAGCGTATCGCGCACATCGGCGACCAATTTGCCATCAGCGGAGAATTCCAATATGGGGAGGAACTGCGCAACGGGCACATCAATACCACCTATCGATCCTGCTACAAGACCGAGGACGGGCACTTGCATCGTTACATTCTCCAGCGTATCAATGACTATGTGTTCAAGGATCCCGCACTGGTCATGCGCAATGTGGAGAAAGTGACCCGCCATATTATCTGGAAACTCATGCGCCGCCGCCGCGATGCAGCGGGGCAGACGCTGACCCTCTACCCCGCGCGCGGCGGGCGCAACTACATCTACCTTCCGGAGTGCGGCGGCATGTGGCGCTGCTACAACAACATCGAGGGCACCCACACCTACGATGTCGTGGAAAACACCCGCCAAGCCTACCAGGCAGGCTTTGCCTTCGGCTCTTTCCAGGATTTGGTCAGCGACATGAATCCCGTGGACATCAAAGAGTCCATCCCCGATTTCCACAACACACCGCGGCGCTACGAGCAGCTGCTCGATGCCGCGCGCCGAGACCCCCAGCAGCGCGTTGCCGAATGCACTGCCGAGTTGGAACTGCTGGCGCAGTGGGCACCCGATTTCGGCAAGCTCATCGACATGCAGATTCGCGGCGAGCTGCCGACCCGCATTACCCACAACGACACAAAAATCAACAATGTCATGCTCGATGAGGAGACGGACAACGCCGTCTGCGTCATCGACTTGGACACGGTCATGCCGGGGCTCTCGCTCTACGACTTCGGCGACATGGTGCGCACGGCTACCTGTTTGGCCCGCGAGGACGAGGAGGATCTCTCCCTCGTCTACATCCAAATGCCTTTCTTTGAATCGCTGGTCGAGGGTTACCTCGATGCGGCCAACGGCTTCCTCACCCCGAATGAAACCGACAACCTCGCTTTCTCCGGCTGGCTCATCACGACTGAAATCGGCATCCGGTTCCTGACGGATTACCTGGAAGGTGACCGCTACTTCAAGACCGATAAGCCGGGGCACAACCTCATCCGCGCCCGAAATCAGCTCAAGTTGGCGCAAAGCATCCGCAGCCAGATCCCCGCGATGCAGCGTTATGTGCAGCGCCTGCTCAAGGCGTATCGCAAGTGAAGAGTCGCCTGCTCAGCGCAGCCGTGCTGCTCGTCCTCGCGGCAGCGGCACTGCCGCTCTCCGCGCTCACGCTCGATGAACTCAATGAGCGCTGCCCGGGGGCCGAGCATCGCGGCTACGCAACCGCATTCACGATGGAAGGGGTGCAGCATCTCGTGCTGGTCGATGAACAAGGCACCGTTCAGGCTCTCATTGTCAACGACACCACCCCCGTGCGCCGCTCCGAGGATTGGGGGCTGGAGCAGGCCTCCCTCACCCGAGGCACATCCTGCTGCATCCTGCTGGCAGAGCAGGCGGATGCACCCTCCCGGCTCTTGCCCGGCAAAAGCATCCTTGGGACGCTGGCCTACCTGATCCACCATGACGACTACAGCCCCGTGAGTCTGGATGAATACGGGCGCCTGCTCTGGTCCACCGGGAAAAAAAAGAGCGTGGACTTCTACCTGCCGCTGGCCGATGGCGACAAACTCCGCGCACTGGAGCTGCTCCCGGTCGGCCTGCGGGTCGGTAGTTTTGCCGCCGGCGTGTTAGCCCGCAAACTCGGCTGCGACGACCCCGGCTCCGAGGAACTCGCGCGCGACGATGCCGCCGCCCTGCTCTACCGCAACCGACGCATCAAGATCACCCGCCTCGGCAAGCGACTGTGGCTCACCGCCCTCAACAAGCGCGAACCGGCACCCTCGCCACGCCTGCGCTACCCGAAAGTCAGCTATTGCGAGCCGACGCCTCCGGCGCCCGAGCCCACCGAAACGCCGCCGGAACCGACGGAGCCCGAGGCCGCCCCCGAGCCACCGCCTGCGCTCAGCCCCGCGGAGGCGCGACGGGCGTACATCGAGCAGCTGCGCAGTCTGTAGCGTGCGGCTCAGGCGTGCTCCTGAAGGTAGGCCGCCAAGCCCGCCAGCGCTCGCGCGCGATGCGAAATGGCATCCTTCTCTGCCGCCGGCATCTCTGCCGTCGTGCAATCATAGCCATCGGGCAGGAAAAGCGGGTCATAGCCAAAGCCGTTGGTACCGCGCGGGCAGAGGGTAATCTGCCCCTCCACCCGCCCCTCAAAAACCGCCAGCTCGCGCCCGCCCTGCGCCAAACTGATCGCACACACAAAGCGGGCGGTATACGGAGCAGCACCCGGCATGCCCGCCAGCTCGCGCAACAACTTGCGGTTGTTGGCCATGTCGTCACCGTGTTCTCCGGCGTAACGGGCGGAAATCACACCCGGCTGCCCGTTGAGCGCGTCCACGCAAAGCCCCGAATCATCGGCCACCACCAAAGCCTGCGGCAGGTAGGCCGAGATGCACTCTGCCTTTTGGCGGGCGTTCTCCGCGAAGGTGCGCCCCGTTTCGACAGCCTCGGGAGCTTCGGGGTACTCGGCCAGGGTATGCACCTCGTAGCAGGAGGGCAGGATGCGGGCAATTTCCACCGCCTTGTGGGCGTTGCGGGTGGCGATGACGAGGGGGATGCGTGTGTTCATGAAGGTCGGGAGTTGCGGCGGAATACGCGGGTGAAGAAGAGGTACATCACCACCGCAGCCAGAAGCGCGGAGCAAAAATCCGCCACGCTCTGGGAGAGCCAAATGCCCGCATCGCCCAGCCGGGGCGGCAGAATCAGCAGCGCGGGCACCAGCACAATCAACTGGCGCGTCAGGTTCAGGAAAATACTCATCACCGGGCGACCGATGGCTTGGAAAAAGTTACCCACCACCACCTGCGTGGCCACCAGCGGGAAGAAAATCGTCAGCAAGCGCATGCCCCGCACGGCCAGATCGGCTAGGCGCGCCGAATCCGCATCCTGCACATTGACAAAGGCACCGACCAGCACGCGCGGCATGCCCTGAATGAGCAGCCAGCCCACCAGCATCACCAGCGTGGCCGAAATCAGCGCGCGGAAAAACACGCTGCGCACGCGGCGGTAGTTTCCCATGCCCAGGTTGTAGCCCGCGATGGGCTGCATGCCCTGCGTGATGCCCAGCACCACCATCACGAAGAAAAAGACAATGCGGTTGACCACGCCGAAAGCGCCCACGCCCATGTCTCCCTCGTAGCGCAGCAGCAGCCCGTTGAAGAGCACCACAATCACGCAGCCAACGGCATTGAGCAGGCAGGGCGGCAGCCCCACCGCCATAATGCGCAGCATGATGGGTTTGGAAAGTTTGTAGATCCCGCGCCGCAGGTGCAGCACACTGCGCCGCCGCAGGTAGTGCGCCCCCACCCACAGCATGCCCACCCCCTGCGCTGCCACGGTCGCCAGTCCCGCCCCCGTCATGCCCCACTCCAGCTCGTAGATAAACAGGTGCGCCGCCGCGATGTTGACCAGCATGGAAATCAGCAGACTCACCATCGCCTTGGCAGGATAACCGCTGGCGCGCATCAGGTGGTTGAGATTCATGAAACAGCTGCTGAGCGGGAAACCCAGCATCGTCACCAGCATGAAATCGTAGGCCGGCTGAAGCGTGTCCGCCGTCGCGCCGAAGAAGAGCAGCAGCGGGCGGAGAACGGGGATGCAGAGCGCCGCCAGCAACACCCCGCCGAGCAGCCCCAGCACCACACAATGCCCCAGCACGCGGTAGGCGCGGTCGAAATCGTGCTGACCCAGCGCAATGGAGGCATTCGCCGCGCTGCCCAGCCCGATCAGCGTGCCGAACGCCACCGTCAGATTCACCAGCGGGAACACAATGGCCATGCCCGCCATCGCATACGCGCCACAAAAACGGCCAATGTAAATAGCGTCAACGATATTGTAAATCGACATGGCCGCCATCCCAATAATCGCGGGCAGCGAATACTGCCACAGCAGCCGCCCCATCGGCTTCTGCTCCAGCTCCAGCAATTTGGAATCGCGCTTCATCGCCGTCTCAACGAATCAACCGCCGCAGCGGGCACCTTCACCACCGCCCCTTGTTAAAGCGGCTCACCTCGCGCGCCGCCTCGCGCATCTCCACGCGTGCCTTGAGGTCATAGCGCTGGTCGCGGTGGGTCTTGCCGCGGCCGATGCCCAGCTCGGCCTTCACCTTGCCGTTCTTCCAATACAGGCGGAGCAGCGGCAGCGCAAAACCCTTCTGCGCCTGCTGAATCTCCAGCTTGAGAATCTCGCGCTTGTGCATCAGCAGGCGGCGCGGACGCTTCGCCTCGTGCTGGAACCACTTGCCCGCCGTCTCCCAAGGCTGCACATCGCAACCGTAGAGGAAGAGCTGCCCCTTTTCCACGCGGGCAAAGGCATCCGCCACGTTCACCCGCCCCTCGCGAATGGACTTGACCTCGGTTCCGCGCAGCTCGATACCGCACTCGTGACGCCCGAGAATCTCGTAGTCACGACCGGCTTTTTTGTTACTGGCAATCAGGGAGGAAGCAGCTTGGGGTTTCTTAGCCATGGCAGGGAAAAGGGGAAAAAAGCGACCCGCCCCCGCCGAAAGGCGGGCGGGTCGCCGGGGAAAAGCGTTGCAACGGGGCTTACAGGTCGGGTGCGATGGTCAGCGTCACGGGCTCGATGCCCTCGGGCGCTGCGGCCTCCGCCACCTGAGCAAAGGGATCCGCCTCCTCGGGTGCGTTCGCCGCCGCGAGCTCCTCGGGGCTCATCTCGTGCCACACGATTTTGCCCTGGATAATCTCCGTCAGGGCAATATCACCGCACTGCATCTCCGGGGTCGTCACCACATAGGGATCCGAACCGTGGTTGAGCTGGTGGACGCGCTTGGACACGATATTGACAAGAAGCTGATGATCGCCGACGATCGCCGCAGCCTTTTCGATGAGTTCAACGTTCATGGGAGCAAAAGGGGTGATTCCCGCACCTGCGGGTTGGCTATTGTAGCGCGTGAATACCTCCCCTGCAAGCCTTTAATCACGTCATGCGCGCAAAAGACGACGCGCGCGGATGAAACGCGCAACACGCACGGTCTTTTTGCTTGCCATGCCCCGGCAGCACGGGTAGGATAAGGGAAAATCGCCGCGCACGCCCGCCTCGGCGACCCGTGCGCGTTTCCGTTGTTTCCAACCCGATTCCCACCGACAGTCTATGGCCACCCTGAATAAAGTGATGATTATCGGCAACCTGGTTGCCGACCCCGATGTGCGCACCACCCCGCGCGGAACCCCCGTCACCGAGCTGCGCGTGGCGGTCAGCCGCCAGTTCGCCGGCCCCAACGAGGGCGAGCGCCGCGAGGAGACCGCCTTCCTCGATGTCACCTGCTGGAGCCGCACCGCCGAAATCGCGGGGCAGTATCTCTCCAAGGGGCGTCCCGTCTTTATCGAGGGTCGCCTGCAGCAGGACAGCTGGGAGGACAAGCAGACGGGGCAAAAGCGCAGCCGCATCCGCATCATCGCGGAGAACCTGCAACTGCTCGGCAGCCGCGAGGGCGGCGGCAACTACCAGAACTCCGGCGGCTATCAAAACGCCGGGGGCTACCAAAACGGCGGCTACAACAACGGCGGCTACCAGCAACAGCCCCGCCGCCCGCAGTACCAACAGCCCGCCGCGCCCGCCGCCCCCCCCGCCCCGATGGAGGACGATGACATCCCCTTCTGATGCGGTCTCTGCCAACGAGCAGCTTCCCCGCTGACCGCAAACCCCGCAGATGCCGCATCTGCGGGGCTTTTTGTTGCCCGCGTTCCCCCAAAAAGCTGTTTTTGCACAGCGGCGAGGCGACGAGCGTCTCAGCGGGGTATGCGCGTCCTCCTCTCTGCCATGCTTGCCGCTCTTCTGCTACCCGCCCTCGGCGCGGAGCCCGAGCAGGACAAGACCACCTCCGGCGACATCCTCTTTCCCGCCCGCCCGCCGCGCCTGATGCCCTACCTCCACGGGCTGCTGCTCCCCGACAGCGGAGTCGCCGCACCCGAGAGCAATGCAGACGCCCTCACCCTCAGCGCACACACTCTGAAGCAGGGGCTGGCGCGCATCGGCTGGCATCACGAGAGCAGCCTGCGTCTGGGTGGAGCGATGCTTCGCCCCGATCCCCCGGGACAGCGCTCGCGCTTCGTCTCCGGCGACAACAGCGTGCTTGCCAAATGGTTCCTGCTCAAGGATACTCGCGAACGCCACGGTCTCTTTCTCTCCAGCGAAGCCGATTGGGGGCAGGGCTTCAACTTCAGCGAGCGCCGCGAGAGCGTCCGCCACAGCCTCGGCTCGCTCAGCCAGCCCCAGGACAGTCTGCGCGGCGGCAAGGGGCTCTTCCTGCCCGAGCTCGCTCTGGGTACCACCCTGTGCTCGGGGCGCTATCTGGCCATGGTCGGCAGTCTCAACGCCGCCAACTATCTGGATCGCAACCGCTACGCCCCCTACCGCAACGGCAACATGCTCAACAGCAGCCTGCGCACCAACCCCTGCCTGCCCCTCCTGTGGGGCAACTGGGGCTACCTGACCGCCTGGCAACCCAACCAACACCTCTACACCCTCTACGCCACCACCGGCAGCAACGGGCGCATCAACCACAACCCCCTGCGCTGTATCAACAGCAGCTACTGGGTTCATGTCGGCGAATTCGGCTACATCTACACCGATCTCCTCGGGCTCGGTCCCGGCATCAGCCGTCTGCAATACGTCGCCACCCGCCACGCCGGAAGCTCCGGGCACGGCATCGCCCTCAACCTGGAGCAGCAGCTCGGGCGCCGCAGCGGCACAGGGCTCTTCATCCGCTCCGGCATCAATGACCGCGATGCCGCCGCCGCATCCCGCACCAGAGCAGCGCTTACCGTCGGTGCTTCATTTCCCGCTCAACAATTGTGTACAGATAAAACACGCACAGCAACATCGGGCAATCGCCTCGCGGCGGGTTTGCTCTGGCAGTCCGCCACCGCCGATGAAGAATCGCCGGACTACCGCCATGAATACGGCGTTGAGCTAAGCGCTTTTTGGCAACTCACGCCCACCCTCTACCTACAACCCGACCTCCAATACATCGTCCACCCCGTCCGCAACGCCGGGCGGAAAGGCGCCTGGGTGTGGCAGCTGCAGGCTGTTCTGAGCTTCTGATCAGCCCTGCTCGGCTCGCAAAGCGTCCACGCAGATGGCCGACCAAGTTTCCAACTTGGGGTACAGTTCCCCCGCCAGCTCGGACAAATCGCGGAAGCCCAGCCGATCGAGCGCCTTTTCGTTGGCGCACACCTCCTCGCTGTCCACCTCGAAGCGGTGGACAATGCCCAAGTGTACCGCCCCCACCTCGTTGGTATCATCGTTAATCAGGGCGTAGAGCTGCTGACTCGCCGTGCCCGAGAACGCAATCTCCTCGCGAATCTCGCGCTCCATGCCGGCCAGGTAGGTTGCCACCGAGGCCGTCAGCCCGTCAATGGGGTTAATATGGCCGCCGATGCCCAGCGACCACTTGTCGTGCAGGCGGCTCTCACCGCTCTTCTTGGTGCGGGCATAGGCCAGCACCCGCCCTCGACAGCAGAAGATGGCGTAGGTGATGAGCTGCTTGAACTGCGGCGACAGCTCCGCCGCATCGCGATCCATGTAGCGCGCCACCCCCGGCTGCAAAAAGGCCGCCAAATACCGCTGCGGGTCGCGGCAGATACCGTTGAACGCCCCGACCGCCTCGAACGCCTCGCGCGGCACCACCAGCACCTGCTCCCCATGATAACGTGACATGCCCGCAGCATAGCGCAAACGCCCCGCCCGCGCAAGCGCAAAAGCGCCCCTTGACAAGGGCCGAGGCGACTGCTAGGATGCCCTCATGAACACCATGCCCTACCGCCGCTGCGGGCGCAGCGGCGTGCTGCTGCCCGAGATTTCGCTGGGACTCTGGCACAACTTCGGCGCGGCGGATGCGCGCGAGCGCTGCCGCGCCCTCATCGCCCGCGCGCTGGAGCTGGGTATCTGCCACCTCGATGTTGCGGACAACTACGGTCCGCCCCCGGGAGCGGCGGAGCGCTGCCTGGGTGAGCTACTGCAGCGCGAGTTTGCCGCGCAGCGCGACGAGCTGTTCATCGCCACCAAGGCGGGGCACCTCATGTGGCCGGGTCCCTACGGCGACTGGGGCTCGCGCAAGCACCTCATCGCCGGGCTGGATGCCAGCCTGCGCCGCCTGCGGCTGGACTATGTGGATGTCTTTTACTCGCACCGCCCCGACCCCGACACACCGCTGGAGGAGACGGTGCAGGCGCTCATCGACATCGTGCGCAGCGGCAAGGCGCTCTACATCGGGCTCTCCAAATACCCGCCCGAGCGCTTCCGCCGCGCCTGCGCCCTGCTGGCAGAGGCGCGCGTGCCCTGTCTCGTCCATCAATTCCGCTACAACCTGCTCGACCGCAGCGCCGAGGGCGGCATGCTGCCCGCCACGGCGCAGCTGGGCGTGGGTGCCATGGCCTTTTCGCCGCTGGCGCAGGGGGTGCTCAGCGGCAAGTATCTGGCGGAAGCGCTGCCGCCGGATTCGCGCGCGGTGCGCAGCGATTCTCCCTTCCTGACGCCGGAGCGCGCCCGCGCGGAGAGCGCCCGCGTGGCCGCCATGGATGCCGTGGCGCGCGCGGCAGGCATCCCGCTCGCGCAGCTGGCGCTGCGCTGGCTGCTGGCTCAGCCGGGCATCTGCTCCGTACTCATCGGGGCACGCAACGTGAGTCAGCTCGAGACCTGCGCCGCTGCGGCGGGTCAGCCCCCGCTGAGCGAGGAGCTGCTCAGCGCGCTGAGCGCCCTCTGAGCGCCCCGGGGCTCAGCCCTGCGGCAATGCGGCCAGAATCGCGGCGACAATCGTCTCTTCATCCACCAGCCGCCCCTTGCCCTGCGCGCCGCAGGCCAGCAGCCCCTCCTCCTCGGGGCCGATAATGCGGTGCCCGCGCGCCTCCAGCGTGCGGACATTGGCTTGGGTGGCGGGGTGCTCCCACATCTGCCCGTTCATGGCGGGAAAAACCAGGACGGGGGCGCGCGTGGCGAGGTAGAGTGAGGTGAGGGCGTTAGGCGCCAGCCCCTGCGCCATGCAGGCGATGGTGTTGGCCGTGGCAGGCACGATGGCCAGCACATCGGCGCGCGCGGCCAAGTCGATATGCACGGGCACCCAGCTGCCCGTCTCGTCCTCGAAGCTGCTCACCACGGGCTGCCGCGAAAGCGTCACGAGGGTGAGCGGCGTCACGAAGTGCAGCGCAGCGGGCGTACACACGCAATGCACCTCGTGCCCCAGCTTCACCAGACGCGAGGCCACCCCCGCCGCCTTGTAGGCAGCGATGGAGCCCGTGATACCGAGCACGATGGTAGCCATCAGCAAAGCGCGGGGTCAAACTCCGCAATGAGGTTGATTTCCACCGCCACGCCCAGGGGCAGACTCGCCACGCCCACCGCCGAGCGCGTGTGCGCCGCGCCGGGGCCCAGCAGCTCCACCAGCAGATCGCTCGCACCGTTGAGCACCTTGGCCTGGTCGGTGAAATCGGGGGTGCAGTTCACAAAGCCGTTGACCGCCACAATCTTGGTCAGAGGCTTGAAGCTGCCCAGCTCGGCCTGAATGACCGCCAAGCGGTTCAGGATGGCGGCGGCGGCGGCCTTCTGCCCCTCCTCCACGCTCAGGTCGCGCCCCAGCTTGCCGTAGTAGGCCTCGCTGCCGTTGACGGAAATCCCGCCCGACAGGTGCAGGTAGTTGCCCGTGCGCAGGCACTGGACATAGGAACCGACGGGGGCAGGAGCGGGGTGCAGGGAGAGCCCTTTTTGTGCGAGCAGATCGAAATTGAAATCCATAGCGAAAAGCGGGTTGAACTGCCCCGCAGTATACACCGCCCCGCCCGCCTCGGCAAGCCGAAAGCTTGACGACGCAAGGCTTTGGCGCTACACTGGGCGCATGACAAGCCACGAATATCAGGTTGCGGACATGAGCCTCGCGGACTGGGGGCGCAAGGAAATCACCATTTCGGAGTATGAAATGCCCGGGCTGATGGCCTGTCGCGAGAAATACGGCGCGGCGCAGCCGCTGGCGGGCGTGCGCATCACGGGCTCGCTGCACATGACCATCCAGACCGCCATCCTCATCGAGACCCTGGTCGCTCTGGGTGCCACCGTGCGCTGGGCCAGCTGCAACATCTTCTCCACCCAGGATCACGCCGCCGCCGCCATCGCCGCGGCGGGCATCCCCGTCTTTGCGTGGAAGGGCGAGAGCCTGACGGAGTACTGGGACTGCACATGGAAGGCTCTCTGCCATGCCGACGGGCAGGGGCCGCAGCTCATCGTGGACGACGGCGGCGATGCCACCCTGCTGCTGCACCGCGGCTACGAGATGGAGGCGGGCGATGACTGGGTACACCGTCCCTCGGAGAGCGAGGAGGAGGCGGTCATCAAGGCGCTGCTGCGCCGCATTGCTGCCGAGCAGCCGGGCATCTTCCACCGCTGGGTGCCGGAGATTCGCGGTGTCTCCGAGGAGACGACCACGGGTGTCCACCGCCTTTACCAGATGGAGCGCGAGGGGCGGCTGCTCTTCCCCGCCATCAATGTCAACGACAGCGTGACCAAGAGCAAGTTCGACAACCTCTACGGCTGCCGCGAAAGCCTGACGGACGGCATCAAGCGCGCCACCGACGTGATGATTGCCGGCAAGGTAGCCGTCATCTGCGGCTACGGCGATGTGGGCAAGGGCTGCGCGCAGGCGCTACGCGGGCTGGGAGCGCAGGTCATCGTCACCGAGGCCGACCCCATCTGCGCCCTGCAAGCCGCCATGGAGGGCTACCGCGTGCTGCGCGTGGAGGACACCCTCGGCACGGCGGATATTTATGTAACCTGCACGGGCAACTGCGACATCATCACGCTGGAGCACATGGAGCGCATGAAGGATCAGGCCATTGTCTGCAACATCGGGCACTTTGACAACGAGATTCAGGTGGCGCGGCTGGAGGCGCGCGAGGGTATCGTGCGCACGAACATCAAGCCGCAGGTGGACAAGTACAGCTTCCCGGACGGGCACAGCCTCTACCTGCTGGCCGAGGGGCGCCTCGTCAACCTCGGCTGCGCCACGGGACACGCCTCCTTTGTCATGAGCAACAGCTTCACCAACCAGGTGCTCGCGCAGATGGAGCTTTGGGCGCAGCGCGACCGCGCCACCGCGGGCGTGCGCGTGCTGCCCAAGAAGCTCGATGAGGAGGTGGCGCGGCTCCACCTGGCCAAACTGGGCGTACACCTGACCACCCTCACGGCCAAGCAGGCGGCCTACATCGGCGTGCCCGTGGAGGGGCCCTACAAGAGCGAAACCTACCGCTACTGAGCCGTTCCGATAAGCATCATACGCGGCAGAGAGTCCGGGACTCTCTGCCGCGTTTTTCCTACTGATATGGCGGCTTTTTGCATTGACATGCCGCCCCCGGGAGCGTAAGAATTTTGCCAGTAGCTTGCACTTATGAAACTGCATCTGCCCCACGCGCTCTACCGCTCCCTCCTGCGCACCCTCGCGGCGCTGCTCCCCCTCTCCGTCAGCGCCGCCTCCGCCGCCATGATTAGCCCGGACGGGCGCACAGACACCACGGTTCTGCAACAGGGCAATGTGTACAACGTGTACACGGGAACCGTGCGCGGCAACACGGGTTTTAACAGTTTCTCGACCTTCGATGTCTACAGCGGCACGACCGCCAACCTGCATCTGGCGAGCGGCACCGCCAACCTCGTCAACGTGGTGCGCGACAAGTGCAGCTTCATCGACGGCGTGCTCAACAGCTACAAGGACGGCAGCATCGGCGGCAATGTCTTCTTCCTCAATCCCCACGGCATCGTGGTCGGCAGCAACGGCATCGTCAACACGGGCAGCATCTCCATGAGCACGCCCACCGCCGCCTTCATCGAGCAGCTCATCGCGCGCGACGGTGCCATCTCCGAGGCGGCGACCAAGGCCGTGCTGGCGGGCGATATGCCCATCAACGACAAGGGGCTCATCGCCGTCAAGGGACAGGTCAACGCCCGCGGGCGCGCCACCGTGCGCGCGGGCAAGGTCGAAGTCAGCGGCAGCATGCGCACCCGCGTGCCGCTCCGCGAGATGGTCAACACGGGCGGTGCCGCCCTCTCCGACGGGCAAGGCATGCGGCTGGAGGGCGGCAAGCTCCGCTTCGGGGGCAGCCAAGCCGCCAAAACCGCTCAGCGCGCGAAACGGCAGCGCAGCGATCAGCCGGAACGGGATGCCGACCTGCGCTTCTTTGCCCGCGACATCACGCTGGACGGCGCGCAGCTCGATGCCGCGAGCGTCTACATCGACCCTGACACCGCCCGACTGAGCAACACCACCATCTCCGGCAACTACACGCTGGAGGGGCGTGTGATCACCCTCGAAAACGTCACCATGAATGACACGGCGGGCAGCCTGACCCTGCGCGCCGCCAACGTGCTGGGCGACGGCCTCTACGCCGGCGATGTGAGCCTGAGCATCAGCGGCAGCGACCTCACCGCCGGCAGCGTGAGCATCAGCGCCACCGCCACCGAGGGCAGCGCCAACGCCACCATCACCATCAGCGACAGCAGCATCCGCGCCACCCTTGCCGAGAGCGCCGTCAAGGACGGCAGCGAGCGCACCGAGGTGCGCGCCACCGTGCAGGCGAGTTCCTCCGGCGGCAGCGCCGACATCCGCGTGACCAACAGCCGCCTGAGCGCCGACGGGCAGCTGGACATCAGCGCCCGCGGGCAGCAGAGCGCCACCGTCGCCCTGGACAACGGTAGCGTGGTGCGCTCCAACCACATCGCCCTGCTGGCCGAAGCTCAGGCAGGCGATGCCGCGCTCACCCTAGAGGGCGGCAGCCGCGCCGAGGGCAATCCGCTGGTCATCCGCAACAGCGAAACCGACCCCACCGACACCGAGGATGTCAACGAACTCATCGCCCTGAGGGCGCGCTCGACCGAGCGCGATGCCGCCGTCCGCCTGGGCGCGGGCAGCGATGTCGCGGGGCTCAGCGGCGGCATCGCCCTGGAAGCCGCAGCGGGGCGCCACGCCGAGCTCAGCGTAGCAAGCAAGCTGGAATGCATCGGCAGCATCACCCTGAGTGCCGAAGGCGGCAGCGCCGCCACCCCCGCCGAGGGCTCAGGCGCCGCGCTGACTCTGAGCAGCGGCAGCCTGCTGAGCTCGCAGGACAGCGTCGTGCTGACCCTACAGGCGGCACAGGGCACCACGCTGCTGAGCCAGCAAGCGGGCAGCAGCATCAGCGCCGCTACCGTCACCGCCACCCTGCACAGCGCCGACGGCGCGGCCGAGGCCACGCTCGGCGGCAGCATCAGCGCCGGCAGCAACATCGGCATCTCCGCCGTCACAGGCATCAGCGAGCAAAACGCAGAGGGCAGCAGCACCGTCAGCTCCGGCAGCGGCGATGCGCGCATCAGCATCAGCGGCAGCCTGCAGGCCGGGGAAGAGCTGGCACTGACCGCCACCGCCCTGCACGAGGGCGATGCCACCCTGCAGCTGAGCGACACGGCCGTGCTGCAAGCCAAGGGCAGCGCCACCCACGCCATCGGCTCGCCGAGCATCACCCGCCGCGAGGGCGAGAGCGATGAAGCCTACACCAAGCGCTACATGGAAGCCCTCCGCGCCCTGCCCCAACAAACGCTGGACGTGGGAGCGCTGCTGCTCAACGCCACGGCGGCACAGGGCAGCGCCCGGATGAGCACGGCGGCGGGCAGCCGCCTGTCCGGGGTCGAGGGCATCTCCCTCCGCGCCGATGGGGGGCGCCAAGCCGACATTCAGTTGCAGGGCAGCCTGACCGGCGGTGAAATCGCCGCCACGGCCACGGCGCGGGAGGCCTCGCTCCGCACGGCGGCAGGCTCTGTACTGGAAAGCAGCGCCTACCAATACTTCAACGGCGTGGAGAGCGAGGGCGGCGAGCCCGCATGGGAAGTCAGCTCCTCCCCCGGGAACATCTACCTGAGCGCCGAGCGCAAACAACCCGACCCCACCGACAACAGCGGCAGCACCGGCAGCGCGGTCATCAGCCTCAACGGCAGCCTGCGCCGCCGCGATGACCTCTACAGCGGGGACGAGACGGGCTGCATCAGCATCTGCTCCGACGGCAGCCTGAGCCTGGAGCAGGCCGAGCTGGACAACGGCGCCCACGGGCGCATCATCCTCGACGCGGCCGAGCAGCTCAACGCCGGGGCGGACAGCCGACTCGCCGGCGACATCAGCCTGGTGCAGCACACGGCTCAGCCGCCGAGCTTCAACCCGACCCTGCTTCCCGGCTCCACCACGCGACAGGAGCTGGGCGAGCTCAACATCACGAACGACCTCACCCTGAGCGAGAACACGGAATGGATTGTCTCGGGCAACGTCACCATCGCCGATGGGGTCACCATCAATGCCGGCGCGCAGCACAACCTCACCATCATTGTCGACAGCGCCAAACCCTTCGGCTACAGCACCCTGAGCATCGGCGACAACGTCACCATCACGAATGCCGGCAACATCAGCATCACCCAGAACAAATCCATGACGGGTCTGTGGCGCCTGGCCACCCGCAACATCTGCCTGGGCGGCGGCAGCTACATCAGCGTGGGCGAGCACTTCAGTGTCACCCTCTCCGGCGACTTCAGCATGAGCGCCATCGGCTGCGGCGGCACCGGCATCGACTTCGGCGCCAACGCCGCCATCACCGCCAAGAGCATCACCCTGAGCGCCACCACCCTCTACGGCTACGGCCTGAGCACCAACACCAAATTTGCCACCAAAGAGCTGGGCACCATCATCAACGACTACAGCGCCAACAGCCCCCTCGGCCAGGCCATCGGCAAAGCCGTCTCGTCGATACCGGGGCTCACCATCGACACGCCGACCTTCCTGCGCCGCCTGTTTCTTGGGGAGGACGCGTCCAAGACGACGGGGCTGGCCTTCTACCCCCTGATTGCGATTTCCAAGAGCTCGGCTCACATACGCTTTGCGGACAGCAGCGCCGCCGCCCCGACCACCCTGACAGCCACCGGGGGCAACATCAGCCTCAAGGCCAAAGCCTCTACCAAAACCAGCGCCTCCTACTCCAAGGCCAACGCCTTCACCCTCGGCTTCGGGCTCGGGCTGACCGACAGCGACATCACGCTGGGGCAGCAGGTGCATCTCGCGGCGGCGCAGGACATCTCGCTCCGCTCCGACCTCAGCTCCTCCGTCTCCCTCAAGAGCATCATCGGCAAAACAAAATACACCGCCGCAGGCATGGTGAATGTCTCGGTCAACCTGGCCGACAACAGCATCACCCTCGCCGACACGGCCACCCTGAACGCCAAGGGCGGCTCCATCGACATCCAAGCCGAAAGCAGTGTTTCCAACAGCATCATCGGCATTCTGGGGGGCGGTAAGGACTACGAGTATCAGGAGCAACCCGGCGGCGAGCGCGTGCTGAAGAACGGCGGCGCCGGCAGCTGCACCAAGTATGAGTTTGCCCTGGGCATCACCGTCACCGAGCCGACCACGACCATCACGCTGGACGGCGACCTGCACGCCGCCGAGGACATCAGCGTCAGCGCCACGCTCGACACCAGCTCCTACAGCTCCGGCTTCACCGATCTGAACCACACCCTGAGCCTCAAAACGGACGAGCAACCCGGCTCCTACGACAAGCTGCTCAAAACGCTCAAGAGCTGGGGCATCGCCTTCAAGCCGCTCTCGCTCTTCAACGACATCAAAGACTTCCAACTTCCTTTCGGCGACTCGTTTACGGAAGAGCTCAGCGGCTTTACCAACCAGTTCAACAGCGCGGAGCAGGAAGTCAGCACGCTGACCCTCTCCGCCGCTCTGGCCGTGAATGTGGCCCTGGCCGAGTGCCGCGCCCTGCTCAACGGCCGCGCCACCACCGACAACGGCGGCTTGGCGCTCACCAGCAGCCTGAGCGCCACCAACCAGATCGCCACGGCGGCCTTTATCCGCGGCGCCGCCTCCAAGGCCGCCATCTCGGCAGCCCTCTGCATCCCCTATTTCGTCAACACCAGCCGTGCCGAAATCGGCAGCGGAGCCACCGTACACGTCCGCGGTGGCGAGCTCAAGGTTTCCTCCGAGCTGGAGCTCCCCCCGCTCTACAACTGGGCCGGCGTTGCCGAGCTCGTTGAAAAAGCCCGGGGCGGTGACAACGGCAAACCGCTCTCCTGGGACGCCTGGATCAAAGGCATCAACGACATCATCGAAAACCTGCAACTCTACGGCGAGGCGGGGGATCTCGGTCTCTCCGAGTTCACCACCTCGTGGGCGCAGACCGGCAACCGCAAAACCGGCATCGGCGACAAGCAGGGCGGCGGCAGCTCCACCGGCATCGGCGGCGACCTCACCGTTGCCTACTACGAGAACAACGCCGTGGCACAGATTGCCGATGGTGCCACCATCAGCCAAAGCGGCAGCGACAAGGGCGTGAACGTCAGCGCCGAGCTCTACGGCTACAAGCTCACCTTCGGCGGCTACGAACCCCTGACCCTCACCCTGGGCGGGGCAGACATCTTCGCCTCGCAGAAGGATGCCGACAACGGCATGGGCTTCTCCATCATCTGCGAAAATCTCAACAACAGCTGCATCGCCCGCATTGGCAAGCTGAGCGCCGATGACAGCGGCACCACCCTGAGCGCCGACGCTCTCAACATCTGCGCCGACAGCACCGTCCTCTCCCTCGCGGCGAACGCCGCCGGAGCCGTGAGCAACGGCAAAAACACCGTTCAGGGCGCCGTCTCCTACAAGGGCGCCGATGTGTTGACGCTGGCACAGCTCGAAGCCGGCAACAAGGTCACCCTCCGGGGCGGGAGCGAGGCTGAATCCGCCGTCCGCAGCACCGACAACACCCTGCTACTCAACGTGAGCGGCGAGCTGGCCACCGGCACCAACGCCGCGGTGGGCATCGGGCTGGCCATCAGCGACATCGACAGCTTCACCGGCGCCTTCATCGGCGGCTTTGACCGCAGCGAGCTCAGTGGCGGCATCGGCGAGAACTGGAAAGCCCTCGGCTTCAGCATGACCGACAGCCACGCGGAGAGCGAGCTCACCATGGACAGAGGCAAGAGTCTGAGCGTGGAGTCCGAGACGGACGGGCTGCTGATTTCCATCGGTGTGGCGGCCTCCGGGCTCACCTCCCCGGCGGCGGACGGGCTGGCCAACGGCGCCCTCGCGCAGGGCGGTGCTGCGGGCAACAACGCCACAGACTCCGCCCTCGCCGCCGCCGCGAGCAACATCTCCATCAGCAACGCCGACTTCTGCACCCGCGCCGACATCAGCGACACCACCCTCCGCCTGAACAATGCGGCGCTCACCCTGCACGCCGAAAGCAGCCCGCTCTTCGTCACCGTGGGCGGCAACCTGGCCTTCAGCAGCTCGGGAGCCAAGTCCGCCGCCACCATCGGCGCCTCCGTAGGGGTCAACCTGCTGCAGGCCGATGCCTACTCCACCCTCAACAACAGCGCGGTGAGCAGCACGGGCGACCTGAGTCTGCGCGCCGAGGACGACAGTGAAATTGTCTGCGTGGCCGTGGCGGGAGCCGTGGGCGGCAGCACCTTTGTCGGCTCGGCCGGGGTCGCGTGGAACAGCATCGGCGGCGACACCATTGCCCGGGTCACCAACCGGGGCGACCGCGCCCTGACGGGGAGCGACATCAGCGTCGTGGCCGAATCCTCGCCGCTCATCTTCGCCACCACCCTGGGGGTCTCCGTCAGCGCCACCGGGCTGGGCGACATCATCAGCTACGCCAAAGATTTTACCTACATGCCCTTCGGCGGAGAGAAGGACAGTCGCGAGCTTGCCCCGCAGGCCGATGCCGCCGAGGCGGATGCCGGGCTGCAGCTGCTGGCCGAGGGCGGCACGCGCCTGGCCATCGGTGCCTCCTTCACCCGCAGCACCGTCAAACGCCGCACCGAAGCGAGCATCATCGGCGCGCCTGTCACCGCCACCGGCTCGCTCCGCGTCTCCGCCGACACCACCGGCTGCATCACCAATGTCGGGCTGGGCGCGGGCATCATCCTCACCGGGCAGAGCAACGCCTCGGCGGGCGCCGTCATCAGCATCCTGCCCGTCACCACGCACACCATCGCCGCCATCGAGCAGGCCGCGGGCGTGAACGAGCCACTGAGCATCCGGGCCGAAAGCCTCAGCCTGCACGCCACGGAAGACTGGCGCGTGCGCAACTGGGCGCTGGGTGCCGGGCTGAGCAAGGGTGTGGGCATCGGCGCCGTCATCAGCTGGGCCGACTACTCCGGCAGCGATGTGAGCGCCCGCATCCGCAACAGCGCCGTCACCACCACCGGCACCCTGCCCGGCAGCGCGGACGACCAAGCCAATGTCGACATCTTTGCCGACAGCAGCCGCCAGATGTTCATGGTCACCGCCGGAGCCTCCGCAGGCAGCACGGTGGCCGTCTCCGCCTCCGTCAACTACATGAACTTCGCGGGCACGGTCGATGCCGGGCTCACGGGCAGCACACTCACCACCCCGGGCGACCTGCGCCTGGGCACCCATGTCTACCGCGGGCTCTCCGGGCTCATGGGCAGCCTGAGCTTCAACCTCGATGCCGACGGTCTCGCAAGCGTGGGCGCCGCCTTTGCCTATGCCACCTTTGACGACACCGCCACCGCCCTCGTCAGCAGCAGCCACATCAACGCCGCGCGGGGAGCCACCCTCGCCGCCGACGGCAAGACCGAGCTGGGCTACTACGGCGGCAGTGTGGGGCTGAGCTCCGGCAAGGTCGGCTTCGACGGCACCGTCGCCGTGCTCAAGAACAAAGCCGTCAACCAAGCCCAAGCCCTCAACAGCAGCTTCACCCTGAGCAGCGGCGCACTCACGCTGCACGCCGCAAGCACGGGCGTCTTCAACACCGCCTTCCTCTCCCCCTCCATCGGCATCGGGGACACGGCGCTCAACGTCGGGCTAACCGTGGCCTACCTGGACGACACCGCCACCGCCACCGCCCTCCTGAAGAACAGCGAGGCGCAGGCGCGCGACATCACCCTGCAAGCCACGGGCGAGTGTACGCTGGAGGGGCTGGCCGCCGGGCTGGCCACCGCCGGCCGAGCCGCCATCACCGGGCAGGCGCTGGCCACCACCATCGCCCACAACATCACCGCCCAGGCCGTCAACAGCAGCCTGACCACCACCGCCGGGCAGCTCAAGGTGCTGGCCGACAACAGCGTCACCATCGGGCGCGCACGCCAGGGCTATGTCGCCGGCGGCATCTCCGCCGCCTTCAACGGGGTCGGCATCGGTGCCTCCGTCTCCTTCATCGACATCGTGGACAAGGTGCGCGCCAACCTCGACAACTGCAGCGCCACTGTGGCGGGCAACCTGCTGGTGCAGGCCACGGAAGACGCCTACCTGCGCAGCTACAGCGCCACCCTGGCCGGCGGCTTCTACGGCGGCGGTGCCGTCAACGTCAACCGCGCCGTCCTCCGCAGCTACACCCAAGCCGACATCAACGCCGACAGCGCCAAGACCATCACCACCGGGGGCGACCTCAGCCTGCGCTCCGAGAACAAGCAAAGCCTCGAACTCAACACCTGGGGCATGGCCGGGGGAATCTACGGCGCGGCTGCCGTGGGCGTGAGCTATGCCAACATGGCCGGCGGCAGCAACGCCGCTGTCACCGGCGCGCTGACCCTCAACGTGGGCGGCAACCTGCTGCTGGATGCCCTCACCACCCGCACGGCCTCCTATCTGGCCATCAACGCAGCGGTGGCGGTCTACGGAGCCGTCAATGTGGCCGTGTGCAACCTCTACCTGGGCGATGCCACCGAAGCCTACAGCAAAAACGCCGATGACCAGCAGCAGGTCAGCAGCGCCAAGAGCGGTGCCCTGAGCGCGCTGGACGATGTGCTGGCCGAGGCCTACGGCTCCGTGCAGAGCTGCGGCGTCAACGTCGACGGCTTCGTCTCCCTGCAAGCGGCGGAGGCCGCCATGGCGCCCGAGCGCCCGCAGACCGAAGCCCGCCTCGACTGCCTCTCGGCACAGGTCAACGGCAGCAGCAGCATCCGCGCGACCGACACCCTCAACTCCACCCCGAAGAACGTCAACGTCACCGTAGCAGCCGTACCCATCGGCGTGCATGTCAACAACACCACCATCGACTCCGTGACGCTGGCGACCGTGGCGGATAACACCCAACTGCGCAGCACGGGCGACATCCTCATCAGCGCCGAGCACCGCGCCACGGACACATACAACGCCGTACCCGTGACGGGCGGTATCTTCGGCGTGCGCGTCTGCACCTATGGCTGGGAGGAAAAAAGCCTCACCCGCACCGCCATCGGCAGCGGGGTCACCCTCTTCTCCGAGCAGGGCAGCCTGCGCCTGCGCAGCGATGCGAGCGCCACCGAAACCTTCACCCACACGGGCGTCGCCATCAGCGCGGGCGACATCAGCGTGTTCCTCCCCTCCTTCGACCACACAGGCACGAGCGAACTGAGCCTCGGCGATAACAGCACTCTGAGCGCCCACGGCGACGTGGCGCTGGAGAGCAGCAACAACGCCACCCTCCACACCTCCGTCTACGACATCGTCTACGGAGCCATCGGCATCGAGGTTCCCGCCCAGCACACCCTCATCCGACCCACGGAGAGCCTGACGCTCGGCAACAACAATGTCCTGAAAAGCAACACAGGCAGCCTGAACCTGCTGCGCAGCGCCACGCACACGCTCGACTTCACCCTGCGGCACTACGGCTTCAGCGCGCTCGACCTGCTCTTCCCCACCATCGAGCTGACGGACAGCGTGAGCGGCAGCCTGAGCCTGGGCAGCGGCAACCGACTCAGCGCCGCCAAGGACATGGTGCTCGACTCGACCGAAGAACTGCATCGCGACCTTAATCTACACGGCGGCACGGGTTCCCTCATCAGCGTGCAGGTGCTGCGCAACCAAAGCAAAGCCACGGGCAGCAACACACTCGCGCTGGGCAGCAACAACAGCCTGCACGCCGGCAACACCCTGCGGCTCAGCGCCCGCAGCGCGGACACATCCACCGCCCAAACCACCAACATCAAGGTCAGCATCGCCGGGCTGGCCCAAGTCGCCAAGCTGGAAAACATCAGCGAGCTCGACACCGCGCTCACCATCGCGCAAGGCGCCGATCTGCAAGCCACCACGCTCCAGCTGGAGTCCGACGCTGTCACCACCCTCACCAACAGCGCCTACAGCGTCAACGTCGGCATTGCCCTCGACGCCTACTCCGGCACCAACTCCGTCGTCCGCGACAACTCGCGCGCCGTCCTCAGCGTCGCGGGCGGACGCATCGCCGCCGACTGCCTGCGCGCTGCCGCCACCACCACCGCCACCATACTGCAATATGCCACCATCGGCGGCGGCGGCCTCATCTACACCAACCCGCGCTGCACGCTGGAGGCCACCAGCACGCAGACCGCCACCCTCACCCTAGGCACGGGCAACAACGCGCTAGACATCTACGCCGACAGCAGCGACATCTACGCCGCCAACACCTACCGCCACCCCTATGAGACGAGGCGCAACGACAACATCCACGGCGGCGGCGTGGGCATCGGCGGCAGCACCGCCTCGGGCAGCGTCATCGTCAAACCCACGGCCCACGCCACCGTCACGCTCTCGCAAAACAGCAGCCTGCAACGACTTCACCGCGATGCCGCCCATTACATCCTGCGCGACAAGGAGCACACCGCCATCAGCGCCGTCAACGACATCGAGACCCACGCCGGCATCGACCTCTTCGGCGGTGGCTTGCTCTTCTCCGTCACCGAGGCCGACCCCACGCTGGAAACCCGAGCCGATGCCACGCTGAACATCCTCGGCACCGTCGACGCATGGAATAAGCTCGTTCTCACTGCCTACTCCCACACCTACCAGGAGAGCATCATCTCCGCCACCTCCTACGCCATCATCCCCATTGTTGACATCGACCGCAAGGCCAACATCACGGCCGAGGACAGCATCACCGTCTCCGGCGATCTCAACTGCATCGGCAGCATCACCTTCAACGCCGGCAGCGCCGAGCGCTCGCTCACCCTGCCCACGGGCAAAGTCATCGCCACCGTCGGGGTCAGCGACCTCAACAGCAACAGCGCCGTAGACATCGACGACGATGAGCAGAATAACACCCGCTCCGCCACCCTGAACATTCTCTCGACCGTCAACGCTGGCGGCGACATCGCCGTGTACAACGATGCCGCGCGCTTCCTCTCCGGGCAGGAGCTCGGTCGCCCCACCATCACCTCCGTCTACCGCCTCAGCGGCACGATGAAGGCCGGGATGGCGGCTCAGCAGGAATGGAGCTTCCGCGAGCAGGACGGCCGCCCCGAGCTGAGCATCCGCGCGGGCATGGAGCTCTTCGACGGCATGAGCCTCGGCAGCGACGGGCTCTACCACGCCGACGGCGAAACCACCCGACCGCTCTACAGCTACGGCAGCGACAGCATCACCCTCGTGCCCCTCCTGCTCAACGGCAGCAGCATCGAGCTCAACATCGCCGGCAGCAGCATCGACAGCGCGCGTCACAGCAACCCGCAGGCGCAGACGCTGAGCATCAGCTCGAGCTCGCCCCGCGACCTCAGCCTGCAAGGCATCGTCTACAGCAACCGGGGCAGCGACCTCGTCCTCAACGGGCGCGTGCAGCGGCGCGGAGATGAGGAACGCCTGAACATCATCACCACCAACGGCAACAGCGACCTCACCCTGCAAGGGATCTACAACATCCCCCGCGCCCGCTTCTGCATCAGCGCCGCGGGCGACATCCTCAACCGGGGCAGCGTTCTGGCCGGCTCCGTCGACTTCACCACCTCGGGCAACTACGATGCGCGCAGCGACGGCAACTACGCCCTCAGCAACCCGCTGAGCCAGTACGGGGATATTTTTGCCGCCCTAGAGAACAAGACAAGCATCGCCAGCGGCACCACCCGCGTCACCACAACCAACGACCCGGCAAGCGTGCCCGTACTCACCGCCTCCGGCAGCATCACCATCACCGCAGAGGGCTACCTCGACCTCAACTGCCGCATGACCAGCGGGCTGAGCGACGTCAACATCCCGGAAATCATCACCCTGAGCGACAGCAGCGGGCGTATCCTCAGCGTGGAAGCCGCACTGGCGCGCTACGAAGCCGACCCCACGCAGAGCCAATTCCTCATCAACGAACTGCGCAACACGGGCATCAGCTCCTATTTCGATGCCCCCACCCGCAGCATCGTGCTGGAATCGCCCTGCGAGCGCGACACGGGCATCTACCTGACCGGCAAGCTGCTCAACACCGACACCAGCGGCACGGCCTGCCTCTCCGTCCTCAACGGCTACCGCAACCTCGTCATCGACAACCAATCCGTCTACACCCTGCGGCTGGGCAACATGGCCCTCAGCCATGCGTCCCAAGGCGAGGTCGTGCTCAACGACCTGAGCATACCCCACTACAACTACAGCTACAAATACACCGTAGATCCCACCACGGGAAAGACCATTTGCACCACCACCATTGACTCCTCAAGCGGTTCCCTCATCCGCACGGAAGAACGCAGCGACTTCACCCCGCAGAGCACCCACTACCTGACCATCAGCCGCGAGCGCACGACGAGCTACAAACGCACATGGCTCTCGTGGAACAAGCAGGGCACCAACCCATCGTATGATGAAACGCAGCAAATGGGCACCGAACAATGGGGCAATATCCGCACCGAATACCAGGAGGTGTTCGGCACCGGCAACTACTTCGTCGTCAGCTCCGAAGACCGGAACTATGTCCACACCTACTACGACCCCGGTTGGCTGCGCCGCTACCGCCACTCGGCCACATGGGATGCCGTACGCACCGACACCCTCTACATCAACGCCGGCAACAAGATTGCCATCAACTTCTTCGGCGCAGACGGCTCCTCGCTCACCGTCAACACCCACCGCTCCGACATCTGCGTGGGCGGCACTGTCTCGGCCGACCGCATTGCCCTCAACAGTGCCCTGGCCATCACCGCCCGCGGCAACAACCTGCTCAACGCCGGGCAGATTTCCCTCCGCGCCACGGGCAACATCGGCAGCCTGAGCGACTTTGTCTGCGTCCACCTCAGCAACACGGCGACCGGACTGAGCCTCAGCAGCGGCGGCAGCGCCTACATCGACGCCGAGGGCGCGCTGGCTCTGAGCTCCGTCACCACGAAGGGCTCGGCCTACCTATTGGCGGATTCGGACATCAGCGGCAGCGCCTCCTGCGGCGACCTGCTGCTGCTCTACAGCGACCAGGGCGGCATCACCCTCAGCACCGACACCGCGCGCCTGAGCGCCCGCGCCGCCGAAGACATCAACATCGACAACCGCGCCCACGACGGCGACCTGCTGCTGGGTACCGTCATGAGCGAAAGCGGCTCCGTCACCCTGCGCAACCGGGGCAGCATCGGCGCCGATGCCAACCTGGAGCTCAACGAGCTGCTCGGCAATCTGACGCTTGCACACTCCCTCGCCATCAACCAAGCCGAGGACGAGGTGCGCGACGCCCTCAGCGAGCGCTACCACAGCGAGCTGACACGCTACACGACACTTTACTTCGAGCAGGACGCCGAAGGCAACTACATCTACCGCGACGAGCGCGGTTATCTGCGCTGCGAGGAGGAAGCCGAAACCAAGCAAGCCCTTGCCGACCGTTTCACCGGTCTCTACCAAGAAGGCAAGGGTGAGGATTTGATCGAATACATCCTGCCGCTGAGCGGCACTGACTATGTGGGCGGCGCAGTCTTTGCCGGAAGTGAAGACGCCGGGCTCTACATCTGCGACCACACCGACGAGGCCGCACAAGCCTTCGCCAACTCGCAATACGACCGACTCATCCGCGACCTGACGCAAGACATCATCGCCAACGCTCAGCAGCAAGGCACCGACGTCGTCGACTACGGGGCCTTCACGGAAACGCAGTACCGCCAGTACTGGGAGCGCAACGCCGACGGCAGCCTGCGCTACCAAGACGCGCAAGGCAACTTCATCAGCCCCTCTGACATCACCGCCGACGGCAGCAGCACCCCGCTCTACGATGCAGAGACCTGCGCCGCCATCACTGAGCAATTCCGAGGCAGCACCCCCGCCCTGTGGTATCTGCTCAACAACGAGGAAAACAACACCCTCAACAGCCTGGCCAAGGTCGTCAGCGGAAGCAACCGCGCCGAGCAACTCTTCCGGCAGGCGGCCGACGATCTGAGCATCGTCGCCATGGGCAAAGCCATCCCCGGCACCAACAGCACCATCATCGCCCACCAAGGCAGTGTGTTCCTCTACAGCACAAACGGCAACATCGGCAACGAGAGCCTGCGCATCTCGCTCAGCCCCACCGATTGGAACAGCGACGGCTCCCCCATCTACAGCACCTGGCAACAGGAATTCATGCAAGGCGTGCAGGAGGGCAGCATCAGCGGCGCCGCCCTCGAACGCCGCGAAAGCGACGGCACCTGCATCTACTCCATCAGCACCCGCAGCTTCACGCGCGAGAACATCAGCGAGCTGGACTTCCACCTCCTCGCCCAAGCCTCCGAAAGCGATGTCAGCCGCAGCGGCGAGCTCTTCACCATCCGCACCCACGGCTACCTGGGCATCGAGGCGCAGAGCATCGCCTGCGACGCCGCCGGCGCCGTCTACATCAGCAGCCCGGGCGACATCCACCTCTCCCCCTCGGGCGTGTACGCCGAGCGCGACATTCGCCTCTCCTCCGGAGGCTCCATCAGCGGCAGCTCCATGAGCTGTAGCAGCGGCTACAACCTCGTCCTCTACGCTGAAGGCGACATCGGCAGCGAGACCTCCCCCCTGAGCATGGGCGGCAACGGCATCCTCAACCTCACGGCCGAGGGCAATGCCTACCTCCACAGTGCCACCACCCTGAACCTGTGCTACATGGATGCCGAGGACATCTTCCTGACGCTTACCGGCGGCGCCTCCCTCACCGGCACCGCCGACCACAACGGGCGCGCCGACAACCCGCACATCACCTGCCGACAGATACGCATCAACGGCAGCGGCTACAGCCTGAGCTCCGTCGGCAGCGGCGCCGAGGGCGCGCTGGTCATCAACACCCACGGGCTCGACGGCGGTGCCCTGCTGGAAAGCAGCACGCCGAACGACACCCTGCCGCTGGTGCGGCTCTTCCCGACCAACACGGTGTACCCCTTCACCCTGCGCACGGGGAGCAATGTCGCCTACATCGACCAGATGACCATCCCCTACTTCGGCAACATCGTCCTGGGCAATCCGCTGCATGTCGGCAGCATCACCTTCCTGCAAAGCAACGCCAACGCCCACAGCAACAGTATCTCCACCTCGGCCATCACCATCGACCGCGAGCTGAACCTCCTCGGAGAAGCCGACTTCACCACCGCATTCAACGAGCTCATCCGCTTCAGCGGCGACGGCACCATCAACATCGACAATCCCGGCAAGGGCACCGCCTTTTTCGAGGCGATTGAAACCGATAACGACCGCAGCCTGAACATCAGCGGGCGGGGCAACATCAACATCAATGACCTGTCTTGCGGGCAGTTGACGACCAACCTCAACGGCAATCTGGAGGTCTTGTTGGCGGAGGTCGCGGACAGCGCCCGCCTGAGCGTCGGCGGCAACCTCATTCTCGGGTTCATTGATGTACGTCACTTCCGCGCCGACGTCGGCGGCAGCCTGCTCGTCCTTTGGGGCGAGACCGAGAGCTTCAGCGCCACGACCAACGGCAACATCCGCGCCCTGCTGACGACAGCAGACGGCACGGGGCTGCTCCCCGTCGGCGATGTCATCGCCACCCACGGCTCGGTCGAGCTCATGGGCGATGCCGATGTCCTGAACATCACGGGCACCATCCAGGGCTACCATGTCGCGCTCACCTCCTCCGGCGACATTCGGCGCGCCACGGGCGGCAACATCCGCGCCAGCCGCAGCTACACCCCCACCCGATACGCCGATGTGTATGAGCGCCAGTTCAGCGGCGGACTCATCGAATTCATCGACACGCTGGGCATCAACATGTCGCTGGACGACAGCGCCGGCATCGCCGCCGACACCCTCGACAAGCTGAGGGAGGCCGCCGAGCGCGAAATCTCCGACCACGCCGAGGACACCGCCCCCGAGCTCCGCTTCATCAACCGCGACGGCAGCCGCGCCTCCGATGCCGAGCAATGGAACGGCGCGACCACCAACATCACCACCACCCCCCTCACCGCTCTCTCCCGATGACCGCCCGCCCCGCCCTCCTCGCCGCGCTGCTGCTCGCCGCGCTGCCCCTGCCCGCCCAGGATGCCGCCCGCACCATGGATCGCCTGCGCGACAGCATGCAGCGCCGCGCCCTCAACACCCGCGTGGAGCAAATGCGCCGTGCCGAAAACGCGCCCAAACCCCAAGCCGAACCCGACGACGCCGAGCCCGCCCCCAGCCCCGAGGAAGCGCAGCCGCTCCTGCCGCTGCGTCGGCTCGACATTGCGCCGAGCCGTGTGCTTCCCGCCGCCCTCATCGAGGGACTGCGGCAACAATGGGAGGGCAAAACCCTCTCCGTGGCCGACATCCGCAGCATCGTCCGCACCCTCAACAAGGCCTACCGCGAGCGCGGCTGCATCACCAGCCGCGCCTGGCTGCCCGAGCAGGACGTCAGCAGCGGCAGCCTGCGCGTGGAGCTCTTCGAGGGCAGCATCGGCCGCGTGTACGCCACGGGCATGCACTTCACGCCCGAATCCTATGTCCTGCGCGCTGCTCAGCTCCCCGAGGGTGCGGTCTTCTGCGTCGATGACATCGAGAGCCGCCTCGTCGCCTTCAACGCCGTCAGCGACCTCAAGGCGCGCCTGAACATCAGCCCCGGCGATGCCGCCGGCAAGACCGATCTCGAGCTCGTCACCGAGGAGCCGCAGCGCTACAGCGCCCTGCTCTTCACCGACAACGCCGGGCAGCGCAGCACCGGGCTCTACCGCGGCGGACTCTTCGGCACCGCGCGCGGGCTGCTGGCGGGGCGCTACACCCGCGACCAACTGACGCTGGGCTATGTGGGCAGCGAGGGCACCGACGCTTTCAGCGCCGCCTACATGCTCACGGAAAACCTCCTTAACACCACCTGGACCCTGGGGGTCGACCGCGCCGCTACCGACATCATCACCGACGAGATGCGCGAGCTCAACGTGGAGGGCGACTACAAAGCCCTGCGCGTCGGGCTGCGCCGCCCCCTCGCCGTCAACGAGCGCAACATCCTCTCCGCCGGGCTGCAAATGCTCTTCAAGGAGAACGAAAGCACCATGAGCGGGCTGAATCTGAGCAGCTACCGCACCAACGACCTCACCGCCACCCTCGACGATCTGCTGCTCTTCCGGGACGGCTACCTCTACAACGCAGCCATGCTCACGCGCGGCTGGCAGCTGGTCGGCAGCGAGCCCCCCTTCTGGCGCTTCAACTACCAACTGGAGTTCCGGCACAAGCTGCCCCACGCCTTTTCCGCCCTGCTGCGCGGGCAGTACCAGGCGAGCAGCCTGCGCGCCATGACGAGCAGCGAGCAAATCCAGCTGGGCGGCGTCAACAGCATTCGCGGCTACGAGGAGGGCATGCTCTGCGGCGAGCGCGGCTACAGCCTGCAAAGCGAGCTGAGCTACAACTTCCTGCCCCTGCTGCCGCAGCGCCTGCAGCTGCACAGCGCCGAGCTCTTCGCCTTCTGGGACTTCGGCCAGCTCGTGCATCGCAGTGAAGATGCGCTGCTGAGGGACTACAACGAGGCCTTCCTCTCCTCCGTCGGCGGCGGGCTGCGGCTGGGGCTGCTGCAACACCTGAGCATGAGCCTGACCTTCGCCCAGCCCCTGCACCGCCACCCCCTCAACCGCCATCCCTCCGCCCCGCGCTGGCTCTACGCCCTCAACGCCGAATTCTGAGCACGCTGCGCGACCCCGACAGGGCGGATCCCCCGTATTCGGAGCGTCTACCGGGGCTCCGCATCGTCACATACCCTCAACAGTGACATACTGCTGACGGCGACTGCGGGGTTTTTCCGGAATGGTCATGCGAATGGCTCCCTCGTTTAGGAGCGGGTCGAGATAGCGACGCAATGCATATTGCCCGGAATCGATGTTGAGAAATCGGATAATTTCTGCCCGAGTGCGCGGGGTTTTGCAGAACATCAGCAGTTGTTTTCGGTCGGTAACCCTGCCTGCCCGCTGGGGGGGCAGAGCCTCCGGCTCCAGACTCAGCTTGTGATACAAGACAACTTTGAACTCCCCCGTTGTAGGGGTGAACACCGGCTCCGGCAGCTTGCGCTGCGCCATAGCATGTCTGATGGTCGGAATGCCGGAGTAACGATTTTCGGTTTCTTTCAATATTTCCAGCGCCGTTACCAGAACAGGATTGCGGGTATCCGGCTGGGAATATCCCAACTGATCCAAGGTGAGGCGTCCGTATAAGCCGCCCGGATTCATGATTTCCAGCCGATCATCATACATATTCAGCCGGATGGGCTTTGACTCCGTATAAATGCTGTAATCTCTGTGAACCAATGCATTGAGAATCGCCTCTCGCACAGCATCCATGGGATATTGGGGCATGTCTATGCGCTCCCCGGTCAGGGGGTTGACAGCCGTTGATGTGTGCATGTTGTTTCGCACAAAATCCAATGCCGCTTTCAGCATTTCAGGTATCGTCCCCTCGATGCGTTTGGAATCGGTAAAGCGATTGCCGCACGCATCCACCTCTCCCATTTCGGTGCCGGGAATGCGCGTTGCCGAAATGCTGAGGCGAGGATAAAATGCCTGCGGGAATAAACCGAAAAGCAGTAATGCTGCCATCGTCACCTCCCCCCCCTGGGTGACACCATTCAGCTCATACTGCTGGGAAGTTGTCATCCGCGCCAAGTTGGGTCGTTCGCGGCGCATTTGTGCCTGGTATTTCTCCAGCAAATCCTGATTAAGCAACTCCAGCGTCGCCCCTTTTGCCGGTCGAATATCGTCGCGATAGCGTTTCCGGAACGCTTCATAGCTGTATACCTCGTATTCCGTCATGGGTTTATCAGCCTCCCCCACGCGAACATAAGCTCCCCGCAATCGCCCCTGAGCGGTACGGAAACAAGGTCTCTCCGCCAAATCCAAAGGTGGGATTTCAGCAGAAACAAATACCTTATCCCCCTCATCGCACACGGTAAAAACGGGGCGCACCACAGGTGTCATCTGTTCGCAAT
>JBJEVN010000003.1:0-10607 GCA_051884385.1 Akkermansia sp.
CAGCCTAACCCGTGAGATGTGTCAGTTCGGTGACTGGATTTTTGAGGCAATGCGAGCAATGCGGACACGTGTGCAATTGTTTTATCGTCGCCTTTTCTGCGTTGACCCGCCGGGGTCTCTGTGGTAGGCTGAGAATCGCGCATGGCTATCTATCACCGGATGGTCGGCGCAGCACCCCCTTTCCCCGACCGGGTATATGAGACAAAAAATTTTCGACCTCACAGAACAGGCAGCCTGCACCAAGCACTGGCCGGCTTGCTTGGTGCGTTTTGCGGAGAATCAGCTCGGCTTCACCGAATTCAACCGAGCGCATGACTTGATTGAAGCCGATTTGGAGAACAACTCCCCCGACAACTTCTTTCGGCTGGCCTGCAAGCACATTCCCCTGACCTACGACGTTGAGGGGCTGGAGAATATCCCGAAGGAAGGCCCCTGCGTCATCGTCTGCAACCACCCGCACGGCATGTCCGACGGACTCATGTTCGGCGATGCGGTCATGCGCGTGCGCAGCGATGTCCGCATCATCTGCAACGAATGGCTCAATTATGTGCGAGCCATGCGCCCCTACACCATTCAGGTGGATGTCTACGGCGGTGATGCCGCCAAGCGAGCCAACATGCGCGGCATGCGCGACACCATCAAGTGGCTGCGCGAGGGGCACTGCATCCTCGTCTTCCCCAGTGGCTCGGCGGCCACCTTCTCCTGCCGCGATGCCCGCGTCATCGACGACCCGTGGCAGACCAACATTGCCTCCATCATCCGCAAGACAGGAGCCACTGTGGTACCCATGAATATCTCGGGACGCACGGGCATTCTGTTCCAAATCGTCAGCCTGCTGGCCAAGCCCTACCGCGCCGCGCTGCTGGCGCGCGAAATCAAGCGCGACCGGCGCATGCATCATCGCTTGGTGCTGGGCAAAGCCATTTCCCCCAACACCATCAGCCAGTTGCCCGATGACGAGGCGCTGAGCGATTACCTGCGCCTGAGCAGCATGCTGCTTCGCTACCCGCTCGTGGCGCCGACGACCACGACACCGGAGCGCAAGATGGAGCCCATCGACTCGCCCGAGGATGCCGAGCTGTTGCAGCGCGAGCTGGATGCCTGTGCTGACGATATCCTCTACAGCAACGACAGCTCCGGGCTGGTGGTCTATGCACTGGAGGCCTCCAAGGTGCCCCGGCTGATGCACGAACTCGGCGTGCAGCGCGAGCGAACCTACCGCGCCGTCGGCGAGGGCTCGGGCAAAGCCTGCGATTTGGATGCTTACGATGATCACTATGTGCATCTCGTCATGTGGGACAGCCGCAAGCGCGCGCTGGCCGGAGCCTACCGCATGGGACGCACCGACCGCATTGTGCAAACGCGCGGGCGCAAGGGTATCTACAACTCACTCTTCTTCCACCTGTGTCGGAGGCTCATCCGCACTCTCGGCAACGGGCTGGAGATGGGGCGCGCCTTTATCACCGCTTCCTACCAGCGCATGCCCGCCTCGCTGGACACGCTGTGGATGGGTATCGGCCGCTTCATCAACAAACACCCCGAGTACCGCTACCTCTACGGCACCGTGAGCATCTCGCAGAACTACACCCCGGCCTCGCGCTCGCTGATGCTCTCCTACCTGCGCCAACATGCTATGGAGCCCGGGCTGTCGCGCTACATCCACGCCTACGAACCGCCGCGCGCGCTGGAAATCGGTCTGCGCAGTCAGGATCGCCGTCTCCTGGCGCGCGCCCTCCCCGAGTTGAAGTTCCTCAACATGCAGGTGAGTGCGCTCGAACCCGACGGCAAGGGGATTCCCGTCCTGCTGCGCCAATATCTGCGGCTGGGGGGGCGCATGGTGGCCTTCAATGTCGATTCGGACTTCGGCGACACGCTGGACTGCTTCGTGGTGGTCGATTTGGAGAATGCTCCCAAACGGCTGTTGGATCGCTACCGCGGAAAAAATGCCTAAACCGATTCCCTACTTGACAAACAAGACAGCTTTAGACAGAATGCTATCGCTCATGAGTACAATCTGCAGATCGGTGAAAGGCGGGAGTTCCATCATTCCCGTCCTAGTGGGGTGGGCGCTCGCCGGTCTGTGCTGTGCTCAGGCAGAATCCGACCATTTTGTACCGCTGCCCGAGGCAGAAAGCGGCGCAAGCGGCAGCAATCCCCTGCTGGAGATGCGCGACCGAGCCCTCGCGGACGGTGCGCAACTGACGCCGGAAATTCCCGATACCATCACCATTGACAATGTGGGAGGCGATATTTCCTACGACAACGAAGCCCGCACCATCACCTACCGCAGCGGGAGCAGCCCCATCGCCGTGCAGACGGATTGCGGCGGCTTCATGCAGGCATCCGCCGTCGTGGTCGACCTGAAACAGCAAACCGCCACCCTCAACGGCCCCGTGGTGCTCTACCAGGGCGACATGATGATCCGCGGGCGCGAGGGGGCGACCTACGACTGGCAAAACG
Source organism: Akkermansia sp. (assembly GCA_051884385.1). Classification (GTDB taxonomy): domain Bacteria; phylum Verrucomicrobiota; class Verrucomicrobiia; order Verrucomicrobiales; family Akkermansiaceae; genus Akkermansia. The sequence continues at coordinate 2,461 of JBJEVN010000003.1, forward strand.
GCAACGCGATCGTGCGCGGCGTGCGCGCCAAGGTCAACGGTCTGATTATCCGCGGCTCCTCGGTTGAGTCGAAAACCGATGCCTCGGGCAAGCAGTATTTGGTCATCCACGACGCCTACGTCTCCACCGAGGATGCTGAAAAACCCTCCAGCTGGGTCGGCACCGGCACCCTGACCATCTACCCGGGGGACTACGGCAGTATCTCGCGCCTGAGCATCGCCGGCAAGGAGAGCGACATCACCGTACCCGTGCTCGGTTGGTTTACGTTCACCCACTCGCTCAATCCCCGCGAGGGATACCTGCCCAATTTCGGAGCCAAATCCATCTGGGGTACCTATCTTCTCAACAGTTACGGCTTTCTTCTGGGCAATACACGCGTTGAGAAAGGGATGCCCACGGCGGACTATCTGCTGACCACCCATCTCGATTACCGCACACGCCGCGGAGCCGCCATCGGGCTCGATATCGAAGACATTGCCTTGGCGAAACGCTACAAGGAGATGCAGGGTCTCAAGATGTACGGACTGGCAGATGCCTCGCCCATGATTTCGCCCACGGAAGCGCCCCGGCAGCACACCCGCAACAACCGCTATCGGGTTAGCCTGCAGCAGGAGTGGGAGGGCAAGGTGGCCGATGACGCCCGAGGCAAGTGGAAGCTTGCCGGCAATATCAACGCTGTGTCGGATCGCTACACCCTGCGCGATTTCTTTGAGAATCAATCCCGCGTCGATAATCAACCGGATAACACCATTCGGCTCACCCGAACCGATGAACGCTCGCAGGCCATGCTCTACACCCGCTTTGCGCCCAACACCTACTACGCGAGCGATGAACGCATCGAAGCCTCTTTTTACCGCGTGCGCAGTGCCATCGGCAACACGGGGCTGAGCTATGAGACCAACAACTCGGCAACCATCATGCGCCAGTACCTCCCCCCCGAGCAGCGCGCAGCTTACCGCAGCCTGTTGGCCAACTACCGCAGCAATGAGCTGCGGGAATACTACACCCGCCTGCTGATGACCCGCGCCTACACGCGCGTCAACACCACCCATGAGCTGACGACCACCCTCAAGCCCCTTCCTTTTCTCAACCTCACCCCCAAAGCGGGTGCCGGCTACACCGGCTACTATGATGTCGGCGGTGTCGGCTCCGATAACCGCCTATTGGGCTACTTGGGCTGCGACCTCGACATCAAATTCAACTACAACTACCGGCAGTTTGCCTACAGACCTCTTGGTCTGCGCGGTCTGACGCATGTCTTCCACCCCTACCTTTCCTACTCCCAAGCCTCCATCTCCTCCTCCAACCCTCTGGTACCGCGCATCGACAACTGGTCCGGCACCACCAACGGCAGCACCAGCAGTCCCATGCCCCTGGACTTCTGCGGCTTCAACGGACTGGACGGCTGGGGAGACTGGACCATCGTCCGCCTCGGCCTGCAAAACGTGCTCAACAGCCGGGTGGACGGCGAGCGCCTGCGTCTGGTGAACTGGAATGTATTTATTGACTACAATGTCGACAATCCCAACACCGAGGCTCAGTACTCCAACCTCTACAACGTCCTTTCCTTTGCACCCGGTGAACGGCTCCGATTCGACATGGAATCCCAGACACCCACCATCCGAGACGGCTACGGGTACCACCAATACAATTTGGGTGCCACCTACATGCCTTTCAGCTGGTTGGAAGGACAGCTCGGCTACCGCAGCATCCAAGACCACCCCATTTTGGAAGATGCCAGCCAAATCTACTTCAAGGCCAACCTGCGTATCGACGAGCGCAACACGCTCTACGGGCGCTGGTATTTCGATATCAGTGAGAAACGCATGCCGATACAAGAATACTCCTACTTCCGCAATTACGGCGCGTGGTATGTGGGCGCCACCCTCTTCCTGCGCGACAACGGCGGCAAGCGCGAAGAAGGCTTCGGGCTTTCCTTCACGCTGGGGGAGACCGGCTCCGCTCTTCCCGTCAGGTTCTACTAAGCCCCATGCGCCAGTCTCCGCCCCTCCTGTCCGGTCTTGTCGGCGACAGCCTTGAGTTTCGCGTCATCTCCGGCATCTCGCGCGTCCTCGTCGGGCAGCGGGAGCTCGCCGGGCTGCTGGAGCACATTCTGCAAACGCTCGAACAAAACCTAGGCTTTTCCCAGGGTGCGCTCTGCCTGCTGCAAGGCGATGAACTCATCATCGAAGCCTCCTACGGACTCTCCGAAGAGGAAAAGGCTCGGGGTACCTACCACCTGGGTGAGGGAATTACCGGCGAAGTGGGACGCAGCGGCAAGCCGGCTATCATCCGCGACACCGCCCACAGCCGAGGCTTTCTGAACCGCACGGGAGCCCTGCACGGCGACATGAGCGAGTCTTTCCTCTGCGTGCCTGTGCTGCACTCCGGCGAGATCATCGGCACCCTCTCCCTGTCCTTTCCCGTGCTGCGCGAGGCGGTGCTGGAAAAGCTCCTGCGCTTGCTGGAGGTCGTCGCCAACATTCTGGCCGACGCCGTGGCCTCCGTTCGCGCCCAGGTCAACGAGCGCCAGCAACTCGAGCGCGAAAACGACCGCATGCGTTACGAACTGGGTGAAAACCAAGGCTTTGAGAACATCATCGGCCATTCCTCCGCCATGCGCTCCGTCTACCTCGAAATGGCCAAGGTGGCGCGCTCGACAGCCAATGTGCTGCTGCTGGGCGAATCCGGCACCGGCAAGGAGCTGCTGGCTCAGGCTATTCACTACGCCTCAGATCGCCGCAGCGGTCCCTTTGTCGCCGTCAACTGCGCCGCCCTGCCGGAGGGGCTCATCGAATCCGAACTCTTCGGCCACGAGAAAGGCGCGTTCACCGGAGCCATCAAGCAACGCATCGGTCGCTTTGAAGAAGCCAGTGAAGGCACCCTCTTCCTTGACGAAATCGGCGACATCCCCGTCCAAACACAGGTCAAACTCCTGCGCGTGCTTCAGGAAAAAATCTTCGAGCGCGTCGGCTCCCAGCAACCGCTACGCACCAACGCCCGCATCATCGCCGCGACCTCGCGCAATCTGGAAAAAATGAAGGACGAGGGCAGCTTTCGCGAAGATTTGTACTACAGACTCGCCGTGCTCCCCATTGCAGTACCTCCCCTGCGCAGCCGCAAAGTCGACATTATCTCCCTGGCCGACTTTTTCCTCACCAAGTACAATAAGCGTTACAACAAGCATGTGCTGCGCCTCTCCACCCCCGCCATCGACATGCTTATGAGCTACCACTGGCCGGGCAATGTGCGCGAACTCGAGAACATGATCGAACGCGCCGTCATCATGTCCAACAGCAGCGTCATCAACGCCGTGGATCTCCCCCCCTCGCTGCAAACTGCTCAAGCCACAGGAACCGAAAACATCCTGCCCGACCACAGCGATGCCCAGCCGGGTGCCGCGCTGGAGGTGCTCACGGCCGCCTTTGAGACAGAGCTCATCACCGCTGCGCTCAAGCGCACCAAAGGTAATGTCTCCGCCGCCGCGCGCGAGCTTTCCACCACCATCCGCAAACTCAACTACCGCATCCGGCAGCTGCACATCAGCCCCGCACAGTACCGCTGAGCGCTTTTCTTGGCTGCATACGGTATTTATTCTTGCTATTCATCGGAGAAAAAGGCAGTATGGGGAGAGCGCCACTGCCTTTTCTCCCCCCCCACCACCATCATGCCAACTCCGTACACGAAAATCGGCTTCATCCAAAACGCCCCCATGCCGGGTGATTTCTCCGTCAACCTGCGCGCAATTGTTCAGGGCTACCGCGAATGCCTCGACCACGGCGCGGAGCTGGTCATCGCACCCGCAGAAGCCCTCTGCGGATCGGAACCCGGCGATCTCATCAAGCGCCGCTCTTACATCCGACAAATGCGTCAGGCGCTCGATGCGCTCTCGCGCGAACTGGGCAGTGCCCCGCTGCTCACCTGCCTCTACTCCACCATCATCACCGAGGAAGAACTTTGGGACGGCATGCTGGGCGAGGAAGATGCCGACCCCGAATTCATCGATGAAAGCCTCACCCTCGTCCCCGTGCTGCTGGAGCACAACTGCGTCACCGAATTGGACGACGGCGAACAGAACTTCATCGACGACCACTGTATCTACATCTCCATCAGCCCGGAGGGAATGTTACCCGATTTGGGCGGTCTCGAGCTCATGGTACACTTCGACACCAGCCCCTGGCACATGCAAGCCCCCGAGAAAGATGCCGAAGAGCGCTCCTGGGAAGCCCGCTCCAACGGCACCCCGGTTGCCTGTGTCCGCGCCGTGGGCGTGGCGGGTTCCTCGCTCTACGCCGGAGGCTCCGTCCTCTACAACGCTGCAGGAAAATGTATGCTGCGCATGCCGCTTTTCCGCACAGCGGCAGCCGTCGGCGACCTGCGCCGCGCCAAACCTCTGCGCGCTTTCCCCGAGCCGGAGGAGCGGCTGCGGCAAGCGCTGGTCATGGGCATTCGCGATACCGTTCGGCACAACGGCTACAGCGGGGTCTGCCTGCCCCTGGATCATCCGGCCTCGGCGCTTCTGGCGGCCCTGGCCTGCGAAGCCCTCGGTGCCGGCAATGTCTGCGGCATCAGCTTCAGCGAGAACCGCACAACAGCCCGTGCTTTGGGCTGCGACTACCGCGACCTGAGCCCTGCCCTCCCGGCAGCGGGCATCTCCGACCGAGCCGGGCTCGAGCACACAGAGCCCCTCACGGCGCGTCTTCAGGGAGCGCTCATGCAAAGTTTTGCCGAGGAGCGCGGCCTCATGCTCCTCTCCCCCCTCAATCGCCGCGACATCATGCTGGGCAACTTCACCCTCTACGGCGACAGCTGCGGTCTGCTCGCCCCGCTGGGCAAGCTCTACCCCATGGATCTCTACCTGCTGAGCCGCAGCTACAGCGAGGAGCACAGCGGGCTCTTCGGCGCGCTGACCCCGCCGCCCCACGCCGCTCAGAACCGCATCCTGCACGAGCTGGCCGATCTCAACGTCAGCGCGGGTGAGCTGATTGCGCGCGAGGACAAGCTCTTCAACGAAAACGATGTGCGCTATATCCAGCGCCGCATCATTGCTTCCGCATTCAAGCGCAGCCAGCTCCCCCTCATGCTGAGCATCGAGCCCCCGGTCGAGCGGCTCAACATCCCCATCTGCCACCGACTCAACGACTGAGAGCCCGTGCTCAGCGCGAGAAGGGGCATCAGGGCTCCGGCAGCGTGCGCTCCTCCGAGCCCACGCTCAGGAACAACAGCGTCCAGCCCGAGAAAATCATCTCAATAGCGATGATAGTACCCAACAGCCACATCGATGACCCCGGCCAGCCCCAGAGCACTAAGCCACCCAACACCGCGGAAATTAACCCGTTGAACACCCTCCAGGCCATCCCCGCTTGCGAACGCAAAGCCAGAGCGAGAACCAACCGCAGAGCACCCTCGCCCAGTAACACGGCACCGATGGTGAGGGTCAGCAGCTCCAGTGAAAACACCGGCTGGAGCACCATCAGCACCCCCAAGGCGCCGTACACCAGAGCCGTCAGCAGGTTCCACCAGCGGTTCGGTGCCTGAACCACCCCCTGCACCAGGCGTACCAGAGCCGCCGCGCCCAGCACAAAGCCCGCCACCCACACCGCCGACGCTCCCAACAAAAACGGAAAGCCCAGCAAAACAAAGCCCAAAATCAGCTCGGCAATCGCCAAAAGCCCACTCAGCCAGGGGCTGCTCATCAAGCGACACGACGCCGCAGCGCAGGATTTTTTATCGGCAGACATGGTCGTGGTGACGGTTCAGCTTCTCCCAACGCTCCTCGGCCATCCGCCAATTCAGGCGATCGACGATGCCCTCAATATATCCCGCGCGGTTGTTGCGATAACTCAGATAATAGGCGTGCTCCCACACATCGCACACCAGCAACGGGCACAGCCCCGGCACCAGCCCCTCCTCGTGGCGCTGCAAGCCCAGCACCACCGGCCGCCCCGAGGCGCGCTCCGCCGCCAGCATCGCCCAGCCGCTGCCCTGCACCCCCAAAGCCACCCCACGGAACACCCGCAAAAAGCCCTGGTAGGAGCCGAATACCCCGCACAAAGCCTCCGCCAACGCACCCTGCGGCACCTGCAAGGGCTCCGGACTCAAACTCTGCCAATACAGCGTGTGCAGAAAATGCCCCGCCAAATGGAAGGACAAATCATGCGCCGCCTCGCGCGCAGCCGACTCGGGCAACTCACCCTCGGCCACCGCATGCAAACGCTCGAGCGCCGCGTTCGCCCCCGCCACATAGGCCGCGTGGTGCCGGTCGTGGTGTAGGCACAGCGTCTCGGCATCCAGCACGGGCTCCAACGCCGATTCCGCGTAGGGTAACGGGGGCAACACATAGCGCCCCCCCGCATAGAGTAAGGAACATTCTTTCATACAGAGGCTGAGATGCCCCCCGCCGCACAGCGCTTCACTGTACGATAGAAAAAGCGACGTCCAGCGTGATCACCGTCACATTGTCCGCATGTTCCTCATTGAGCTCGCGGCAGGCCTCGACCAAATGAGCCGCCAAACTGCCCTCCCGCTCATTGAGCAGGGCGCGTAGCTCAGGCAACAGCACCCCCTGAGCCAACAGGGGCTCCGCCCCGTCCGTACACAAAATCAGCCGATCCCCCGGCAGGAGCGGGTAGCCCACGCGCGGCGCATCCACCAGAGGAATGCGCGAACCCGTCAGCGCGCTGCGCAACATGTGCCCATTGCGCTGCGCCTCGCGCAGCGTCATCCCCCCCGCGCATACATAGCGCTCGAATACCGCCCGCATCGAATGATCCGCATTCAGACGGAGTAACCGCCCCATGCGCCACAAATATAAGGGAGAATCCCCCACGCTGATCCAATGCAACACCCCCCGCCGGGCAAACACAGCCAACAGGGTCGTCCCGCCGAAAGCACCCTGAGATTCATACACCGAGCGCACCGCCGCATTCGCCGCCGCCAACGCCGTCTGCATGCGCTCCGGCAGGGCAGACTCCTGCGCCGCAAAGGCATCGGCAAAAGCCGTTGCCGCCACGCGGGACGCACAATCCCCGTAGCAGTGCCCACCCATCCCGTCGCAAACAACCGCCAACATCCCCCCCGCAACAGGACGCGCCGCATACGCATCCTCCTGCTTCTCACGACGACCGAGCCACTGAGCCACATGAGCCTCCATACAAGGCTACTCCATAACACATCCGCCGCCGCCATTCAAGAAAAAAGGTCACTGCGTCATTAACGCGACTTTTTTGACGCAGTGCCCAAATATTGTACTTACGATTTCATTCCTTCGCACTTTGGTATCAGTGGCATCAAGGAAAAGATGGGCTATAGGAGGAATGGGGCGATTTCGCCATTTCTCAAACAGGGTATCAAGTTGAGCGCAGAATTGGCTTCCCTAGAGGACCCATGCTTTCCATTCTTTTGCCAAACGTAGGGGAATACCTTTATAGGCGGGAAGTATCACATTTACTCGAAGATATAAAAATCACGCCAAAGTTCACCAAACAGAATAGGGTACACATAATAGCCTCCGTATATAGACCGATAGCTGTTTGAATTATATCATAAACGTACGTTATGAGTAACAAAATAACAACTACAGTTTCGATATTTTCTTTTATGTACAACAAATTATGCGACGCCTTTTGTTTTCTCATGATGATAAAAGTCAACATCTCCATAACTACGAATAGTGAATAGATGTCACTTTTGTCAGAGAGTCTAATTTTTTCTATCTGTCGCCAATCTAGGGTATTACTATGCCAACAATAAATAAGATATATATAAAAAGATGACAACAAAAAAACATTAACGCTCTACTAATATACGAAGCAATAAGCGCTTTTTTTAATTGTGTTTTCATAAATATTCAAATTATATTTAAACAATTGCTGTGCGTGATGATGCGGTTCTTGCTTGCATCATCCGGCGCATCGGCATCCAAAAGGAGTGTCTGGCGGCATACATGACCCATGCTATCGTCATCATACACGGTGGGTGCCATGCCGTCAATGCCTTGTTGGGTGAGCTGATCGCGCGCATTGTAGCTGCTGCGGGTGCAGATAGAGGTGTTGCTCAGCGTGGTGGGGGAGATTTCCGCCACGATTTGCCCCGCATTGCCTCAAAAATCCAGTCACCGAACTGACACATCTCACGGGTTAGGCTGA
>JBJEVN010000004.1:0-134215 GCA_051884385.1 Akkermansia sp.
CAGCCTAACCCGTGAGATGTGTCAGTTCGGTGACTGGATTTTTGAGGCAATGCGATTGTTCGCTTTGTCGCATTTAGTCTTGCAATTCAGCTTTGCGAAGAGGCGGTACTTGGTATACAATGGAGGCATGCCGGATTTCCTGATTGCCCCGCTGGATATTGCTCCCGAGTTTCCGTGGCTCATGCCGTTGTTTGCGGCTCTGTTCGGGGCGTGTGTAGGCTCTTTTCTCAATGTTGTCATTTATCGCCTGCCCCGGGGGCTGAGTGTGAGCCATCCGTCGCGCTCCTTTTGCCCGGCCTGCGGGGCGGCAATTCCCTGGTATCTGAACGTGCCACTGCTCAGCTGGCTGCTGTTGCGCGGGCGGGCGGCCTGCTGCGGTGCGCGCATCGCGGCGCGATACTGGTGGGTGGAGCTGCTGACAGCGGGGCTATTCGCCGCACTGGTGTGGTGCTTCGGCATGGAGCCGCTGCCCGTGGTGCTGCTGCTGGCGTTGTGGGTGGCGCTGATGCTGGCTTGCCTGTTTATTGATGCGGAGCTGATGGTGGTGCTGCCGGGGCTGTCGGCGGCAGCGGCGCTGGTGGGGGTGGCGGCCGTATGGTGCGAACCGCTGTTGGCGGATGCGGAGGCTGTAGAGTCTTGGGAGGGCTGTGTGGCGTCGCTGGTGGGCGCCGGAGGCGGTTTTGCCCTGTTTGCGCTGGTGGCGCTGGCGGGGCGGCTGCTGTTCGGGACGAAGAAGAAGCGTTACGACGCGCCGCAGCGCTGGCGGGTGCGTCAAGCAGCGGACGGGGAGGATATCGAGCTGCGGGTGGGCGAGGAGCGGCTCCTGTGGAGCACGCTGTTCAGCGAGCCGAAGAATCGGCTCTGCCTGCTCGGCGCGACGGAGGCTGCGCACGCGCCCCAAGCCGCGGAACTGATACTCTCCGCAACAGAGTTGCGACTGCCCTCCGGCAAGAGCATCCCGCTGGAGCAGGTGGAGGAGCTCAGCGGCACCTGCAGCGGCTACCGATGGCAGCGCGAGGCCATGGGCAGCGGCGATGCCTGGCTGGCGATGGCCATCGGGGCGCTTTGCGGCTGGCAGGGGGTTGTGTTTGCGCTGGTGGGCGGCAGCCTCTTGGGGCTCCTGATAGCGGCGGTGCAGCGCGTGGGATTCGGTCGCCCGATGCCCTTCGGCCCCGCCCTGATTGCCGCAGCTCTGCTGTGGCTGTTTGCGGGCGATACCCTGATGCTGCACTACGCTCAACTGTGGGGGCTGTAAGCGCTCAAGCTTACCCCCGAACAACAAGGCACCCGATGAGCCATCACACTCAGCGGGTGCCTTGTCTGTTCTTGTCAGAGGCGGGAGTGGGATTTGAACCCACGAATGACGGTTTTGCAAACCGTTGCCTTAGGCCACTTGGCTATCCCGCCGACATGCAAGCGCCAAAAGGCGGTTGCGGGGAAGATTCTAGCGAAAACCCGCCGCGAGGTCAAGCGAAAATGAGTGTTTGCAGGCGTTTTTTCTCGAAAGCGGGGGCATGCGTCACCGAAAGGCGGCGTATTCGCCCCCCTCTGCCCCCTCTCAGCGCTGCGCCCAAAGCCCTTTGAGGTAGTTCTCGCCGTCGAATTCGGGGGGCATGGGGGCGGGGCTGAGCTGCGCGCCGGGGATGCCTGCCGCCACGCGGTTGCGGAAGGCGGCGTGGCTGAGTTTGCGGCAGTTGGTGGTGCAGAGCAGCCAGCCGTGCGGGGCGAGGCAGGCTGCCGCGCGCGCGACCAGGCGGTCGTAGTCGCTCTCGACCCGCCAGATGCGCCCCTTGGCATCGCGGGAGAAAGTGGGCGGGTCGAGGATGATGGCATCGAAGCGGCGCCCTTGGCGCTCAAAGCGCTCCAGCCAATGCAGGGTGTCGCCCTTGCAGAAGTGGTGCTGCGCGGGGTCGATGCCGTTGAGCGCCATGTTCTCGCGGCACCAGCTGAGGCAGGGTTGGGCGAGGTCGAGGGTGGTGGTTTCGGCTCCGGCCAGGGCGGCACAGACGGAGAAGGCTCCGGTGTAGGCAAAGGTGTTGAGCAGGCGCATGCCGCGGCGGCAGCGGCGCCGCACCTCGGCACGGTTGAGCCGCTGGTCGAGAAACAGCCCCTGCGAGTAGCCCGCGCTGAGGTCGAGCAGGTAGGTGATGCCGTTCTCCAGAACGCCGAAGCGCGGCGGCAGGAGCTCGCCGAGGATGTGGCGGGGCGGCAGCTTGGTGTCGTTGTCCAGACGCTTGAGGTAGACGGGCAGTCCGCAGGCGCGCAGCTGCTCCTCCAAGGCGGCAGGCAGCTCGGCATCCCGCAGGGAGACGAGCAGGCGCTCGGCCAAGGAATCGATGAACACGCCGCGCCACGCCGTGCCGTCCAGCACGCGGTAGGCGTTGGTATCGACCGGAACCTCGGCCCGGCGCGCGCGCAAACGTTCGGAGAGGTCGAAATCCATGGTCGCGGAGGGAACTCAGGCGGCAGCTCGGGCGGCTTTCAGAATGGTGGCGGCCATGGAGGACAGCGCGTTGGCGCGAGTGCTGGCCAAGTGTTCCTTCAAGCCGCATTCGTTGAGCTTGCTCAGGTCGGCTGCCAGAATATCCGCCGGGCTCAGCCCCGAGAGCAGTCGGATGAAGAGGGCGATGAGTCCCTTGGTGATGAGCGAGTCGCTGTCGGCGTGGATGATGAGCAACCCGCCCTGCAGCTCCGTGCCGACCCAAACGCGGCTCTGGCAGCCCTTGATGAGGTTGCTGTTTTTGCGGTATTTCTCGGGCATGGGCGGGAGCTTGCGCCCGAGGGAGATGATGTATTCGTAGCGCTCGGTCCAGTCGTCAAAGACGGCCATGTCGTCGAGCAGGTCGCTGATGCGCTCGTCGTAGCTGCTCATGGTCAGAGGGGCGAGAAGAAAGATGTCGTCAGTGCTGCGCAAGGGTGTAGAGAATGGCTTTCTGCGCGTGCAGACGGTTTTCGGCCTCGCGGAAGATGGTGGCGGCGTTGCCCTCCAGCACCTCGTCGGTGATTTCGTAGCCGCGGTAGGCGGGCAGGCAGTGCATGACCACATGCCCCGGCGCCGCCACGCTCAGCAGCTCGCGGTTCACTTGGTAGGGGAAGAAGGCTTTTTCTTTGGTTCCCTTCTCCGCCTCCTGCCCCATGGAAATCCAGGTGTCGGTGTTGATGACCATGCAGTCGCGCACGGCCTCGACGGCATCCGTGGTGCAGATGATGTTCGGGCAGTCGAGCGCCGCCAGCGTCTCGGCGGAGGGCATGGCCTGCTGCGGGCCGGCCAGCGCGAGGGTGAAGCCCAGGTGTTTGGCGGCCCACATCCAGCTGCGCCCCATGTTGTTGTCCACGTCCCCGAGGAAGGCGATTTTCATGTCCTTCCAGCTGCCGACGCCGTACTGCTCCTCGATGGTGAGCAGGTCGGCCATGATTTGGCAGGGATGCTCCAAGTCCGTCAGCGCGTTGATGGTGGGGATGCCGGAGTAGGCGGCAAAGTCGACCACGTCCTGCTGGTCAAAGGTGCGGATGACGGCGCCGTGAATCATGCGACCGAGCACGCGCGCGGTGTCTTTGATGGGTTCGCCGCGCCCCAGCTGGATATCGCGGGTGGAGAGGAACATGGGGCGACCGCCCAGCTCGGAAATGCCCGCTTCAAAGGAAACGCGGGTGCGGGTGGAGGATTTGGAGAAGATGAGTGCCCAGGTTTGCCCGGCCAGCGGCTGTTCCGCGTGGTGACCGCGCTCGGCTTTCAAACGATGCCCCAGAGCCAGCAGCTCCTGCATTTGGGCGGCGGTCAACTCTTCGATGGAAAGGAGGTTTTTCATAGACAGGTGCCAACAGTTCCGAGAGCAGGAGAATAGCACGGGCGCGCCGCGCTGTAAAGCGGCGATTTCGCCAGCCCGCGCCAGAAGCGCCCGAAAGCGCGTCATATCCCGCCCGCAGGGGGGGGCTTGACGCATTCGGTACAATGGGAAAACGATGTTGCGCTTGCTTGGTCTCCTCTTGTGCTGGCTACCCTGTGCCCTCGGGGCGCAGGATGCGCTGCGTGTGGCGGTGCTGCATCCCCTGTTGGGCGAGCTGGCGCAGCGCCTGGGGGGGGAGGAGGTGCAGGTGCTGCCCCTGTACTCGGGCGCGGGCGATTTGCACGATTTTGCGCCGAGCACGGCGGAGTTGGCGGCGGCGGCACAAGCGCCGCTGCTGCTGGCCTGCGGCAAGGGGCTGGAGCCCTATTTGGAGGATTTGCGGCGCTCGCTGCCGCCGAGCACGGAGATTGTGGAGCTGGGAACCACGCTGCCCGATGTCTGCCTGCCGGGCACGACGGTGGCCGACCCGCACTGGTGGAACGCGCCCGCACAAGTGCGCCGCGCCGCGCGGGTGCTGCTGGGCGAGCTCTGCCGCCGCCGTCCGCAGCAGGCAGCGGCGTTCACCGAGCGTTTTCGCGCCCTGTCGACCGAGCTGGATGACCTGCACCGCGAGGCGGCTCTGCGCTTGGCCGCCATCCCGCCCGAGCAGCGGGTGCTGGTGACGGGGCATGCGGCCTTTTGCCACTGGTGCGCGGACTTCGGCTTCCGCCCCGTGGCGGTGTACGGCGTAGCTCACGAGAGCGAGGGCGATGCCGCGAGCCTCGCCGCGCTGCTGGCCGAGCTGCGCCGCGCGGGGGCGCGCTGTCTGTTCACCGAGGCCTACGAGGAGGATCGCGGCATGGTGGCGCTGGCGCAGCAGCTGGGTGCGGGCACACAGGCGCTCATCGCCGACGGCATCTCGCCCGAGCACCCGGACTATGCCGACATCTTCCGCCGCAACGTGCAGGCGGTGTGTGACGGTCTGGCGGATGGGAAGGAGGGCGCGCAGCCATGAGCCCGCGCAGCATGTTCTTCTGCACCCTGCTGGGGGTGCTGGCGGCGGGGGCGCCCCTGCCCTACCTCCTGCAGCACCGCGCGACGGCCGCGGCAACGGCGCCCGAGGAGCGCGAGGAGATAAGCGTTCCGCTGAGTATCTTCTTCGATGGTCACCCCCGACGGATGTGCCTGCGGCACGGCGGGCAGCTGCTGGCCGAGATGCCGCCGGACGAACCGGCTCCCTGGCTGCCCACCATCCCGCTGCCCGCCTCGGGTACAGCGGAGATTGAGCTGGAGGCCGCATGGGACGAGAGCGGCTGGCACGGCGTCAGCCTGCGCGCCGAAGCGCCCGGACGCCCCACCCGCACCGCGAGCGATTGGCAGCCGGGCACGCAACTCCACACTCTTTTGCGCCTCTCATGGTAAGCGACTCCCACATCTGCTGGGGCGGCGGACACCCCCACCCCCACCGCCACGAGCTCTGCGTGTGCGGGCTCTGCGCCGCCTACGGCGGGCAGCCCGCGCTGGAGGAGCTTTCGTTCACCGCGCGCTGCGGGCAAACGCTGACGCTCATGGGTCCCAACGGCGCGGGCAAATCCACCCTGCTCAATGTGCTGGCGGGGCTGCACCGCCCCACGAGCGGCACGGTGCTGTGGAACGGCACCCCCCTGCACCGACAGCAGCATGAGATTGCCTACCTGCCCCAGAGCCGCGACATCGACCCGCGCTTCCCCATCACCGTGCGCGAGGTGGTGGCCATGGGACGCTGGACGGCGCTGGGCACCTGGGGAGCTGTGCGGGCGCACGACCGCGCCATCATCGACAAGGCGCTCGCCACGCTTGACCTGGAGGAGCTGGCCGAGCGCCAAATCGGCGCGCTCTCGGGCGGGCAACAGCAGCGCGTCTTTCTGGCGCGGGCGCTGGCGCAGGAGGCGCATATTCTGCTGCTGGACGAGCCCTTCACGGGGCTGGATGTGCCGGGAACGGCGGCGCTGGCGCGCATCCTGCGCGAGCTGGCCGCCGAGGGGCGTCTCATCATCGCCAGCCACCACGACCTCGCCTCCGCGCCCGAGATTTTCGACGAGGCGCTGCTGCTGCGCCGCCGCCTCATCGCCGCCGGGCGCACCGCCGAGGTGCTGAGCCCCGCCCGGCTGCAACAAGCCTTTCCCCACCGTTTGCCCTCATGAATGATTGGCTGGACTTTTTACGCGAACTGCCCGCGCAGCGCAGTCTGTGGGCCTGCGCCGTCATCGGCTTTTCCAACGGCTATGTCAGCGCGCTGGTCGTGCTGCGGCGCGCCTCGCTGCAAATCGGCACCATCTCCTGCGCCCTGCTGCCCGGCATTGCGCTGGCCATCCTGCTCTTCGGGCTCATGCCGCTGAGCATCCTGCCGGGGGCGGTGCTGGCCGGGCTGCTCGTGGGGCTGGGCTCGCTCTTCGTCTCGCGCACCGGGCGCGTGGAGCACGACACGGCACTCTCCGTGCTGCACACCACGGCCTTTGCCGTGGGCTACATCATCCTTGTGCGGCTGGGCTTGCAGCAGAAGGTGGACGACTGGCTCTTCGGCAACATCCTCAGCATGGGCGACAGCGACCTCGTGCTGGCCTACGCCATCGGCGCCGCTGCCGTGCTGAGCCTCACGGCGCTGCGCCGCCCCCTGCTGCTGGCGCTCTTCGACCCGCGCGCCGCCGCCGTCATGGGCATCCCCGTGACGCTGCTCAACTACGGCGTCATGGCGCTCATCATCCTCGTGCTGGTGTCCAGCCTGCAAGCCGTGGGCGCTTTCCTGACCCTTGGGCTGCTCGTCGCCCCCGCCGCCACCATGTACCTGCTCACCGACCGAACGGAGCTCATCTTCTGGGGCGGGGGGCTCATCGGCGGGCTGGGCTCGGTGCTGGCTTTCGGGCTTTCGTTCCCGCTGGGCTGGCACCTGGGCGCTACCATCGCGCTGGTGCTGGGGCTCTGCTTTGCGCTGGCCTATGTCTTCTCCCCGCGCTACGGCTTGCTGCGCCGCCGCTGAAAAGCGCCCTTTCGCCGCTGAATGAACAGTTTTCCGCTTGCCGTGGGAGAGCGATTGTGATAGGATTCGGGGCGTATGAAAGTCCATTTCCCGCACCGCAGCCACGGGGGCTTTACCCTGATTGAGCTGATTATCGTCATTGCTATCCTGGCGACGCTCGCCGGCATCGCCTACCCCACCTACATGAGCATTCAGGAAAACGCCTCCAAGACGGCAGCCAAGAAGGTCTGCACCGACATTGTGGAGGGGGTCACCCGCTTTGCTCAGGATTACAACGGCATGATGCCCTACGATGCCAATGAGGCGCAGCCCGATGCACAGGATCAAATCTACCTGCGCACCAAGGCCGGCGAGGATGCCCGCCTCATCATGGTGCTGACCAACCGCGAGGAGGACGATGCCGACAACCGCATCAACACCAACCGCGACACCTACCTGCGCTCCGATGAGCAGGAGCAGCCCCGCGACGGTCTCTTCATCGATGCCAACGACGGCATCAACTTCTACGACCCCTGGGGACAGCCCTACTACCTCGTCCTCTGCGAGGAGGAGAAAGGCTGCATCGACCCCTTCACCTCCAAGCGCCTGCGCGGCAAAAAGTGCTTAGTCTACAGCTTGGGCGCTGACGGCGAGGGCGCCGGCAACACCGAGGCCGCCACGAGCCGCAAGGGCGGCAAAAAGGGCAAGAAAGGCACACAGAATGCCGCCGCCTCGGCTGAGGCTGATGCCGAGGCCATCGAGGACAATGTCTACTCGTGGAAGAACCCCAAGTAAGTTCATGAGCTTTTTCAAGACTGATGATGTTCGCATCACGGACATCCGTCCGCTGATTTCGCCTGCCATCCTCATGCAGGACTTCCCCGCGAGTCCTGCCGCGCAGAAGCTCGTGTTCGACACGCGCGAGGAGTTCGGTCGCATTATCCGGGGAGAGGATGACCGCCTGGCGGTCATGGTGGGGCCCTGCTCCATCCACGACACCGGCGCCGCCATCGACTACGCCGCCAAGCTGGCCGCCGCCCGCAAGAAGTATGAGGACGACCTGCTGCTCATCATGCGCGTGTATTTCGAAAAACCGCGCACGACGGTCGGCTGGAAGGGGCTCATCAATGATCCCTTCATGGACGGCTCCTACAGCATCAACAGCGGGCTGCGCATGAGCCGCGGGCTGCTGCTGCGGCTGGCAGAGATGGGCGTGCCCTCCGCCACGGAATTTTTGGATGTCATCACCCCGCAGTACATCAGCGACCTCATCGCCTGGGGAGCCATCGGCGCCCGCACGACCGAGAGCCAGGTACACCGCGAGCTGGCCAGCGGGCTCTCCATGCCCATCGGCTTCAAGAACGGCACCGGCGGCAACGTGCAGGTGGCGGTGGACGGCATCATCTCCGCCGAGCACCCGCACTGCTTCCTTTCCGTCACCAAGGAAGGGGTCTCCGCCATCGTCTCCACCAGCGGCAACCCGGACTGCCACCTCATCCTGCGCGGCTCCTCGCAGGGGCCCAACTACGGTCCCGAGCATGTGCGCGCCGCCTGGGAGTTGCAGCAGAAGGCGGGCATTGCCAACGGCATCATGATCGACTGCTCCCACGGCAACAGCCACAAGAAGTGGCAGGAGCAGCCCACGGTGGCTGCCGCCGTGGCCGAGCAGCTGGCGGCGGGCGAGGAGCACATCGCCGCCGTCATGATTGAAAGCAACATCAACGCCGGCAATCAGAAGTGCATCAAGCCCCTGCAATACGGGGTGAGTATCACCGATGCCTGCATCGACTGGGAGGGCACGCTGGGCATGTTTGCCACGCTGGCCGAGGGTGTGCGCGCACGGCGCCGCTGCAAGGCAAGCAAAGGCTGAGCCACCCCCGCCCTTTCCGCACCAAAGGCGCTGCACCCGACAACGGTGCCGCGCCTTTGGTTCACCCGGTGCCTTGCGCTCAGGCAAGGGACACCCACTCAGTCGAGCGCGCCGCTGCGGCGCAGGCGCTCCAGATACTTGGGCTGCCAGGGCACGGGTTCGTCCTTGCCGAAGGTGCGGCAGTAGGGCTCGATGGGGTACAGATCCTCGCAAGCTTCCAGCGCCGCTTCGCGTGCTTCCGGGTTCTCGTACAGATAAAGGGCATAGCCCCCGTGCCCACCGCCGCAATATTTGTGCGCCAGACAATCACCAATCTCAGGCAACTGCGCCTGCCCCTCGGCGCGTTGCAATTGATAGCTCATGTTGACGGCGATGGCCAGCACGTTGACATCCTGCTCCTGAATCCCCAGGCGTGCCACGCGGGCTGCCTTGGCAATCTTGGTAAAGGGGCGCTGAATCGCTCCGCAAAGACCGGGCGTGTTGTGCTTGATGCGCGTGTCGTACACCGCCATCAATCCGCGCAGGAACTCGCCGGTATTCTTGAAATCCAGCACCGGCTTGGGACCGCTCTTCCACACGCAAGCGCCGGTTTCGGCAATGACGGCGGGGTCTTGCCAGCCCACGCCCAGCCCCAGCTCCGAGGCCACGGGATCCCAGCCGTTGAGCACGCTCCAGCCGCCGCTGCCGCCCATGCCGGCACCCTTGCGGTAGAGCCACTCGCGCAGCGACACCGTGGGCGACACAGCGCAGTTGACCACATAGGCCCCGGGAAGTGCGTACTCAGGCACATCCAGCCAGCCGCCCGCGAAGTCGACCCGCAGGGGGACATGCTTGGGGGCTTTGATGCGGTCCACCACCTCGCTGCTGCTCGTGGGGCGCCCCTTGGGTGCCGTTTTCTCCAGAACGACAAAATCCATGCCGTGGCGGAGGCAGAAGGCGCGCTTGGCATCCACGTATTTATCGTCGGTCGTCACCGCGAGAATGTCGGGGTGGGTCTGTTCCACCGCCGAGGCGAAGGAAAGCACCTCGTCGTCGTCCGTGGAGAGCACCACCTCATCCACGCATGACAACGCGCGGATCAGGGCAAGCTTGTCGCTGTCCTCCAACACGGATTTTTTGTCGTAGAGCTTCCACAACAAATCCGCCGGGGGAAAGGAAACGATGAGGTAATCGCCCAGAGCGCGGGCGTCTTCAAAGAAACGGATATGCCCGGCGTGCAAGACGTTGAAAGCGCCGGAAACAAAGACTTTTTTCATGGAGAGAGAGTTTTGAGATGGGAGAAGATCAATCGGGCTCACTTGATGAGCCCCAGCCAGCGATAAAAGAGCTCCGCAGGGGTGGGAATCGAGAACGAGGGCACGGAGCGCGCCCTCGCGCGCCATTGAGGCACGCGGCTCACCAGATACTGCTGCGCCATCGGCAGCAGCACCGCCGAGAGCAGCTGCAAGGCCAAGCGCCGCAGGGGGGAAGAGGGTGCAACCGCCGCAGGCACTCGCCGATGCATCAACAGCCGCGCCCCCGCCAATCCGAGCAAGCCAACGGCGCCTAGGCGCAAAGCGCTGCCGGAAACGCGCAGCGAACCGACGCGCTGACGCACCCGCACCCGCAGCTCGGCCAGCGCGTCAAGCGCTCCGAGCCGGGTCGTTGCCAAGCGGGTCAGGAGTTCCTGTTTCCTTTGAGCAGAAGTCGGAGACATTGCCAATCGTTACTGAGTTCCGTTCGGGTGGCGGGCAGGAGCGGCTGCCGCCCGAGAAGTGTCGCCGCCAGCAGCAGCGCCGCCGCTGCCAGCAGCTGCAGCGCCAGCACAACAACCAGCGCCCACGCCGTGCCCAGCACCGCGCTGAGCAGCAGCACCGCCAGCGCACAGAGCAGCACATAGGCCACCGCCAGCAGGAACACCGCCAGCACCACGAAGAGGAGCCGACGGCGCTGGCGCGCTGCATACTCGCCCAGCTCGGTGCGGCAGAGCTCGGCGAGCGCCTGTGAATGATCCATCGTCTGCAGCGCGACATCGCGCGCGGCAGACAACACCCCGGGTTCCCCGGCTGCAAGAGCCGAGCGCCCCAGCAGGCGTTGCAACACAGCGGGCAGCATATACGTCACGCGCTCAACGGCGACCGCCCAGCAGCAGGCCCAGAATAACCCCGACGCCGAGGGCACCCATCACCGTACTCGTCGGGTTCTCCTTCACGTAAGCCTCGCCGGCCTTGTGCAGCTCGCGCGCCTTGTCGCAGGTCACATTCCAGCCCTCGTTGAGCTGCTTGCGCGCCTGATCCGTGTAGTTGAGCACGCTCTCCATTTGGTCAGCCGTGGCATGGCGCAGCTTCTCGTACTGCTGCTCCGCAAACTGACGCGCCGCCTGCAGGCGATCGCAGGCATCGGCCGTCGGCGCGGGGTCGGGGACGGGAGCCGTCGTTGTCTTATTCTCTTCCGTATCCATAATGATTCGTTGTGTAAAGGGTTAAGCGATTCGATTATCGGCGGGGAAAAACACACCCGCTGTTATTGGGAAACCAATACCACATCCGATGTTCAAAATCAAGCACACATCGCTGAAAATAAAGCACGCCACGCCCCCCGCCCGCGCTGCGCACTGTTTTTTCCCCGAGCTGCGGCATAATTGCCTTGCCATCCGTCGCTAAATCCGCTATGATGCCACGGCTAAAAAATTAGGTAATGAGAGCGATTCTTGCATTAGAAGACGGAACCATTTTCGAGGGAACCGCATTCGGCGCCACCGGGACGGTGACGGGGGAGGCCTGCTTCAACACCTCCATGACCGGTTATCAGGAGGTGCTGACCGACCCCTCCTACCGCGGACAGATTGTCACAATGACCTACCCGCTCATCGGCAACTACGGCGTCTGCGAGGCCGACAACGAGAGCACCGGCCCGCAGGTGCGCGGCTTCGTGGTGGCCGAGTTGGCGCGCCGCCACTCGAACCGCCGCGCCGAAGAAGCGCTCGACACCTGGATGGAGCGCCACGGCATCCCGGGCATCGAGGGGGTGGACACCCGCAAGCTCACCAAGCTGCTGCGCACCAAGGGCGCTCAGCGCGCCTGCCTCAGCACCGAGCTGAGCGCCGAGGAGGCCGTGGCAGCCGCTCAGGCAGCCCCCCCCATGAGCGGCAGCGATTTCGTGACCGAGGTTTCCGCGCCCGAGACCTACCACTGGGAGGGCGAGAGCCGCGACTGGAAACTGCCCAACAAGACCACCGGGGATCTGCGCGAATATGCCGACCTGCCCCCCGTGCGCTACCGCATTGTGGCCTACGACTTCGGCATCAAGCGCAACATTCTGCGCTGCCTGCGCCGCGACGGCTTCGACGTCACCGTCGTCAACGCCTACACCCCCGCCGAGGAGGTGCTCGCCCTCAAGCCCGACGGCGTCTTCCTCTCCAACGGCCCCGGCGACCCCGCCGCCCTGCCCCGCATCCACGCCGAGCTCAGAAAGCTGCTCGGCAAGCTGCCCATCTTCGGCATCTGCCTCGGGCACCAGCTACTCGGTCACGCCTTCGGCGGCAAAACCTTCAAGCTCAAGTTCGGGCACCGCGGCGGCAACCAGCCTGTCCAAGACCTGCGCACGGGCAAGGTGGCCATCACCTCGCAGAACCACGGCTTCGCCGTCGATCCCGACTCGCTGCCCGACGATGTCGAGGTGACGCACATCAACCTCAACGACGGCACGGTCGAGGGCATCCGCCACACCAAGATGCCCATCTTCTGCGTGCAATACCACCCCGAGGCCGCCCCCGGCCCCAAGGATGCCACCTATTTCTTCGGGGAGTTCATCGAGCTCATCGAGGACTTCCAAGCCGGCCGCTACGCCGAATAAACCACCCATTTACCATCACCTATCATGAATACGCTCGTTATCGGTTCCCAGTGGGGAGACGAAGGCAAGGGGAAAGTCATTGACTTCCTGACCGAATCCGCTGATTACGTTGTCCGCAGCCAGGGCGGCAGCAACGCGGGGCACACCGTCATCGCCCACGGTCAGAAGTACGTGCTGCACCTCGTTCCCAGCGGCATTCTGTGGCCGGGCAAGGTCAATGTCATTGGCAACGGGGTGGTCATCAACCCCTCGTCACTGGTGGAGGAAATGAGCTACCTGCGCGAGCTCGGGGTCAGCGTCACGCCCGACAACCTGCTCATCTCCGACCGCGCCCATGTTGTGCTGCCCATCCACAAGGCCATCGACGCCGCGCAGGAGGAGGCGCTCGGCGACCAGAAAATCGGCACCACCAAGCAGGGCATCGGCCCCACCTACGCCGACAAGGCGCGCCGCATCGGCATCCGCATGGCCGATTTCGTGGATCGCGCGCGTCTGGAGCGCGTGCTGAAGGCTCGCATCAAGACCGCCAATGAGGAGCTGCAGCGCTACGGCAAACCCGCGGCCGACCCCGCCGAAACGCTCGATGTCGTCATGGCGGCGGCGGACGTGCTGCGCCCGCACATCGCCAACACCATCCCCGTGCTCAACAAGGCCGCCAAGGCGGGCAAGAACATTCTCTTCGAGGGGGCGCAGGGCGCCATGCTCGACATCGACTTCGGCACCTACCCCTTCGTCACCAGCTCCAACACGAGCGCCGGCGGCTGCTGCACGGGCAGCGGCGTGCCGCCCACCCGCATCGACAAAATCATCGGGGTCTGCAAGGCCTACACCACGCGCGTGGGTGCCGGCCCCTTCGTGTCCGAGGATGCCGAGATTGCCGACTACCTGCACGGGCTGGGGCGCGAGTTCGGCGCCACAACGGGGCGCCCGCGCCGCTGCGGCTGGGCGGACGGCGTGGTGCTGCGCTTCTCGGCCATGTTCAACGGCTTTGACGAGATGGCCATGACCAACCTCGACGGGCTGGACGACCGCGCGACCATCAAGATCTGCACGGCCTACCGCCTGGGTGATCAGGTGCTGGAGTACCCGCCTGCCCTGGTGGAGGAGTGGGAGCAGTGCGAGCCCATCTACGAGGAGCTGCCCGGCTGGCAACAGGACATCACCGGCTGCACCACTTGGGAGCAGCTGCCCGAAAACTGCCGCGCCTACGTCAAGCGCTTCGGCGAGGTCATCGGCTGCCCTGTCGGCAGCGTGGGCGTCGGTCCCGACCGCGAGCAAACCATCAGCGTGCCGCACTGAGTTTCCCGTTTGTCACGCTAGCAACCTGTGTTCAACGGCTCTTTCGCGCTCGGCAAGGAGCCGTTTTTCCTCTTGGAGCATCGTCCCCCCCCTCAAAAAATGTCCGATGACTTGGCCGAGCGCCTGCGCCGCTACCTCGATGCCGACGGCTACGAGCCGCAGGATGCCCGCAGCATGGCGCGTGCCCTGGGTCTGAGCAGCTCCGCCGAGCAGAAGCAACTGCGCGCGCTGCTGCAGGAGGCCTGCGTGCGCGGCGAGTTGCTGCGGCTCGCCAAGGGGCTCTACGCCCGCCGCCGACCGCGCGGCGGCAGCCTGACGGGGCGCGTGCGTCGGCTCGCCGGCGGCAAGCTCCTCCTCCTGCCCAATGCGGCCGGGCTGGCGGAGCTGCGCAGGCTCTGCCCGGCGTGGGAGGGCGATTCCATCCCCATCCCCCCCGGTCGCGCCCTCGATGCCGCCGACGGCGACACCGTGCGCGCCACTCTGCGCCTGCACCGCTCCGCTGCCCACGGTCGCCGTGGCGCGCGTCGCGCCGCCGCGCCCGAGGACTTGCTGCCGCAGTTGCGCGTGGAGGAAGTGCTGCGCCGCGGGAGCGATTACTGGGTCGGCACCTTCTGCCCCGGGGGACGCTGCGGCTTTTTGCTGGGCGACGGCAAAACCGCGCCGGAGCGGGTGCGCCTCATCACGCCTGCGCCCGAGGGGCTGGCGGCGGGTACCTGCATCGCCGTGCGCCCCGTGCGCTACCCCATCGGTCACACGGAGGCCGCGGGCGAGCTGACGGAGGTGCTGGGCGACCCGCAGCGGGCAAGCGTGCAGGTGAGCGCCGTCATCCGCCGCTACGGACTGCCCGAGGGCTTTCCCGAGGAGGTTCTGCGCGAGGCCGATGCCATCCCCGCCGCTGTCTGCGCGGAGGAGCTCGCCGGGCGCGATGACTGGCGCGGGCGCTGCGTGCTGACCATCGATCCCGAGGGCGCCCGCGACTACGACGATGCCATTGCCCTGCAACGCTGCGGCGAGGGCTGGGAGCTTGCGGTGCATATTGCGGATGTGAGCCACTACGTCGCGCCCGGCAGTGCCTTGGATGCCGAGGCGCAGCGGCGCGGCAACTCCACCTACCTGCCCGACCGCGTGTTGCCCATGCTGCCTCCCGCCCTCTGCGACGGCATTTGCTCCCTGCGGCAGGGCGAGGACAGGCTCACGCTGCTCTGTCTCATGCGCCTCAACCGCCAAGGGAAGCTCATCCGCAGCGAGCTGCGCGAGGCGGTCATTCGCTCGCGCCGCCGCCTGACGTATGCACAGGCGCTTGCCGTGCTCGAGGGGCGCGGCAGCACGGGCGATGCCGAATGCGATGCCCTGCTGCGCGAGGCGCAGCGGCTCGCGCAGCTCCTGCGCCGCCGCCGCATGGAGGGCGGCGCGCTCGACCTCGACCTGCCGGAGCTGCGCCTGCTCACGGATGCCGCCGGGCAGCCCTGCGATGTCGAGCTCAACGAAAGCGACGAGGCGCACCGGCTCATCGAGGAGTTCATGCTCGCGGCCAATGAGTGCGTGGCGCGGGCGCTGCGCGAGCACTGCCTGCCCGCGCTCTACCGCGTCCACGAGGATCCCGACCCCGCCAAGCTGCAGCAGTTCCTGCTCCGGCTGCGCAGCAGCGGCATCCCCGCCCCCGCCGGCGACGACCGCCGAGCCCTGCAAGGCGTGCTGCTCAGCATCCGCGGGCGCAGCGATGAAAACGACCTGAAGACGGAGCTGCTGCGCTGCCTGATGCGCGCGCGCTACAGCCCGCGCCCGCTGGGTCACTACGGGCTGGCCAAAGGGGACTACTGCCACTTCACCAGCCCCATCCGCCGCTATGCCGACCTCGTGGTTCACCGCGCCTGCCGCCGACTCATGCGCGCGGCGGGGGCGCCCGCCCTGCCGCGTCCCGAGAGCGCGGAGAGCTTGGCCGAGCACCTCTCCGACACCGAGCGGCAGTCCGCCGCCGCCGAGAGCGAGGCCGAGCGCCAACTGCTCGCCCTCTATATGGAGCAACAGTGCCGCGCCGCCGAACCGCGCCGCTGGTCAGGGCGCGTCACCGCCTGTTGGGCGCAGGGGCTCGTGGTGGAGATTCCCCTGCTGCGGCTCAAGGGTTTTGTGTCCGCCGCCGATCTGCCGCAGGACACCCGATGGTTCTACGAACGCCACGCCGAGCGCTGGAGCTCGCTCGATGCGCGCGTCCTGCTGCCCGGCAGCCCCCTCACGCTCATCCCCCGCCGAGTGGACGCCGCCACGGGCTTTGTAGACTTCATCCCCGCGTAACGCAACGCCCCCGCAGCTCCGTCGGGAGCCACGGGGTCGGGGGATGCGGGGGCGGGCACCCGTTTACAACTTGTGGCGGAAGTCATCCTCAACCCGCAAGTCGCGGATGAAAGCCACGAGCAGGTCAACGATGCTCTGCACATCGCCCATGTCAGCGGTCTCCACCGGGCTGTGCATGTAGCGCAGGGGCAGCGAGAGGCTGGCGCTGGGCACGCCCGCGCGCGTGCGGTAGACAAAGTCCGTGTTGGTGCCGGTGAAGCGCCCCGTGCTTTCGTACTGCATGGGGATGCCGGCGGCATCGACCACGCGCTCGATGCGGGCGTTGAGATTGGGGTGGCAAGTGGGGCCAAAGCAAAGCACGCCCCCCTTGCCCAGGCAGACCTCACCGTAGCGGTTCTTGTCCAGCCCCGGGGAGTCGGTGGCGTGGGTCACATCGATGCAGATGGCGGCATCGGGGCGCAGATGGTAGGCAACCATGGAGGCACCGATGCAGCCGATTTCCTCCTGGATGCTGTTGGCAAAGACGATGTTCCAGGCGGGCTTGATGCCCTGCTCGTGCAGGGCGCGCGCCACCTGGGCATTGATGAAGCCGCAAAGCTTGTCGTCCAGCGCGCGGCAAACGAGGCGCTTGCCGTCATTGAGCAGGAGGGGACCGTCGCAGTAGACCCCCGTGGTGCCCACGCGGATGCCGAGCGCCTCCACCTCCTCGCGGCTGTCGCAGCCGAAGTCGATGTAGAGCTCCCAAATCTTGGGTGCCTTGTCACCGTCGTCGCGGATGTGGATGGCGGTGTTGCCGATGACGCCGATGACCTCGCCGTCCGTGCCGGTGAAGCGCACGCGGCGCCCGCGGGCGATGGCGGTGTCAGTGCCGCCCAGGCGGTCGACGCGGGCAAAGCCCTTGTCGTCGATGTAGCGGATGGTGAAGCCGATTTCGTCGGCATGAGCGTCGAGCATGAGGGTCGGTGCCCCGGGCTGCTCGCTGCGCAGGACAGCCCAGGCGCTGCCGTAGGCATCGCAGTGCTGCTCGTCGGTGTAGGGCGCGATGTAGGCGGCCCACAGGCGCTGCCCCTCCATCTCCATGCCCGTGGGGGAGGCGTTGTCGAGGTAGGCGCTCAGGAATTCGTCGGCGTGTTCGTCCATAAGCGGTTAATCCATGTTTTTGTAGGCAATATCGCTGCGGCGCTGAGCACCGTCGAAGCTGACCTTGGCGGCCTCGGTGTGGGCGCGGGTACGGGCGATGTCCAGCGTGGAGCCCTGTGCCACAATGGCCAGCACACGCCCGCCGTTGCTCACCCAGCCGGCCTCCGTCTGCTTGGTGCCGCAGTGGAACACGCGGGCATCGCAGACCTCCAGACCGTGAATCAGGTCGCCGCTGTGCGAGCTGACGGGGTAGCCCGCCGAGGCCAGAATGCAGCAGACGCTCCAGCCCTCGTCAAAGGAAATGAGCTCGGGCGCAAAATCGCCCTGCGCCCCGCGCAGACAGAAGCCGGCCAGGTCGCCGCGCAGCAGGGGCATGACCGCCTCGCACTCCGGGTCGCCGAAGCGGCAGTTGTATTCGATGACCTTGGGGCCGTCGGGCGTGAGCATGAGCCCGAAGTACAGGAAGCCGCGGTAGGGCAGCCCGTCCGCCTGCAAGCCCGCTACCGTGGGCGCGACAATCGTCTGCTCGATGACGGCGAGCAGCTCGGGGCTGATGAGTTGTCGCGAGGCCACCGCGCCCATGCCGCCCGTGTTGGGTCCCTCGTCGCCGTCGCGCAGGCGCTTGTAGTCGCGCGCCGGGCAGAGGATGAGGTAGCGGTCGTCGCAGATGGCGCCGAAGATGGAAATCTCGGGGCCGGTGAGGAACTCCTCCACCAGCAGGCGCCCCGTGCCGAAGCGCTTTTGGATGAACACCTCGTTGAGGAACTCCTCCGCCGATGCCGCATCGGGACAAACGGCCACGCCCTTGCCCGCCGCCAAGCCGTCGAACTTGAGCACGGTGGGGTACTTGCCGCCGATGGCGGCGAGCGCCTCGTCGTAGCTGCCCACCGTCTGCGCCATCCCGGTGGGGATGTGGTGGCGCAGGAGGAACTCCTTGGCGAACTCCTTGGATGCCTCCAGCTGCGCGCTCTCCTTGCGCGGACCCCAGCAGGGAATCCCCACGGCGGCGCAGCGGTTGGCCAGCCCCTCGCCCTTGACCAAATAGCTCTCTTCGCCCGCCACGCAGAGGTCGACATTGTGGTCGACCATCCACTGAATCAGCCCGTCAAAGCCGTCCGCATCAATGCGGGTGGCCGTGCGGCAGATAGCATCGCTGCCGGGGAAGGAAAAAATCTCTGGTTTCCCGGGACTCGCGGCCAGGGTCTCCACCAGAGCCTGCTCGCGCCCGCCTTTTCCGATGACGGCAATTTTCATGTTGGGCACATTGTACGCGCCGCCCCCCTGTTTGGCAAGCCAAAAGGGCGGGAGCAATCGGGCGAAAAGGTCGCGAATAAATTGTGACAGAGCGGGAGTTTGGACTTGAAAACAGGCAGGGGCGGGGGTAGGATTGCCGCCACATGAAAGCGCTTGTAAAGACCAAGGCCGATAAGGGCTTGGAGTTGATGGACGTGCCGATGCCCGAAGTCGGCCCGAATGATGTGCTCATCAAGATTTACAAAACCGCCATCTGCGGCACGGACCTGCACATCTGGAACTGGGATCCTTGGGCGCAGAAGACCATCCCCGTCGGCATGCACGTGGGGCACGAGTACTGCGGCATCATCGAGAAAGTGGGCTCCGCCGTCACGGAGTACAAGCCCGGCGAAGTCGTCTCCGGCGAGGGGCACATCGTCTGCGGGCACTGCCACAACTGCCGCCGCGGGCTCTTCCACCTCTGCCCGAACACGCAGGGCGTGGGCGTCAACCGCCCCGGCGCCTTTGCCGAGTATCTGTCGATCCCCCAGAGCAATGTCATCCGCATCCACAAGGACATGCCCATGGAGATTGCCTCCATCCTCGACCCGCTGGGCAACGCCACGCACACCGCCCTCTCCTGGGATCTGGTGGGCGAGGACGTGCTCATCACCGGCGCGGGGCTCATCGGCTCCATGGCCGCCGCCGTCTGCAAGAAAGCGGGCGCGCGCAGCGTGACCATCACCGACCTGTCGGACTACAAGCTCAATCTTGCCAAAATCATGGGTGCCGACCGCACGGTGAACGTGCGCAACGGCGACTCGCTCGACCAAGCCAAGGCCGACCTCGGCATCACCGAGGGCTACGGCATCTGTCTGGAGATGAGCGGTGCCCCCGCCTGTCTCAAGGACATCATCGCTCACTCTTCCTACGGCGCCTGCATCTCACTGCTGGGCATCCAGCCGGGCGGCTCGGGCATCGACTGGAACGAGTTTGTGTGGAAGGGGCTCAAGATGAAGGGTATCTACGGTCGCGAAATGTTCCGCACCTGGCAAAAGATGGACGCCATGCTGCGCTCGGGGCTCGATGTCTCGCCCATCATCACGCACCGCCTGCCCTACACCGACTTCCGCGAGGGCTTCGAGGTGATGAACTCCGGCCTTTCCGGCAAGGTGGTGCTCACCTGGTGCGAGTAAGCGCCCCCTGCTCCTCTTTTCAGCGGCCGCTCCCAAAACCCTGCGGGAGCGGCCGTTTGTCATCAGGAGCGCGGCCAATCAGGCGCCCCGTCAAGGGCAAGCGATGTCAGGCGCGCGGGGCGTTGGTGCCGCCGATGAGCAGCACCATCTCGCCCTTGGGCGGGCGTGCGGTGAACTCCGCCAGCAGCTCGGCGGCGCTGCCGCGGTGGTAGGTCTCGAAGACCTTGGTGAGCTCGCGCGCCACGCAGAGGGGCGCCTGCGGGTCGAGCTCGGCCAGCATCGCCACCGTCTTGACGATGCGGAAGGGCGATTCGTAAAAAATGCCGGTGTGGTCAGCGGCCAAGGCCGCCCGCAGCACCGCTGCCTTGCGCCCGCTCTTGACCGGCAGGAAACCGCCGAAGAAGAAGGCATCGCTGGGCAAGCCCGAGCCGACCAGGGCCGTGATGACGGCGGAGGGGCCGGGCAGCACGGTGAAAGGCACCTCGCGACGCCTGAGTTCCTGAATGAGCCGGTAGCCGGGGTCGCTGACGCCGGGCATGCCGGCATCCGTCACCACGGCAAAGCGCTCGCCGGCCTGCGCGCGGGCGGCAATCTCGGGGGCGCGCTGCGCTTCGTTGTGCTCGTGCAGGCTCAGCAGGGGCTTGCGGATGCCGTAGTGCGCCATCAGCAGCCCGCTGTTGCGCGTGTCCTCGCAGCAGATGCAATCCACCCCCTCCAGCACGGCGAGCGCCCGCCGCGTGATGTCCTCGCGGTTGCCGATGGGCAGCCCCACGAAGCTGACGGGGTAGTCGATCACGGCATGGTCAGATCGTTGGTGATGTCGTCGGCCGCACGCCGTGTCGCGTAGGACAGCGCGCTTTCCAAGGAGGTCTGCACCACGCCCGAATCGGTGAAGTAGCTGCCCGTGCCGCTCACATCGCGCTCCATGACCACCTTGCCCGTGCGGCGGTCGAGCACCTTGTAGGTGACATGCACCTCCACCCCGACCTCGCGGCTGAGGTAGGAATCATCGGGATCCGTCAGCAGGGAACTGCGCGAAAGTTGCGTCACGGAGCCCGTGAGCAGGAAATCGGCCTGACTTGCGGGCACGAGGCGGTAGGTACCGTCGCGCTGCAAGGCGTCTGTCATGGCGGTGGTCATCAGCATGCCGACCGAGGGTTGCGTGCTGTGGTTCTCGAACATCGTCACGCAGAACGTGTTCATGTCCTTCATGGCCTCGGGCTTTTGCCCGCCCATGTGCGCACAGCCCGGCAGCAGCAGCGCGGCACAGGCACAGCGGAAAAGCAGGCGGGGATTCATCACAGGAGGGTGTTGCGGGGTTGAGCGGCGCGGGCGCGCGCCTGTTCCAAGAGCTTGGCCGCCTCAGCCGCAGCCTTGGGGTTCTGCTGCTTTTGGCGGATGACGTTCTCAAAGCAGAAGATGGCGGAGGTGTACTCGCGCGAGCGTTCGAGGTAGTAGCGCCCCACCTCCAGCTCCTGCTGCACCAGCAGGCTCTTCATGTCCGCCGCCTGTGCGCGCGCCTTGGCGGCATCGGGGTGGTTAGGGAAGCGCAGGGTGAACTCCTCGTAGGCCTCGCGGGCGTTGGTCAGGTTGACCAGGTTGCGGTCGCCGCGGGTGTGGTCGTTGGCCCAGAGCTGCGCCAGCATCAGCTGCGACTCGGGCGCGTAGCGGCTGTCGGGGTAATTCTCCACCAGACGGCGGTACTCCGTGCGGGCATCATCGAACTTTTCGATGTCCACCAGATACTTGGCGAGGATGGAAGAGGCCGTCGCCGCCATGTCGTTGTAGGGCGCCTTGGCAATCACCGTGCGCAGCCACTCGATGACCACGGAGGACTCCATCTCCGCATGCCACGCGCCCCACAGAACGGGCGTGCGCAGCGTGCCGTTGGCCCCGGCCATGCCCAGCGCCAGCTGGCGGTTGAGCGCGTCGGTGTAGAGGGGGCTCTGCGGGTAGCGCTCGATGAGCTTGGTGTACTGCTTGAAAGCATCGCGGTACTCCTCGTCTTTCTCATAGGCCTGCCCGAGGCGGAAGCGCGCCTGCGCCGCATTGGGCGCGAGCTCGTGGTACTCCACCAGCTCCTTGAGAGCCTTGATTTCGCGCCCGAGTTTCCCGGCTTTCCGCGCTGCATCGGCCTTGGCCATCAGCGCATCGGCCTCGGGATCGACCGCGCGCACCGACCCGATGGGCGGCGGACCGTCAAAATCATCACAGGCGGGCAGCAGCAACAGCGCCGAACACAGGCACAACAGGGGCAGAATCCTCATAACTCCCCGAGCATATCACGCTGCGAGCGCGCTGCGCAAGCGCGAAATGCGCCACAAAAGCCACTCGCCCCGCATGACACGCAAAACAGGCGCGCCCCGACCGCCCCTGCGGACACAGTCTGCGCTTGAAATGCGCAGCGCGCGGGTGTATAAGCCGCGCATGGCTACAACCGTCCGCACCCGTTTTGCTCCCTCGCCGACCGGCTACCTGCACATCGGCGGGGCTCGCACCGCCCTGTTCAACTATCTGTTTGCCCGCAAGATGGGCGGCACCTTCGTGCTGCGCATCGAGGACACCGACCAGGAACGCCATGTGGAGGACGCCATGAAGGCCATCTTCACGGGCATGAGCTGGCTGGGGCTGGACTGGGACGAGGGCGAGGGCAAGGGAGGCCCCTACGCCCCCTACTACCAGAGCCAACGCAAGGAGATTTACGACCGCTATTTCCAAAAGTTGGTAGAGCTGGGGCGTGTGTATGAATGCCCCGCCCCCAACAAGCGCGACAAGAACGGCGACGAAATCCCCGGCACCGGCGAGGGCACCGTCTGGCGTTTCCGCTTCAAGCGCGAGGGCGTCATGACCCTGCACGACCTCGTCTGCGGCGACATCTCCGTGGACTACACCAACACGGAGAACACGCCCGACATGATTGTCAAGCGCACGGACGGCTCCTACATCTTCCACCTGGTCAACGTGGTGGACGATATCGAGATGCGCATCACGCACGTCATCCGCGGCGAAGATCACATCATGAACACCTTTAAGCACCTGCAGCTCTTCGAGGCCTTCGGCGCGGAGCCGCCCGTGTATGCCCACATCCCCCTCATCCAGAACCCCGACGGCTCCAAGATGAGCAAGCGCGATGTCGGCGCCCAGCTCGGCAATTACCCCGAGGAGGGCTTCCTGCCCGATGCGGTCATCAACTTCATCGCCCTGCTGGGCTGGAGCCCCAAGAGCGATGAGGAGGTCTTCTCCAAGGAGCAGCTCATCGAGCTCTTCTCGCTGGAGCATGTCAACCGCGCCGCCGCCAAGTTCGACATCACCAAGTGCAAGTGGATGAACCAGCAGCACATCCTGCGCCTGGCGCCCGAGCGCTTCACCGAGCTGGCGCTGCCCTTCTGCACCGCCGCCGGGCTGGAGGACAACGCCGCCCTGCGCGCGCTGCTGCCCGCCGTGCAGGCCAAGGTGCAGCTGCTCTCCGAGGTGCCCGCCTGGGTGCGCTGGCTGCAGGTGCTGGAGTACGAGGAGGAGTCCATGGCCAAGCTGCAGGCCAACGCCCGCGAGATGCTCGAGCTCTTCGCCGCCGCTGCGCGCGAGCTGCCGGAGTGGAACGGCGAGGCCGCCATGCAGCTGGTCAAGCCCATGACCAAGGCACAGGGCGTCAAGGTCGGTGCCATGATGTTCCCCCTGCGCCTGGCGCTGACGGGCTGCCACGCCGGCCCCGGCATCGATGTGGTCATGCAGACCCTCGGTCGCGACGAGGTGCTGCGCCGCATCAGCATCTTCCCCTGCTAAGCCCCTGACGCCCCCATGCGCACCGTCGATTTCGATTACCCCCTGCCCGAGGAGCTGATTGCCTCGCGCCCCCTGCCCGACCGCGCCGCCTCGCGCATGCTGGTCGTACATCGCGACAGCGGGCGCATCGAGCACCGCCACTTCGCGGATATCCTCGACTATGTGCGCCCCGGCGACCACTTCGTGCTCAACGACACCAAGGTTATCCCCGCGCGCTACTTCAGCAACGACGGCAGCATTGAGCTCGTGCGCACCGGGCTTTCCCATGAGCTGCTGTGGAAATGCCTGGTGCGCCCCGGCAAAAAGATGAAGATAGGGCGCAGCGTGCAGGTGGGGGCGGCCACAGGCATGGTCGAGGCTATTGACGAGGAGGGCTACCGCTACATCCGCTGGGATCGTCCCGTGGACGAGGAGACCTACGGGCGCCTGGCGCTGCCGCACTACATGAACCGCGAGAGCGACCCCGCCGACCGCGAGCGCTACCAGACCGTTTACGCCGCGCACGAGGGCGCCATCGCCGCGCCCACGGCGGGGCTGCACTTCACGCCGGAGATTCTCGCGCGCGTTCCGCACAGCTTCGTCACCCTCCACGTGGGGGTCGGCACCTTCCGCCCCGTCAAGGTGGAGCAGGTGGAGCAACACCACATGCACACCGAGGCCTTTACGCTTCCGCCCGAGACCGCCGCCGCCGTGGAAGCTGCCAAGCGCGTGGTCGCCGTGGGCACCACCAGCGTGCGCGTGCTGGAGACGCTGGCCGCGCGCTACGGGCGTCCCCTGCGCCCCGGCAGCGGCGAGACGGACATTTTTATCTATCCCGGCTTTGAGTACAAGGTGACGGGCGCCCTGCTCACGAACTTCCACCTGCCGCAGAGCACGCTCATCATGCTGGTCTGCGCCTTTGCAGGCAAGGAGCTCATCATGGAAGCCTACCGCCAAGCCGTCGAGCAGCGCTACCGCTTCTTCTCCTACGGCGACTGCATGCTGATCCTCTGACAGACACGCCGCCCCCAACGCGCAGAAGCCCGCGTCTCGCAAGGAGACGCGGGCTTCTGACGCCGACGGAAAGCAATTCCCGAGCTTTACAGGTCGAAGAGGTGCGTGACGGAGGCGTTGTTGTGGATGTTGGAGATGGCCTTGGCCAGCAGGGGGGCAATGCTCACCGTGTCCACATGGTCGCCGAAGGCCATCGGCACCGAATCCGAGGTCAGCAGGCGCTCGATGGGGCTGCCGGCCAAGCGCGCGCGCGCTTTCTCGTTGAGCACGCCGTGGGACACCGCCGCGAAAATGCGGGCGGAACCGTGCTTCTTGAGCACCTCGGCCGCGGCGCAGAGCGTGCCGCCGGACTCCGTCATATCGTCCACCATGAGCACATCCTTGCCCTGCACATCGCCAATGACGGCGTGGGCGTTCACCTCGGTCGCGGAAATGCGCTGCTTGGCCACGATGGCCAGCTCCGTGCCCAGAATGTTGGCGTAAATCTTGGCGTTCTTCACACCGCCGATGTCGGGGGAGACGACCACGAGGTTCGTCATGTCCTTGACATAGGTCTCCTTCAGGTGCTTCACCAGCACGGGTACGCTGTGCAGGTGGTCGACGGGAATCTCGAAAAAGCCCTGAATCTGCGCCGCGTGCAAATCCATCGTCAGCACGCGATCCACCCCGGCCGCCGTCAGCAGGTTGGCCACCAGTTTGGAGGTGATGGGCACTCTGGGCTTGTCCTTGCGGTCCTGGCGCGCGTAGCCGTAGAAAGGCATCACGGCGGTGATGCGGCTCGCGCTGGCGCGGCGCACGGCATCCACCATGACCAACAGCTCCATGAGGTTGTGGTTGGTCGGCGGGCAGGTCGGCTGCACGATGAACACGTCCTCACCGCGGATGGACTCCTCAATCTGGACAAAACTCTCGCCGTCGGGGAAAGTGTTGACCTTGGCGTTGCAAAGTTCGATACCCATCTCACGGGCGATACGCTGAGCCAGCTCCGGATGCGCGGTTCCACTGATGATTTTCATGAGTCGATAAGTGCAGGTGCGCGTCTATTCTTGACATTTTCAGCCAAAAGGCAATACTAAAAGCAGTTTTTGCCCCATTTTTCCGCATGAGTTCCCCGACACCATCCGCCGAAACCACTTACTTCGGGCTGAGCCGCTGCGCAGGCATCGGCGCGCTTCTCTTTCTGGCTCTCGTGGTGGGGTATCTGGTCGTCCTGCACCCCTACGACATCTTCCACGACAAGTACAACGCCCTCAGCTGGCTGGCGCGCGCCTGGAACCGCGACAACGATCTGGAGCACGGCTGGATGATACCGCTCATCTCCGCCTACCTCTGCGGGCATGCCTGCCACCGCCTGAAGGGGGTTCCCGCGCGCCCCTCCCTGTGGGGGCTGCTTCTTGTCGTCCCCGCCGCACTGCTGTGGCTGGCCGCCGTGCGCACGCACCAGGCTCGCCTGGCCATCGTAGGCCTTCCCGCCATGCTCTCGGGCATGGTGTGGTGCTACTGGGGCAGCCGTGCCGCGCTCAAGACCGCCTTTCCGCTCTTCTTCCTGTGGCTGTGCGTGCCGCTGCCGGGTTTCCAGCAAACGACCGTACACCTGCAACTGCTCGCTGCCAAGTGGGCGCATCTGCTGGCCGGCTGCTGCGGCGTGGAGACCCTGCTGGAGGGCACCAATGTCTCCTCGGTGCATGGGCATTGGAGCGCATTCAACATCGTGGGCGGCTGCTCGGGCATCCGCTCGCTCATGGCGCTGCTGATGATTTCGGCCGCCTGGGGCTATCTTGCAGACGGGCTGAGGCTCTGGAAGCGCCTGCTGCTGGGGCTCAGTGCCCTGCCCATCGCCGTGGTCGGCAACGCTGTGCGCGTGGCCAGCATCTTCGTCTGCGCCGAGTACATCGACGAACAGTTTGCTCACCAAACCTGGCACGACTGGTCCGGGCTCCTCTTCTTCTTCCCCGTCAGCCTCTTCCTGCTGGCGCTGCTGCACGGCTTGCTCGCCGGGGAAGTCCCCTTCCTGAAGCGCCGCCGTGTCATCATCCGCCAAGCCGGCATGAAATAACCATCCTGACATGAAACACCCCCTGTTGCACGCCTTTCTGCCCGTGGCCATCTTGGCTGCCCTGCTCAGCCTCATCGCCCTCATTCCCGAGAACGCCGAGCTGCTCGAACCCTCCGTGTGCAGCGAGCTGCCCGTCGGGCGCGAGCTGCCGGGCTGGCTCGGGGAGCGCGTGCAGGAAAGCGAAGCCGAGCGCAGCATCCTAGCCGCCGACACCCGCTTCAGCAAAGCCTGCTACAAGCAACTCGAGTTTGGCGAGCGCTACCCCGCCCCCCGCGCCCCCCTGCTCGATGTCTCCGTCGTCTTTTCCGGGCAGGACATGAACTCCTCCATCCACCGTCCCGAGCTCTGCCTGCCCAGCCAAGGCTTCCAGAACCTGCAAGGGAGCCCCGCCGAGGTCGAGCTGGACAACGGCGTGCGCTTGGCATTCACGCGCCTGAGCTCCGTCCTCCCCGACAACAACGACCACAGCGCCACCCGGCACTTCATCCACTATTACCTCTTCATCGGCAAAGGGCACCTCAAATCCACCCACCTGCAGCGCGTCTTGCAGGACATGTTCGACCGTCTCTTCACCGGCACGGTCGAACGCTGGGCCTATTTCCAAGTCGGCTGCTCTTGGGGAGGCCCATCCGAAATCAGCGAGGCCGAGGCCGAGCAGCAGCTGCGCCGCCTCATCGCCGCGCTGTTGCCGCGCATCATCGTGTGGCGGGAGCTCCCCGCCCGCCGGCGCCCGCAGCCGACGACCCGCTGAAAGCCGCGAGCAAGGCGGGCATACTTTATCCTTGATTCAGCAGGGTCCGCTCGGTAGAATAACCGCCGCGTATGGGGGAACTTGATTTGAAGAGCCGATTAGCCGACGCCAAGCGGCAGAAGTGGGACGACCGCACCTTGGCGCTGCAGGCTGCCGAGCTGGCGCAGGATCTCCTCAACGCCGCGCTCCGCGAGCTCAAGTCCGATGAGCGCACCCTACTCGCCGCCCTCCAACGTCTGAGCACCGAGGACAGCTACCGCCGCTTCATCCGTCAGCTGGGGGAGTGCGTCTTCCGCTGCGGCGATGCGGCGGCAAGCGCCGAGAACCTGCGCGCGCTGCTGGCGGAGCACGGCGGCGTGCCCCCCATCTTCAGCACGCTGGGCAAGCTGCGTCTCAAGGCCGCCGCCGTCGCGGCACGCAGCGCGCAGCAGACCGCCGTGGCCGAGGCTCGCCGCGTCTTCCGCAGCACCTTCAGCCAGCTCACCCTGCCCACGCAGGTGGAACGCCTCAACCGCAGCGTGCGCGACTTCGCCAAAGACGGCCTCACCCCCCTGCTCAACCCCCTAGTGCCGCAGGTATTCGGTCCCAAAAGCGCCGAGCGCTACCGCAAGAACCTCGCGACCATCCTCAGCAAACAGGCGGGCGTCGGCATCGTCATCTGCCCGTGGCGGCTCTGCCCCGGGCTCAGCGCCTACTCCCCCAACAGCGGAGCCAAACAGCTCGCCGAGCAGCTGCGCCCGCTCCTCAAACTCTCGCTGGAGGGCGGCAAGGCGCGCCCCCTGCTCCTCGAAACCGGGCTCTCCGACACCCTGCCCCTCGTCATCGAAGCGCTCAAGCTCGCGCTGTCCGGCGCGGACTTCCGGCAAGTAGACATCGCGCTGGAGCTGCCCGCCTACCTCGCCAACAGCCCGGCGCGGCTCCGCAGCCTCACCGAGTGGGCTGCCATCCGCGCCAAAAAAGGCGCCCGCCCGCTCGGCATCCTGCTCGTCAAGGGCTCCCACCTGGACGAGGAGCGCGAGCTGAGTTTCCGCCACGGCGACTCCGACCCCGTCTGTGCCACCAAAGCCGCCACCGAGACGCGCTACAAGCAGATGCTCCACAGCGCCATCCTAGCCAAGGGCATCACCCCCGTCGTCGGCACCCACAACGCTTTTGACATGGCCTACGCCCTGCTCGATTGGGGGCGCAGCGGGCGCGAGGGGCTCCCCCCCTTCTGCTTCACCGCCGGTTTGGCCAACCACTTCGGACGCCTGCTCGCGCGGCAGGGCGCCAACGTGCGGCTCAACGCCGCCGCCACCCCGGAGAATGGCGATGCCGGCTTCGAGACCTACCTCATGCAGCTCATCGGCGAGCTCATGCGCCCGGACGGCGTCATCGCCTCCGGCTGCGCCACCGACAGCTCCTCGCTGGGCTGGGGGCGCCTGCGCCAGCACTTCCTCGCCGCCCTCAGCGGGCGCGAGGACAGCCCCACCGAGCCCCCGAGCTCCGGCAGCAGCTTTGCCGCCACCCCCCTCAACCGCATCGGCGACCGAGCCGCCATCGAAGCCCTCTACCGCGCCGCCGAACAGGAAAACGAGCGCGTGCAGCCCCCCCTGCCCCTGCGCATCAACGGGCGCGAGGTGCCCGGAGCGCTCAGCTGCATCTCGCGCTCGCTCAGCGTGCCCGGGCTGGAGGACTACCGCTTCACCTCCGCCGACTTTGCTGCCGTCGAGCAGGTGCTCACCATCGCCACCTCGGCCACGGCGCGCCTGCCCGAGAGCGCCGAGGAGCGCCGCCTGCAGCTGCTGCACATTGCGCGCCTGCTGGAGAAGCACGCGGCGGAGCTCATCGCCCTGCTCGTGCGCGATGCCGGCTTCACCATCGCCGATGCCGATGCCGAGCTCAACGCCGCCATCGACGCCTGCCGCTACTACGAGCGCAGCGCCGCCCAGGCCGGACTGTACGACGGCACCCGCCCCACGCCGCTGGGGGTCGTGGTCGTGGCTCCGGGGCGCGTACACCCGCTGGCCGATGCCGTGGGGAGCATCGCCGCCGCCGCCGTCACCGGCAACACCATCGTCTACAAACCCTCCTACCACAGCGTGTTGCTGGGGCAGCGGCTCACCGAGCTGCTCAGCGAGGCCGGGCTCAGCGCCCCCGTGTTGCAGATGATTCCCTGCATCGACAACCAGATTGCCCGCAAATTGCTCAGCGACCCGCGCGTCAAGGCCGTCCTCTTCCGCGGCAACACCGAACACAGCGCCGCGTGGGGCAAGCGCATGCCCCTGCGCCCCCTCCTCGGCGCCTGCACCGGACAGCCGAGTATCTACATCGCCCCCTCCGCCGACACGGCGGCGGCCATCCGCGAGCTCCGCGACCGCTTCTTCACCCGCCGCAGCCAATCCCCCGACTGCCCCCACCTCGTCCTCGTCCACGCTGCGGTCTACGACAACCAGGACTTCATGAACGCCCTGCGCGATGCCGTCTCCGGCATCAGCGCCGCCCCCGGCTTCCGCGAGGGAGGGCAGCTCGGAGCGCTGGCTCGCGCGCCCGAGGGCGATGAGCAGCAGCTCCTCAGCCCCCAAGACCCCGAGGGCGCTTGGCTCGTTGCCCCGCACACGGAAGAAATCGGCTCGCGGCTCTACAGCGGCGGCGTGCGCTGCGGCATCCGCCCCGACGGTCTCTTCTGCCAAGCCGTGCACAACCTCCCCATCCTCGGCCTGTTGCGCGTTGCGAGCAGCGAGGAGGCCATGCGCCTGCAACGCGATCGGGCGCAGGGCATGCCGGTCGCCCTCTTCTCCGGCGATGAGGCCGAAATCGAGCTCTGGACCCGCGAGCTCTCCCCCAACAGTCTCTCCGTCAATTGCCTGCCCGCCCCGCACCCCGGCACCCTGCCGCGCGGCAGCGCGCAGGGGAACGCCCCCCTCATCGGCAGCTGCGACGAGCTCGCCGCCCTCTGCCACTGGCAGGAGCACGCCCGCCCGCAGACCCGCGGCGCCCAGCGCAGCACGGTCTTTGCCCCTTGGGACTGCCTCTCGCCCAAGCCCGATGCCGAAAACATCCAGCGCCTGAGCACCGCCGCCGACTCCATCGCCTACTGGTGGGACAAGCACTTCGGCGTTGAGCACTGCCTCTCCCAAAGCCCGGCGCAGCGCAGCATCCTGCGCTACCGCCCCGTGCCTGTCTGCATCCGCGTCGACAAAGCCATGAGCGACATCGACCTGGCCATCGCCATCATGGCGGCGCTGCAAGCGGGCAGCCCGCCGGAGCTCAGCACCCACACCATGAGGGCGTGGATGCCCGCGCTCGACAAGCTCGGCGTGCGCATCTGCGTCGAAAGCCGCGAGGAATACGAGAGCCGCCTGCCCGCCCTCAGCCGCCGCGGCGTGCGCGTGCGCGACACCGCCGCCACCGACGAGGATCTGCTCGCCGCCGCCCGCCACGGCGTCACCGTCTGCCGGGATTCCGTGCTGGCCAACGGGCGACTGGAGCTGCTGCACTATGTCACGGCGCAGGTCATCACCCGCCGCAGCGGCAGAGTGCGGCTGTAAACGCGCCTCTCTCCCCACGCGCCATAAGCGACAGCCCCCGCAGGCCTCAACTCGGCATGCGGGGGCTGTCCTCATTTTGGCAGGGACGACAGCGAAGCGCTCAGTCTCCGCTCTTGAGGACGTTGATAAAGGCCTCCTGCGGGATGTTGACGCGGCCGATGGCCTTCATGCGCTTCTTGCCCTCCTTCTGCTTTTCGAGCAGCTTGCGCTTGCGGGTCACGTCGCCGCCGTAGCACTTGGCCGTCACGTTCTTGCGCATGGGCGTGATGCTCTCGCGAGCGATGATTTTGCCGCCGATGCAGGCCTGAATCGCCACGGTGAAGAGCTGGCGGGGGATGACCTCCTTGAGCTTGAGCGCCAGCTCGCGCCCCTGCGACTCCGCACGGTCGCGGTGCACAATCATGGAGAAAGCGTCCACCGGCTCGCCCGCAATCATCATGTCCATCTTCACCAGCTTGGAGGCCTGATAGCCGTCCAGCTCGTAGTCCATGGATCCGTAGCCGCGGGTCGTGCTCTTCAACTTGTCGTTGAAATCGACCAGAATCTCCGCCATGGGTACACGGCAGGTCAGCATCACGCGCGTGTCGTCAATGGTCTCGGTGTGGATGACTTCGCCGCGCTTCTCCATGACCAGCCGCATGATGTCGCCGATGTAGTCGGCGGGAATCATGATGAAGATTTTGACCACAGGTTCGCGGATTTCCTGAATTTCCTGCGGCTCGGGCAGCTCGCTGGGGTTGTCCACCGTCAGCTCGCTGCCGTCGGTGCGCGTCACCTCGTAAATGACCGAGGGGTAGGTGGAAATCACATCCATGTTGAACTCGCGGCGCAGGCGCTCCTGAATAATCTCCATGTGCAGCAGCCCGAGGAAGCCGCAGCGGAAGCCGAAGCCCAGCGCCACGGAGCTCTCGCCCATGTAGGTGAAGGCCGCATCATTGATTTGCAGCTTGGCCATGGCGGCTTTCAGCGCCTCGTAGTCGGCGGAATCCACGGGATAGATGCCGGAGAAGACCAGCGGGCGAATCTCCTTGAAGCCCGGCAGCGGCTCCTCGCAAGGGTTGAGCAGGTTGGTGTAGGTATCGCCGATTTTCACATCGGCGGCGGTCTTCATGTTCGCGATAATGTAGCCCACATCGCCCGTCTCCAGCGCGTCGGTCGCCTGCATCTTGGGCGTGAAGATTCCCACCTCTTTCACCTCGTAGGTGTCGGCAGTGGCAAAGAGTTTCACGCGGTCGCCGCGGCGCACGCTGCCGCTGACCATGCGCACATAGGACACCACGCCGCGGTACGCATCGTACACGGAGTCGAACACCAGCGCGCGCAGCTTGTCATCCGCCGCGGGTCGGGGAGCGGGCACGCGCTGCACGATGGCCTCCAGCACCTCCTCAATGCCGATACCCGCCTTGGCCGAGCAGTGTATGGCCTCCTCGTGCGGGATGCAGATGATGTCCTCCAGCTGCTTGTAGACCTTGGGCAGGTTGGCGCTCGGCAGGTCGATTTTGTTGATGACGGGAACGATTTCCAGATGCTGGTCGAGCGCCAGGTGCATGTTGGCCAGCGTCTGCGCCTCCACGCCCTGCGCAGCATCGACGATGAGGACGGCGCCGTCGCAGGCGGCGAGCGAGCGCGACACCTCGTAGGAGAAGTCCACGTGCCCGGGCGTGTCCAGGAGGTTGAGCTCGTAGGTGTTGCCGTCCTTGGCGCGGTAGGTCATGGTCACGGGGTGGGACTTGATGGTGATGCCCTTTTCCCGCTCCAGGTCCATGGCATCCAGCAGCTGATCCTCCATCTCGCGGTGGCTGATGGTGTCAGTATACTCCAGCAGGCGGTCAGAAAGCGTCGTCTTGCCGTGGTCAATATGCGCAATGATGGAAAAATTGCGTTTGAAGCGGATATCCGTAGCCATGGTGCGCGGGGAGCATACCCGCCCCTCCCCCGCAAGTCAAGTCTATTCCGCGCGCGACAACGCATCGGATGCGGCAGGCGGGAGCCGCCCCCCGACGCACGCTCCCCCCCCCACAACAACTCAAAAGCTCCGCTCCCGATGCTCACCGGGAGCGGAGCTTTTCTCCTTTGCCCTTTTCCCCTCTCCTGTGCTAGAATGCGGACAGCATGAAACGGCTTCTTCTCCCCCTGTTTGCGATCTGCCTGCTGATGCGTCCGTGCTCAAGGGCGGCCGAGATAGGCAAAGTCATGTACATCGGCGATTCCATCACCCACGGCGTCAACAGCGCCTCCTACCGCTGGGAGATGCACAAGATTTTGGTCGACAACGGCATCACCTACCGCGAAATCGGCATCAACACCGGCAACACGCCCGGTGCGCTCGGCGGCAGCGCCCTCCGAAACGTCACTGCTGCATACGCCGGTGTGACCTTCCGCAACGTACACAGCGCGCAGTCCGGCGGGCGCGCCTGGGAGCTCTCGGGCAATGCCTCCGGCACCAAACCTACCGGGCAGGACTACAGGCGCTACGGAGGCAGCAGAATTGCCAACTGGTTGGGGCTGGGTGCCAAAGACAACAAGGGAGAGCCCTACAAGGGCGAGCGTTTCGTCGGCGAACAGGCGCCCGAGCGCTTCTGCCTCATGATCGGCACCAACGACCTGCTCTCTGACACTAAGCGGGGTGCCACCCTGCCCCCCAACAAGAAGACCGAGCAGGACGGGCTGCTGAAGGACATCGAGGCTATTTACCGCACCATGAAAAAAGGCGCTCCCAAGGCGGCCATCTCCGTCAACCTCATCCCCGCCTGGTGCATGGGCGGCACGGAGGCGGAGCCCGCGGTGCATCAGGCCGTAGCGGAGTTCAACGACATGCTGCGCCGCTGGGCCAAGAGCCACCCGGATGTATGCCTCATTGATGTCAACCAAGGACTCAGCGATGTTTCCGCCGCTGACCCGCTGGTGGGTGATCCGGCCTTTTTCGGGGCAGACCGCCTGCACCCCAACGCGCAGGGCGACCGCCTCATCGCCTCCAACATGGCGCAGGCGCTGGGCTTCGGCGGGCGCACTGTCGGGCTGCCGCGCCGCTCTGCCACAGACCTGCGCCAGGGCGGCAAGCCCGAAAACATCGCCCTCAAGGCGGGGAAGAGCCGTGTGCTCATGCAGGGGCTCGGGGCGGCGTTCACCCTGGAGCTCATCCCCCGCTGCGGCAACGGCGCCGCCGATGGCTGGGACAAACAGAGCACGCTCGACATCTGCCTCGGCGCGGGCAACACCCTGTCGCTGAGTGAGAGCAGCATCTCGTGGAATGGCATGCCCCTGTACTCGCGCGACCTCTCGACCAACAAGGAACCCCTGCGCCTCTGCGCCCTGCCCGATGCGGGAGACCGAGCGGGCGGGCTCTACCTGTGGCTGGGCGGGCGCCTCATCGGCGAGGCGCTCCCCCTCGCCGGCGCTCCTGCGGAAATCAGCGCCACCGTGCGGGGCAGCTTCAGCGCCAAGCTGGGTCTCAACGCCGCCGTCCCCTCGGAAGCCTACGCCCCGGCGCTGCCCAAGCAGATGAAGCGGCGCTAAGCCCCCACCTCAATCCACGGCAGGCGCTGCGCCATGGGCGCGCAGTACAGCTGTGTGGGCAGCCCCAGCTCGCGCAGCGTACGGCGCATGCAGCGCTCGGCAATCTCGGGCGTGTTGCATTCGGGGCTGATGTGCCCCAAGACCAAGTGCTGCAAGCCCGGGTGAGCAATGCGGCGCACGAAATCACAGGCTTGCTCGTTAGACAGGTGCCCCCAGTCGCCGCTGATGCGCTCCTGCAGCTCGGGCGGGCGTCCGCTGTTCTCCAGCATCTCCGGGTCGTAGTTGGACTCCAGATACAGCATATC
The DNA here is from genome assembly GCA_051884385.1 of Akkermansia sp. Classification (GTDB taxonomy): domain Bacteria; phylum Verrucomicrobiota; class Verrucomicrobiia; order Verrucomicrobiales; family Akkermansiaceae; genus Akkermansia. Next base: position 34,621 of record JBJEVN010000004.1, read on the forward strand.
CACCCCCGCCAGCAGGGCGGGCATCTCGCGCATGATGCGCCCCGTATCCGTCACATAGCCCAAGCGGCAACCGTCCGCACTCTCGAACAGGTAGCCCAGCGGATCCAGCGCGTCGTGGCTCGTGCAAAAGGGTGTCACCCGCAGCTCCTCCCCCAGCGACACCGCGCTGCCCGGCTCCACATAGGTCAGCAAGGCGTTCGGTGAGGCCTCGCGCAGGTCGCGCGACACATAGCGGCTGCAGTAGAGATGCAGCGGCGCGCGCTTGCCCAGCACCCCCAGCCCGCAGATGTGGTCCCGGTGCTCGTGGGTGATGCAGATACCCGCCAGTGCCGCTGCCGACAGCCCGCACTCCTCCAAGCCTTTGCGGATGCGCGTAGCGCTGATGCCGGCATCGACCAGCACATGCGTCCGCCCGGAGGAGACGACACTGCAATTACCCTTGCTGCTGCTGGCGAGAACGGACAGGCGAATCATAGCGTTTATTCTAGCAAAAAGAAGCACGCCCGACAAGGCGGCAACTGCGTCAGTGCGCGGGGAAAAGACTTGCCATGGCTCGGACGCGCGCGTAGAATGCCCCCATGCCGACAGACGACAAAAAAGATTTCATCCGCGACATGGTGGCCTCCGACCTGGCGGAAGGCTATTGCACGGTTCCCATCACCCGCTTCCCCCCTGAGCCGAACGGTTACCTGCACATCGGGCATGCCAAGGCCATCTGCCTCGACTTCGGCATTGCCAAGGAATACGCCCGGCTCGGTGCCGTCTGCCACCTGCGCTTCGACGACACCAACCCCTGCAAGGAAGATGTCGAGTTCGTCAACTCTATTCAGGAAGATATCCACTGGCTGGGTTTCGACTGGGGCGAGCACCTGTACTGGGCTTCCAACATTTTTGATTTTTACTACGACTGCGCCGTCGACCTCATCAAGCGCGGGCTGGCCTATGTGGACGAGCAGGATCGCGAGACCATGCGGCAGCAGCGCGGCGACCTGACCCACCCCGGCACCCACTCCCCCTACCGCGACCGCAGCCCGGAGGAAAACCTCGCGCAGTTCGAGGCGATGAAGGCCGGCAAGTTCCCCGAGGGTGGCGCCGTGCTGCGCGCCAAGATCGACATGGCCAGCAGCAACATGAACATGCGCGACCCCGTCATCTACCGCATCTCCTACGACCCCCACCACAACACGGGCACGCAGTGGTGCATCTACCCCATGTACGACTTCGCGCACCCGCTGGAGGACGCCTACGAGCACATCACCCACTCGCTCTGCACGTTGGAGTTCGAGAACCACCGCCCGCTCTACGACTGGGTCATCGAGAACTGCCCCGTGCCCGCCAAGCCCAAGCAGCGCGAGTTCTCGCGCCTCAACATCACCTACACCGTCATGAGCAAGCGCAAGCTGCGCCAGATGGTGGAGGAGGGCTATGTGGCCGGCTGGGACGACCCCCGCATGCCCACCATCTGCGGCATGCGCCGCCGCGGCTACCCCGCCGCCGCCATTGTCAGCTTCTGCGAGGGCGTGGGCATCACCAAGTTCAACGGCAACACCGATGTTGCCCGTTTGGAGAACGCCGTGCGCAATGAGCTCAACGCCCACGCCGAGCGCCGCATGGCAGTGCTGCACCCCCTCAAGCTCGTCCTCAACAACCTGCCCGAGGGCTACGAGGAGGAGGTCGAGGTCGTCATCAACCCCGAGCAGCCCGAGCTGGGCAACCGCAAGCTGACGCTCACCAGAGAAGTGTGGATTGAGCAGGAGGATTTCATGGTCGACCCGCCCAAGAAGTACAAGCGATTGACGCCCGGTGCCTGTGTACGCCTGCGCGGGGCCTACTGCCTTCTCTGCACCGGCTACAGCGCCGATGCCGAGGGGCGTGTCACCGAGGTACAGGCCGACATCATCCCCGGCACCATCGGCGCCAACCCGCCCGAGGGCATCAAGTGCCGAGGCGCCATCCACTGGGTGTCGGTGTCCCGGGGCGTGCGCGCCGAGGTGCGCCTCTATGACCGCCTCTTCCGCGATGAAGCGCCTGATGCCAACCCGGAGGGCTTCCTCGCCTCGCTCAATGCCGACTCGCTCACCATCATCCCCGATGCCGTGGTGGAGCCGGCACTGGCGAATGCGGCACCCGAATTCCTCTGCCAGTTCGAGCGCATGGGCTACTTCGTGGCCGACCGCTACGACCACAGCCCCGAGCACCCCGTGTTCAACCGCTCCGTGAGCCTGCGCGACTCCTGGGCCAAGATGAACAAGTAACCCCGCAGGGGTGACACCGAAGCAGAACTTGCATATAAAAATCCCCGCCGCCACGCAGAAAGCGCAGCGGCGGGGAACTTGTTGTAAGTCTTAGCGAAAGGAGAATCAGGCTTCGCCCTCCGGCGCGTCGGAGCTCTCCGCAGCGGACGGCTCGTCGTCTGCAGCGCCCTCCTCTTCGTCATCATCGATCATGAGGGTGATGTCCTGGATTTGTTCGCCCTCCTTGAGCGTGATGAGCTTGACCCCCTGCGTGGCACGCCCGGTGCTGCGCACGCTGTCGAGACGCAGGCGCACGGATTGCCCGCCCGTGGTCATGATCATGAGTTCGTCGGCATCCGTCACGGTAGAGGCGGAAACCACGCGCCCGGTCTTGTCGGTGCAGTTCATGGTCTTGAGACCGATACCGCCGCGGCTTTGCACGCGGTACTCCTCGAAGCCCGTGCGCTTGCCCAGGCCGTTTTCGGAGACCACCAGCAGGTCAGCCCCCTCCGTGACCACGGCGAGCGCTACCACGTAGTCGCCCTCGCGCAGGCGGATGCCGCGCACGCCGATGGTGTTGCGACCCTGCGTGCGCATGTCGTCTTCGCGGAAGCGAATGCTCATGCCGTCGTGCGTCACCAGCACCACATCCTGCTCACCCGTGGTCAGCAGGGCATTGACGAGGCTGTTGCCCTCCTCCAGATTAATGGCGATGATACCGGCCTTGCGGTAGTTGGCAAAGTCCACCAGCGCGGTCTTCTTCACTGTGCCGTCGCGCGTGGCAAAGACCACATTGCCGCTGCCCTCGCCGAAGGTGATGTCCTTGCCATCCTCGTCCACGCGGCGCTCCAGCCGCAGCACGGCGGCGATGTGCTCCTCGGCCTGCAAGTCGAGCAGGTTCTTGATGGAGCGGCCCTGCGCGCTGCGGGCGGCCTCGTCGATTTCGTACACGCGCTCCACATACACGCGCCCCGTGTTGGTGAAGAACATGAGGTAGTCGTGGTTCTGCGCGGCGAAGAGGTGCTCCACATAGTCGCGGGCATCCTTCTTGGCCTTGGTGGTCGCGGCCTTGATACCCTTGCCGCCACGCGCCTGCAGGCGATACTCGTCGGTCTTGGTGCGCTTGATGTAGCCGCTGTGGGTGATGGTGACAATCATCGCATCGTTGGGAATGAGATCCTCGATGGCCATGTCGCCCTCAAAGGGGATAATCTGCGTCAGGCGCGGCGTGGCGTACTTGGCCTTGATGGCCTGCAGCTCGTCCTTGACGATACCCAGCACGCGCGCCTCGTTGGCCAGAATGTCCAGATAGTCCTTAATTTGCTCCAGCAGCGCCTTGTATTCATCGGCAATCTTGTCGTTCTCCAGCGCGGTGAGCTGGTAGAGGCGCAGGTCGAGGATGGCGTTGACCTGGCGCTCGGTGAACACATAGGCATCGCCCTGCACGCTCGGCTGGCTGTGGATGAGAATCCCCAAGCCCTTGGCCAGCTCTGTGGGGAAGCGGAAGGCCTGCAGGCGGCGGCGGGCGTCGTCGCGGTTCTTGGAGTCACGGATGATGCGGATGAACTCATCCAGATTCGCCAGCGCAATGAGGTAGGCCTCCAAAATCTCCGCGCGATCCTCGGCTTTGCGCAGCAGGAAGCGCGTACGGCGCACCACGACCTCGCGGCGGTGCTCCACGTAGAAGTTGATGGCATCGCGCATGGTGAGCACCTTGGGGCGGTTCTCGTGGATGGCCAGCATGTTGACGGAGAAGCCTGTCTCCAAGCTGGTGAGCTTGTAGAGCTGGTTGATGACAACCTGCGGGCGGGCATCGCGCTTGAGCTCGATTTCCACATAGTCGGTCAGGTCGCGCATGCCGGCGATGTCGGTAATGACCTTGTCGCGCACCAACTCGGCGATGCGCTCCTGCACCACGGCGCGGTTGACGCCGAAGGGCATGTCGGAGATGTGGATGAACTCGCGCCCGTTTTCGTTGGTGACGACCTCCATCTTGCCGCGCATGAGCACGCTGCCGCGCCCCGTGCGGAAGTAGCTGTCGATGCCCTTGGTGCCGAGAATGAAGCCTCCGGTGGGGAAGTCCGGTCCCTTGATGTAGGCGCGCAGCTGCTCGGCCGTGAGGTGGGGGTTGTCGATGAAGGCGCAGATGCCGTCCACGACCTCGCCGAGGTTGTGCGGCGCCATGTTGGTGGCCATGCCTACGGCAATGCCCGTGCCGCCGTTGACCAGCAGATTGGGGAAGGCGCTGGGGAAGACCACGGGCTCGGTAGTCGTGTTGTCGTAGTTGGGCTGGAAGTCCACCGTGTCCTTGTCCAAGTCATCCATGAGCACCATGCCCATGGGCGAGAGCTTGGCCTCGGTGTATCGGTAGGCGGCGGGGGGGTCGCCCTCGGGCGTGCCGAAGTTGCCCTGCCCGGTGATGAGCACATCGCGCATGTACCAGGGCTGCGCCATGTTGACCAGCGTGCCGTAGGCAGAGGCGTCGCCGTGCGGGTGGTATTTACCGATGGTGTCGCCCACGATGCGACCGCACTTCACCGTACCTTTGTTGGGGACGAGCCCCAGTTCATGCATGGCGTAGAGGACGCGGCGCTGCGAGGGTTTGAGCCCGTCGCGGGCATCGGGCAGCGCGCGGGAGATGATGACGGACATGGAGTAGTCCAAGAAGCTCTTGGAGACCTCCTCGGACACATCCACGGGGCGGATACGAGATTCGTTCATGAGTCAGAAAAAGGGGTCAGGGGTTACACATCGAGGTTGCGGACGTTGAGGGCGTTGTCCTCGATGAAGCGGCGTCGCGGCTCCACGAGATCCCCCATGAGGATGGTGAACATCTTGTCGGCGGCGGCCATGTTGTTGTCGTCCAGACGCACGCGCAGCAGCTCGCGCGTCTCGGGGTTCATGGTCGTGTCGTACAGGTCCTTGGCGTTCATTTCACCCAGACCTTTGAATCGGGTGATGGTGACGCTGCGCCCTCCGATTTCCAGCACCTTGGTCAGGATGTCCGCCACGTAGTGAATGGGCGTCACCGTGCCTTTGGAGCGTTCGGTGAGGCGGAAGACGGGCTCGTCGTCGTTGAGCAGGTGGGCGCTGTCGATGCCCAGCTCCTCCAGGCGGCTCTTGATGCGCGTGATGGCCTTGGCCTCGTGCAGCTCGTGCAGCAGCGCGCGGCGGCTCGGTCCCTCGCGAACAGGCAGGGGATTGGCGGCGAGCTCCTCCTCGCTCGGTTCGCCGAAGAGGAAGAGGTCGGGGTTCTCCTCGCTGTAGGCAGAGAGGGCTTCCATGTCGTTGAAGTAGAGAATCTCCTCATCGTTGCCGCAGCGCACCTTGACGAGGTACTCGGGGAAGGCACCGTGCGTGCGGCGATGGCGCAGCAGGTCGGGCAGTGTGCCGCCGTGCTGGGCGACGCTGCCCTCGAACTTCTGCAGGCTGATGAGCGTCTCGAGAATGCCCATGAAGCTGTCGGCGTCGTATTCGCTGTTGTCGTCGGCACGGCTCAGGCTCACATCGCCCGCGCCCAGCGCAATCAGGCGGCGGTTGAGCGAGACTTCATCCTGAATGTACTCCTCTTCCTTGCGGTACTTGACGCGGTAGAGCGGCGGCTGGGCGATGTAGAGGTAGCCGGCGCGCACCAACTGCGGCATGTGGCGGCAGAAGAGGGTGAGCAGCAGGGTGCAGATGTGCGCGCCGTCCACATCTGCATCGGCCATGAGGATGATTTTGTGGTAGCGCACCTTGGAGAGGTCGAAGGAGCCCTCCCCCTCGCCGTCGCCGATGCCGGCGCCGATGGCGGTGATGATGTTCTGGATGGTTTCGCTGCTCAGGGCGCGGTCCAGGCGCACCTTTTCCACGTTGAGGATTTTGCCGCGCAGGGGCAGAATGGCCTGCGTGCGGCGGTCGCGCCCCATCTTGGCGGAGCCGCCTGCGGAGTCACCCTCCACGATGAAGAGCTCGCTCTGCTCGGGGTCGCGGTTGGAGCAGTCGGCCAGCTTGCCGGGCAGCCCGCCGCCCACGGTCATGGCGCTCTTGCGGACGCTTTCACGCGCCTTGCGGGCAGCTTCGCGGGCTCGGCTGGCGATGAGGCAGCGGTCGATGATGGTGCGCGCCTGCTGCGGGTTTTCTTCGAAATACTCCTTGAGCTCTTCGTAGACCACGTTGCCGACCACGCCCTCGATTTCCGTGTTGACGAGCTTGTCCTTCGTCTGGCTGGAGAAGCGGGGGTTGGGCATCTTGACGGAAACCACCGCCACCAAGCCCTCGCGCACGTCGTCGCCCGTCAGGCTGGGGTCCTTGTCCTTGAGGAGATTGTTGGCCTTGGCGTAGGCGTTGACGGCGCGGGTCAGCGCGCCGCGGAAGCCCGAGAGGTGGGTGCCGCCGTCGCCGTTGTAGATGCTGTTGGCGTAGCAGAGGATGTTGTATTTGTCGCTGTCGTTGTACTGCATCACCACGTCGACGATGACATCGTCCTGCATGGTCTTGCCGTCGTACTCCACCTCGATGTGGCGCACCCCGCTCATGGCAATGGGCTCGGGGGTGATAAGCGTCTTGTTCTCGTTGAGCTGGTGCACGAACTCCTTGATGCCGTCCTTGTAGAAGAAGGTCTCGCGGTGCTCGGGCGTCTCGCGCTCGTCGACCAGCGTGATGACCAACCCGGGGTTGAGGAAAGCCAGCTCGCGCAGACGGCGGCTGAGCATGTCGAAGCGGAACTCCGTGGTGTCAGTGAAGATGGTGGGGTCGGGCAGGAAGGTGATGGAGGTGCCGGTCTGGTGCGTGGGGCAGCTGCCGACGACGTGGAGTTTCTCCACCGTCTTGCCGCGCTCGAAGCGAATGACGTAGCGCTTGCCGTCGCGGCGCACCTCGGCCTTGAACCAATCGGAGAGCGCGTTGACACACTTGGCACCCACGCCGTGCAGACCGCCCGAGTACTTGTAGGCGCCCTGCCCGAACTTACCGCCGGCGTGCAGGTTGGTCAGCACGAGCTCCACAGCGGGGATACCGAACTTGGGGTGCATGTCCACCGGGATGCCGCGGCCGTTGTCGACCACGGAAATGGAGCCGTCCACATGGATGAGGATTTCGATGTGCGAGCAGAAGCCCGCCAAATGCTCGTCGATGGAGTTGTCCAGCACCTCGAACACGCAGTGGTGGAGGCCGCGCTGGTCAGGGTCGCCGATGTACATACCGGGGCGCTTACGCACCGCCTCAAGCCCTTCCAACTTGTCAATCTGCGCGGCGCTGTATTCCTGCTGAGCCCCGGTCGCGGTCGCATCGACCTCGGCGGGGTGAGTGTCTTGTTCGCTCATACGCGCGCATTATACGCGCGTACGCGCGCGCCCGTCAATGGTATATTGTGACATCATGCTCGACCGCACTGCGCTCATGCATGCCGAAGGCATCGCGATGCAGGCGCAGCTGCGGGCGTGCATCGGCGTACAGGAAGACCTCGATGATGTCGAAGCGCGCGGGCACGCTGCGCCCCAGCAGATGCAGCCAATCGCGCGCGCCGAGGCGCAAGCGCTCGCGTTTGTCGCGATCGACGCGGTAGAGCGGCGCCCCGTTGGCCGCATAGCGGGTGCATTTGACCTCGCTGAAGACGAGTGTGTCGCCCTCGCGCGACACGATGTCGATTTCTCCGCGCGCGGACCAACGCCAGCTGAGCCGCAGGACGCGGTGTCCCCTGCTCCGCAGCCAGGAGGCCGCCACCAGCTCACTGTAACGCCCCAGAGCGCCGGGGGACATCTCTTCGCCGCCCCCGCAACCGCGCAGGCGATGCAGCAGGTGCAGACGACTCAGCAGGCGGCAGAGTCTCACATCCATGGGAACTCAGTCCTCTGTCTTCCGGCGGCTGCTCCGGCGCTTGGGCGCCTCGGGCTTGTCGCTCGCCTTGGCGCGGCGTTTCGGACTCGAGGGAAGCGTGGCGGATGTTGCCTCGGCCTTGTCGGGCGGATTCGGCGCGGCAGGGGCGAGCGTTTCCTCGGCAAAGGCAATGCTGTCGGTTCCCTCGGGGCGGATAGCACGCGAGGCATGCCCCGCGCTGAGGTCGCCGCGCAGGATGGCCTCGGCAATGGGATCCTCCAGCAAGTGCTCGATGGCGCGGCGCATGGGGCGGGCGCCGTACTGCGGGTCGTAGCCCTTGTCGACCAGCAGTCCGACCACTTCGGGCGAGAGCGTGAGCGTGATTTGTTTATTGGCAGCCAGACGCCGGATGAGCTTCTCGGCCTCCAGCTTGACAATCTGCTCCAGATCTGCACGCTCCAGCATGCGGAACACCACCAGCTCATCGAAGCGGTTGATGAACTCGGGACGGAAGTGCTGCTTGGCGGCCTCGGTGATTTTCTCCTTCATCGTGTCGTAGTCGGCCGACTCGTTGGCGATGGCGCCGAAGCCCATGGTCCCCTGACGCTGAGCGAGCGAGGCACCCACGTTGCTGGTCAGGATGATGATGGTGTTGCTGAAGCTGACCTTGCGCCCCAGGGAATCCGTCACGCAGCCCTCCTCCAGCATTTGCAGCAGCAGGTTCATGACATCGGGGTGCGCCTTCTCCACCTCGTCGAAGAGGATGACGGCGTAGGGGCGGCGACGCACCTGCTCGGTGAGCTGCCCGCCGTCGTCGTGCCCCACATAGCCCGGAGGTGCGCCGATGAGGCGACTGGTGCTGAATTTTTCCATGTACTCGCTCATGTCGACCTGAATGAGCGCATCGGCCGTGCCGAACATGATTTCCGCGAGGTTGCGGGCGAGGTAGGTCTTGCCCACCCCCGTCGGTCCCATGAAGAGGAAAGAACCGATGGGGCGGCGCGGATCTTTGATGTCGGCGCGGCTGCGGCGTAGCGCGCGCGCAATGGCCGAGCAGGCAATATCCTGCCCGATAACCTTGCTCTTGAGCTCCTCCTCCATGTGCAGCAGCTTTTCGGTCTCCTTTTCTTCCATGCGCTCCAGCGGAATGCCCGTCCACTTGGAGACGACCGTCATGATGTTGTCCTCCGTCACCTCGGTAATGTCGGCGTTCATCCGCTTCTTCCATGCATCGAGCTTCCGCTGCGCGGTCTGACGCAGGCGGCTGACCGTATCGCGCAGTTTGGCGGCCTTTTCAAAATCCTGAGCCGCAACGGCCTCCTCCTTCTCGCGCTCCAGCTCAGCGCAGCGCTGATCGCTCTCCTTGAGCGCGGCCGGGCGCGTCATGCGCTGCACGCAGAGCAGTGAGCCGGCCTCGTCCATGAGGTCGATGGCCTTGTCAGGCAGAAAACGCCCCGTGAGATAACGCTTGGACAGGTTGGCGGCTGCCTGCAGCGCCTTGGGCGTGTAGTGAACGTGGTGATGCGCCTCGTACTTGGGGGCAATACCCTCCAAAATGCGAATCGTGTCCTCCACCGAGGGTTCACCAACCTGCACCTGCTGAAAACGGCGCTCAAAGGCGGCATCCTTCTCGACATGCTTGCGGAATTCGTTGAGGGTGGTTGCGCCAATGGCCTGCATCTCGCCGCGCGAAAGCGCCGGCTTAATGATGTTGGAGGCATCCATCGCGCCCTCGGAGGAGCCTGCTCCCATGAGGGTGTGCATTTCATCAATGAAAAGGATGACATTTTTCTCACGGCGTATTTCATCCATCACGGCCTTGAGCCGCTCCTCGAATTGCCCGCGGTATTTGGTGCCTGCCACCATGAGCGCGAGGTCGAGCGAGATGATGCGCCGCCCCACGAGGAACTCGGGCACATCACCCGCCGTAATCATCTGCGCCAGCCCCTCGACAATGGCGGTCTTGCCCACGCCGGCCTCGCCCAGCAGGACGGGGTTGTTTTTGGTGCGGCGGCAGAGGATTTGGATGACGCGCTCGATTTCCGTGCGGCGCCCGATAACGGGATCCAGCTCGCCGTCCGCCGCGCGTTTGGTCAGGTCGCGTCCGAAGGCGCGCAGAGCCGGTGTGCGCGAGCGCTCAAAGGATTCCGAGCCCGTATTGCCGCTGCCGGCAGTCTGGTGCAGGAAGGCGTTGGCATCCTCCTCATCCTCATCATCGTTGCGGCGCGGGCGGGGAGGCTCCTCGCCGCCGGGGCTGTCATCCGCCTCGATTTTGGGCTCGATTTCAGCCATCACGCCCTTGCGGGCTTCCTCGTAGCTGAGACCCGAGCGGGTGAGCGCATGGTGTGCCAGGCCGTCCGCGTCGCGCAGCATGGCCAGCAGCAGGTGCTCGGTACCCACATAGCTGTGGCGCAGGGCGCGCGCCTCCTGCCCGGCAATTTCCAACAGACGACGTACGCGCGGTGTCAGCGGCAGCGATCCCGAGCTGCTCGGAGCCATGCCCGGCACCAGCGACTGCTCAATCTGCGTTGCCAGCTTATCGAGCACAATACCGGCATTTTCCATGACGGTGACAGCCACGCCCTGACCCAGTTTCAGCAGCCCGAGCAACACATGCTCAGCGCCGATGTAATTGTGGTGGAAACGGTCGGCCTCGCGGCGGGCAAGGTTCATCACTTGTTGCGCCCGGGGGGTAAAGTTATTCATCTCAGTATCAGTCGTAAAGGTTTGTAAAATGATGCGGGCGATTGCTCAGCCAGCTGCGCATGCTCATGGCGCGCTTGTGGCTCAGCGACTCCTCCTGAGCGTCGCCGCCCAAGGCCGTCTCCACCGAAAAGCGATGCACGAGTTCACCCAGCTGCGCCACAGCGTCCCTCGGCAACAGGGGAGTCCACTCCAAATGGCCGATCTGAGTCGCCAAAATCAACAGCGAAACAGCATCGCGCAACTCGTGCAGAGACAGTCGGTGCGCATGGCGCAGCAAGCCGTATGCCCGACCGATGCTGTCGCAGAGCTTCGGCAGGTCGTTTTCCTGCAATTTTCCGCGCACCTGCAACTCGCGGAGCTCCATTTGCGACATCACAGCGCCGAAGTATTGCGCCAGCTCCGACTGACTGTCCAAAGGGCCCGGCACGGACGAGAAGATATAGGTGTTGCCCGTGCCCTCGTTACCATCGGCATAGAACGGGCCCATGGACACATGGAGTTTTTCCATCGCTCGCGACACCGCCTCCATCATCCCCGCGAGATGCAGCGCCGGCAGGTGCAACACCTGCGAGAACTGAATACCATCGCCGGCTTCGCTCGGCAAACTGGTCAGGTAGCCCATCTCCGGATCAAAGGCCCAGGGGATATCCTTGCTCGCCGCATCGAGTTCGCGCAAGAGACGTAAACCGCCACACAAAACATCCTTGTGGATACTCGAGAAACAATGCGCGACGAGATGCTCTTCCTCATTGAGCATGAACACCGTCTTTTTCTTGGGATAGAGGACGACGCGACAGCCCGCTCCGCGCGCCGCCATGCAGGGCGTCAGCAACTTGCGTTCCAGCAAGGCGCAGCGCTGCTCGTAGCTCAGTTCGCTCATGTCGAACTCGCAGCCGTTGCGGTACCCACGCATCAACCGGACCACCGGCAAGAGAGCGGTGACCACAGCATCTCGCGATTCCGGCGTGCTCCATCCGGGGAAGGGATAGCCTTTCAGGTTGCGGGTCACGCGGATAATCGAGGTCAGCACGACATCGCTGCCCAAGCCCATCGTCCACCATGCCGGACTCTTGAGAATGGAAGAAAGAGAGCTCATGCTTGTGGCTTGTCGTTGAGTTGGCGCAGCCGATCTCGCAGGGTGGCAGCCGTTTCGTAATCCTCGCGGGCAACGGCCTCACGCAGCTGCGCTTCGAGCGAGGTGCGGGAATCCGCATCGCAGTCCTCTCCGGCGTCCGACATCGCAGGAGCCACGGCGAACTCGCGCGCAAACACCGTGTAGCAATCGGGGCAGCCAAGCCGCCCCGTGCGGCGGTAGACCTCCAACGGGAAAGCGCAAACCGGGCAATGCGTCAGTACATCCTTTTCCTCCGCCTGCTGAGGAGCAGACCTTGTCTGCTCCCCCTTTTCGATGAGTTCACGCACAATTTTATCGATCCGCTCCTTGAAGGCCTCAGGGAAAAATTTTTCGGAAAAAGCAAGCGTCTGCGGGTCAAAAAGTCCTCGTTTGCGGGCACACTCCTCGCACAGGCAAAGCTCCGTCACCTGCCCGTTGATGATTTGCGTCAGAAACATCGACGCGCGCTTCCCACAAATACGGCACTTCTTCACGAGCATGAGCGTAGCGCAAAAGAACCCGAAAAGCCAGCATCTCCCGTGTCAATCTGTGTCAGTTCCTCCGAATTGTGCTTGCGATGCAGCAACACGGCAACACTGTCACAAACAGGCGTACTGCGACCTTGACAGCGCCGCCCGCCCGCGCTAGGCTCATGACGTCGCGCGGGCAACCGCGCTCACCCTCAAGCACCGTTATGAACAAGAAGTACATTACCATCGCTGCCGCCGTTGCCCTTTTAGCCGCCGGGGCTGTCACCCCTTATTGCTTCTCCCAATCCAACGCCGGAGCCCCTGCCGCAGCGCCAACGGCTGCGCCTGAGGCTCCCGTAAGCGCCGAGCAGGCCAAGAAGGCATTTTCCTACTTTGCCGGCTACCGCTTCGGTCAGGAAATTTCTCAGGGCATTTCTACCCTCACAGCCGAAGATTTTGACCGCGACACATTCTTCCGCGCGCTGGAGACCAGCCTGAGCGGGGAGCAGCCCACGGAAGAGGAGCAGCGACAGATGGAAGCCGGCATGCAGGCTTTTGTCGACACCATCCAGCAGCGCGAAAAGGCTCTCGGCGAGCTCAACCTGAGCAAGGGAAAAGCTTTTCAGGAGAGCTTCGGCAAGCAGGAAGGCGTGACCAAGACTGAGAGCGGGCTGCAATACCGCATTCTGACCAAGGGCGAGGGGCGCACCTATGACGAGCAGGCTGATGGCGCTGCCGCGACAGCGCTGGTGACCTACGAGGGCAAGCTCATCGACGGCAAAACTTTCGACAAGAGCGAAACACCCGTTCCCATGCCCATCAATCAGGTGGTACCCGGTTTCTCCGAAGCGCTCAAGCTCATGCCCATCGGCTCGGAATGGGAAATCTGCATTCCCTCGGATCTTGCCTACGGCGATCAATCCACCGGTCCCATCGGCGCCAACTCCACTCTCGTATTCACCGTTAAGCTGCACGACATCACCAAGGGAGCAAGCGGCGGCATGAACCTGCCCCCCGACATTCTCCGACAGCTTCAGGCTCAGGGGCTGGAAGCCCCTGCCGAAAACGCTGCCGAGGAAGCCCCCGCTCCTACGGGAGAGGCTCCTGCTCCTACGGAGGAGGCTCCGGCACCTGCGGAAGCCTAAACGACATTCAAAAAGAATGACTTACCGGATGTTCCGAAGCGGAGCATCCGGTCTTTTTTATCCCTCGTCCCGCCGACGAGCGGATAATAGGCTTGATTTTGAGATGCGTTGAGCGCAAAATACAGCCGCATCGCGCTGCGCGGTGAACCGCGAACCTCAACTTGAACCGTTTCGGAGCATGATTCGCATCTACACACAGACAGAGAACGGCATTTCCCGCACCGTAGGGCTGGAGGAGCAGGCCGCACGCCGGGGTGATATTTTCTGGATTGATTTGTTGACACCCGATGCGGAGGAACTACACTTTGCCGAGGAGCTCTCCGCCCTCGAAATGCCCACCAAGGATGAGATGCGTGAAATTGAGGCGACCTCGCGTCTGTACTGCGAGGACGGTGCCCGCTTTATGACCACAACGGTGCTCTCGCGCGTGGAAACCGATGACCCGATCATTGCCGAAATCACCTTCATCCTCAAGGGGAGCATCATCATCACCATCCGCCACACAGATTCCTACTCCTTCCGCGTATTCTCGCACCAGCTGCTGCGTACCCCGGGTACCAACCGCGATCTGGTCTTTGTCGGTCTGCTGGAAACGCTGGTCGACCGGCAAGCTGATGTTCTGGAGCGCTTCGGCACGGATTTGGATGCCCTCTCCAAAAAAGTGTTCGGCACCAGCAGCCGCCGCCGCAAGAGTAACGAGGAGGATCCCGACACGGATGATCTGCGTGATGCGCTGGAAGAATTGGGGCGCGTGGGTGATCTCATCACCCGCCAGCGCGATGCACTGGTCAACCTGCTGCGCCTCATCACCTTTGCCGGCAACGAGGACTCCTGCACCGATGCTCACGAAAGCCTGTACATAGCGCTGCGCTCCGTGAGCCGTGATGTTAACTCGCTCGCCGAGTACGCCTCCTTCCTCTCCAACAAAATCAGCTTCATGCTCGATGCCGTGCTCGGGCTCATCAACATCGAGCAGAACGACATCGTCAAGGTGTTCACCATTGTCAGTGTGCTCTTCCTGCCGCCCACGCTCGTGGCAAGCATGTATGGCATGAACTTTGATTGGATGCCCTTCCTGCACTCGCCCTACGGTTTCTGGATTGCCCTGTTCTGCATGTTCATGGCCGCCTCCCTGCCCCTCATCATCTTCCGTCTCAAACGCTATATATGATCAAGATCCGCCCCGTTGCCAAGCCCGAGGAGGAAATCCTCAAGGCCGACATCCTCATCGAAGCCCTGCCCTACCTGCAGGCTTATCGTGACAAGACCATCCTCATCAAGTTCGGCGGCTCGGCCATGGACAATCCCGAGCTCGTCCGCTCGCTCATGCGCGACATCGTGGTCATGGAGACCATGGGGCTCAACCCCGTGGTGGTACACGGCGGCGGCAAGGCCATCTCGAAGGCCATGCAGGCGGCCGGGCTGGAAGCTCGTTTCGTCAACGGTCTGCGCGTCACCACGCCCGAAGCCATCGACATTGTGGAGCGCACCCTCTCGGGGCAGATCAACCCCGGACTGGTGCAGATGATGCGCGACTGCGGAGGCAAGGCGGTGGGCATCCCCGGCACCAATGTCTTTGTGGGCGAAAAAATCACCGAACGCGATGCCGAGGGCAATCCCGTGGACATCGGCATGGTGGGGCGCGTCATCGGCTGCCTGCTACCGCGCATCGAGGAGGCTCTCTCGCTGCAACTGACCCCCGTCATCTCTCCGCTGGCGCGAGAACTGGGTACCCACCAGGCGCTCAATGTCAACGCCGATCTGGCGGCGGCAGCTCTGGCGCGGGAACTCAAACCCGTCAAGCTCATCTACATCTCGGATGTACCGGGGCTCATGCCTGACCCCAAGGATCCCTCGCGCATCATCCAGAGCATCGACCGCAAGGAGGCTTTCCAGCTCATGGATGAGGGGGTCATCTCCGGCGGCATGATTCCCAAGGTCAAGAGCGCGGTCGATGCCCTCAACGCCGGGGTGCGCAAGGTGCATTTCATCGACGGGCGACTGCCGCACACCCTGCTGCTGGAGATTTTCACACCGCAGGGTATCGGCACCGAAATCGTGCGCGAGCAACGCTGAACCATGAAGCCCCCCCCCTCCATCGGCATTCTGGCTCCGAACCGCAGCCCCGCCTGCATGCAGGCGCTCGAGCGCCTGATGAACAGCTGCGCCGCAATCGGGCTCTCCGCCTATGAGATAAGAGAACTCACCGGAGGCGACCCCGCGCTCAACAAGACCGAGCTGCTCCTCTGTCTGGGCGGCGACGGCACCATGCTGGCCGCCGCCGAAAAGGCGGCTCCCTGCGGTATCATCCTCGGCGGGGTCAACCTGGGGCACCTGGGCTTTCTGAGTGCCTGCGGGCGCGATGAAATCGACGAGTTGACAGCCGCTTTGGCCGAGGGGCGCTACACGGTGGAGGAGCGCACCATGCTGCAGGTGCGGCGCAGCGGCAACGCGGGACACCTGCACCTTGCGCTCAATGAATTAGCGCTGATGCGTGCCCAAACGGGCAAAATGATTGACGTGGATGTCGAGGT
Organism: Akkermansia sp.; assembly: GCA_051884385.1. Classification (GTDB taxonomy): domain Bacteria; phylum Verrucomicrobiota; class Verrucomicrobiia; order Verrucomicrobiales; family Akkermansiaceae; genus Akkermansia. The sequence continues at coordinate 50,620 of JBJEVN010000004.1, forward strand.
GGGAGGTTCCCTGCTCAACCGCTACCATGCGGACGGCATTCTCGTCGCCACCCCAACCGGCTCCACCGCCTATTCCCTCTCTGCCGGCGGGCCGCTCGTTTGGCCCACGGCGCGCGTCGTCTGCCTGACCCCCATCTGCCCGCACAGCCTCACCAACCGCTCCCTGACCCTGCCCGATGATATGGAGATTACCATGCGTCCGCGCGAGCGTCGCGGACGCGCCGGCGAGAGCCTCATCTATTCGCTCGACGGGCGCTCTACCCACCCCATCGCCTTGGAAGAAACGCTAACGATTCGCAAGGCTCCCTACCCGCTCCGTCTCCTCTCCCTGCCCCCGGGGGACTACGCCGCACGCCTGCGTGCCAAGCTCAAGTGGTGAGCGTCTCAGGGTACGAACCCGGGACATAGGTTACACTCTTGGGCAAAGGTATGGCATCATCACCACATGCCATGGAACACCAAAAGCAGTAACCAACAAACCCGGGCAAACGCATGGGGGCCGAGCAAAATACCTGCGCGAGCGCCTGCCCGAAACATTGTTGACGATTGCCTGTGATCATGGAAAAATCAGCAATCAACAAAGGGAATTGAGTCTTGTCATTCAGCCGGCAGCACTCATACGCCCGAGCTGACATGGTAGCCCCCAACGGGGGCGATTATAAGCATTCGCAATTGATGTAGTCGTTGGGTAAAGCTCCGCTCCCGGTGTTCAGCGGCGGCGCAGCTGCTGCAAGCGCTTTTCCCAGGCTGCAGCCTCGTTCTCCTGCTCGGCAGCACGCTCGCCTCTCCGCAGGCATTCGATGAGGCGCTCCATCGCCTGCGGGCAGTCCTGCCCTGCCGAAAGGCGCAGGTAGCTCATCGCCTGCTCCTCGTTGCGTGGCACGCCCTCCTCGCCCGCCAGCAGCAGCTCGGCGTAGACCCACTGCGCCAACGGGTCACCCGCTGATGCCCCCATGGCATACCAGCGCACGGCCTGCGCCCGGTCGGCGGTCAGGTCGGGTGCGCCGCGATAGTACAGATTGCCCAGCGCGGTGGCTGCCTGCGGGACGCCTCCGCGCTGTCCCTCACGCGCCGCCTTGGTAAGCCACTCGATGCCCTCGCGCCGCTGATCCGGGTGCTGCGCCAGCACGCGCCCAAGGCGGTACTGCGCCTCGGCAAGACCGGCCTCGGCAGCCCGGCGCCAATGGCTCAGGGCTGCCGCCTCGTCGCGGGGTGTGCCGCGCCCGTCGTAGCAGAGCTGCCCGAGGAACACGTGCGAGGCCGTGTGTCCCTGCGCCGCCGCCGCGCAGAACCAGCGGAACGCCGCCGCGTGGTCGGGCGGAAGACCGTTCTTGCCACCGTTGAGATAAATCCCCGCCAAATCCACCTGCGCGGGCAGGTAGCCCTCTTCCGCCGCCCGGGTGAGCCAGCGCAGCGCCCCCTCCGTGTCGGAAGCGTCGTGCTCCGCATTCGGCTTCAGCAAATGTCGCGCCTGTTCATACATCTCCTCCGGCGTGCGGGGCGTGTCCTGCCGCCCGCTCTCCCCGCAGGAAAGCAGCAGCAGAGCCAACAGCAGCAGCAGACAGGGCTTCGGCATGTTGCGTAAAAAGCGGGGGAAAATCAGCCCTGTTGCGCCGCCTTGCGGGCAGCCTTGGCTGCGGCTTTGGCTGCGCGCTCCGCCGCCTTGGCCTTTTCCTCCTCCGACATGATGCGCGGGAACACGGGCGTGGGAGCCTGCACCGCCTGCCCCTCGGTCAGGAGCCCCCAATGCAGCCCGGCGGGCGTGAGCCCCTCCGTCGATACCTGCAACTGCTCCAGCATGCGTGCCGAGGCCTCCGGCAGCACGCAGCCCAGCAAGTACGCCACATGCGCACAGCTCTCCAGCAGGTGGAAGAGCACGCGCTGCAACTCGCCGAGCCTCCCCTCCTCCTTGGCCATACGGAAGGGCTGGGTCTGCTCGATGTAGGCGTTGCACTGCTTGACATGCTCATTGAGCGCGCCGAGCGCATCGGCCGTGTTGTAGGCATCCATGCAGGTCGCAAACTTCTTTTCCGTCTCGCTCAGGTGGGCACGCAGGGCGGCGGAGAGCGCGTCATCGCCCTCGCCGCGGCTCACCACGCTGCCCAGATAGCTCTTGCACATGTTGAGCGAGCGGTTGCAGAGATTGCCCAAATCATTGGCCAACTCCGTGTTGTAAATCATCTTCAGGCGCTCGGCATCATAGTCGCTGTCGTAGCCCGTCTTGGTGTCGCGCACGAGGTAGTAGCGCAGCGCCTCCGCCCCGAACACGTCGCAAAGATCGTTCGGATCCACAATGTTGCCCAGCGACTTGCTCATCTTCTCGCCGCGGATATTCAGCCAGCCGTGGACGAGCAGGCGCGGCATCTCCGCATCCGCAAAACCCATCGCGTGCAGCATGCAGAGCCAGTACACCCCGTGCGCCGGCACGAGAATATCCTTGCCGATGACCTCGCAGGCCGCCGGCCACAGCTTGCCGAAGTCGGGCAGCGAGGCATCGCCCTCGCTGAGGTAGCCCGCAAAGGAGATGTAGTTGACCAGCGCATCAAACCACACGTAAGTGACGAAATCCGGGTCAAAGGGCAAGGGAATGCCCCAGGCCAGACGCTCCTTGGGGCGCGAGATGCAGAGGTCGACCCCCTCGGCGCGCTCGATGGCGCTCAGGAGGTTCTGGCGGCGAAACTCCGGGGTGACTACCTCGGGATGCGTGCTGACATACTCCCGCAGCCAGGCCACATGTGCGCTGAGGTTGAAGTACCAGTTCTCCTCCTCCAGCTCAATCACCTCGCCCCATTCGGGGCCGAAGTTGCCGTCCTCGCCGCGCTCCTTGTCGGTGAGAAACTGCTCCTGACGCACAGAGTAAAAACCCTTGTAGGCTTTCTTGTACAAGCAGCCCCGGTCCTTCAGGGCGGTGAGAATCTTCTGCACGCAGCGCACGTGGCGCGGGTCGCTCGTGGCCGCCCAGCCGTCGTAGGCAATGCCCAGGCGCTCCCACAGGGCGATGAACTTCTGCATGACATCGTTGGCATACTGCTCGGGCGAAACGCCCGCAGCCTCGGCCTTCTGCTGCACTTTTTGTCCGTGCTGGTCGACCCCGGTGAGCAGGTAGACCTCCTCACCGCACATTCGATGCCACCGCGCGAGAACGTCCGACAGGACCTTTTCGTATGCGTGCCCGATGTGCGGAGCACCATTGGTGTAATCAATCGCGGTGGTAATGTAAAACATAGCGGGCAGCAGACTAGCACGTTTCGGTCGCTTTCGCAAGGGCAAAGCTCGGCATGAACGCGCTCAGCCGCGGCGATTGGGGTGCAGGTCGCGCCGGTGCTCCTCGCGGTCGTCGCGGTTGCGGAGGGTGTGGCGCTTTTCCCGGCGGGTGACCCGCTCCAGCGTCATGCGCCGTTTCTCGCTGCGGCGCTCCAGCTCGGCAATCTCGTTCTCGAGGTTGAGGAAGTGCTCGTAGCGCTCGGGGCTCAGCTCCCCGCTCTCGAGCGCAGCGCGGATGGCGCAACCCGCATCGCGGCGGTGGGAGCAGTCGGCAAAGCGGCATTGCTCGGCCAGCGCGCTCAGGTCGGCAAACTCGGCGCGCAAGGTGGCGGCATCCGTCCACATCTGCACCTCGCGAATACCGGGGTTGTCGATGAGCACCCCGCCGCCGGGCAGCACAACCAGCTCGCGCGCCACGGTCGTGTGGCGCCCCTTGCCCGTCACGGCGTTCACCTGTCCCGTCTCCAGCCACTCCCCGCCCAGCAGCGAGTTGACCAGCGTACTCTTTCCCACGCCGGAGGAACCGACCACCATGAGCGTCTGCCCCTTGGGGACACGGCGCAGGAACTTGGGATAGCCCTTGCGCCAGCGCGCGGCAATGACATACACCTCGGCCCCGGCAGCCTCCAGCTCGGCGCGCACGCGGGCGAGGGCGGTCTCATCGGCCTCGTCCGCCTTGTTGACCAGCACCACGGGGCGGGCTCCGCACTTGCGGATGAGGGTCAGGTAGCGCTCCGTACGCCGCAGGTTGTAGTCCCCGCCCGCGTCCGTCACCACCACCACCATGTCCACGTTGCAGCCCAGCACCTGCTCGGCGCAGGAGCGCCCCGGCGCCTTGCGCGAAAAGCGGTTGCGGCGCGGCAGTAGCGCTCGGATGACAGGCAGGTCGTCCCCCTGCCCCGGGTCGACGGCCACCCAGTCGCCGACAGTCGGCAGATCCGCATCGTTCACGGCATCGTGCCACAGTTTACCGCTGAGCACGACCTCGTGGTCGCCGCGCCCCACGCCGATGACAGTAAAGTTGATTTTCGTCTCGCGGATGATGCGCGCCGGGTACCACGAGGGCTGCTGCAGCGCCGCGAAGGCCGCCGCATAATCATCCCCCCAACCCAACATGTGCAGTGTGACCTTCACGAATGCAACAGGGCAGCGTGTTCCACAATGTGCAGGGCGATGTGCTCCTTGGTGTCGCGCGGCAGCGCCTCCGTGCGCTCGGGAAACACCAGCAGCACCTCATTCTCACGGCTGTCAAAGCCGATATCCGCGCGCGAGACATCGTTGGCCACCACGAGGTCGCAGCCCTTGCGCTCCAGCTTGCCGCGCGCGTAGCGCTCCACATCCTGCGTCTCGGCGGCAAAGCCCACCAGCACCCCCGCAAAGCCGAAGACCGAGCGCATGCTGCCCAAAATGTCCGGCGTGCGCTCCAGCTCCAGCACAAGACGCTCGGCTTGCTTCTTCATCTTCTGCTCCGCCACCGCCACGGGACGATAATCCGCCACCGCCGCGCAGAGGATGGCGACATCGACCCCGCCGACCATGTCGCGCACGGCGTCGTACATCTGCTGCGCGGTTTCGACATGGATAAAATCCACCCCCGGCGGCACATCGAGCGCCGTGGGTCCCGAAATCAGCACGACCTCGTGCCCCTCATGGCGCGCTGCCCCGGCCAGCGCATAGCCCATGCGCCCCGAGGAGCGGTTGCTCAGGTAGCGAACGGGATCAAGCGGCTCGCGCGTGGGTCCGGCGGTGATGAGGAACTTCATGACGCTGAGCATAGCAAAAAGCTCCCCCGATGGCAAGCTCGGGGAAAAGGCTTGTCTCGGGAAGCTCGCCGTGCTACCCTGTCCCCACCATGAAAACAATTGCATGTCTCTTTGTTGCAGCCGGGCTGCTTTCCACCGCCTCGGCGCTGACGCTGCCCAAGGCCAAGGTGAACAAACCCGCTGTGACGCTTGATGCCGAGGGGGTGAAGGTCAGCAAGCCGAGCGTCAGCTGCGAGGGAAAGAGCTGCGCCGAGCAAGTTGCCGAAAAGAAGGCGGCCTACGAGGCCGCCAAGGCCGAAAAGCAGGCGGAGATTGATGCCAAGCTTGCCGAGGCAAAGGAGGTCAAAGCTGCTGCGGAACAGAAGATTCAGACGGCTAAGGATGCGGCAGCTGCCGCCAAGGAGGGGGCTTCTAAGCCCGAGATTGAGATCACGAAGCCTGCCGCCACCCTCGATACCGACGGGCTGAACATCACGAAGCCGGGTATCAAGCTGAAGTAAGCCTCCCCGCTCTTGCGTTCTGCGCGCCTGTGTTTTCCGAAACACGGGCGCTTTTTGTGCTCGCTCACGGCTTCGGCTTTGGGCTTGACGCCGAGGGGCGGCGCGCGCTATTGTTAGGCGTGTGACGCTGCCGTTTTATCGTCGTTTTCCTCCGGGGACTCCCATGGCGCTACCGCTGCTGGCGGTCGTGGGGGTGTTGCTCGCCCCTTGGGGATGGGCAGCGGTGGCGGTGGCGCTTGTTTGGGCAACGGCGGCGCGCGCTTGGCGGTCGGCGGCCTTGTGTCTATCGGCGGCGTTCCTTTGCTGGTTGCACGTCTCGCTTCTGCAGAACCGCGCGGAGGCGCTGCGCTCGGGGGAGGTGTTGCCGGAGCTGAGCGGCACGGTGACGGAGCTTTATCCCTATGCCTTTGTGCTGCAGCCGGGGGGAGTTTCCCCCGCCCTCCTGTTGCACGGGCAGCGACTGGCGCTTGAAGTGGGCGATTGTGTGCGGGTGCGTGCGCTGCGGCGCAGCTCGCCCCCGCCGCCGGAGCTTCCGGGGCTGTTTGATCGCGCTTCCTGGCAGCGCAGCCGGGGAATTGCCGCCGAGGGCGATGTGCTGGAGCTGCGCCTGGAGGGTCACCCGCTCTCGTGGGCGGCGCTGCGCGCTTGGGGGCTGAGCCTGCGGCAGCGCGCCGTGCGTGTGCTGATGCCGGAGGGGACGGAGGAGGATGCGCGGCGGCAGTTGCTGGCGGCCTTGGTGCTGGGCGCGCGCGATGAAGCCCAACTCGACACCCTGGAGCTCTTCCGCCGCGGCGGCTGTATGCACGCTTTTGCGGTCAGCGGTCTGCATGTGGGGCTGGTAGCGGGCTTTGGCTGGATGCTGTTTCGTCGTTTGCGGGTGCGACCGGCGGTGGCTCGCCCCCTTCTTCTGCTGCTGTTGGCGCTGTATGTGGTGGTGACGGGCTGTGCGGTTCCGGCGCTGCGCGCCTATCTCATGGTGGCGGTGTTGATGCTGGGGCTGATGCTGCGGCAGCGCGTGTCCTGCCTGAACACTTGGTGCGCGGTTGCCTGCCTTCTCTTGCTCGCGCAGCCGTATCTCCTGCACCATGCGGGCTTTTTGCTATCCTTCGGGGTCTACGCGGCCATTTTGGGGGGCGTCTCCCTTTGCCTGCGGCACGACAGACCCTGGTTCGGACCCGATGACTACCTGCCCTACCGCGTGCAGACAGCGGCGGAACTGCGGCTGCGCACGCTGGAGCGTTCGTTGCGTTCGCTGGTGGTGGTCAGCTGCTGCGCCTGGCTGATGTCGCTGCCCATCACGATACTGTTTTTCCACAGCTTCAACAGTTGCGCTGTGCTGACGAATGTGCTGCTCGCCCTGCCCCTGAGTCTTTGCATGGCCTGCGGTCTGCTGGCTCTGCTCACGGCCTGGGTGCCCTTGCTGGGCGAGCTTTGCATGAGTGCCGCCCTGCTCAGCGCCCGCGGCGTGCTGCTGGTGGTGGGCAGCTGCGCGGCCATCCCGGGAGCCTACCTCCCGGCTGCGCCCCCGGCTCCGAAGGACACGGTGCTGCATGTCCCGCTGGGGACGTGGGCAGAGGGCTGTCTGCTGGGCAATCCGGGGGTGCTGGTGGTATGCGGCACCCCGCCCCGCAATGCGTCGAACACCGTGCGCGCGACGCTTTTTCACGCCCATGCCCGCGCAGCGGCGGTCGTGGGAGCCCCGGAACTGGCGCGGGCTATGGGTTGCGCGCTGTTGCAGCCGGGAGAGGCGCTGCACACGCCCGCCGGTACCTACCGCCTGTTTGCGCCTCCGAGCTATTTGGGGGCAGCGTGTCAGCAGCCGATTGTACAGTGGGAGCATGCGGGAAAGTACACGCTCTTTGTGGGAGATGCCTCCGCACTCACGCTGGCGGAACTCCCCGACGAAGCCTGCCGAGCCGATGAAATCTGGCTGGGGCGCAACCCGGTGCTTCCCGTGCGCCGATTCGCCAAGGACGAGTGGCAAAACGCGCGCATCCGCTACCTGAGCGGTGCCGCGCCCTACTACGCGGCAAGCGATGCCGCCGATGAAGACGATACGGAGCTCTCAGCGACTGCCGACGACGAGACCGCGCAGGAGTAGCTCGGCATTGTTCTGCGTCTTGGCGATATTCTTGAGCAGCGCTTGCAGGCCCTCCCAGCCGGGCAGCGCCGCCAGCTGACGCCGCAATTGTAGTACGCGCAGCATCTCGTCGGGATGGTACAGGCGGTCGTCGTTGCGGGTGCCGCTCCGCGGGATGGAAATCGCGGGGTAGATGCGGCGCTCGGACAGCTCGCGGTCGAGGCGGATTTCCATGTTGCCGGTGCCCTTGAACTCCTCGAAAATAATCTCGTCCATGCGCGATTCGGTATCAACCAGGCAGGTGGCGATGATGGTGAGGCTGCCACCCTCCTCGACATTGCGGGCTGCGCCGAAGAATTTGCGCGGTTTTTCCAGCGCGTTGCTGCCCAAGCCTCCGCTCATGGTGCGCCCGCCGCTCTGGTTGGCGTTGTAGCCGCGCGCCAGACGCGTGAGCGAATCGAGCATGATGATGACATCACGCCCCTGCTCCACCAAACGCCGAGCACGCTCCAGCACCAGATCGCTCAGCTGGGCATGGCGGCGGGAGGGCTCGTCGAAGGTGGAGGCATAGACAGGCACATCGACCGTTTCCTCAAAATCGCTCACCTCCTCCGGGCGCTCGTCGAGCAGCAGCACGAGCAGCTCGACCTCCGGATAATTGGCGTGCAGGCACTTGGCCATCGTCTTGAGCAGCACGGTCTTGCCGCCGCGCGGCGGTGCCACAATGAGGGCGCGTTGCCCCATGCCCAGCGGCGTAATCAGATCCAGCACACGCATGGAGGGGGATTTGATATCCGGGTTCTCCAACATCAAACGGCGCGTAGGGATGAGGGCGGTCAGGCGCTCAAAGTCGGTGGGTTGCCTGTATTCGGCGGCGGGCTGTCCCTCTATCTCGACCAATTCCTCGGCCACAAGTGCTTTCTCCTGCTTGCCGCGGGGGCTGCGCAAGCGCACGCGGCAAGCGTTGCCGGGGCGCAGGGCGTAGCGGCGCACCAGCTCGGCGGGGATGCTCACATCGTCAGCCGACGGGCGGAAACTGCGCGCAGGGTCACGCAGGATACTCCCCTGCTTATCCGACTCCAACACGCCGGAGACGAACACGGGGCTACCCTCACTCAGGTAGCTGCGCACCAGCTCAGCCAGCAGCTCGGCGCGCGGCAGGCTCTCGGCTCCCTTGCAGGCCGCCGCCAGTTTTTGGAGTTCGCCCAAGGGTTTGCGGCGCAACTCGTTGAGATTGATGACGCGGGCGCGCGCCTGCGCCGCCTTGACCTCAGAGGCCAACTCCGAATCGTAGAACATCTGCACCTGTCGCCGCAAGGTTTCGGGGCTCCCCTCGTTCCAAAAGACAATTTGGGCGCGGTCAATTTTCTCCTGCGTGGGCATCTGCGCCGCCATCATCGCGCGGGCGGTGGCCTCGTCAAAACCGTCGCGCATCTGCATGCGGGCAATTCGGGTCTCATCGGTCGCGGCGACGACGCAAACGACGTCGGCGCCGAACTCGGCGGGACTTTCGTAGTACAAGGGAATGTCGACCAGGAACGTATGCACATCGCCGCGTTGACGAGCCTCCGCCTGCGCTTCCAGACAGCATTGCGCGAGCTTGGGGTGGATGATGGTGTTGAGCGCGGCACGACCCTCCGGGCTGTTCTGCACGACGGAACGCAGGAAATCCTTATTGACGCTACCCTGTGCGTCCAGCGCTTCCGGGCCGAAGGCCGACACCAGATCGCGCGAGAAGCGCCCGGCCGCCTGCAGTCGGGCGACAGTGCCGTCGCAATCAAAAAGCTCCGTTCCCTCGCCGCCCATTTCCTGCAACATACGCACCACCGTTGATTTACCGGAGGCGATGCCGCCTGTCACTACAATTACCTTCACGGGCGGCATTCTAGCATGTGACGCCCCGGGGGTAAAGGCATTTTTCTACGCCCGCTTCGCCGCACCTGACCGAACGTAAAGAACCCCGTCTTGCCGAGGGCTCCGGATGGCGCCGACGACAGACTTGCCAATACTGTCGTCGGGGTGGGTGCTTGCACCGCGCGGATGACCGGCAGCTCAGCGATGAATCAGTTCGGTTGTTACCTCCGCCAAGGTGTAACGCACCACGCGCGCCAGGTCGGAAAGGCTCAGCTCCACCTGCAGGCCGATGCGCCCGCCGGAAAAGATGAGGCTCGGGCTGGCAGCGGCCGAGGCATCAATGACGGTCGGGAAGGCTTTTTTCATGCCGATGGGCGAGCAGCCGCCATGCACATAGCCCGTGAGCGGCAGCAAATCCTTTTGCTTGAGCATATCCAAGGATTTTTCGCCCACGGCTTTGGCCGCTTTTTTGAGGTCGAGCCCCGCGCCCACGGGAATGACAAAAACGTAGTGCGCACCGCTCTTGCCCGTGGTTACCAGGGTCTTAAAAACCTGCTCGGGCTGCTGCCCCAGCATCTGCGCCACCTCCAGCCCCGTGATGGCCACCCCGCCGGAATCGTAGCTGTAGGCCTTGTAGGGAATCTTCCGGCTCTCCAGCACGCGCATGACATTGGTTTTCTCGGGCGTTTTCATGAGGGGAGTGCGGCGAGGGGCCAAGTGTCGGGGCGGTGAAAGTCCGGAGGGATATCGCCGTGCGGTGCCGAGCATTGGTAGCGCAGCGTGCCGTCGGCGCGGCGCAGCACCGCCGCCACCGCCCATCGGCAGCGCTCAGGCTCGATGCCCAGCGCGCGCAACCCCGCCCAGGGCAGGCTCAGCTCGGCACTCCAGCCCTGCGCCCCCACGCTGCCGCGAGCCGCGCAGCCCTCCGGCAGGTCGAGATGCACCGCGCGCTGCCGAGGCGCCGTGAACACGCAACCCCACCACGCGCCGTTGGGCGCCAAATTCAGCTCTGCATAGCAGGCTAGATGCTCCGGCGCGAGAAACAGCTCCGCCACATCGTACTCCCAAAGCCCCGGGGTGAAAGCGCCCGCCCGTGCCGTGGGGTGCAGGAGCGGCTGCATCGCACGCGCCGCGCGAAAGATTAAGCGCCCGCCCGCGCAAGCGAGCGTACAGCACAAGGGCGAGCCGACAGGCAGCCCATCCCAATCCCGCGACAGGCAGACAGAAAGCTCACGCATGGCAACATCATAGCACAAGGTTCCCGCCGCCGCAAGCGTGAAAGCACGCGACAGTCTCCAAAAAAAATCGCGCCTAAAATACCGATATGAGGAGAAATAAGAGCAAAAGATGTCATCCCGAACAAAAAAGACTTGCCTGTCAGCCCGAAACACTGTACCCTACGCCCCGCGCGGGTTTCGACAAATCGATCGTTGGTCCTCCTTTTCCACGGAAGCAGAGCCCGCACGGAGGGAAACCCGATCACCACATCATCACCTATCTATGCCTGAAGAATACAACGAGGAGCAAGGAGTCATTCGCCTGGCTCATTTTGAGATTCCCAACAGCCTCAAGCGCATTGAGGACCCGGAGGATGCCAACCACATGACCTTTATCGCGGAGCCCATCGAGACGGGTTTCGGTCACACGCTGGGCAACTCCCTGCGCCGCGTGCTGCTGAGCTCGCTGGAGGGTGCCGCCATCACGAGTGTGCGCATCGCCGGTGCCCAGCACGAGTTCACCAGCCTGCCCGGCGTGGTGGAGGATGTGACGGAAATCATCCTCAATCTCAAGAAGGTGAAGTTCAAGCACCACGGCAAAGAGCCCCGCACCCTCTCCCTCCGCGTGACAAAGCAGGGCGTGGTCACGGCCGGCGATATTCAGGACGACCACATCTACAGCGTGGTCAACAAGGATCAGGTGATTTGCCACCTCGACCAGAGCACCATCTTCGACTGCGACTTCGAGGTCAACGTCGGTCGCGGTTTCCACACCGCCGATGATAACAACGACAAGGATCGCCCCATCGGCGTCATCCCCATCGATTCCATCTTCTCCCCCGTCACGCGCGTCAAGTACGCGGTGGACAATGCCCGCGTCGGCCAGATGACGGAGTTCGACAAGCTCGTGCTCGATGTGTGGACGGACGGTCGCGTCTCGCCCAACGATGCCATGCTGCAAGCGGCGAGCATCCTGCGCCACCACCTCGATGTCTTCCTCAACGGCGACAGCCGCCATGTCGAGTTCGACAAGGCCGCCGGTGCCGAACAGGACGCCAACACGGCTCAGCTGCGCAAGCTGCTCAACATGAGCGTGAACGAAATCGAACTCTCCGTGCGCGCCGCCAACTGCCTCAACAACGCCAACATCACCACGGTGGGTCAGCTGGCCATGAAGACCGAGAGCGAGATGCTCAAGTACCGCAACTTCGGCAAGAAGTCCCTCAACGAAATCAAGGACAAGCTCGTGCAGCACGGTCTGTCGCTGGGCATGACTTTCGATCCGAAGCTGCTTGCCGCCCCCACCCCCGCCTCCCGCCTGCGCGATGCTCAGGATGAGACCCGCGGCTCCGACCTGCAGGCGCTCATCACGCGCAACATCACCGCCATGGGCGATGACGACGAGGATGATGAATAAAGCCCCTTTCCGACACAACAGCACTCAACACACAACGAACAGACAACCATGAGACACGGCGTTAAGAAACCCAAATTGCAGCGCACCGCTTCGCACCGCAAGGCTCTGCTGGCCAACCAGGCCTGCAGCCTGATCAGCAACGGACGCATCACCACCACGCTGGCCAAGGCCAAGGCGCTCCGCCCCTATGTGGAGAAGCTCATCACCCTCGGCAAGAACGGCAGTCTGCACGCCCGCCGTCAGGCGCTCGCCACCCTGCCCCAGCCCAAGGTGGTGGCCAAGCTCTTCGGTGAGGTGGCGACCGCCACGGCCACGCGCCAGGGCGGCTACACCCGCATCGTGAAGCTCGGCCAGCGCAAGACGGACAGCGCCCCCATGGCGCTCATCGAAATCATTGACCTGCACAGCGGTCCCGTGGCGCCCGCTCCCGTGGCGACCTCCACCAGCGTGCCGCCCACCGAGGCTCCTGCGGCTCCCGCTGCTGAAGCTCCCGCCGCGGAGGCTCCTGCAGCGGAAGCTCCCGCCGAGCAGCAGGCCTGATTCTGCCCGGAACAGCCCGATTTTCCGCCCCCCTGCCCCACGGCAGCGGGGGCTTTTTCGCGCCGGAACGACGGCGCCGGCGTACCCTGCCGAAAAATCGGCTACGGACAGCCATTTGGGAGTTGCTCCGCCGAAAAAAAGGTGCTACGATGGGCGCGAACTATGAGTGAGACTTGTCAGATGATACGCAAATGGCTGCCCGTGACCTGTGTTGCCGCCGGCGTGGTAGCGGTCGGTGGTGTCGCGCTGGGGCTGGCGGAGAAGAGCAAGCATATTGAGGTGGATGCGGCGCAGGTGCCGCATCTGACCGAGGAGCAGGCTGATCAGCTGGCCTCCGTGGTGCTGGCCAACAAGTGTGCGGCCTGCCACGGCAGCAACCCCACCTACTCGACCCTGCTCAACATCGGCTCGCTGGGGCTGATGGCTCGCCATGTGGCCGGGGCGCAGCGCTCCTTTACCCTGGAACCGGATGAGTCGGTGCGCCCCGCGCTAACCAACGTGCTCAAGATGGACTACACGCTCGCCGCGCGCCGCATGCCGCCGATTTCCTACACAATGGCGCATTGGGGCAGCGCGCTGACGGAGGGCGATGTGGCGCTGCTGCGCCGTGTCTTTGCCACGGAACAAGCGCAAACGGCCATCACGCCCATCGAGCCGGCGGCGGAGCCGACAGATGCCGTAGCGGCGGCCAAGATTCAGCTGGGGCACCTGCTCTTCAATGACCCGCGCCTGTCGACCAACAACCGCGTGGCCTGCGCCAGCTGCCACACCCTTACCAAGGGCGGCACGGACAACCTGCCGAAGTCGGAGGGTGTGCCCGGGGCCGACGGCAAACCCCAGCTGGGCGGCGTCAACGCGCCGACGGTGTTCAACGCCGAGAAACGCATCCGCCAGTTCTGGGACGGTCGCGCGGCCGACCTGAAGGAACAGGCGGGCGGTCCGCCCCTCAACCCCGTCGAGATGGGCTACGAGCACCCCGAGGATTGGGCGAAAATTGCGGCCAAGCTGCAACAGGATCCCGAGCTGGTGGCGCTCTTCGGCTATGTCTACCCGCAAGGAGGCATCACGGGCGACACCATCACGGACGCCATTGCCGCCTACGAAAAGACGCTCGTAACGCCCGACAGCGCCTTCGATCGCTACCTGAAGGGGGATGCCGAGGCGCTGACCCCGCAGCAGAAAGCGGGCTACGAGGCCTTCCGCAGCCACGGCTGCATCACCTGCCATTCGGGCTCGACCATGGGCGGCGCGAGCTTCGAGTACATCAACACCTTTGCCGACCTGCGCGAGGCGGCGGCGCCCGCCAGCTACGAAGAATCGGCCTATGGGCTGTTTGACTTCACGAAGAAGGAGCAACACCGCGATATGTTCCGCGTGCCAACCCTGCGCAATGTAGCGCTGACCAAGCCCTACTTCCACACGGGCTCGGTGCAGAGTTTGGAGGAGGCGGTGCGCATCATGTTCAAGACGCAGTGCGATCGCTCCGTGAGCGCAGAGACGGTGCAGGCCGTCGCCGCGTTCCTCGAAGCGCAGACGGGCAAGCTGAACGGCAAGCCGCTCAACGAGCTGACGGCGCAGGATGTCGCCCCGCAGCACAAGCCCCTGCCGACGGTGGCGGGCGAGTAAGCAACACTCATTTTCGCGAACGCCCCGTCCCCCCGCCGAGGAGGACGGGGCTTTTTGCTGACGCGCCTGTATTTAGCCCCCATGGCGGCGCTTTGCACTTGACAAAAGCGGGGGTAAGAGCCTAGACTCGGGGCAGAACGGCAGGACAGGCCTGCCGATGTGCTTTCTCTCATCATGAACATATTACTTACCGGCGGAGCCGGCTTCATCGGCTCCCATACAATTATCGAGCTGCACAAATCCGGCCACGATGTGGTAGTGGTGGACAACCTCGTCAACTCCAACCCCGAGTCCCTCAACCGCGTGGCGGCCATCATCGGCAAGCAGGTGCCGTTCATCAAGGCCGACGTGCGCGACCGCGAGGCGATGGATCGCATCTTCAAGCAACACAAGATTGACGCGGTGATTCACTTTGCCGGGCTCAAGGCCGTGGGCGAATCCGTCTCCATGCCGCTGGAGTACTACGAAAACAACATGAACAGCACCTTCGTGCTGCTCGATGTCATGCGTAAGAACGGCTGCAAGAACATCATCTTCTCCTCCTCGGCCACCGTCTACGGCGACCCGGCCATCATCCCCATCACCGAGGAATGCCCCAAGGGGCACTGCACCAACCCCTACGGGCAGACCAAGTCGATGCTGGAGGAGGTGCTGATGGATGTGCAGAAAGCAGACAAAGAGTGGAATGTGGTGCTGCTGCGCTACTTCAACCCCATCGGCGCGCACCCCTCCGGCACCATGGGTGAGAACCCCAACGGCATCCCGAACAACCTCATGCCCTACATCACGCAGACGGCCATCGGCATCCGCAAGGAGCTGGGCGTGTTCGGCAACGACTACGACACCCCGGACGGCACCGGCGTGCGCGACTACATCCACGTCTGCGATCTGGCGGCGGGGCATGTGGCCGCCCTCCAAGCCATTGAGCGCAAGTGCGGGCTGGCCATCTACAACCTGGGCACCGGGCACGGCTACAGCGTTCTCGATGTGGTCAAGGCTTTCATCAAGGTCAACGGGGTGGATGTTCCCTACAGCATCAAGCCGCGCCGCCCCGGCGACATCGCCACCTGCTACTGCAACCCGGCCAAGGCCAAGGCCGAACTCGGTTGGGAGGCGCAGTACGGCATCGAAGAGATGTGCCGCGACAGCTGGAACTGGCAGAAGAAGAACCCCAAGGGCTATGACGCCTGAGGAGCGTGATTGGAACACTCTCTGATTTCCCGCGGGGGCGGCGCAATACAAAGCGTCGCCCCCGCTCGCGCATCGGAGCCGCCCGCCGAAGGCAGCGTCTTTTCGTTTTGACGGCATATCGGTGCTTTTCTCCTTGTTTCGCAAACCCGACCATGGTACACTGGGCGAGTATGCTCAAGAAACTTCTCATCCTCTTCTCGCTTTCGGGCTGTGCCTTGGCGCAGCAGCCTGCGGAGGAGCCGGCTCCGGGGCAGCCGCAGGGCGACCCGCGCCCCAATCTCCTGTTCATCATCACCGATGATCACGCTGTCGAGGCGCTCGGCAGCGGCGCGCAGGATTCGCCCATCCCCCTGCCCGGGTTCCGCCGTCTGGCTCAGGAGGGCATGGTCTTTGACCGCTCCTACTGCGCCAACTCACTCTGCGGGCCCTCCCGCGCCTGCATGCAGACGGGGCGTCACTCGCACAACAACGGCTTTTTGTACAACTACGGCGGCCCTGCGTTCGACGGCTCGCAGCCGACTTTCCCCAAGATGCTGCGCGAGGCCGGTTACCAAACGGGTATCGTCGGCAAGTGGCACCTCATCTCGCAACCCACGGGCTACGACAGCTGGCAGGTGTTCCCCAACCAGGGGGACTACTGGAACCCTGCGTTCCAACAGCTCGGCCCCAACGGGCGAACCGTCACGCAGAAACTGCGCGGCTATGTCACCGATGTGGTGACGGACATGGCGGTCACCTGGATGGAGAACCGCGACAAGACCAAACCCTTTGCCCTGATTGTGGGGCACAAGGCGCCCCACCGCAACTGGATTCCGGCGCCGCGCCACCTGCGCAAGGTTCGCGAGCTGGTGGCCAAGATGACGCCCCCCGACACGCTGACGGACGACTTCTCGGGGCGTCCTGCCTTCTTCAAGCTCAACCGCCAGTCCATTGCCCGCGACCTCTGCAACTGGAATGACAACCACCTGATGCAGAATGAGATTCCTTTCGATGTGATGAAGGAGATTGTCCCCAAGGGCACCCTCGCCTCCATGATCAAGGCGGGGCGCTTCAAGGATGAGATTCCCGCGGATTTTGACCTTGCCAAGCATCAGCCCAAGTTTGCGCCCGCCACCAACTACGGCTGGGATCTCAAGTGGATGGAGCCCGGTCTGCGCGAAATTTACGAAAACTTCTACAACGAGCGCACCCGCGCCTTTGTGAAGGAATTCCGCGAGGGCAAGATTCAGACCATCGATGACATGGCGCTGCGCCGCTGGCGCTGGTACATGGAGGACTATCTCGGCACCGTGATGGCGGTGGACGAATCCATCGCCACGCTGACCGAGTACCTCGACAAGCACGATCTTTCCAAGAACACGCTGGTCATCTATGTGGGCGATCAAGGCTTCTACCTCGGCGACCACGGGCTGTACGACAAGCGTCTCATCTTCGAGCACAGCTTCCGCATGCCCCTCATCATGCGCTGGCCGGGGCACATTGCCGCCGGGGTGCGCTCGCAGGCCATGGTGCAGAACATCGACTACGCGCCCACGATTCTCGATGTGGCCGGAGCCGCCACGCCCGAGCGCGTCAAGACCTTTGACGGCGTGTCCCTCACCCCCCTGTTTGCCACGGGTGATGCCCCCGCGTTCCGTGATCGCCCGCTTTACTACGCGTTCTACGAGCAGCCGGGCGAGCACAACGCCCCGCGCCACGATGGTCTGCGCACCGCGCGCTACACCTTTGCCCACATCTGGACCGCCACGCCCGAGGAGCGCAAGAGCGGTGTGCGCGAGCCGGCCAACGAGTGGATGCTCATCGACAACGAGGCCGATCCCAAGCAGATGCGCAATGTGGCGCAGGATCCGCAGTACGCCCCCGTTGTCGAGCAGCTAAAAACCGTCTACGAGCAGCTGCGGCAGCAATACCGCGTGCCGAGCGACTGCCCCGGCAGCGGGCCCAAGATTCCCGATTACAAGCCCAGTTGGTAAGTTCGACTGCCGGACACCCCATCATCGCGCGCTTCCCGAGAGGGTGGCGCGCGTTTTTTGCCCTGCGCGGCGACCCGCGCTTGACCCGCCGCCGCTGCCTGCGTATACTGCCCGCGATGTCTGATCACTACGCCCTCATCCTGGCAGGAGGCAGCGGCACGCGCTTCTGGCCGCTCTCGCGCAACACGCATCCCAAGCAGCTACTCGACCTCTTCGGCGACGGCACGCTGCTGCGCCAAACGCTGGAGCGCGTCAAGCGCGTGCTGCCCGCCGAGAACATCATCATCCTCACCAACCGACTGCAGGAAGCGGAGCTGCGCCGCCAAGCCCCGGAACTGCCCCCCGAAAACATCGTGGCCGAACCCCTGCGGCGCGACACCGCCCCCGCCGTGGCGCTGGGCATCGGGCTCATTGCCGCGCGCTGCCCTCAGGCCGAGATGATGGTGCTGCCCAGCGATGCACTCATCCGCGACGACGAAGCTTTCTGCCGACAGGCACGTGAGGCGCTGGCGCTGGCCGAGCGGGAGTCGGCGCTCATCACCATCGGCATCAAACCCACCTGGCCCTGCCCCTCCTACGGCTACATCGAGCGCGCCGCTCGGCTGGAGGATGCCGCCCTCAGCAGCCCCTGCTACGAGGTGGCGCGCTTCTGCGAAAAACCCGATGCCGCGCTGGCAGCGCAGTACCTGGAGCAGGGCAACTTTGTGTGGAATGCCGGCATGTTCGTGTGGAACGTGGCGCATGTGCGCCGTGAGCTCACCGTCCACGCCCCCGAGCTGGCGCAGTTTGTCACGCAGCTCTGCCAAAGCAAGAACCCCCGCGCCGCTTTCGTTGAGCTCTTTGCCGGGCTCACGCCCATTTCCATCGACTATGCCCTCATGGAAAAAGCACAGCGGGTGCTTAATCTGGAAGCCGCGTTCGACTGGGACGATGTCGGCTCATGGATTTCCGTGGGCAGCTACCTGCCCCGCTGCGAGGGCAACGCCGCCAACACCCCGCTGAGCTGCGAGAGCGCGCGCGACAACATCGTCTACTCGGCCGGCGGCAAGCGCGTGGCGCTCGTAGGGGTGAGCGACCTCATCGTGGTGGACACGGACGATGCCCTGCTCATCTGCCGCCGCGAGCAGGCCGACGCCATCCGCCGGATTGTGGGCAAGCTCCCGCCCGAACTCACCTGAGCCCACCTGAGCCCCCCCATCGGCCATGCAACACCCCGCCCTTGCCATCGACTACGGAGAAGCCCGCATCGGCATCGCGGCCAGCGACCCCTGCGGCATCCTGGCGCACCCGGTGGAGAGCATCGACCGCGCCAAAACCGAGCCGATTGCCCGCATCGGCGAGTTGGTGCGGCAGCGCGGCATCCGCACCCTCGTCGTGGGGCTGCCGCTGCGGCTCGACGGCAGCGAGGGCAGCGCCTGCGCCAAGGTGCGCCGCTTTGCGGCGGCGCTGCACGCCGCCCTGCCCGAACTGCCCCTCGAATTTCAGGATGAATTCCTCAGCACGGCCACCGCGCAGGAAAAACTGCACGCCGCCGGCAAGAAGAGCCGGCAGTTCCGCCCCATCATCGATCAAGCGGCGGCCGTCGAAATCCTCAACCGCCGCATGGAGCTCGATACACCCGCACTCCTGACCGATTTTCCGCCGGAATTATGACACCCGCCCCCCTGCGGACGGGGAAAGGTACTTGCCAAGGGCGAGCGGCAGTGCTAATATCAGCTTGAGCCCCTGTTCCCACGGGCTACTCTTTCCACAACCCATTACAACCATGTCACTCGCATCATTCTTCGACCCGAAGAGCATCGCCGTGGTCGGCGTGTCCGATAATCCCAGCAAACTGGGCGCCGTTGTCTTCAACAACATCATCAGCGCCGACTACAAGGGGCGCCTGTATGGTGTCAACCCCAAACTCGACGGCAAGGAGCTCTGCGGCAAGCCCTGCTACGGCAGCGTGGACAAAATCCCCGAGCCCGTTGATTTGGTCGTGATTCTGGTGCCCGCCCGCTTCACCGAGGGCACCATCGACCAGTGCATTGCCAACGGCACGAAGAATATCTCCATCATCACCGCCGGCTTTGCCGAGGTCGGCGAAAAGGAGCTCGAGAAGCGCATCGCCCAAAAATGCCTCGACAACGGCATCAACCTGCTGGGGCCGAACTGCCTGGGTCACATCTCCACCTTCACCAACCTCAACGCTTCCTTTGCGGACGGCAATCCCGCCAAGGGCAATGTCGCGTTCATCTCCCAGTCGGGTGCCTACTGCTCGGCCATCATGGACTGGGCCGCCGGCAAGGGCATCGGCTTCTCGCACTTCATCTCCATCGGCAACAAGGCGCTCATGGGCGAGGACACCCTGCTGGATGCCCTGCAGCACGACCCGAACACCAACGCCTTCGTCTTCTACCTCGAATCGCTGAAGAACGGCAAGGAATTCCTCAAGGTTCTCAAGAAGGTTTCCGACACCAAGCCCTGCGTCATTATGGAGCCGGGCAAGAGCAAGAAGGCACAGGCGGCCTCGCTCTCGCACACGGGTTCGCTGGCGCCCAACTACCGCGTGCTGGAAATCGCCCTGCAAGGCGCCGGCGCCGTGCAGGCTTACAACGACCGCGAGCTCTTCGGCCTGCTGGAGATTCTGCAGTATGCCAACCACCACGAATTTGACGGCGAGGTGGCCGTGCTGACCAACGCCGGCGGCGTGGGCGTGCTCACCTCCGACCTCTGCGAGGAGGCGGGGCTCGACCTGACCCGCCCGCACGAGGAAACCATCGCCAAGCTCAAGGCCGTGCTGACGCCGGAGGCCTCGCTGGGCAACCCCGTCGACGTGGTGGGCGATGCCCTGGCCGACCGCTACGAGAATGCCCTGCGCGTGCTCTGCGAGAGCGGGCAGTACAAGAACATCCTTGTGCTACTGACGCCGCAGCGCGTCACCGACCCCACGGGCACGGCGCAGGCCATTGTCAAGCTGGCGCCTCAGTTCAAGAATGTCAACATCTTCTGCGCGTTTGTAGGCGGCGCCCGCGTGGAGGAAGGTCGCCGAATTCTCGCCGACAATCACGTGCTGGTCTACGAATACCCGAACGATGTGGTACGCCTGCTCGGTCTGCTCAAGGGGCAGATGGCCTACAAGGGCAAGAAGCTCGCCACGGTGGAGACGCAGGAGCTGCCCGCCGCGCTCAAGCAGCAGGTGAGCGAGGCCAAGGCCGCCGGGCTGGCCTCCCTGCCCCAGGTGACGGTCAACGCGCTCATGCAGCACTACGGCATCGACTTCCCCAAGAGCGGCAACTTTACCGACAAGACCGAGGCACTCGCGTTCTGCAAGAGCATCTTCCCGAACGCCGTCGTGCTCAAGCTCTCCGCCCCCGACGCGCTGCACAAGACGGAGATGAAGGGCATCTACCTCAACATCAACAGCGAGGAGAGCTTCAACGAGGCATGGAGCGGGCTGTGGGGTTCCATTGAGAAGTTCCAACTCAAGGGGGCTTCCGTCCTCATCCAGGAGATGATTACCAAGGCCACGGAGACCATTATCGGCGTCAACAGCGACAAGAACTTCGGTCGCGTCATGGTCTTCGGCACCGGCGGTATCTACACCGAGGTCATGCGCGACACGACGATGCGCATCCTGCCCTGCGAGGACTTCGATGCCATGATCCGTGAGACCAAGGTGGGCACCATCCTCAACGGTGTGCGCGGCGAAGCGCCCAAGGCCGTCGGTCCGCTGGCCGACACGCTCCGCAAGGTGCAGCAGCTCGTGCTGGAAGTGCCGGAAATCACCGCCATCGACGGCAACCCCGTGCTCGTCACGGCCGACCGCGCCGTCGTGGTCGACTTCAAGATGCTGCTCAAGTAAAACGGGCAAGCCACCCCACAAACTTACACCGCCCCGAGAATCATCCTCTCGGGGCGGTTCTTTTGCCGTTGACAGTTCCGGCTGTCCATGTTATACAAGCGTCCCGGCATGACCGCCCACGGCTCTCTCCCACAACAAATCACACGCTTCATCATCGTCGGCGTGGGGGCGACCCTCGTCCACTGGGGTTCCTACCTGCTCATCAACTGCCTCTTCGGTCTCACGGAAGAGCGCCCCCTCGGGTTGCAGCTCAGCTATGCCGCCGGCTATCTCATCAGCTTTGTCGGCAATTATGTTGCCTCCCTCAAATGGACCTTCCGCACCAAGGGCAGCGTGTCCAAGGGACTGGGCTTTGCGCTGAGCCACCTCATCAACTTTGTGCTGCACATGGGGCTGCTGCGCCTCTTCCTGTGGCTCGGGGTCGGCTCGCTGATGGTAAGAGCGCTGCAAGACTGCCTGCCTGAGTTGACAGCGGCGTTCCCCCAACTCAGCAAACCGGAGGCGCTGCTGCCCCTGCCCGTCTTTTGCGTGGTCATCCCCGTGAATTTCCTGCTGGTGCGCTTCTTCCTGACGCGCGAGCCGAAAGCTCAGGACTCTGCGGCGTAGCGCTCCTGCGCCTCTGCCAAAATCCGCTCGGCGGTGGGCACTTCGAAGAAATCACCCACCTCCGTCACCTTGTCCTGCAAGCGCTTGTAGGTCTGGAAGAAGTTGCGGATTTCGTTCAGATAGTGCGGCGGCAAGTCTCCCAGGCTGTTGACATGCTCGTAGCGCGGATCCCCCACGTTGACCGCGAGAATCTTCACATCCGGCTCACCACCGTCAATCATGTCCATGCCACCGATGATGCGGCAGTCGACATAGCAACCGGGAAAGGTCGGCGCCGAGGTGAACACCAAGATGTCCAGCGGATCGCCGTCGAGGTAACGCGTGTGCTCCACAAAGCCGTATTCCGCCGGATAGTACACACTGGAATACAGCACGCGATCGAGCTTAATCTTGCCCGTGCGCTCATCTACTTCGTACTTGTTGCGGCTGCCCATGGGAATCTCAATGCGCGCTTCGACGATATTCATGCTCTCAGCGTACCGAAACGAGTGCCTGCTGTCAAGCCCGCAACACCTCATTGGCGAGCTTCGTGCAGCGACGCAAGTGCAGCTCATCATCGAACTCCAGCACCAGCGGTTGCCCCGGCGGCAGCTCCGGCACCATCGCCGTCGGGCGTCGATGCCGCACCAACGCCAGCAAGGCTCGCAGGCAGGAATCATGCGCCACGACCAGCAGCAAACCCCGATGGCGCAGCACGGGTGCCATGGCCTCCTCCCAGCAACGCCGCAGGCGCGTCGACACATCGGCAAAGGACTCCGTGGCCGGCAACTGCCAGGGCTCCAGCGCCACATAGCGAGGGTCGGAATCGCAGCGGCGCGCGTCCCCGGGCGGCAACGGCGGGGGGGATTCATCGTAGCTCCGCTGCCAGCGCTGCAACTGCACCGCGCCGAATGATTCCGCCGCCTGAGCCCGATTCATCCCCTGCAAAATCCCCTCGTGCCTGGCGTTGAGGCGCCAGTCCTTCAGCAGCGGAATCCACGACAAGCCCATCTCATGCAGCACAATGGCCGCCGTCTCAATCGCCCGGGAAAGCACTGAGGTAAACGCCACGCGAAACTCCGGTCCCGCATCGCGCAGCATTCGCCCGGCTAGCGCCGCCTCCCGGCGACCGCGCTCCGACAGCGGCACATCCGTCCATCCGGTTAGCCGATTCTCCTCATCCCAAACCGATGCACCATGCCGCAGCAACACCAAGGTCTTCATGCCGCATGAGACAAATAACGCCGTTCTCCTGCTTGCAAAACAGGCGGATTTTCCTCGTCTTTTGCGGGGGAACATCATACGCGCGGTCAGAGTTGGCACTTGGCAAGCGGAGCGGCATCTGCCATAATGCAGCGCATGAGCGGTGCGGCTCTGCAACAGGGCATGAAGCAAAACATGGTGGCCACCGCCGCCATGCAGCAGTTCATGCGCACCCTGCAAGCCACCACTGCCGAGCTACAGCAACTCGCCTCCCAGGCGATGGCCGCTAACCCCGCCTTGGAGGAGTTGCCGCCCCCCGAGGAGGAGGACGATACAGCCCCCCTCGACCGCGAAGCGACGCGCCGCCACGAGCTCTTTTTGGACAGCCTGACCGAGGAACCCAGCCTGCGCGAGTATGTCGCCGAGCAGCTGCGCCGCAGCGGGCTGGAGGCTCCTATCGAACGCGCGGCGCTGCGTCTGGTTGACCATCTCGATACCCACGGGCGTTTCGACAGCTCCCCCGAGGAGCTCCGGCGCGGGGAGCAGCTCGACCCGGCCGACTTCCTCCTTGCCCTCAGTGCCCTGCGCGACTGCGAACCGCCCGGGGTGGGCTCCTTCGACCTGCGCGACAGTCTCATGCTGCAACTGGAGCGCACGGGAGAAGCCGAGGGGCTGCCCATGCAGCTGCTGCGCGAGCACTGGGAGGCCTTGGTACGCCACCGCTACGCCGAGGCGGCGCGCGCCCTCGGCTGCACGGAGGGCGAAGTCGCTGCCGCCGCGCAGCGCATTGCCCGCCTCGACCCCGACCCCGGCAGTCGCTTTGCATGCACGGAGCGCGAGGTCATCCGCCCCGACCTTTGGGTGGATGCTCAGCTGCAAGTCACCCTCACGGGGGAGCAGGTACCGCGCCTCACCCTCTCCCCCGCCTACCGCGAGCTGATGGCCGAGCGCGCGGAGGATGTTCCCCTGCGCCGCTACCTCTCGCGCTGCTTCCGCGAGGGACGCGAGTTCATCCGTGCGGTGGAGGAGCGGCAGCGCACCCTGCTGCTGGTGGCGCGTGCCATCGTCGCGCACCAGCAAAGCTTTTTCCGCCAAGGTCCGTCCCGGCTCGCTCCGCTCAAGATGGAGCAGATTGCGGCGGACACGGGGCTGAGCATCTCCACCGTCTCGCGCGCCGTCAACGGCAAATACCTCGGCTGCGCCTTCGGGGTGTGGGAACTGCGCCGCTTCTTCTCCCAAGCCCTGCCCGCCGCCGAGAGCCATGACGGCGCCCTCTCCGCCGAAACCGTGCAGGCGCGCATTCGCGCCCTCATCGCCGCCGAAGACCCGCGCCACCCGCTCTCCGATGCCAAAATCGAGCGTGCGCTGGCTGCCGAGGGGCTCGGCATCGCGCGCCGCACCATCGCCAAGTACCGCGATCAGATGAAAATCCTGCCCGCCTCCCTCCGCCGCCGCTCATGACAGCCGACCAAGAACGCCGCATCCTGCAACTCTTCGGTCTGAGCGCGCTGCGCCCCGGTCAGCGCGAGCTGCTGGTACACGCGCTGGCGGGGCGGAGCGCACTGGGTGTGCTGCCGACGGGGCACGGCAAGAGCTTGGTCTACCAGGCCGCGGCGGCGCTGCTGGGCGGTGTCTCCGTCGTTATCTCGCCTCTCATCGCGCTCATGCGCGACCAGTGCGCCGCGCTGGCTGCCCGCGGCATCCCCGCCGCGCGATTCGACTCCACGCTGGAGCCCGAGCAGCGCGCCGGGGTGCTGCAAGCCCTGCGCAGCGGGAGCCTGCGACTGCTCTACCTCGCCCCCGAGGCGCTGCAGAGCCCCGAGCTCGATGAAGCTCTGCGCGCCGCGCCGCTGCGCCTCTTCGTGGTGGACGAGGCGCACTGCGTCTCGCAGTGGGGGCACAGCTTCCGCCCCGACTACCTGCAGCTGCCGCTTTGGTACCGCCGCTACGCCTTCCGCAGCCTGTTGGCCCTCACCGCCACGGCCACGCCGCCGGTGCAGCGCGATTTGTGCGCAACCTTTGACATTCCGCGCGAGACCGTCGTGGCGCTCCCCCCCGACCGTCCCAACATCGAGCGGCGTGTGCTCCCCACCGAGGAGCGGCGCGCCGAGCTGCAGCGCTTTCTCTGCGACCCCGCCCACCTGCCCGCCATTGTGTACTGCCGCACGCGGCAGGAGACGGAGGACATCGCCGCCGAGCTGCAAGGGGCGGGGCTACCTGCCGTGGCTTACCATGCCGGACAGAGCGCCGAAACCCGCAGCGAGCTGCAGGATGCCTTTCTCGCCAACCGCCACCGTATCCTCGTCGCAACCATTGCCTTCGGCATGGGGGTGGACAAGCCCGATGTCCGCAGCGTGGTGCATTACAGCCTACCCTCCTCGCCGGAGTCCTACCTGCAAGAGAGCGGGCGCGCGGGGCGGGACGGCGCCCCGGCCCTCAGTCTCGTGCTCTTGCAGGGCGATGATGTGACCGACGCCCGCAACCGCATCCGCGCCGCCGAGCCGGATGCCGAGGGGGTACTCAGTGCCCTGCGCCGCCTGCTGCCGCCGGGGCGACGCGTGGTCTCGCCTTGGGAAATCACCGGCTGCTGCGATGTACCCGAGGAGGTCATCACCCGCGCCCTGCACCGCCTGACGGCCGCAGGGGTTCTCGCCATTGAGGCGCGCGGCTACCAATGCTACAAGGTGCGCCCGCTCTTCCCCCTGAGCACGATTCTCGCAGGGCGTGATGCCGAGGAGGCGGCACGCCTGCGCTGGCTGGATGCCCACCGCGAGGGCGAGGTGGAGGAAGCAGCCCTTGCCTGGGGCTGCTCCTACGCCGAGGCGGGGCAACTCCTGAGCGACTGCGAGGCGGCGGGTGAGTGGCGGCTCACGCTGCGCCGCCGCGCCCTGGAGCTGCACACCCTGCGCCCGCAAACCGATGTCCGCGCCGAGGCTGCCGCGCTCTCAGAGAGCTTCGCGCGCCGCCGCGAGGCCGATGAGCACCGCCTCGAGCTGCTGCTGCGCCTGCTGTGCTGCCCGGAGCAGCTCGGAGCGCAGCTGCGCGCCTACTTTGTCGACGGCAGCGAACCGACCGCCGCCCCCACCCTGCCGCCCCCCGAGCGGCGGAGTGACGCGCCCCTCCCCCCGCCGGACCGGGAACTGCCCGCCTTTGCCCGCGCGGCGCAGCGCCGCCGCTTTCTGCTGGGGCTCTCCTCGCCGGGCAGCATGGCCAAGCGACTGTGGAGCCACCCGCTCTACGGCTGCTGCCGAGGCGCCGCATGGGACGAACTCTGAGCACCATTTCCCCTCCGCACCACATGAAAACATTCCTTCTCCTCCTTTTGTTGTCCCTGCCGCTTTTGCCCGCCGCGGCCGACAGCTGCACCGCCGCGGACGCCCCCGGGCACGAGCCCGCCGCCCTGCCCGCCCTCCCGGCGGATGCCGCGCCGCGCCACATCATCTTCATGATTGGCGACGGCATGGGCGCGGAACATGTTTGGGCGGCGTGGATGGTCAATCGCGGTAGGCTCAACATCACGCAGTTGCCCGTCATCGGATTCTCGCGCACCCCCTCGGCCTCGCACGCCATCACAGACTCGGCGGCGGGAGCCACCGCCCCGGCCAGCGGCGTCAAAGCCGTCAACGGGCACATCGCTCAGGACAGCGAGGGGCGAGCGGCGGAGTCGATTCTGCTCCGTGCGCAGCGCGCAGGGCTAAGCACCGGGCTCATCGCCACCAAGGACATCACGGATGCCACCCCCGCTTGCTTCTACGCCCACGCCGATGACCGCCGCCAAAAGGCGCTCATCGCCGCCCAACTGCCCGACAGCGGCATGGCGTTCGTGCGCGGCGGTGGGAGCAGGCATTTCCGCGAGGAGCAGCTGCAAGAGATGCGCGCGCGCGGCATGGACATCGAGCTGCTCAGCGACGGGGACATGCCGCCCGCAGGACAGCGCGGCGATGTGCTCCCCAAAGCCACCCGCGAGGCACTGGAGCGTCTCAGCCGCAACCCCCGAGGCTTTTTCCTGATGATTGAGGGCTCGCAGATTGATGTGGCCGCCCACCGTAACGACCTAGCCGAGACCGTGCGCGAGGTGTTGGACTTCGACCGCGCCGTCGGCGAGGTGCTGCGTTGGATGCAGCAGCACCCCGACACCCTGTTGCTCATCACCGCCGACCACCAAACGGGCGGGCTCAGCATCCTGGGCGGCTCGATCCCGGAGGGGCGCGTGGAGGCTCATTTCAGCACCGGCTCGCACAGCGGCGTAGCGGTGCCGCTCTACGCCACCGGTGCCGGAGCCTCCCGCTTCAGCGGCATTTGGGACAACACCGAGCTCCACTGCCTCCTGCGCAAGGCTCTGCCGATGCCAGCAGCTCAGGAGTGACCGGGGATTTCCTCGTCGAGCATCACCGCCCCCAGCTGCCGCAGGAACGCCACCCACTCGCGGGCGGCCACGAGGCGCTTCTCGCCCTGCTCATTGTAGTAGTAGCAGTCGGCGAGCCCCAGCAGGCTGCTATGAGCCGACGCTCGGGCGTTGATATCGGCTCCGAACTCGATGAGCAGCTCGGCCATCTCCATCTGCTGCTGCAAGACCTTCGCCTGCTCCTCGGGGCTGCGCTTGGCCTGCTCTTCGCCCCCGGTCAGCCGACCGCAGTACGCCAGCATCGGCTCATCCTTGTAGCGGGTTTCGGGGGAAACCCCGCGCTCTAACAAGGCCCGCGCCATCTTCTTGTCTCCCCGGCGCACGGCATAGCTCAACAGCGTCTCCGGCGTCAGCGGCGAGGCGGTGGCGGGGTCGTAGCCCTCCTCGATGAGCGCCATGCGCACCGAGGCCGGCGGCGTGTCCTCCAGACAGCTCAACGCGATGGGAATATCCACATTGTTCTCGCGCAGCGTCAGCCGCGAGCTGTCGGCACCGCAGCGCATCAGCAGGCGCAGCATGGGCACGCGTCCGTCACGCACCGCTAACGCCAACGCCGTTTTGCCGTCCGCATCCTCCGCATCAATTGATGCCCCGTGGCTCAGCACCAGCTCCAGCATGGCGCGATTTTCCTCCGGCTTGCGCGTCGGCCCGGCGTTCTCCACCGCCGCGCAAGCGGGCCAACCCAGCGCCTCCATCCGGCGCAGGTCGGCTCCGTGCGCCAGCATCAGCTCCGTCATGGCACGGCTGCGGCGAATCGCCTCATAGAGCGGGGGCGGCATGCGCATACTCCCCTGCCCGGAACAGGCCAGCGGGTCAGCCCCGGCCTCCAGCAGGAGCTTCACCATCTCCGCATTCTCCGCATACAGCGCCACCCACAGCGCCGACTCACCATTGAGCCCCCGTGCCTGAGCCAGCTCGGGATGCCCCTCCAGCATGGCGGCGGCCTCGTCAAAGCGCTTCGCATGCAAAGCCTTCATGAACGCCGAGCGCAGCTTGTCGGTCTCCGTGGCATCCGGCGCGCGGAAGAAACAGCCGGCAGCCCGCATTCCCCGTCTAAGCTCGAGCATATAGCCCTCTCGCGCAGGCTGCCCGACCTCGGCCGCCGCCGCCAAGGCATTGGCATCCCACCGCCCCTCGGCATCGGCGTAGCACAAGACAGGCGCCCCGTTTTGGTTCATGGCGGCGCGCACGGATTCATCCTGCGTCATGCGCTGCCACGCCTGCTCCGTGGCACCACCGCGAGCGCCCAGCAGCACCGCCACCGCCGCGCGGTCATGGACCGAAGCAAAGCGGCGCGCCGCCCCCCAATTCTCAAAGGTACGCAGCTCGTCCGCTCCCTCCGGCGGCGGCAGCTCGGCAGCGATGGCAGCCCACACCTCGGGTTCCGTTTCCGTCTGCCGCAGCGTGAGCAACTTGCCCGCCGCCGTGCGCAGCCGCAGCGCCTCCTGACGCTGACGCAGACCGAAACTCACCACCGAGCTCAACGAATGGCAGAAGAAAATCCGCTCCAGCGGTCGCGCCATGTACACCATGGGCACTCCGTTGACCACATAATTAAGGTGCGGAATCGGGCGTATATGATTGCGCTCCATCCAATCCTGCACATGAGCCACATCCTCCTCGCCCAGCTGCCCCAAGCGCACCTGCACCTCCTGACCATCGCTCTTGCGCAGCAGCAGAGGCTCGCGGCGCGTATCGCGCATCGGCATCGAAGAGCCCAGCTCCGCAATACCTGCGCGAAAAACGTGAATCCGGCCATCCTGCCCCTCCAGATGCCACTCATAATCCCCGAGCTCCACGGGCGGGTAGGGACTCTCGGGCTCACGCGCCGCCGTCGGCTGCTCCTTCGGCGTGGCCTGCCACCACGCATCTGCCTGCTGCCGCAGGCGCACGATGTCCGCATGGCTCCCCGTCTCGCGCCCGGGGGTCGAGCAGATGCAGGCGCGGTAGAGCCACTCCTCGGCCAGATAAGCCGCCGCCGTGGTATTCCCCTCGCTCGCCAATTTCTCCATCAGCGCACGCCGCGCCTCGGCCGGCATCGCATCGCCGCAGAGCAGGTTCAAGCGCTCCACCGTGGTCGCAGGCGCCATCTGCACCAAGCGGAGCCAAGCCGCCGGCTCATGCTGCGCCAGCAGCGCGCCGAACCACCACTGCAGCTCCGGCGCCGCCCCCTCGGGCAACTCCGGCAACTGCTCCGCACAGCCGATTTCCTCTGCAAACTCGCGGCGCACATGAGCACGCAGCTTCTCCTTCTCTGCCGCCGACACCGCCGGATCCAGCAACTTCAGGAACAGGGGAGCCGCCAACTGCGTCTCGGCCTGCACCGCCACCAGCGCGCGCATCTGCCGCTCGCCCAGCAGCGTCACCGCCAGCGCCCGCTGCAGCTGTGCCGCACCGCGAAAATGCGTCAGCAACGCATGCAGCGCCGCCGGGCTGACCCCGCGCAACTCATACTGGTTGATGAGCATCGGCCACAGATTCTTCTCGTTCAACACCCCTGCCAGCGCGCGAGCCGCCTGCTGCAGCGCCTCCGTCCTGCCGTCGCGCTCCAGACAAGCCATGCGCAGCACCACGCGGTGCAGCGCCAGTTGCAGCGCACGCGCCTCGCGCCGCAGCCCCTCATCATCCATCGAGAAACGCGGTCCCTGAGGCGTATTCACAATGTCAATACCATCCCGCAACAGCTCAACGCGGATGTACGAGGTAAAGCTGTCGTAACCCTCCACACCCATGAGCGCGCGGCGGTAACCCTCCGGCAGCACCATCTCGGCCTCCTTGAGGGCAAAAGCCGTCACAGCGCCCAAGCGTGCCCCCTCGGTCAGGCGGCGCAGAGCCGCCACATCCTCCTCCACAGGCTCCGAAGCTGCGCCGAACCATGACTTGACGGATGCCCACAGCCCCTTTTCGGGCTGATCGGTCTTGCCGAAAAGTGCATCGCTCCACTGCGGCAGACGCACCGCCGACACATCGGGCATGAGGAAGAGCGAGGCCTCCGCATCATCCAAGGGGCGCCATGGGCTGCACGCAGGATCCAACGCCAGCAGGCAACGCGGCAGCACCCCCTGCAACTCCGGCGGCAATTTGTCTGCCAGTTTCAACACCTCGCTCGTGTCGGGCGCAGCTCCCCCGCGCCGCGCCGCCAGCATCTCCATCGTCCGCCGCACCGCCGGGGGCAGCTCATGTCCGAACTCATATTGCCAGTGGCGCAAGCCTCGGCGCACGAACATCTCCGGCAGCTCCTCCGCACGGTGCAGCGCGCGCCGAGCCAAGGGAGCCATCTGCGCGGCATGCGGTCCCCGCAACAGCTCCTCGGCAGCACCCTCCGGGTCACTCAGCAGGGCGTAGGCCTCGCGCGAGCCATCCGTGGCACGGTCGCGGAACAAAAGATCCGACAAAGCCGCCAGTGCCTTGGGATGCCACGCCGACAGACGCGCCAGCGCAGGCTGCAACTCCGGCACCGTGCCCCCCGCCGTCAGATAGCGCCCCAGCTGCGCCAGCAGCAGCTCCGGCTCGCGATCGCACTCGTGGGCAAACCACAGCCCCGGCACCACCGCAGCACAAACACAGGCAACCGGATCCGGTCGCTCACTCGCCAGCAACTCCTGCTGCCAAGCATGCACCGTCTCCGTGGCCTCCTGCCCCGCACTCAGCTTGCCCAGCGCCGCCAGGCGCTCCGCCGTCGCGGGCGGCAAATGTCCCCCGCCCAACAAACTCAACTTGCCAAACGCAAACCAACGGTCAGCCGAGCGCAGCGGGCGCCCCGTCAACACACTGCAGGGGCGCGGCGTCGCGACACCCTGAACCACCGACAACGCCGCAGCCGGCATCGCCACAAGCAACAAGCATAACAAAGCACGTTTCATCAGGAAAAAGGGGTCAAAAGGAACGTTTCCTATCAAAGCATCGGCTCCGTGCAATCGGGCAGCACCTCCAAGGGGTGCAAGGGGTCATCCCGCCACACGCGTATCTTCATCAGCGGGGCATACGGCTCTGCCTCCTCCCGCGGCTTCTCCGCCGCCTTGGCAGGCTTGCGCCCCAGCAGGGCATTCAGCTGACCCACCCGCTTCTCGCGCTTCGCCTCCGCTTCACGGCGCGCGGTCTCGGCCGCCTCGCGCACCGCACGATGAGGAATATAAAAGGTCCAACACGACGCTTTCGGGAGCTGTGGCGCCAAGGAGCGAATCAGCTCGGGCAAGTCCGCAAAGCGCATGTCATCCGTCACACGCGTGAAGAAATCAATACCCGTCTCGCGTGTGCCACGGTTGATGTCATGCACATCGTCCTCCCCCGGCTGCACCTCGCACACCATGCCGTTGGGGAAGCTCAGCGCACCGGGCTGCGCCGCCAAAGCCTGCAGCAGCTCGGCCTCCTTCTTCTGCTCACGAGCCCGACAAACAGGCAGATACTCGCGATGCAAGCGCTGCGACAGCGTGCGCCATTCGCGCGCGGCGGCGGCTCTGTCGTCAAACAAGCGGCGCTCCACATACTGCCGAGCTCGGGCGACAACAGCCTCGGCATCAGCATCGCCCCGGTAGCGGCGCAGATAGCGATCGGCCTCCCGCGCCGCCGCCGGACAATCCGCCTTCTCCGCAGGCTCCGACTCCACGCCGCGCTGCACCCGAGCGGCAAAAGAGCCCAAGAACAAATCGGCGTCAAAAGCCTTGCCCAGCTCCCGGCGATAATCCTGCACCTCCTCCGCCAAGCGCAAGCCCAAATACGACTCCAAGCACGAGCGCAGCTCAGGCTTCAACTCCTGAGCCCCCAGCTGACAACAAAGGCACCAACACAAGAGACAAACGTATTTCATGGCACAGTTCGGGAAAATTGCTCAAAACGACGACGCAACAGGGGCGGCAGCGGCTGCACACCCACCTGATAGGAAGTTCCTTCGCAGTGCACCCACAGCGTGCCGCGCCACGCCTCCAGCTCCCACATCCCTGCCTCATCCGCAAACATCACAACCATGGGCTCGCCCTCGTCCCGAGCCGTCATTCGCTGCTCCATCGCCTGCACCACCCCCTGCAATTCCCGGAGCTTGGGCGGCTCCTGAGCCAGCAAACAGGCCACCGTGCGCTGCAAGCTTACCAGCGCCGCCAAATCCTCCGGCGTCACGGGCGATACCGCCCGCGCGCGCGGGCGCCGCATCTCCTCCGCATCGGCCAGGCACACGCGCAACTGATGCTCCTGCCCATCGCGGCGCAGCGTCAGCAGCAGCTCCTGCCCCGGCCGATATTGTTGCAGCCGCGCCGCCAGCGCCTCCGGGGATGTCACGGGCTTACCATCCAGCGTCAGCAACACATCCGCCGGGCGCACACCCGCGCGCTCCGCCGGACCCAAACGTGCCACCCGCAACACGAGCAAGCCCTGCTCGGTCGCCTGCCCCGCCACGCCGATGGCTGCCGTTCGGGCGCTCATCGACACCAAGCCCCGCCACGCCGCCACCGCCGACAGCAGCACGACCAAGCCAACAAGCATCTTGCGTTGCAAGCGGGGGGATATGCGAAGCATCTCCTCCATAGCATCATAAACGCGCCTCTGTGACAAGGAAAATCGCCATGATTTTCGCAACACGACCCGTCGACGAGCAACACCGCCCCGGCAGGGCAAACGCATTGGAGCCGTGTCATGCAAAGTGAGTCATGAAAAGACCGTTTTAAGGACGTCATGCGTTTGCCCTGGAAATCGCCCCTCGGAGGCTTGACATCCGCCCCGGGCGTGCTACACTGACATCGTGGGGTTGCATTCTCCGGCCCCGGACTTAACCCTGTTCGCATCATCGCATCATGAAGAAAACACTCGCCCTCATCGCACTGGCCTCCCCGGCTCTCGCAGGCACTCAGCCCGCGCCCACCCCGGCGCCCGCTCCCGTTGTCAGCCCCTGGGCTGTTGAGCTCGGTGCCGGCTACAACAGAGCCGCCAAGAGCCTCTTCCACAGCGGCAAAGACTGGTTCGGCCCCCAGAAGAAGGTGAACACTTGGAGCTGGGATCTCACCGGCGTCTACAAGCTGGATGAGAACAACGCCCTGACCCTCCGCCTCGGTTATGCCAACGGCAACCGCCAGCAGGAGGAGGGTGTACGAATCATCACCAACACCTGGAGCCTGATGCCCGGCTACCGCTACACCTACGCCCTGAACGACAAGTGGTCCGCCTTTGCCGGTGCCAATGTCGGCCTCGTCAGTTTTGCTTGGCGTGACAAGGAGATCCTCGGCAATCTTCACAAGTCCGGCTGGGGCTTCGGCTACTCCGCCGAGCTGGGCGTGCGCTACGCCGTCTGCGGCAACTGGGATGCTTTCGTGGCTTACCACTTCTGCGGCGATACGGCGTCCCCCAGGTGCATCGTGACCCGCAACGGCCAGTCCACCTCCCTCCGCCCCAAGAAGCAGAACTTCCACGGCGTGCGCATCGGCGTGGGCTGCAAGTTCTGATTCCGGCGTATTCCCCCCCTAAAAGCAGGTATTCCCCACGGATACCTGCTTTTTTTAGAGATGCGTTAGTCCTGAGAAAAATCGCCATGATTTTCGCAACACGCCCCGCCGCCGAGCAACACCGCCCCGGCAGTTCGGCTTGAATGCCGGGCGGAGCTGTGCTAGCATGGGGGTATGGAAATCACCCTCACGGCACCCTTGGACATGCACCTGCACCTGCGCGACGGGGACATGCTGCGCCTGACGGCTCCCCTGTCAGCGGATTTTGCGGGCGCGGTCATCATGCCGAACCTGGTGCCGCCCGTCCGCACGCCCGAGCAGCTGCGCGCCTATGCCGAGCGCATCGATGCCGCCATGGACGGCGCCCCTTTCATGCGGCTGATGACGCTGTTCTTTGCCCCGCAGAGCGAAGCGCAACTGCTGGCCGCGCGGGCGACACCCGAGTTTTTTGCCTACAAACTCTACCCCGCAGGCATCACCACCAACAGCGAGGGCGGGCTGGCCGACATGGCGCAGGCCGAGCCTACCCTGCGCCTGATGGAGCAGCTAGGCATTCCCCTGCTGGTGCATGGAGAGAGCCACGGCTTTGTGCTCGACCGCGAGGCGGAGTTCCTGACGGTGTACCGCACACTGGCGGAGCGTTTCCCCAAGCTCAAGCTCTGCATGGAGCATATCACCACGGCGGCGGCGCTGCAGCTGCTGGATGAGTATCCCTCGCTCTGCGCCACGGTCACGCTCCAGCATCTGCTCATCACGCTGGATGATGTGGCGGGCGGCGCGCTGCGCCCGCACCTCTTCTGCAAGCCGCTGGCCAAGCGGCCTGAGGATCGCGAGGCGCTGCTGGCGGCGGCGCTCGGCGGGCATCCTCGCCTGTTCTTCGGCAGCGATTCCGCCCCGCATCCCCGCCACAAAAAGGAGTGCTGCGGCTGCGCGGCGGGGGTGTTCACCGCCCCGCTGGCGCTGCCAAAGCTCGCGGAACTCTTCGCAGCGCACGGTGCAGCGGAGCGCTTGCAGGGCTTTGTCTCCGACAACGCCTGCCGCTACTATGGACTACAGCCGCCGCCGCGCCGCGTGACGCTGTGTGACACACCCATGCAGGTACCGCCCCTCTACCGGGGCTACGGGCAAAGCGTGGTGCCGATGGCGGCGGGCGAGTGCATCGGCTGGAGCATCAAGCGCTGATCAGCGGTCATGGAGGACGCTCCCATCCCTTCGGCAGAGGATTTGCGCGCACTGCTGGCCGACATCGCCGCCGCGCACATGCCCTACGGCATGTACGGCCCGCAGACCTTCCCGCCCGACGGCTGCCCGCTGATGGATTTACCCACGGAATACCTCGACTGGTTCTGGCAGCGGGGCTTTCCCAAAGGCAAACTCGGCTACCTGATGGAGCAATGCCTGCTTATCAAGAATGCGGGGCTTGACCGCCTCTTCGAGCCCTTCCGCGCGGCGGCGGGCGGGCGCCGCCGCTATCCCCGCCGTTGATTATCTCTCACTCACCGCTATGTCTCTTTTCCTCAAGCTCCTCTCTATCACGCGCCCCAAGACGCTGGCCGCCGGGCTGGTGCCCGTGTGGGCAGGCTGCCTCATCGTTCGCAAGTTCCAGCTGCATCTGCCCGAGCTCGGCATTCAGCTCGATTGGGGCTTGGCGCTTTGCACACTGCTGAGCTGCCTCTGCCTGCAAATTGCCAGCAATGTGTTCAACGATGCGCTCGACAGCCTGCGGCATGCCGACACCGAGCAGCGGCAGGGTCCCCGGCGGCTCACGGCCTCCGGGGCGCTGCGCCCGCGCACGGTGCTGGCGCTTGGCGTCTGGTTTCTGGGGCTGGCGGCGCTGGCGGCGCTGCCGCTGCTGGCGGCGCGCGGCTGGGCCGTCATTGCCATCGGCCTGCCCTGCATGCTCTGCGCCTATGCTTACACGGGGGGACCCTACCCCCTATCCTACCACGGCTTCGGCGAGCTGTTCGTGCTGCTCTTCTTCGGGCTGGTGGCGGTCATGGGCACGGTGTTCATGCAGATTGGTTGGCAGCCGGGCTACGCCGAGGTCTACGCTGCCGCCTTTGTACTGGGCATCCAGTGCGGGCTGCTCTCCTGCGTGCTCATCGAGGTCAACAACATCCGCGACCGCAGGGAGGACGCCCAAACCGGCAAACGCACGCTGGCCGTGCGGCTGGGCGAGCGCCGCGCCCGCGGCTTGGCCATGGCCTTTCTCGTGGCTCCCTATGCCACGCTCAAGCAGACGGCCTTTTTCCTCCCGGGCTTTCAGTGGAACCTCGTCTGGCTCGCGGCCATCGCTGCGGGGGGCTTTCTTCTGCTCAAGCTCTCCAAGACGCCGGCGGACAAGCGCATGAACGTGCTGCTGGGGCTTTCCTCGCTGCACTCCCTGCTCTTCCTGCTGGCGCTGAGCTGCTGAGCACGCCGGGCATCCGGCACAAAAAACACCCCGCCGCAGCGGGGTGTTTTTCATGAAGCGGATACACGGACGACAAGCGACCGCATCAGGCCTCGGGAGCACTGACCTTGGCGTTGCGCGCCAGCAGATCCAGCACCTTGGAGGTGATAATCGACAGGCGCACGCCCGTGATGCGATTCTCGCGCTGCATCTTGCGGATGAAGGTCTTGAGGTTCTTCTCCTTGGCTTTCTCGGCCATGTCTGCCAGGGCGCTGAGCACTTCCTGATCGGTGGCCATGATGTGCTCCTTGGAGGCAATCTCCTGCAGGGCGAAGTAGACGCGCAGGTTGCGCTCCGTCTCGGCCTTGGACTCCTCGCGCAGCTTGTCCATGTCCTTGGCGATGTCGTAGTTGCCGGACTGGATGGCGGCGTAGACCTTGCGCTGCACGGTGTTCTCATTCTCGCGCTCCACCAGCTCGGCGGGCAGCGCGAAGCTCAGCTGATCGGCGAGTTTTTCGGAAATCTGGTCGGCCTTGGATTCCTCGTTGGCGCGCTCCTTGCTGCTCTTCATGTTCTCGCGGACAAGCTCCTTAATCTCCTCCAAGGTCTTGCCGGGCATGGACGCGGCAAAGAGCTCGGGCGAAATCTCGGGAACAACCTTCTCGCGCACTTCCTTGACCGTCACGGCAAAATCAACCGTTTTGCCGGAAAGCTCGGCGATGGGGAAATCCTCCTTCATGGTCACGGCAATGTTCTTGCTCTCGCCGGCGGAGAGCCCCACGAGCCCCTCACCCAAGCCGGGCATGAACGAATCCGCCTCCACGGCCTGCCAATGCCCCTCGCGACCCTCCATGAAGCCCAGCGGCTTGCCGCAGAACTCGGCGGCGGGCTTGCCCTCCACCGTGGTCTTGAAATCGATGACGGCGATGTCGCCCATCGCGGCAGCGCGCTCGACCACCTCGTGCGTGGCCGAGGCCTCGGCGTAGCGCTTCATCGTCTCCTCCACCTCGTCGTCGCTCACCTCGGTCGAGGGCACCGTCACCTCAAGACCCATGTACTCGGGCAGCTCGAAAGCGGGCACAATCGTCAGCGTGCTGCTCAGGCTGTAGGAACCATCGGCCTGTTCGCCGCACTCGGGCTTGCCGAAATCGAGCACCTTGAGCTCGGGATTCTCCTCCAGGGCTTTCTCCTGAATGTCACTCTGCATCCGATAGTCGAGCTCATCCTTGATGGCCTCGGCGTAGCGCTTGACAATCACACTCTTGGGAGCCTTGCCGGGACGGAAGCCCGGGATGCGGGCGCCGGAGGCATAGGCGGCGATAACGGAATCCTTGACCGCGCTCACCTCGGAAGGGGTGGCTGTCGCCTGAAGAGTGGCCTGGCAATCGCTCGTCTTGTTGATGGTAATTTCCATGATATTCTGACTGTGAAGTTTAGAAGACGGTAAAAAAGCGCCACTATTGTATAGAAAGCCCCGAAAAAGGCAAGAGCATACTGCTTCATGACAAAAAAAGCCCTGTCGCGCGCGCCTGCGGGCGCGCCCCGGAGCTTTTTTTGCTCGCTATGCACGCGCGTCTGTGTTAAAACGGCTGCGTTATGGCAACACCTCCCTTTGTGTATCAGGAAATGTTCCCCATGGGGGAAGATACGACCCAGTACCGTCTGCTCACCAAGGATTATGTGAGTCTCGGTGAGTTTGAGGGCAAACCCATGCTCAAGGTTGCACCCGAGGGGCTGCGCCTGCTGGCCGAAACCGCTTGGCATGACGTTGCCTTCTACCTGCGCCCGGAGCACCTGAAGCAGGTGCAGGCTATTCTCTCCGACCCCGAAGCTTCGGAGAACGACAAGAGCGTGGCGCTCACCCTGCTGCGCAACGCCGAGGTGGCCGCCATGGGTGTGCTGCCCCTGTGCCAGGACACGGGCACCGCCATCTGCGTGGGCAAGAAGGGGCAGCAGGTCTGGACGGGCTGCGACGATGCCGAGCAGATTTCCCGCGGCGCCTACGACTGCTACACCAAGAACAACCTGCGCTACAGCCAGAACGTGGCGCTGGACATGTACCGCGAAATCAACACGCGCACCAATCTGCCCGCCCAAATCGACCTCTTTGCCACCGACCACGGCATGGAGTACAGCTTCCTCTTCATCGCCAAGGGCGGCGGTTCGGCGAACAAGACCTACCTCTACCAAGAGACAAAGGCGCTGCTCAACCCCGAGTCGCTCAAGAAGTTCATGGTGCAGAAGATGAGCACGCTGGGCACGGCGGCCTGCCCGCCCTACCATGTGGCCTTCGTCGTGGGCGGCACGAGCGCCGAGCTCTGCCTCAAGACGGTGAAGCTGGCCTCCACCAAATACTACGACAGCCTGCCCACCAGCGGCAACGAGCACGGGCGCGCCTTCCGCGACCTCGAGCTGGAGGCCGAGCTGAAGAAAGAGGCCGAAAAGCTGGGGCTGGGTGCCCAGTTCGGCGGCAAGTGGTTCGCTCTGGATGTGCGTGTGGTGCGCCTGCCGCGCCATGGTGCCTCCTGCCCCGTGGCGCTGGGTGTCTCCTGCTCCGCCGACCGCAACTGCAAGGCCAAAATCACCCCCGAGGGTATTTTCATCGAAGAGCTGGAGTACGACCCGGGCAAGTACATCCCCGCCGAGCTGCGCGAGACGAAGAGCGCGGGCGTGCCCATCGACCTCGACCGTCCCATGAGCGAGGTACTGGCCGAGCTCTCGAAGTACCCCGTCAAGACGCGGCTCTCGCTCACGGGCACCATCATCGTGGGGCGCGACATTGCCCACGCCAAACTCAAGGAGTTGCTGGACGCGGGCAAGGAGCTGCCGCAATACATCAAAGACCACCCCATCTACTACGCCGGTCCTGCCAAGACGCCCGAGGGCTACCCCAGCGGCTCCTTCGGTCCCACCACGGCCGGTCGCATGGATCCCTATGTGGAGCTCTTCCAGAGCCACGGCGGCAGCATGATCATGATTGCCAAGGGCAACCGTGCGCAGTGCGTCACGGATGCCTGCCAAAAGTTCGGCGGCTTCTACCTCGGCTCCATCGGCGGCGTGGCGGCCGACCTCGCCAAGAACTGCATCACAAGCATCGAATGCGTGGAATACCCCGAGCTGGGTATGGAAGCCATCTGGAAAATCACGGTCAAGGACTTCCCCGCCTACATCCTGGTGGATGACAAAGGCAACGACTTCTTTGCCGACATCCGCGCGCATTGGAGCTGCGGCGCTTGCGCACACTGAAAACCCTACCCCCTGCCCGCCCCACACCCGTGGGGCGGGCGACACCTCCTCAGGAGCCCCTCCCCATGAGCCCCAAACTGCAAACGTTCTGTCAGCGCCTGTTCAGCACCATCATCCTGCTCTCTCTGCTGGGCGGAGCGGTGTGGTGGAACGAGCCCATCGGCTATGCCGTTCTGATTACCCTCTTCTGCAATCTCACCACCTGGGAGTGGTTCCGCATGCTCCGGGGCAGCGGTGCCAACCGCGGGCTCGTCCTCATCGGCGGCATGGTCTACCCGTGGATCATGCTCAGCACCGTCCTGATGCGGCGAACCGGAGCCACATGGTTCCTGACTCTGGCGGTGGGGCTGCTCGTTATCTACGCGCTTATCGCGTTCCTCGGCGAACTGTTCCGCATGGATTATCGCGGGCGCAGCGGTGCCGAGGCGCTCAAATCCATGGGGCTCACCCTGCTGAGCTTTATTTACCCCGGCTGGCTCTTCTGCTTTGCCTTCAAAGCCCTGCTCATCCACGACATTTCCATGTTGCTCTGGTTGATTCTCTTCACCAAGATGAGCGACATCTGGGCCTATTGTTGCGGCGTGCTGCTCGGACGGCGCTTCATCAAGCGCCCCTTCAGCCCCGCCGTCTCGCCCAAGAAATCGTGGGAGGGCATCATCGGCTCCTACATCATCACCCTCACGGCGGGCTACTTCCTCGCCAAGTACATGCTTGAGCTGCCATCAAGTCCTGCGTACCTGTTCTCGTTCTGGGTGTTCGGCACCCTGCTCTTCATCCCCTCCGTCGCCGGAGATTTAGCCGGCTCGCTCATCAAACGCGGTGTAGCGGTCAAGGACAGCGGCTCGCTGCTGCCGGGCATCGGCGGCATCTTCGACCTCATCGACTCCCCCGCCTTCACCATTGCGTTTGCCTGGGCTGTTTGCCCGCTTGTTTGCCCGCTCATCGGCCTGTTCCTCTAATCCCATGGTGCCCCCCGTTCCCCTGCTGATTAACCCCAAAGCGGGCAGCCTGTTCCGCTCGGGGCTCAAGGCCTGGCTCGATGAGCACCGGTCCGACTTCCGCATCATCGGCACCAAGAGCGCGGACGACCTGAGGGCGCAGGCTCGCGCGCTGGCCGAGAGCGGCGAGCCCGTGGTCGCCGTGGCCGGCGGCGACGGCACCCTCATGAACGCGGCGCAGGGGCTCATCGGCACACCGAGCGCGCTGGGCATCATCCCCTGCGGCACCATGAATGTCTTTGCGCGCGAGATGGGCATCGGCTCGCGCCGCTTCGACCTAGCACTAGAAGCCATCCGCGACAGCGTGCGGCAGTCGGTCGACATCTTCACCGTCAACGGGCGCCCCTTCCTCCAAATGGCGGGCTTCGGCCCCGATGCGCGCATCATCCAGCTCATCACCCCCAAGCTCAAGCGGCGTCTCGGTGCGGCGGCGCACATCATCACCGCCATCCGCGTGGCCGTGGAACACCACCCCCTCATGGAGCTAAGCCTGCCGAACGGCGAGGTGCTGCACGCCACGCAGCTCATCCTCGGCAACGGCAAGCGCTACGGCGGTGCCGCGCATCTCTTTGCCGATGCCAGCTACAACGATGGTCTGCTCGATGCTGCCGTCATCCAGCTGGAAAGCATCGGGATTCTGTACGAGGTCATCACCTACATGCTGCACCGGGGCGCCACCATGCGCAACACCACCGATTTCACCAAGCTGCGCTGCATTGAGAGCTGCGACATCACGACCGAGGCCACGCTGCCCTACCAGCTCGACGGCGACTTCGCAGGGGTCATCCGCCCCGGGGAGACCGCCCATGTAGAAAAGCTCCCGCACCCGCTGCATGTCTGCGTGCTGCGCCATCCGGTGCCCATGAGCTCCTTTAGCCGCATGATGGCGCACCCCATGGTCGAAGCCCTGCGCAGCAAGCTCGAGGAGCTGCGCGAGTTCTGACCCGCCGCTCAGCGCAGCAAGCGCTGCAGCTCTGCGACGTCATGAACCAGCACGAGGTCGACCCCGCCGCCGCGCAGCTGCCGCGTCAGCCACGGCAGGGGCGCGTGCTCGCTGCCGAGCATCACCGCCCGCCCTGTCATCCCCCGCAACACGACCGCCGCCTCGGGAGAAGTCCCCGCCGTGCATGCCACGATGTCGACCTCCATCGGCAGGAGTTCCGCCGCCATCCCGTCCGCAGGCAGACGCAGCAGCAGGGGAAACCGCCTGCCGACGGCTCGACGCAACGCGTGCAGAACTCGACCGAGCAGCCGCGCACGCTCGGGGCTCAACTCTCCCGCCCCCTGCGGCAGCAACGCGACAGCATCGAAGCCCAAACGCCGAGCATCCGCCGCGGCAGCAGCAGCGAGCTCCGCCGCCCGCTGCAGCGCGCCGCGATTCTCCCCCGGTGGCAGCACCAACTCCAACCCGGCTGCCACTCGACAGGCTGAGCGATGCAGCGCGCGTAGCCACTGCTTCCATGCCCGCAGCTCCCGCCCGCCCAAGGGGCGCAGCTCCCCCGCTGCCCCAAGAGAAAACACCCCCTCGGCCAGCACCAGCCCCACCCCCTGCTCCGCCGCACGCGCACAGAACGCCGCGGTCTCCCCCGTGGGAGCCACACAACCCGGCGACAACACCACACGACTCGGCAGCCAAAGCAGGCGGTGCGACCAGGGAAACAACAAAAAATCGCGTTCACGGCGACATAATTCTGAACGAATACTCATAGATTCGCATCATACCCCTTGCTCGCCGATGGTCTCAAGGAGTTAGAATAACCGTCAGTCTGCGCTCGGAATGTCATATTGCCACCCGCAGCGCAGAGCGCGCTTGACTCCGCCTGAGCCCTCGGTGTACAATCCCATTGTAACGAAACACATCCGTCATGAAGTTCCCCATCATCACCACCGCCGTGGTTTCTCTGGCGGCTCTGGCTGCCACCGCGCAGGCCGAGCTGAAGGTTGCCTCCGTCAATGTTCGCGAGCTCTACACCATGTACTACAAGCGCTTTGACACGGAGAACGTGCTCCAGAAGCAGCTGTCCAACATCAAGGCCGACGTCAAGGTTCGCGAGGACAAGCTCCGCGCGCTGCAGGAGGATGCCAAGAAGATCCGCGACAAGCACGACTCCAGCCTTTCCGAGGCCGCCGTGGCCAAACTCCGCGATGAGTACAACGCCAAGCTGAACGAAATCAAGGCCGCTGATCAGGAGCTCAAGGACTTTGTGCAGCGCCGCTCCGTGGCGTTCCGCGAGCTGCGCAACCGCGAGATGCGCATCCTGCTGGAGGATGTGCAGAACAGCATCAACAGCTCGGCCGAGGCCGCCGGGGCCGACATCATCATCGATGCCGCCGCCGTCTCCGTCCAGCAGGACATCGGCATCGCTACCAGCACCTTCCCCTACATCAAGAAGGCTTTTGACATCACCCCCGAGGTGCTCAAGAAGCTCAACGCCGATGCCCCCAAGGGCTTTGACCCCGAAGCCGAGCTGAAACGGCTTTACAGCCAGCCTCAGCAGCCGGAGGGTGAAGCTCCCGCGGCTCAGTAAAGAATCCTTTTCCCTGTTGCGCGCCATGGAACTGTCTCTCTCCGACATTCTCTCGCTCACAGGTGGCAAACTTTTGCAGGAAACGACACCGGAAATCGCGATTTCCGGTGTCGCGACCTTGTCCGAAGCCTGCCCCGATGAGGTCGCTTTCCTCGGCAACGAAAAATACTTCCAGGACTACCTGAACTCCCGCGCCGGGGTCATTCTCGTGCCCCCGGCTCTTCCCAAGTACCCCGAGGGGCGCGTCTACGTCGAGGTCGAGAATCCCTCGCTGGCTTTCAACGCCTTGGTGGATGCCTTCATGAAGGTTGCCAAGCGCTTTGAGCCGGGGGTGCATCCCACGGCCATCATCGACCCGAGCGCCCGGCTGAACCCGGACAAGGTACACATCGGCGCGGGTACCGTGGTCGAGGCCGGGGCCGTCATCGG
Source organism: Akkermansia sp. (assembly GCA_051884385.1). Classification (GTDB taxonomy): domain Bacteria; phylum Verrucomicrobiota; class Verrucomicrobiia; order Verrucomicrobiales; family Akkermansiaceae; genus Akkermansia. The sequence goes on from JBJEVN010000004.1 coordinate 94,106, forward strand.
CGATGGCTGCGACATCGGTGCCGGCTGCGTCATCGGTGCCGGGGTCAGCATTGGCGAGCACTGCAAGTTCCACGCCAAGGTCGTCATCCGCGAGCGCTGCATCATCGGGCACCATGTGGTCATCCAGCCGGGAGCCGTCATCGGCGGCGACGGCTTCGGCTTCCTGCTCAATCCGCAAACAGGCACCTACGACACGATTGACCAGGTGGGCATCGTCGTCATCGGCAACCATGTCGACATCGGCGCCAACACCACCATCGACCGCGCGCGCTTCGGCCGCACCGTCATCGGCGACGGCAGCAAGATCGACAACCTCGTCCAAATCGGGCACAACTGCACGCTGGGCAAGAACGTGGTCATCTGCGCCCAAAGCGGCGCGGCGGGCAGCACCCACCTGAGTGACTATGTGGTCTGCGCAGCGCAGGTCGGGCTGGCCGGGCACCTCACCGTGGGGCCGCAGGCGCAGATCGGCGCCCGCTCGGGCGTCATGAACGATTTGGAAGGTGGCAAGAAGTATTGGGGCGCCCCCGCCTGCGATGCCAAGGATGCCGCGCGCCAATTCGCTGCCATTCGCAAGCTGCCCGATGCCTTCAAAGAGCTGCGCGAGTTGCAGCAGAAGGCGGCCGAAATCAAGGCGCTCATCGACAGCGCCATGGCCGCCCAGGGCTGAAAGCAGCTACAGTCTCCCTCCCCCAACCCCTTGTCCCGACGGGCAAGGGGTTTTTCGTGCGAATGGTGCACCGGGCGAGCACGGCGCGCCTACGTCGCCCCTCACATCAGGGCATGACCGATCTGCCACAACCACAGCCCCACATCGGCCAACATCGCGCCGATCTCCTGTGCGCAGGTGCAGAAATCCGCCCAATAGCCCCGCAGCGACAGGGCGCCGAAACAGCGCAACACCACCAGCAACACGGCAATGTTGGCCAGCAAAATCACCAGCATGGACAGAACCAGACCGTAGGAAAGCATATCCGGCTGCTCGCGCGGAATAATCCACACCGTCCAGTACAGGTGGAAGGCCCACCAGAAGCCGAAGCCCGCGTAGAACCACGGCGCATAGGCCTCGAAGGGCAGCACGGCATTCACCACCCACAACACCCCCAGCCAGCACAGCATCCACAGCGGTACAAAATAGGGCGAGAGCGCGATGAACCAGTTGTCCGCATCGGTCTCCAGATACCCGCCGTTCATGCCGACCCGCATGCCGTGCAAGCGGCCGCCGCACAGCAGCGCCGAAAGCGCATGCGTCAGCTCGTGCCCCAGCACATACACATAGACCAGCAAGCCCTCCATCAGCAACGACGCCCGCAAAATCACCCACAACAGCGCCCCCATCACGGAAAACCACACCGGCTCGCTGAGCCAGAACGAGCGCTCGCTCAGCATGGGCGCATCGTGGTACAACTGCACCAGCAGCGCAAACACCATCACCACGGAAAGCGGCAGCAACAGGGCATAGGCAATCACCCGATGCAGCACCCTCCGCCACCGCTCCGGGGACTCCCCGTAGCCCTCCTCCTCGGCCGCGCGCAGCCACTGCCGGGTATCCGCCTGCTGCAGGTACTCTGCCTGCAGGTACAGGCGCCGCCAGGTGCTCAGCGAGGGGTTGTAGTAGTGCTCGACCTCCTCGGGATGCTCCAGCGGCACGCGCCAGTCCCCGTGCTCCCTGCTCGCAGGCTTGCGCGGTGACTTCGGAAACAGCGATGGAGAACGGCGGGGCATGGAACACTAAGCCTGAGCGGGGCGAATATCCTGAATCGACACGGAGAGCGAGGAACGCCCGCGCCAAACATTGCGGTCGATGGTAAAAGCGATATCCCAGGGCGGGTCGGGCAGGCGCAGATGACCGGCGTTGAAATACATGGCATCGCATTCGCAGACCCCCTGCCGCAGGCAAAGGCGCAGGTGGTTGCCCTGCAAACGGCGCGGGGCATCCGTCAGCATCACCGAGCGGCTCATGAACACCGGCTGCGGGTTCGAGTTGCCGAAAGGCTCCAGTAGTTCATAGCTGTCGAGCAAATCCAGCGTTAGCTCGCGGAAGGACACCTCGGCATCCACCTGAAGCACGGGCTTGAGCTGCTCATCCGTCGTCGTCTCACACACATAGCGCTCGAAGGCACGGCGAAAATCATCCAGCCGCTCCTCGCGAATCACCAGCCCCGCCGCCATCTCGTGCCCACCGCCGGACACCAGGGTAGAGGCGCAGTGGTGAATGGCATCCACCAGCGAGACCCCCGGCACCGAACGCCCCGAGCCCTTGCCCAGACCGCTCTCGTCGAAGGAGATGATGAAGGTGGGCTTGTGGTAGCGGCGCATAAGCAGCGAGGCGACAATGCCGACCACCCCGGGGTGCCAGCTCCGTGAGCCGAGCACGATCACATGGTCGCGTGCGGGGTCAAAATGCTCGCGCAGCATCTGCAGCGCCTCCTCGCGCATGCGCTCCTCCTCCTGCTGGCGGGCGCGGTTGTGCTGCTCGAGACGCTGCGCCAGCCGATCGGCCTCCGCGCTGTCGTGCGCCATCAGCAGGCGCAGCGCATCCAGCGGGTTATCCATGCGCCCCGCCGCATTGAGGCGCGGGCCGATGCGGAAGGACACAAAGCTCGCATTCGGTCGGCGGTGCTGCAACTCGGTGATGCGGTTGAGCGCCTGCAACCCGATATTACCCCCCATCTCCATGCGCTGCAGGCCATGGCGGGTCAGCAGGCGGTTCTCCGCCACCAGGGGCACAATATCCGCCACGGTGGCAATGGCCACCACATCCAAGTATCTCTTGAGGTCGAAATCGGGCAGGCGGCGCACCTTGAGCAGCGCATGTGCCAGCTTGAACACCACCCCCGCGCTGCACAGGTAGGTAAAGGGGCTCGACTCCTCCAGCTTGGCGTTGACCACCGCCACGGCGTTGGGACGCCCGCGCGTGCTGCCCTCGTGGTGGTCGAGAATCACCACGTCGATGCCGAGCTGCTGCAACTTGGCCACCTCGTCCACCGAGGAGGTGCCGCAGTCCACACAAATCATCACATCGGGCTTGCCGCCGCAGAGCTGCACCGCTCGGCGAATGCCCTCGTCGCTCAGGCCGTAGCCCTCGCGCGTTCGCACCGGGATGAAATAGTCCGTGCGGATGCCGTAGGCCGTCAGAATCGCGTGCAGCAGCGTGACCGAGCTCACACCGTCCACATCGTAATCGCCGTAGATGCAGATGTGCTCCCCGTTGTCTGCCGCGCGGAAGATGCGCTCAACGGCGGCATCCATCTCCCGCAGGGCAAAAGGGTCGCCCAAATCGGCCAGACGCGGTCTGAGGAACTTATGCGCCATCTCTGCCCCGGAAATGCCCCGCTGACATAGCAATCGGCGCACCAAGGGAGGCAAACACCGGTTGAGCTCGTCACCGAAATCATCACTTCCGTTCATTGGGCGCAGCTCCCAAGTGAACTTCGTACTCATGAAAAGAAAGTATCACCCCTCGGCGCACGCGTCAAGGTAGAATGCCCTCAACCGCGCGTCAGCGCGCACAAATCGGAGCAGAAAGGAGCCCGCGGGAGCGGCATCTCCCGCGGGCTCGGTTCTCCCCTCCCCGGCTGAATACCAAACGCAAGACCGGGGAGGAAGTTTTTTATCTGCCTCGGGGGCAGCTGTCCGCCAGCATACGCCCCGGGGCGGAAGATAGTCAAGCCAAACTCTCAATCCCCCTCCGCAGGCCGAAGCCAGCGGGCGAAGAGGGTGCAGGAGGCGGGGATGACCAGCAGATTGAGTATCGTGGCGCTCACCAGCCCGCCGAACTGCACGATGGCCAGCGGCGCCAGCAGCTCGCCGCCGGGCTGTTCGCGCGCCCAGATGAGGGGGAGCAGCCCCAAAATGGTTGTCAGCGAGGTCATCATGATAGGAATGACGCGCTCCAGCGAACCGCTGCGGATGGCCTCCTCGCTGCTCAGCCCCTGTTGCTCCAGGGCGCGGTAGCGGTTGAGCAAAATGAGCCCGGAGCGGATGGCGTAGCCGATGACGGTGACAAAGCCGACGATGGAGCTCACCGAGAGGATGGGCGGGATGTAGTGCCCCGTGCCCAACGAGTGCAGCGTGTCCCCCGAGCTGAGGAACACGGCGACGATGCCGCCCACCAGACAGAGCGGAATGTTCAGCAGCGTCAGCAGCGCACGGCGCACACTGCCCAGCGAGCTCGCCAACAGCAGAACCACCAGCACGCAGACCACGAGGCTGAGCAGCCCGAGGCGCTTCTCGGCGGCCTCGCGGCTCTTGATGGTGCCCGTGTAGTCCACCGTGCAGCCCATCGCGTTCATCGCGGGGTCGAGATGCTTGCGGCAGGCCGCCGCCAGATCCCCGAGGTTGGAGTCCGGCGAGGGGTTGCAGGAAATCATCGCCTTGCGCCGTGTGTTGTCGCGCAGGATGAGGTTCGTCACCTCGTCGCGGTAGACCTGCGCCACATCGCTCAGGCGCACGGTTCTGCCCCCCGGGGCGACCAGTTGCAGGTTGCGGACGTCGTCCTCGCTCGTGCGCAGCTCCGGCGCGAGGCGAAGCACAATGTTCCAGTGGTCGAGGTTGCGAATCACCTCGCCCATCTGCAGCCCGCGCAGGGCGGCGGACACCTGCTCGGCCGCCTGCGCCATGGTGAGCCCGTAGGCGGCGAGCACCTCGCGGTTATAGTCGATGCAGATGGTGTCGACCATCACTTCGCGATTGGCGCGCGCATCCGCCACCTCCGGCAGGGAGGCCAGAATTTCGGCGGCTTTCTTCGCGGCGGCGCGCAGCTGCGGCAGCTCATCGCCGTAGATGTTGATGGCAATCTCGGAGTTGGAGCCCGAGAGAGCGGAGCTGATGCGGTGCGCCAGCGGGTAGCCCACCATGCTGCTCACCCCGGGAATGCCGCGGATGACGGCGTTCATCTCCTCGCGGAGGCGGCGCTGGTCTTGGCGCAGATCGACGCGCACCAGCAGCTCGGAGGCGCTGACGGGCTCGGCGTGCTGATCGTTCTCCGCGCGCCCGGTGCGCTGCGCCACGCTGAGCACCCCCTCAATCGACCCGATGCGCTCCATCGCCTGCTGCGAGACGCGCTCCGTCTCCTGCAGCGAGGTGCCCGGCACCATGTTGACAAAGACCGTGTAGCAATCCTCGTTGAAGGGCGGCAGGAAGCTCGTGCCGTAGGTCGAAGCCAGCCACAGCGCCCCGGCCGTCAGGCTCAGCAGGCTGACGAAAATCGTCTTGGGGCAGCGCATACAGAAGCGCAGCACGGGCGCGTAGCAGCGGCAGATGGCACGCGCCGTCACCGAATCGCCCCGGCGGCGGGGCGAGACCTTGAAGCCGATGTAGCAGAGCGCGGGCACCAACGTGAGCGCCACGAGCAGCGAGGCGGCCAGCGCCAGCATGAAAGAAATGCCCAGCGGGCGGTAGAACTGGCCCTCCAGCCCGCTGAGGAAGAGGACGGGAGCAAAGAGCAGCAGGATGATGGCCGAGGAGAAGCTGATGGAGCTGACGATTTCGCCCTTGGCCTCCGTGAGCACGTCGATACGGCTGCGCTGCTGCTCGGGCGGCAGGGCGGCGTTGCGGCTCAGGTTGCGCCAGGCAACCTCCACAAAGATGATGGCGTTGTCCACCACATCGCCCACCGCCACGGCCAAACCGCCCAGCGTCATGATGTTGATACCCAGCCCCAGCAGGGGGAAACAGGCCAAGCCGAAGAGCACCGACAGCGGCATGGTGATGAGCGTGATGACGGCCGTGCGCAGGTTGAGCAGCGTGAGCACCACCACCAGCATCACCACCAGTGCGGCGATGAGCAGCGTCTCGCGCCCGTTCTCCAGCGACAGGGTGATGAAGTCCGACTGGCGGTAGGCATCCGCCCGCAGGTGCATCCCCTCCGGCAACTGCGATTCCGCAAACTCGCGCACGGCGGCATCGACCGCCGCCGTGAGCTCCAGCGTGTTGGCACCCGGCACCTTCTGCACCGAGAGCAGCACCGCCGGCTGCCCGTTGAAGCCCGCGTTGCCGCGCCGGGGAGCACCGTCGATAACGACATCGGCCACATCCTCCAAGCGCAGCACCCCGCTGCGGTGCCCCGGCACCGGTGTGCGGCGCAGGTGCTCGGGGCTCATGGCGCGCGTGTACTGCTGCACGGGCAGCTCCTGCCCCGAGACATCCTCCAAATAGCCGGCGGGCACACTGCTCTGCGCGGCGGCGACGGTTTCCTTGAGCTCCTCCAGCGTGATACCCGCCTGCTGCATGCGGTTCGGGTCGTAGAGCACCTGATACTCGGGCAGGCGACCGCCGATGACGGTGATCTGCCCCACCCCGGGGATGGACATCAGGCGGTTGCGCAGCCCGAACTCCGCCACGCGGCGCAGCTCCAGCGGGTCGACCCCGGCATCTCCCGTCAGCGCCACGACCATGATTTCGCCCGTGACGGACACAATGGGGGCCATCTCCGTCTCCACCCCCTGCGGCAGGGACTCGCGCACCGCCGCCAAGCGCTCGGAGACAATCTGGCGGGCGCGGTACACATCCGTATCCCAGTCAAAATCCACCCAGACAAAGGAGAGCCCGGTGCCGGAAGAGGAGCTGACCTGCGTCACCCCCGCCGTGCCGCTCATGGCGGACTCCAGCGGGATGGAGATGTACTGCTCGACCTCCTCGGCGGAAAGCCCCGCCGCCTCGGTCTGGATGGTGACGCGCGGCACCTTCAGCTCTGGGAACACATCCACCGGCAGTGTCGACACCGCCCACAGACTGACCAGCGCCAGCAGCGCCGCACCGAGCAGCACCGTGAGCCGATGGCGCAGGCAAAAAACAACCAAGGCATTCATGGTCAGTGCTCTCCCTCGTGGAACTTACCATCGGCGTGGAAGTGCCCCGCCGCTTTCTTGGGCGTGCCGTCCGCCGGCAGGCAATACTTGAGCTCGTAGCCACCCTTGACCACGATGCGCATGCCGGGCTGCAAGCCATCCACCGGGGTCATCCCGCGGCGCGAAGCACCCGCATGCACCTTGTACATGTAGTACAGCCCCTCGCGCGCCTCGACAAAGACAACATCATCCGTCCCCACGCGCACGACGGCCGAATCGGGGATGCAGACGATGCTCCCGCCCGCCTCGCTGCCGTAGAGGTCGAGGCGGCAGAGCTGCCCCGCGCGGGCTCCGGCGGGCAGGGCATCCGGGGTAAAGTAGAGGCTGCGGGTCTGCGTCTCGGGGTTCAGCTGCTCCGACAGGCGCCAGCTGCCGCTCACCGCGCGCATCTCGCGCCCATCGGGCACCAACGCGCGAATCTCCTCCACCTCGGGCACATCGCTACCGTAGACGGCGGCCTCGATTTCCAGCGAGCGGGGGTGACTGAGCGTCAGCACCGCCGCGCCCTGCTCGCCCCAGCTGCCCTGCGTCACGCCCGCATTGCGGACGGTTCCCGCCGCCGTGGCACGCACCAGCAGGGTGGGCAGACCCTCCTCCTGCACCAGCTCCGCGCCCATGCAGAGCAGGCGCAGGCGTGTCTCGGCGGCCTGCACATCCTTCTCTGCCTGCGCCAGCTCGCTCTGTTTGAAGCGCAGCTGCTCCTCCAGATCGCCGTTGCGCGCGCCCGCCGCGTGCAGACGCCCGACACGCTCGGACATGGCGACGGCATCGGCCGCGCAGCGCTCGCGGTTGCTGCGCAGGCTCTCCAAACTCATCATCTGCTCAGCGACGGCAGGCGATTGCAGGGCAAAGAGCACCTGCCCCGCCTCCACCTGCTGCGCCGACTTGACGCGCAGGGCAATGCGCCCCGCCACGGGGAGGGAGTAGCTCTCCATCTCGTGATTCGGCGCCGTCAGCCGCCCGTACACCGACCCCGTCAGCGGACGCGAACTCGGCGGCACCACCTCGATCTGCATGCGGAGGATGGCGCGGGCTTTCTCGTCGACCTTCAGCTCCACGGGCGCCCCGTGGTCGTGGGTGTCAGCGTGATTGCCGCCGCAGGTATCGTGCGCGCCGTGGTCATGGTCGGCGTGCTCGTGCTCAGCGTGCTCGCCATCGCAGTCATCGTGCTCTTCGTGGTCGGTGTGCTCTTCGTGGTCGGCATGCTCTTCGGACTCGGCATGCTCGGCATGTTCTGCGTGCTCGTGTCCGGCGTGCTCGTCGTGAGCTGCTTCCTCGGCGCGAGCGCCGTAGCACAGCAGGCTCAACAGGGATAAACAAAACAAAATCTTCATGAGAAAGAGGGGTTAAGGTATTGCAGTTGTACCTGAACCTCCAGCAGAGAGTTCAGGCAATTCAGGTAGGTCATGCGGCGTTGGTAGGTCTCGTAGCGCGCCTGCGCCAGCTCGGGCAGGCTGCACTCGCCCATGTCGTAGAGGCGTTGGTGGTGCTGCTCGGTGCGCTCGCGCTCGGCCACCCCCGCCGCCGTGCTGCGGCAGTTCTCCGCGAGCAGCTGCTGTTGGTCGCCCAGGGCGGCCGCCCGCTGCTGCAAGCCTCGCCACAGGTCCAGAGCCTCGCGGCAGCGGATGCTGCGATTCCCCTGCGCCTTGGCGATTGCCTCGCGGTTGCGGTTCCACAGCGGCAGGGACAACTCCACGCCTGCGCCCAGGCGCGTCTCGCCCTCCTCATGCACCCGACTCGGGGAGAGGCTCAGCTCGGGGTACTGGCGGCGGATTTCAGCCTGCAACTCCGTCTCGGAAGCCCCGTAGGTCGCCAAAGCTGCCTTGAGCGAGGGGTGCTGCGCCAGCTCCGCAGCCTCCGGCAGGGGCACAGCGGGCGGAACAGCCTCGGGCAGTTTTTCCGCCGTCTCCACCTGCCGCGCGTCGGGGTGCAGCCCCAGCATGCTCACCAGCGCGGCGTGCTGCTGCTCGTGCTCCTGCCCGAGCGCCAGTAGCTCCTGCTCCGTATCCAGCAGGCGCTGGCAGGCGACCTGATAATCCGCGAAGCTGATTTCGCCCATGCGGTGCAGCTGCTCCATGCGCTGTTTATCCGCTCGCAGCGAGTGCAGCTGCTCCTGCGCCAGCGCGCTCTTGCGATGCAGCACCAACAACTTGGCGAGCTGAACATCCAAATCGCGCAGAAAATCGCGCTCGGTCGCGACCATGTTCCAATAATCGCTCTCGCGGTACTGCTCGGCCACGCGCCGCGCCAGCCGCGGCAGCCCTGTGACGGGAATCGACAGCGAGGGAGCGATGCTGTAGTTGTTCATGTTCTGCCGCATGACATGCTCCAGCTCAGCCGAGAGGGAGGGGTCCTGCCACAGCCCGGCGAACTCGGCCACCGAGCTGCTCTGCGCGTAGCTCAGGCGCGCCTTGTTGAGCGCGGGGTTGAGCAGCAGGCCGATGTGCTGCATCTCCGCGCGCGTGAGGCGGTGTCCCGCCGGGCAAAGCTCGGCGGAAAGCTGCCGCCATTCGGCCGAATCGCGGGTCAAATCCACGGGAGCGGGTCGGTAGACGGTGCACGCGCTCAGCAGCAGCGCACACCAAGGGAAAAGAGAAGAAATGTGCATAAAAGGTGTGTTTGTACTCAGAAGGGGGGGAGATTTCACCATCGCGGGCGACTCCGCCGAGGGAGCCGCAACCGTACGCTCCCTCCGCTCACAACAACAGCGGCAGACACAAACAGCAGCGCTCGTCCGGCGCGCGGCTCCGGGGGCTCTGCACCGCCGGACGCAGCACCGACAGCGGCCGCGGCGCCGGCGCGCTCTGCTGCGGCGCCGATGCTGCGGGCAACAAGGCTGCCGGAGACTCGGGGCGCGCCTGCGCCTCTGCCACGCGGTAATGCACATGCGGATGCCCCGCATGCGGACAGGAGGTCTGCTCACAAAGCCGCTGCCCCCCCGCTGCCGGGCAATACACGCGCTCCGTCGACAGGGCACCGCAGCTCAATCCCGGCAGGAGAATGAGCGCAACGAGCAACATCAGCAAGCGCTGCCATGGCGAAGAGCCGACCATCGCATGCACTCTAGGGGCTCCACCCTCGTTAGTCAAGCCAAATCCGCCCCTTTCCCGCGCAAAAATGACAGCGCTGCGCCTTGACGCGCGGGGGGGTGGCGTGCTACGCTCGCGCGCATGAGCAACGAGGATCTTGTAGCCGACATTTTGCGGCTCAAACAGGAGCGCCATGCCGTCATTCTGGCCCACAGCTACCAGCGTGCCGAAATTCAGGACATTGCCGATTTTGTGGGCGACTCGCTCGCGCTGGCGCGCGCGGCGCAGCAGGCGGAGTGCGATGTCATCGTCTTTTGCGGGGTGCATTTTATGGCCGAGACGGCCTGCATCCTCAACCCCTCGCGGCGGGTGCTGCTGCCGGATCTGCAGGCCGCCTGCTCGCTGGAGGCCTCCTGCCCGGCGGAGGAGCTGGCCGCCTTTTTGGACGCCAACCGCGAGAAGAACTATTATGTGGTTGCCTATGTCAACTGCTCCATCGGTGTCAAGGCTCTGGCGGATGTCATCGTGACCAGCGGCAACTCGCAGCGCATCATCGAGACCGCCCCCGCCGACCGACCCATCCTCTTTGTACCTGACCAAAATCTCGGCGCGTGGACGGCGCGCAAGACGGGACGCGAGATGACGCTGTGGAACGGCGCCTGCCATGTGCATCAACGCTTCACACGCGACCAAGTGCTGGCCGCCAAGCAAGCGCACCCCGAGGCTGAGGTGGTGTGCCACCCCGAATGCCAAGAGCTTATTCGCCTGCTCGCCGACCACATCTGCTCCACGGAAAAGATGATTGCCTATTGCCGTGAGAGCGCGGCGCGGCAGTTCATCATCGTCACGGAGACGGGCATCCTCCACCGCCTGCGCAAGCTGGTGCCGGACAAGGAGTTTTTCCCCGTGGAGCTCGGGATCTGCGGCTGCGCGGAGTGCGAGTACATGAAGCTCAACACGCTGGAGAAGCTGCGTAACTGCCTGCGCGACCTCGCGCCCGAGGTGCGCGTGCCCGAGGAGCTGCGCCTGCGTGCCGCCAAGCCGCTGGAGCGCATGCTGGAGCTCTCCAAGTAAACCGCTCCCCTCCGCTGCCCGCGTGAACATTGCTCCGCACATCCTGGCGCACGGCAACTGGCTCTCGGTCGAGCAGTTCATGGAGATAGCCCTCTACGCACCCGAGGGGGGCTACTACAGCACCCACATCCCCGGCATCGGCTACCGGGGGGATTTTTCGACCTCGGCCACGCTCAGCGACCTGCCGGCGCGGCGGCTCGTGGCCGAGTGGCGCGCCGCCTGCACCGCCTGCGGGCGCACCCTGCCCTTGCTGGAAATCGGAGGCGGCAACGGTGACATGGTGAGCGCCGTCGCGCGCGCGCTGGGCTTCTGGGGGCGCATGCGGGCGAGCTACTACATGGTGGAGCGCTCGGAGGCGCTGCGCCGCCTGCAACACTTAGTGGGCGGCAACTTTGTGCGCATCTACCCCACGATGGAGGAGGCGCTGCGCCACTGCGGCGGGCGAGCCTTCATCTTCTGCAACGAGCTGCCCGATGCCTTCCCCGCGCGCCAATTCGTGTTCCGCGGCGGGGCGTGGCGCGAGCTGGGTCTCAGCGTGGAGGGCGGGCGCATCGTGTGGAGCACGCGCGACACGCCCCTGCCCGCGAGCTGCGTGTTTGCACGCTGGGCCCAGGAGGGTCAGGTGGTCGAGGTGGCCGAGAGCTACCACCGCTGGTGGGTGGCGTGGCAGCCACTGTGGCTCGGCGGGCGCATGGTGACCATCGACTACGGCGATGTCAACGAGACGCTCTATTACCGCCGCCCGGCGGGCTCGTTGCGCGGCTACAAGGCGCACCAGCTCCTGCAGGCAGAGGAGCTGCCCGCGCTGGCGGGGCACTGCGACATCACCACCGACATCAATTTCAGCGATTTGATGCAGCTGATTGACGGCTGCGCGGGCGACCGCCGCCAATTCATGACGCAGCGCGCTTTCCTGAGTCCTCTGGCCAATCCAACGAAACCCGAGGAGGCACACCTCATCGCAGAGCCCGGGGCGGGCGACCATTTCAAGGTGCTGATTCACCACCGTTTTGAGATGCCATGAGCGCGGGGGGGCAGCTGTGGGTCAACGGAGAGCTCGTGGGGGCAGACAGCCTGAATGACTGGCGGCGAGGGCGCAGCGGCATCGAGGCGGAGCTGGCGGATTTTCTCACGCGCTGGTTTGATGACACCCCCACGATGGAACTGCACACGAGCGGCTCAACCGGCAAGCCCAAAACCATCCTCGCGACCAAGGAGGCCATGCGCCGCAGCGCCGAGCTCACGCTGGCGGCCTTCGGGCTGCAGCGCGGGGCGCGGGTGCTGCTGGCGCTGCCGCTGCGCTACATTGCGGGGCAGATGATGGTGGTGCGGGCGCTGGTGGGCGGGCTGCAACTGTTGCTGCGCGAGCCGTCCTCGCTGCTGCCGGCGGAGGAGGAGGTCGCCTTTGCACCGCTGGTGCCGATGCAGTTTTACCGCACTCTGCAAGAGCCCGACGGGCTCGAGCGCCTGAACCGCGTACATACCCTGCTGTTGGGCGGAGGTTTTGCGGAGCTGCCCGAGCGGGCTGCCGGGCTGCGCTCGCGCCTGTTTGCGTCCTACGGCATGACGGAAACGCTGTCGCACATTGCCCTGCGCCGTCTGAATGGGTCGGAGGCCGACGCATGGTACCACCCCCTGCCGGGGGTGCGGGTGGGGCTGGATGCACAGGGCTGTCTGACCGTGGCGGCGGCACATCTGGGCGGCAGTGAGCTGGTGACGCACGATGTGGCCGAGCTGACGCCGGACGGGCGCTTCCGCATTTTGGGGCGTCGCGATGCCGTCATCAACAGCGGCGGCATCAAAATTCAGGCCGAGGAGGTGGAGCAAGCGCTGAGCGCAGCCACGGGACTTGCCTGCATCGCCGTACCCGCGCCGCACCCGCTGCTGGGGCAGTGCGTGGCGCTGCTGTGGGAGGGCTCCCCCGCCGATGAAACGCGCCTGCGCACGGCGGCAGCGCAGTTGCCGCGCTATCAGCGCCCGAGGCTTCTGCGCCGCACCGACGCCCTGCCCCGCACCGCCACGGGCAAACCCGCCCGCGCCGAAGCCGCCCGACTGTTGGTGAGCGGCGATGCTGATCCCCGGCATGGCTGATGCCGCCCAAATAAGAAGTCTGCGCCCCCTCAAAGAGGAAAGCGCAGGCTCTTGCTGACAACAGCCGGTTGTCAGATTCGAACTGACGACCATCCGATTACAAATCGGGAGCTCTACCACTGAGCTAAACCGGCGGAACGCGCGGCATTGTACACAAGAAATGCCCGTGTATCAAGCCTTTTTTGCACGAGACTCACTCCGCGCGCGGGGCGGGCGCAACCAGGCTGCGCAGCTGCTCCAAAATGCCCTCGCCCACATAGGTTTGGGGCCATTTGATGGCAGGCAGTTGCTTGGTGAGCTCGTAGCGGATGAGGTTGTCGCCCGTGGCGTCGTTGAGCTCGCGGCGCGCCTTGGCCATGGCCATCAACCCCAGCGCCTCCTGCTCGGAGCGGTAGCGCACGGCGTCCGCCTCGGCCTTGGCCTTGGCGAGCGCACCCTGAGCCAGTTGCTCCTGCTTGCGTGCCTCGGCGCGGCCGATGGCCTCCTGCACTTCTTCCTCGGCCTTGGCCGTCTGCAACTCGATTTTCTTCTTCTCGAACTTCTGCGACTCGGCGACCTTGGCGGTGATCTGCGCGCTCACCTCCTTGGGCGGGGTGGTGCTCTGGATGGCGATACCCGTCAGCTTGAAGGGAGTGTTGTCGAAGTAGGCGTTCATGTTGTCCATGACCTGCTTCTTAATGTCGGGGAAATGGCTTTTCACTTCCAGCGCTTCGTAGCGGCTGACGGCATCGCGGATGTACATGCAGAACTGGGGGCGCACAAACTGGGCGTAGGCATCCTGCACCAGCTCGTCGGGGTCGACCTCGCGCTTGTCCCAACCGCCGTACTGCTCGAAGAACTGGCGCACGGAGGCTTCGTCCCTGTCCACGCAGAAGGTGAGCGAGGCTTCGGTGTCCACCAGCAGGTTGTCCCGCGCCTGAATGGCCTCGATGCGCTCAATCTTGGAATAGGGCGTCACGCTGACCAGCTGGACGTTCGTGCGCCACACCCATCCCGTGGACGAAGCGCCGATGCGGATGCCCTTGAACTCGGCCTCGCCGAAAATCGGGCGCTGCTGCACATAGCCGGCATAACCGGCGGGGATGAACTCGTTGCTCATGTTGGACATGAACCATACCCCCGCGCCCAGGATGGCAAATCCTGCGGCTGCCAGAACGGTGGAGAGGGATGCGGGCGAAATCAGCTGCTTGGGAACGCTCATGCTGCTCAGTGTAGCAGCCGGCTCGTGCGAGTCAAGCGCAAAGCGCGTTGACTCGGCGGCGGCGAGAGTTCATAATGGTGCCATGAGCAGCCTGGTAACCGAATGCCTGAGGGATATGGACAACCCGCGCGTGCGCCGCGCGCTGGAGGTCTACCGCCGCAGTTTTCCCTACAGCGAGCAGCGGGAGCCCGCCGCGCAGGAACGCATGATGCGCGATGAGGCCTACCGCTTCGGGCTGCTGCGCGCGCCGGGGCGCGATGTGGGCGCGCTCCTGTGGTGGGAGCATGCGGATTTTCTCTATCTGGAGCATTTTTTTGTGTACCCCGAGGAGCGCAATCGCGGATGGGGCGCGGCGGCGCTGCGCTGCCTGCAGGCGCTCGGCAGGCCCATTGTGCTGGAGATTGAGCCCCCGCAGGACGACATCTCGCGGCGGCGACGCGCCTTTTACGAGCGCTGCGGCTTTTGCACCACGGAGCACGCGCACTTGCAACCGCCCTACCACGCCGGGCAGGCTGAGTTGCCGCTCGTGGTGATGAGTTACCCGCGCGCCGTCGATGCGGCGGAATACGCCGCGTTCAATCGCTTCCTGCGCGGCTATGTGATGCGCGCCTCGCGCGCCTGAGCCGCCGCGCGCCGACGGATGCGGCAATACCTCAGCGGTAGCGGCGGCGGCGCTCGAAGCGGCTGAAGGGGTGTTCCTCGCGCTCGCGGCGCCCGGCGTAACGCTCCTCGCGGTAAGCGCTGCGTTTTTCGCGCGAGCGGCGGGGGCGGTAGTCCGTGCTCTCGTTCTCGCGGTAGCCGCGGCGGCGGCGCTCGCCGGGCAGCTCGGGGCTCTCGACGTAGCCGCGATCCTCACGCAGGTTCACCTCGTAGCCGCAGACGCGGCAGGTGGCCAGGCGCTCGCAGAGCATGGGCGCGACCTCCGGCGACACCTCGATGAGGCTGTGCTTGGCGAAGATGCGAATGTCGCCCACGCTGCCCTTGGGGGCGCCGCCCTCGTTGTAGAGCAGCCCGGCGATGTCCTTGGGGCGAATGTGCAGCAGCTTGCCGCCGTTGAGGAAGAGGCGCACGCTCTCCTGCAGGCGCGGCGCCTGCTCGCGCGGGCTGTCGACCTCCTTGGGAGCCGCGGCGCGGGAAGGGCGATCCTCGGGGATGGGCTGCAGCTCACGGTGCCCCTTGTCCACCAGCAGGCAGAACATTGCACAGAGCAGTTTCTCGGGCTCGACCTCCAAATCGCGCAACTCCTCCGGCAGCTCGTGCGCTGCGGCGGCCTTGTCCAGAATCTCGTCCACCAGCGCTTCGCGGCGCGCGGTCTCCACCTGCTCGGCCGTCATGACTTTCTCGCGCGTCAGGCGGGTGCCGACAAAACGTTCGATGCGCGCCAGCAAGGAGAAATCGCGGCGCCCGATGAAGGTGACGGCGCGCCCCTTGCGCCCCGCGCGCGCCGTGCGGCCGATGCGGTGCACATAGTCCTCGGGGTCGCGGGGCAGCTCGAAGTTCACCACGGTGTCCACATCGTCGATGTCGAGCCCGCGCGCGGCGATGTCGGTGGCGACGAGCACATGCAGGTTGCCGCGGCGGAAGGAGTCCATAACGCGCTCGCGCAGGGTCTGCGGCATGTCGCCGTGCAGGCGATCCACGGCGTAGCCGCGCGCCAGCATGCCGTCCACCACATCGTCCACCACGCGCTTGGTGTTGGCAAAGACCAGCCCTCGGCGCATGCGCCCCATCTCGATGAGGCGGCTGAGCACCTCGATGCGCGAGGAGAAAATCACATCGTACACCACCTGCTCGCAGGTGGGCACGGTCATCACGGGACGCTCAATCTCGATGGTCTGCGGCTCCGTGGCCAGTTCCTCAATGAGCGCATGAATCGGCGCGCTCATGGTGGCGGAGAAGAAGAGGGTGCGGCGCGAGGCCGGCAGCTGCGCAACCACGCGCTCGATGTCCTCTTGGAAGCCCATGTCGAGCATCTCGTCGGCCTCGTCGAGAATCAGCGTGTTCACCTGCTCCGTGCGCAGCTCGCCCTGCTCCATGAGGTCGATGACGCGCCCCGGCGTGCCGATGACGAACTGTACCCCGCGGTGCAGCGCCGCCAGCTGCGGTCCAAAAGAAGCGCCGCCGTAAATGGCCACCGCCGAAACGCCGTCTAAAAAGAGCGCCAGCTTCTCCACCTCGCGGCAAATCTGCACCGCCAGCTCGCGCGTGGGCACTAGGCAGAGTACCTGCACCGCCGCCAGCCCGGGGTCTATCCCCTCCAGCGCGGGGATGGAGAAAGCCAGTGTTTTGCCCGAGCCCGTGTGGGAAAGTCCCACGACATCGCGCCCTGCCAGCGCCGGGGGAATCGCCTGCTCCTGAATGGGCGAGGGGGACTCAAAGCCGAGCACATCGATAGCTTCCAAAATTTCCGGGCAAATGCCGAGCTCTGAAAAGGTCATGACGGCAGGCAGATTGCCCGAAAGTACACCGCTTGTAAAGCGCAAAGGCTGACAGCCCGCGCTTTTCACGGTTCCACGCCGTCCGCAGCGCCCTTGGGGGCGGGAACGGGCGGCTCAGCAGGCTCATCAACAGGCTCCTCGGCGGGGCAGTGCGCCAGATAATACTGTGCGGCGGCGTTGCCCTGCGCAGCGGCACGGCGCCACCAGGCGCGCGCCTCCTGCCGATTCTCCGCAATGCCCGCACCGCGGTAGAGCAGCAGCCCGTAGCGCATCTGCGCCACGGCATCGCCCGCGCGAGCCTGCGCCAGCAGCTCGGCGTTCATCGCCGCCAGCCGCTCGCGCACCTGCTCGGCGGTGGGGGTGGGGCCCTTGGGTACAAAGGCTTCGCGCGGCGGTCGCGCCGCCGCACCCAGCGAGCGGATGAGCACCGGGAGCACCAGAAAGGCGCCCATGGCGTACACCGCCACCATCACCCAGCCGGCGGGCGAGCGCTGCGTGCGCAGCAGAAAGGGGCGGATGCGCCGCCGCGCCGCTGTACTTTCGCCGCCCGCATGCCCACGGCGCGCGCGGCGGCGCGCGGCACCCCGGCGGCTCGACACACGCACGCGGTGCGGCATGCTCTCCAGCTCCGGCGCGCAGGACAGGCGGCGGTGGCGCTCCAGCCAGCCGTCGTAGTGGTAGCGCTGCTCCTCATCGCTGAGCACGCGGTAGGCCTCCGCCACCAGCTTGAATCGCTCCTCGGCGGCGGCGTTGCCCGGGTTCAGGTCGGGGTGAAAGCGCCGTGCCTGGCGGTGGTACGCCGCCTTGAGCTCCGCCGGCGAGACCGTGGGAGCGACATCCAGCAACTCGTAGTAGTCAGTGCGCATGGTTCCCGCACAACTCCTTGAGCTGATGCCGTGGCTGCCAGCCGAGCGCGCGCAGGGCTGCCGTGTCGGGCAGCGCCGAGCTGTGCCCGCGGTGCCCGGCGGCGGCGCTCTCCCGCGCCGCCGCAGGAATGCCCGTGAGCTCCTCCAGCATGGCGTAGGCCTCGGCATGGGTCAGCGATTCGCCGCAGACATCGTAGCAGCCGCTCGGCGCCTCCGCCAGCAGCAGCAGCGCCCGCGCCGCATCGTCCGCATGCACATAGTTCAGGCGCCGCTGCGGAGGGCCGGGCAGGCGCGGCTCCCCCGCGCAATGGCGGCGCAGGAGTTCGCAGCGCCCCTCGCCCCACAGCGCCGCCAGACGCGCCACCACCCCGCCGCGCGCCAGAACGCCCTGCTCCGCCTCGCGCAAAACCTCGGCGCGCGCGCCCGCCGCCGCTCCCGCCGACAGCGCGGAGCACCAAATCACCCGCGCCGAGCCCGGCAGCGCGCGCAGCACCCCGAGGTAGGCGCGGCGGTAGGCGGCTGCATCACCCCCGCGCGTGGACTGGCAGCAGAACATCCGCTCGGGCAGCGGATGCCCCTCCCAGACGGCGGGGTCGGCGGCATCCTCCCCACGGCGCAGCTCCACGCCGCGCGCGCCCGGCAGCAGCGCCAGCAGGCGCGAGCCCAGAAGGCCCACCCCCACCACCGCGCAACACCGAGGGTCGATGCTCATGAGCGCTGCGTCCAAATCAGCTCCGCCAAGGCCAAATCCCCCGGCAGCGTAATCTTCAGATTCACCCCGCCCGTGACCAGCTGCGTGGCATGCCCCAGCGTCTCCAGCGCCGATACCTCATCCGTCACGCAGAGCCCGAGTGCGCGCACGCGCTCGTAGGCGGCGCGCAGCAGCTCCGTGCGGAACACCTGCGGCGTTTCCATGCCCCACAGGTGCTCGCGGCTCACAGGCTCGGCCAGCGTATTCCCCTGCGCATCCGCGCGCTTGAGGGTATCAACCACGGGGTGGGCACAGGCCGCTGCGCCGCAGCACCGCGCCGCCGCCACACAGGCGAGAATCCCCTCCGGCGTCACCAGCGGGCGCGCGCCATCATGCACCGCCACCAACTCCACCCCCTCGGGCAACGCAGTCAAACCCGCCGCCACGGAATCGCAGCGCTCCGCGCCGCCGTCGACGCGGGTCACGGGGATGGGGAAGGCCGCCCCGGCCAGCCCCGTCTGCACCCAGCGGGACTCCGGGCACACCACCACGATGGCCGCTGCGCCCGCGCGCACAAAGGCATCGACACTGCGGCGCAGCACCGGCTGCCCCGCCAGCGGCGCCGCCAACTTGTCGAACCCGGCGCGTCGGGAGCTGCCCGCCGCCACAATCACCGCCGCCCACATAAGACTCAGCTCAGGCGCTTGCTCACCAGGGCGGAGAGGAGCTTGCCCGGAGCGCGCCCCTCGGTGCGGCTCTGCATCTCCTTCATCACGCGCCCCATGTCCTTCTTCGTGCTCGCTCCCAGCTCCGCGAGCACCGCCTCGAGAATCGGCGCAATCTCGGCCTCCGTCAGCTCCTTGGGCAGAAAAGCCGCCAAAATCACCATCTCGGCGCGCTCCTTGTCCACGGACTCGGGGCGCTCGGCCTTTTCGTAGAGCGCGATGGCGTCCTCGTGCTGCTTGATGAGCTTGCGCACCACGTTCTGCGCCTCGTTGGGCGGCAGCTCATCGTGAACGTTGCCCTTGGCGACCTGCGCGTTCATCAGCGCGGCTTTCAGCCCGCGCAGCGCCCCCAGCGCCACCGTATCCTTGGCGCGCATGGCGCTCTTCATGCCCTCGGTAATCTCTTGGTAAATCGTTGCCATAACACCCCCCATTAAAACACGAAGCGGGCGCGCGACAAGCCGGAAATACGTCACCCGCCCGCTTTCGCGCGCACACGCGCCGCGAGCTTGACATCGCGGAGGGTGCAGGGTAGGCTGGAGGCATATTTATGACGCACGAATTTGCCCGAAAAGCCTTGGAACAGGGCGGACTGAGCCGCGAGGATGCTCACGCCCTGCTCGACCTGCCCGAATGCGAACTGTTTGCCTCTGCCACCGCTCTGCGCGAACACTACTTCGGCAACAGGGTCGAAGCCTGCTTCATCATCAACGCCAAGAGCGGCGACTGCAACATGAACTGCCGCTTCTGCTCCCAAAGCCGCTTCAACAGCACCGCCATCGAGCACTACCCCTTCAAGAGCGGCGAGGAGCTCGAGCGCATTGTCGAGGGCTGGGAGCCCTACCCTGTGGGGCGCTGCGGCATCGTCACCAGCGGCGGGGCGCTGACCGACGAGGACGTGGAAAAACTCGCCCGCTTCATCGAGAGCCGCCGCGAAGCCGGTAAAAAAGCCCCCCGCATCTGCGGCAGTCTCGGGCGGCTCAAGCACCGAGCCATCGAGCGGCTCAAGCAGGCCGGGCTCACCCGCCTGCACCACAACTTGGAAAGCAGTGAGCAGTTTTACCCCAACATCTGCACCACCCAAAAGTGGCGCGACCGCCTCGACACCATCCGCCAGGCGCGCGAGCACGGGCTCGATGTCTGCGTGGGCGGACTCTTCGGGCTGGGGGAAAGCACGGACGACCGCATCGACTTTGCCCTGCAACTCAAGGAGGAGGGCATCCGCAACATCCCGATGAACTTCCTCTACCCCCACCCCGGCACCCCCATGGCGCAGCAGCCCGTGCTCGCGCCCGAGGAGGCGCTGCGCATCATCGCCCTCTTCCGCCACCTCATCCCCGATGCCACGCTGCGCATCTGCGGCGGACGCGTCAGCGTGCTGCGCGAGCGGCAGTACGACATGTTTGCCGCCGGAGCCAATGCCTTCATGACCGGCAACTACCTCACCATCGCCGGGGCGGGGGTGGAGACCGACCTCGCCAAGCTCCGCGAGCTCGGACTGGAAATTGTTGACTGACACCCCTCCCGCCATGCACGCCCCCCGCCCTACCCTTACCCTGCTCCTGCTGCTCGGTCTGCTGTCGCCGCTGACGGCGCAGGATGCCCCCGCTCCCTCCCCCGCGCCGGAACAGTCCGAGGCTCCGCTGGCTCAGGATCCCAAGCTGCTCTGCGGGTGCCTGCCCAACGGGCTGAGCTACATCATCCGCCACACCGCCGAACCCGCCGGGCGCGGCAGCCTGCGGCTCTTCGTCAACACCGGCTCGCTCAACGAGGACGAGAGCAACCAAGGCATCTCGCACTTCCTCGAGCACATGGTCTTTAACGGCAGCCGCCACTTCAAGCGCGGCGAGCTCATCCCCGCCATGCAGCGACTGGGGCTGGGCTTCGGCGGCGATGCCAACGCCTACACCAGCCTGCTGCGCACGGTCTACCAGCTCGACCTGCCCAAGCTCGACGAGCCCACCCTCGACTTCGCTTTCACCATCCTGCGCGACTTTGCAGACGGCGCCACGCTGGAGGACGAGGCGATTGACCACGAGCGCGGCATTGTCATCAGCGAGCTGAAGGTGCGCGACTCGGCCTCCTACCGCGCGGGCATCGCAGCGCTGCGCCAGCTCTGCGAGGGCACGCGCGTGCCCGACTATCTGCCCATCGGCAAGGAGGACATCATCCGCAACGCCCCCTACGAGGTCGTGCGCCGCTACTACCGCGACAACTACCTGCCGCAGCGCATGACCGTCATCGTCACGGGCGATTTCGAGCCCGCCGCCATGGAGGAGCGCGTGCGGCGGCACTTTGCGGACATGGAAGACCGCGGCAACCCGCCCCGCCCCGCCATCGGCACGCCGAGCCAACTTGGCAGCACTGTGCTCATCACCCCCAACAACGAGCAGGCCGACCTGCGGATGAATCTCAGCATCGTCGACCCGTGGACGCCGGAGGAGGACAGTCTGGAGCAACGGGTGCGCCATCTGCCCCTGCAGATGGCCTGCGCCATGCTCAACCGCCGCCTGCAGCGCATGAGCAAGCAGGCCGACTGCCCCTTCAACAGCGCGGCGGTAGGGCGCGAGGATGTGTTTGAATGCGCCCGCGTGTTTGACCTGAGCATCACCGCCAAGCCCGAGCGCTGGCAGGAGGCGCTCGCCGCTGCGGAGCAGGAACTGCGCCGCGCCGCCCGCTACGGCTTCAGCGCTGCCGAGCTGCGCGAGCTTGCCGACAGTCTGCTGTCCGCCTCGAAGCAGTCGGAGGACACGTGGGACGGCGTGAGCAGCGACGAGATGGCCGACCTGCTCGTCGATGCCCTGGCCGACCACATGATTCCCACCGCCCCCGCGGAGGATGGGCGGGCACTGCGCGCGGGGATGGCCGTCATCATGCAGATGCCCGATATTTGCCGCCGCGCACTGGAGGAGTATGTGTCGCAGAGCGAGCGCTTCAAGCTCACCATGAGCGGCGCCGTCCCCGAGGGGACGGACGAGGGCGCGTTCCGCCGAGCGCTTGCCGCCGCGCAGGCGGTCGAGGTGCATCCCGCCGAGGAAAACGAGCTCAAACCCTTTGCCTATGAAACGATTGGAGAGCCTGGGCAGATTGTTGCCCGCGAGGAGCTGCCCGAGCTGGGCGTCACCACTCTGCGGCTCTCCAACGGCGTGCGGGTCAACCTCAAGCCCACGGATTTTTCGCGGGGGTCCGTCGCTGTGCGCGCGGCGGTGGACGGCGGCAAGCTGCGGCTCCTCACCCCGGGGCTCGCGACCATGGCGCAGGCCGTCCTGGCGCAGGGCGGGCTGGAGGCGCACAGCACGGAGGACCTGCGGCGCCTGCTGGCGGGGCATCGGGTGCAGCTCAATATCTCCCTGGCGGCCGAGCGCTTCCTTTTTGACGGCACGGCGAGCTGCGATGACCTCGAGCTGCAGTGCAAGCTACTGGCCGCCGCCATCGCGCACCCCGGCTTCCGCCCCGAGGGCGAGCAAAGCCTGCGCCGCAAGCTCGATGCGACCTACACCAAGCTGCGCACCACCCCGCAGGGTGTGCAGAGCCTGCAGGGCAACCGCGTGCTCTTCGGGCGCGACCCTCGCCTGACCATGCCCGACCAGGAGGAGGTGGAGGCGCGCAGCACCGCAGAGGTGCGCGCGGCCGTGGAGCCATGGCTGCGCGACGGAGCCGTGGAGGTCACGCTGGTGGGCGATTTCCGCACAGAGGAGGTGCTGCCCATTCTGGAGCGCAGCTTCGGCGCTCTGCCGCCGCGCCGCGCCGCGTTCACCCCGCTGACGGAGCAGGAGCGGCGCGTGGATTTTGCCCCCACGGCGCAGCGGGTGTTCCTCCGCTACCCCACGGAGCTGGATAAGACCATCGTGAGCCAGGTGCGCACGGCGGGCAACGGCCGCGACCACCGCCGCAATCGGCGGCTCGCCGTGCTCGCCTCCATCGTGCGCGAAAAGTTGTTCGACGGGCTGCGCGCCGAGCTGGGCGAGAGCTACTCCCCCACGGCTCGGCTGAGCACCAACAGCGAGCTGGACAACGCCGCCCTCATCACCACCTCCAGCGCGGGTGTGCGCGGCAACCGCATCCGCGTCAACAGCGCCATGGATGCCATCTTGGCGGACATCGGGCGCGGGCAGCTCACGCAGGATGATGTAGACTGCGCCCTGCGCCCCTTTGTGGCCTCGATGGATAAGACCGAGCGCGACACGGGCTTCTGGCTCGCCGGGCTGACCGACCTGCAGAGCGAGCCCGAGCGCCGCGCCCTGCTGGCCGACCGCTGCAGCGATGCCCGCAGCATCACGGCGGAGGAAATCAACGAGCTGGCGCGCGAGATTTTCGGCCACGAACACGCCGTCTATCTCTTCACCGTGCCTGAGGGCACGAGCGAGACGGAGGAGGACAGCGCTCCGCCCGCCGCCGAGCCGCAGGCGGCCGCCGACGAGCCGCAGCAGCCCTACGCCGTCCTCATCAGCGAGGCCTGCGCTGCCGATGCTGCGTGGAGGGCGGTGGCGCAAAGCCTGCTGGACAAGCACCCGCAGGCGCAGCTCTGCCCCCTAAGCGAGCTGAGCGAGGCGGCCTTCACGGCGGCGCTGCGGCGCTGCGGCGCGCGGATGGCGGCCTTGGTGGCGCAGCCGCAGGAGCTGCGGCGCGAGGTGGTCACCGCCCTCAACCGCGCCGCTCGCGCGGTGGACGATGACCCCTGGGGCGACTGCCTGACGGGTATCATCACCGGGGCGGATGCGGCGGCGGCGCAGCGCCTGGCTGCCGATGCCGCCCCCCTGCACATCCGGCGCCTGCTGGCGACCACGAATGCGGATGCCGCACGCTTTGAGCACAGCTGCTGCATCACCGACTGGGAGGGCAGCCCCGTGCTGGAGCAAAGCGGTTGGCAGGAGCCCGTGAGCACCCCCTGCCCGGAGGATGCCCTGCGCGTCTTTACTGAGCAGATGGAGAAGCAGCGCCCGCAGTTGCTCATCACCTCCTCGCACGCCACGCAGTTCAACCTCGAAATGCCCTTCGGCAAGGGGCTGCTCTTCTCTGCGGGCGGGCAGCTGCATGCACTGCCGAGCGCGGATATGGACGCATTCCGCGAGACAGCGCTTCCCAAGGCGCTCAAGGGCGACACGGCGGCGCTGCAGGAGATGGCGACGCAATACCCCGCGCTGAAAGCGGATGACGAGCCGCGCGTGTGGCTGGCGGCAGGCAACTGCCTGCTGGGCGATGCCGCCGGGAGCGCGGAGAGCATGGCGGTGACGGCGCTGAGCCGCTACGGCTGCCGCCAGCTCGCGGGCTACACCGTGCCCTCTTGGTACGGGCGCAGCGGCTGGGGCTCGATGGGGATGTTTTTCGGCAACACAGAGGGCACCGACCTGGCCGAGGCGGTCTTCCTCAACAACCAATTCCTGCTCTACGACACGCAGCAGATTGACCCCAAGCTGCTGGACATCTCCTTTGACGGGGCGGTCATCAACCTGCCCGAAATGCTGCAAGGCTTCGTTAAACTGGGCGTGCCGCTGACGCAGGAGAACGTCAAGGATGCCGTGGGGCTGGTACACGATCGCGATGTGCTGGTGCTCTACGGCGACCCTGCCTACCGCGCCGAGCTCGACAACAGCCACGCGCGCGCGCCGTTCCGCCTCGAATGGCAGGGGTCGCGCCGATTTACCCTCACCGCCAATGCCGATGTGCAGGGCGAGCGCTGCGCCGTGCTCTTCCCCGCCTCGCTGCCGCGCGAAGCTGCCCGCGGCTGCGACGCGCCCGATGCCGTGTTCACCAACGACTTCATCCTCTTCCCCGCGCTGAACCTGCGCAAGGGCGAGAGCCGCAGCGTCACCATCCTCGGGAACTGAGCCCGCCGCCTCGCGCGGCACCTCGTCGCGGAGCGCTTGCCCCCGCCCGACAGCCGCCTACCGACACAAAACGGCACCGTCCCGCGCGGAGGGGCAGTGCCGTGAGGAAAAACTCAGCGTCGCTTTGCGGACGTGGCCTAAGCGCGCAGCTTAGGACTTGTAACGCAAACGCTTCTTGTGGCGGTTCTGGCGCATGCGCTTGCTGCGCTTGTGCTTGTTGATCTTGGCCTTACGTCTTTTCTTAAGCGATCCCATAATCGGTGATGATGTCGTTTGTTGTTCCTCCACCCAAGGAGGGAGACGGTGTGCCGAAAAAGGCACCTGTTCGGCGCTTGCGCGCCGCGGGTGTGTATTTAATCCTTTTCGACCCGCAAAGTCAAGCCGAAACGCTCTTTAGCATGTCATGAGCAGCGATTTTCTGCGCGCCCGAGCTCTGCTGCGCGGGCAGCACCCGCTCCGCCCACCAGGCATGCAGCAACTCCAGAACCCCGCTGTCGGTCGAGACATGCCCACCATGCGCGCGCAGCCATGCCCGCACCTCGGGGTGTGCATCGACCGGGCAGGCGCAATAAGCCTCGGGAACATGGCGAAAAGCGTCCAAATCGTTGTGCCCGTCGCCCGCAATCAGCAGATGTGCGGCCGGAACCGACCACGCGCGCGCCACGAGCGCCAGCGCCGTGCCCTTGTGGTAGCGAGCATCGGACAAGCGCATGTAGCGCCCCGCGCGCTGGGTGGCCACCCCGGGCCATGCCGCCGTCACGGGCTGCAGCAGCTCGGCAATGCGCCCCAGCGTAGCAGCATCCTCGGCCTCAATCGAGAGCGGATCGCGCGCAGCAAACTCCCAACGCAGCTCGGGATGCTGCGCGGCCAGCGCGCTCATGGCGCGCTTCAGGAGCGGCGCCAGTCGGGCACGCAGGCGCAGGTTGGCCTCGCGCGCCTCGGCATTGGGCTCGGTGAGGGGGCGCAGGCAGCCCTCTGCATCGCTCACATAGGCATAGCGCTCGGTCGTGCAGAGAAAATCCGGCAAACAGGGAGCGGCGGGCAGCAGCTCCTCACACAGGTAGGGCAGGCTGCGCCCGGTGTTGATGCCCCAGCGCACACCGTAGGGGCGCCACGCACGCATCAGCGACCAAAACGACGGGTCGATGGGGGGCTCCGCCTCCCGCCGCAGGGTGCCATCGTAGTCCAGCGCAATGAGCCAACGACAGGGGCTGCAGCCGCCCGCTGCGCGCCCCGGCGGCACCGAACCCTCTTCTACCCGAGCGCTCATTTCTTCTTCGGCGCGGGGGCTTTTGTTGCCGGTTGCTTGCCGCGAATCGCGCTGCGCTTGCCGCCGTCTGCCGGCTTGGCGGTAGGCTTAGCGGCGGGCTTGGCGGCCGCTTTCGGCGCAGCTGCGGGAGCTGCCACGCTGCGCGGAATCTGCTTTTTCTCAATCTCCTTGAGGGCAAAGGCCTGCTTCTGCGGCGCGCGCACCCCCGCTGCCAGCTGCTCCGACACCTTCTTCCTGGTGTCGACCTTGTAGCTGCTGTCGACTGCATCGGCGGGCATCTGCTCGCCCCCGCGGCGCATGTGAATCTCCACGCGGCGGTTGAGCGCCTGCTGCTCCTTGGGCAGCGTGTTCTCGGCCAGCGGCTGGCTGTTGCCGCAGGAGCGGATGTAGACATACTGCACGGGGATGTTGTTCTCCGTCAACCACGCACGCACGGCCGCCGCACGCTGCAAGCCCAGCAGGGCGTTGTACTCCGGCGAGCCCAGGCTGTCGGTGTGCCCCTCGATAAGGAAGTAGGTCTCGGGGTTCTTGCGGATGAGTGCCGCAAGCTGCAGCATGGTGATGCGCGCCGAGTTGCGCAGCTGACACTCGTCGAAGCCGAAGAGCAAATCCGCCCCCAGGCGCGCCACCCCCGAGCTCGAGCCCAGATTTTCCTCGCCCATGAGCTGTGCGAGGCTGCGCGTGTCGGCAGGCATCTCGCGCCCCTGCTCGGCGGCGTTGCGGCGCAACTCCTGCTCCACCGTGTCAGTCGCCTCCGCCAGCTCATCGGGCGGAGCCTCGCCCTGCACAATGACATCGTTGGTGTTGAGCGGTGCCGGCTCAGCCATCGCCATCTCCCGCACATCGAGCGGATCGGCGTGGAACACATCCGCCTCGAGCTGCGCGGGCTTCATCTCGCTCGCTTCGGCGCTCTCGCTCTGCTCGTACACGGGGCGGGGCGCGGGCAGCTCCGTCTTGCCGGGCGCCATGTCCATCTCCGGCACGTCGACATCGAGCAAGTCAATCTCCAGCGGCTCATGCACAATCTCCTGAGGCTCCGGCGGGGTCTCGGGCGGCTCGGGCTCAGCCTGCTCCACCTCCACCTCGCGGGGCTTGATGAACACGCGTTTTTCCTCGTTGAGCACGCGCTCCGGGTTGAGCAGCTTGTCCAGCTCCAAATGAAACAGCGAGGGCGCCCAGAGATACAGCAGCAGATGCACCAAGGCGGCAATCACCCCGGCAGCCACGGCGATGGGCGTCATATCGCGCTGGCGGGTCAGCTCGTAGCCGTGGCGGCGGCGGTTGCTCACCTTGGGCAGAGGCGCCCGCTCGGGAGTCGGTTTCCGCGTGAGATGCAGGGCAGCGAGCGTCATGCGCGCTGCTCCTCGCGGGGAAATCTGGTCTCGGGAATGATGCACGGCTGTCAGAGATGTAGATGAGCTCCTAATTTCGGGCGGTCGGGTTCCTGCACACGGGGAGCCAGCACGGCATCGACCACGCAGCGGTCGAGCCAGTACACCACATCGGCCAGCGCGGCGTCCTCGTCGCGGCAGAGCCTTAGCTCCACAGGCACACGGCGCGCCTTATCCGCAGAGGCTCCGCGCCCGGCGTCACGCCCCAAACGACGATACACGGTGCGCGTCTCCGCGCCCGGCGGGTCGGACTCATCGCGCAGCGTCCACACCTCGTGGTGCTCGGTGCGCAGCTGGGCATCGATGTTCAGAGCATCCGCCAGCGTGCTCACGAGGGAGTGCTGCGCCAGCTGCAACACCAGCACCGGCACACCGCGGCGAATGTCGGCCGCGCACTCCACCGGCGCCACATCAAAACACTCCATCCCCACCGTGTGCTTGATGCGCATGTCCATCAGCATCAGCGTCACAGGCGCCATGAGCGAATCGGGCAAGGTGCGCAGCACCGACTGCTGCAGCGAAGCGTAGGCATCGATGGACACCAGCCCACGCAAGCGGGGTTCGTGCGCCGCAGCGCGCAGCAGCAGCCCTGCTCCATAGCCCTGCCCCACCGCCACCACCACGGGCTCCTCCTTCTCCGAGAGCTCGCTCAGGCTGTCAATCAGCAGGGGCACATCGCGGTACTCCCGCAAGCCGTGCGTGCAGTAGGGGCGGCGCGCCTCCGCCCCCCGCGGCTCCCAAAGCACACAGGTGAGCCCCGCCGCCGTCAGCGACTCCGCCAGAGGCAGCGCCGAGCGGATGCCGTGATCCCAATCCACACAGACCAACACATAGTCCAGCGCGTGCAGTCGCTCGGCGGGCGCCGCTGCCAAATTGCCCAAAATCGAAAGCTGCCGCGAGGATTCCTCGCCCTCGCGACGGGCGATGACCGCCTGCACCGGGGCATCGTCCCAACCCGTGAAGGTAAAGGGTTCCAGCCGCAGGCCCGCCGCCTTCTTGGGCAGGACGGAAGAGCCGCGATACGACGCATTGGTCGGCACGAGAATCGGCTGCGTCAGATCGTCCACCTCATTCCACAGCGCCACCCCGG
Organism: Akkermansia sp.; assembly: GCA_051884385.1. Taxonomy (GTDB): domain Bacteria; phylum Verrucomicrobiota; class Verrucomicrobiia; order Verrucomicrobiales; family Akkermansiaceae; genus Akkermansia. The sequence continues at coordinate 122,651 of JBJEVN010000004.1, forward strand.
CTGCCGCCGCCGTTGCCAGCAGCAGAGCCGGGAAGAACAGCCTGCGTATCAGGTGGGATTTCATGAGCGCACGCCGATTGTAGCAGAGGCTCCCGCCCCGGGCAACGGCAAACTGAGACAGCGCCCCTACCGAGGGGCTCAGTGCGTCAGTCCGTCCTGCTTGGCCTGGTTCCAGTAGGCGTACTCGGAGCGGTTGAAATCCACATATTCCGGCGAGAGGTCGGTCGTGTAGATGACATACTCCGCACTGCCGAGATTGAGGTTGATGGCGATTTCAAACTCCGGCGCCTGCACGCGCTCGCGCAGGTCATCGCTCTTGGTGGTGGTCTGCATGCCGCCGCGGCAGGCGGGCAAGCCCGCGATGTCGATGTCGACCTTCTCCTCGCGCACGCGGGTGCCGGCATAGCCGACCGCATGGATGATGCGCCCCCAGTTCGGGTCGCCGCCGTTCCATGAGCTCTTGACGAGGTTCGACTTGGCCACGCCCTCGGCCACGCGCTTGGCCTCGGCGGCGGTCGGCGCACCGCTCACGCGCACAGTGACAAACTTGGTCACGCGCTCGCCGTCGCGCACGATGTGCTTGGCCTGCTCCAGCATGACGTGGTGCAGCGCGGCGGTGAACGCCGTCCACTCGGGCGTGCCCGGAGTCACAGTGACGCCCGACGCACCGTTGGCCATGACGAGGCAGGTGTCGTTGGTGCTCATGTCGCCGTCGATGGTGATGCGGTTGAAGCTGTGCTCCACGCCTTCGCGCACGGTGCGCTCCAGATCGGGACGCGCCACGGCCGCGTCGGTGCAGATGAGGCAAATCATCGTGGCCATGCAGGGTGAAATCATCCCCGCGCCCTTGCAGCAGGAGCCGATGCGCACCGTCTTGCCGCCGAGCTCCAGCTCCACCGCCACTTCTTTCTCGCGCGTGTCGCTGGTGATGATGGCGGAGGCCACATCGTGCCCCTTGGCAGCGGAAAGATGGCGGCAGAGCTCGGGCAGGCGGGGCTCGATGCGCATCATGGGCATGGGCAGCCCGATGACTCCCGTGGAGCAGACGGCGACCTCCCCCGCGCGCAGCCCCAGTTCCTTGGCGACGATGGCGCATTCCTTGCGCGCCACGGCCACCCCGGCCGCGCCCGTGCAGGCGTTGGCGTTGCCGCTGTTGGCCACGATGGCGCGCACATTCCCGCGGCGCAGGTGGTTTTGGCTCACGCGCACGCAAGCGGCGCGCACGCGATTGGTCGTGAAGGTTCCGGCCGAGGTCGTCGGCAGCTCGGAGTACACCAGGGCAAGGTCGAGACGCGTGGCCTCCGGCTTCTTGATGCCGCAGCTGAGGGCATTGGCGACAAAACCGCGGGCAACCGTCACCCCACCGTCAATCGGGCGAAAGAGAGAAGAAGTAGGCATAGCAGGAAAAATTCAGTCAGGTGATTGATAGCACAGACACCGCAGCGCTTCAAGCCCAAAGCGCGGCGCAGCAGCAACAAAACAGGCTCCGCCCAAGCTGCGCCCGCCGTTCCCGCGCACAACCACATCCCCGGCGGAGATGCGGCGAGAGGCAGAAACAGGGCATCGCCTGCCGTCACCCAATCAACACCTTTTTTCCCTTCCGCAGAGCGAGCACCCACGCGATCGCATAGGCTATCACCGTGGAGAGGGCAAAAGTCACGGTGAATTTCAACGAGGCATGCAGCCCGCTATAATGCAGGTTGCTCATCAGCAAGGAATGGAGCGGCATGTGAAACAGCCAGATGTACAGCGACAGATTTCCCAAAAAAACGCCCCCTATTCTCGCCGGACGGAAACGATAGAGCAGCAGAGATGCAACGATGACGAGGCAAAAAGCCCTCCCGACATTGACGGCACGAATACCATCAATGTCGTACCATGAAAACGGGAAACAGACAATCGCGCACAGAGCTACCAACAGATAAGCCATTTTTTCGTATTTTTGATCCCTCAATACAGAACAATAGACAAACCCGAAAATATAGTAGGGTGTGAACATCAGTGTCCGCAGCAATGGCACGCAGCCCCAAACTTGGGTCAACACACCGGGGAAGCCCAAATGAGATGCCACGACGGGAATCAGCATGCAGCCAATGGCGATCCCACACTGAACCGGCACGACAAAGCGCTCCGAAATTCGGTGTTGACACAGCCACATCACGGGGAAAGCCACAAACACTAAAAACGTGTAACAAAAAGCATACCACCAACTATCAGCGAGGGCATTGGGAAACAGCGGAATCAAGGTCTCCAGAAAAACCCGGCATGACACATGAAGCAACGGAGCACACACAAGCAAGCACAAAAGATAGCGCCGGTAAAAACGTTGATACTGTTTGGCGACTTCCTTCATCGAATCCCGAAAACACCTATCCTCCGATTTCAAAGCCTGAGCATACCCCGTCACCAACGCAAATATCGCCACACAGCTCGCGCCCCTGATAGGCAAATACGTCCCATCCAAATGATAATACACCATAAGCAACACTGCCATTCCTTTCAGGAACTGGGATAACTGAAGCGAAATACGGAGATCCACCATAGCGCGGAAGAGCATACAGCATTGGCGATGCTGTATGCAAGCCTTTTTGACCCAAAAAATCTCTTCTTTGATATTCAATAGACAATGAGTAATGGTTCATCGGCTGTAGGTCCTATGTGCCGGCAAAAAGATTAACAAGTCCCTCTCTACCAGCATGCGGGAGCATACAGCATCGCCAATGCTGTACATGCCCCGAGGACGCCGATGGCACCCGGCACCGCACCCGCGACGCCCTGCTTTTTCATGGACAAGGGCTCGACGGCATGCTATAGATAGGCTTATGAACGGGTGGCTCATCATCCCCATGCTGATCTGGGTCGCGGCCGCAGAGGCGGGGGCGCAGCAGCGTCACACGCTCACGCGCTGGGATGTGGAGGGCATGTATGCCCAGGCCAAGGCCACCCTCGAAGATGCCTCCCAACTCAACATGGAGGGGGTTCCCATCATGCTGGAGGCCTGTGTACGCAACGGCTATGCCCCCGCGGCCCGACTGCTGCTCGCCGTGTACGAGGGGCGTTACAAGGGGCTGCCGGCCAAGCCGGGCGAGGCCTGTGCGCTGGCGCGCACGCTGGCGGAAAGTCACGCAACAGCATCTCAGGACAGCTCGTGGCATGCGTTTTGTGCCGAGGCGATGCTGCATCTGGCGCGCTATGCGGAGCAGGGCTACGGCTGCACTCCCGATGACGCTGAGGCATACAGATGGTATAGCCGCGCGGCGGATGCAGGGCTGCCGGAGGCGCGCGCCGAGCAAGCGCGGCTACTGATGCTGGGGCGCGGGGTGAAGCGCGATGAACGCGCGGCCTGGCAGCACCTGCACCATTTGGCGCAGACCCATCCGCACACCCCGCACATCTTCTTCTACATGTCCTCCATCTGCTACAGCCACAACGCCCGCACCAAAGCGGCCAAGCTGCTCTACATGGGGGCGCTGCAACACGATGCCGACTGCCTCAACAATCTGGCTTCCCTCTATGAGAGCGGCACGGTCGTGGCAGAGGATACAGCCGTGGCGCTCTCGCTCTACCGCAAGGCTGCCGCTCTGGGCAACAAGCAGGCCTCCGCCAATATGCAACGCCTGGCCTACAAGGAAGGCATGGCGGCCACCGCGCCGGAGAAGACGCCCGCACACACCCGCCTGGCCAATGCCGTGCGCCGCGTGGTGGAGATTCTGCCCATCAATGAACACTCCAAGGAGCGTCTGCTGCTGTGGCTGCGCGGCGGTCGCCTGCCCATCAAGGTACAACCGCGCTGATGCATGCTGCCCGACAGGCTCTGGAGTATGCGGCGCGCGCCTTGGGTTTCTCGGCGCTGGGGGTGTCACGCGCCGATGCGAACCAAGGCACGCAGTTGCAGGACTGGCTGGCGGCGGGCGAGCACGCGGGCATGCGCTGGATGGAGCGCCACCTGCCGGCGAGGCTCTGCCCCGAGCGGGTTCTGCCGGGAGTGCAGCGCGTAGTCATGCTGACCTACGAATACGCGCGCGAGGACGCCCGGCGCGTGCGAGGGCGCGTGGCGCGCTATGCTCAGGGCGAGGACTACCACAAGATGCTGGCGGGCAAGTTAGCCGATTTGGACGAGACACTCTCCTTCTACGGCGGGCAGCAGCGCTGCTTCAGCGATTCCGGCCCGGTCAGCGAGCGATTCTTCGCCCAAGAGGCCGGACTGGGCTGGCGCGGGCGCAACGGTCTGCTCATCCGCCCGCAACGGGGGAGTTACTGTTTCCTGGCATGCATCCTCACCACGCTGGAGTTGCCCTGTGACACGCCGCAGCCCGCGCGCTGCGGCAACTGCCGACGCTGCGAAGAAGCCTGCCCCACCCACGCCCTGCACGACGGGCAGTGCGATGCCCGCCGCTGCCTCTCCTACTGGAGCATCGAGGCGCGCCACGAGGCCATGCCCCCCGAGCTGGCAGCCGTGGCGGGCGAGCGTCTCTACGGCTGCGACATCTGTCAGGAGGTCTGCCCCTGGAACCGTCCCCGCCCGGAGCCGCCCGTCGACCCGCACCTGCTCATGCCCGCAGCGCTGCGCGATCTGACGACCGAGCAGATGGAGCAACTCGATGAGGCGACCTTCAACACCCTGTTTACCGGCAGTCCCCTGCGCCGCATCGGCGCGGAGCACCTGCGGCGCAACGCAGCGCGCGTGGCGGCAACCGACAACAAAACGGATTGATTTTCCGAACTTTTTGCGAATCGGCATTGACAGGAGGGTGGCTTTTTGTTAGCATGCGCCGCCCTCAGCCCGCCCATGGTTGAACAGAGCGGCTCGCCGCACCATCTAAACAACATGATATCCTTCTTCCCCTACTTGGCTCAGTACGGCTATTCCGACTACGGCTACGCCGCCCCCGGCGGCGAGGCACTGCTCGGCAGCGGCGCCACGATGATCGGGCTCTTGCTCATCCTCGGCGCGGGTCTCATCGGCTTCATTGTTCAGCAGAACATGCGCGCCAGTTTCGCCAAGTACTCCGCCGAGCGCGCTCCGCTGACGGGAGCCGAGGCCGCCGAGCTCATGCTGCGGGAGCACGGGCTGGACGATGTGCGCGTCATCAGCACCCCCGGACGGCTCACCGACCATTACAATCCGCTCGACCGCACGGTCAACCTCAGCGAGGATGTGTACCACAACGCCACGGTCGCGGCCATGGCCGTGGCGGCACACGAGTGCGGCCACGCCGTGCAGCACGCGCAGGCCTACCCCTGGCTCTCGCTGCGCTCCTCGCTCGTTCCCATGGTCAACATCGGTTCGAGGCTGGGGCAGTTCGTGCTCATGCTCGGTCTCGTGTTGGCCGCCATGGGCAGCGGCACCACCGTGGCCTGGGTAGGGCTGGCGCTGTTTGCCACGACCACGCTGTTCGCATTCGTCACCCTACCGGTCGAGTTCGATGCCTCGCGCCGCGCGCTGGCGTGGCTGGAGAGCCACGGCGAGGGACGCGTCCTGCGCGGCGAGGCGGCGACTGCCCTACGCTGGGCCGCTATGACCTATGTCGCCGCCGCCCTCTCCTCGCTAGCCATGCTAGCCTACTATGCGCTGCTGCTGCTCAGCCGCAGCGGACGACGCGATTAACCCCTGTCCTCCTCTTCTGTTACCATGCGCCACTCCGCCCTCATCATCCCCGCCGCTGCCGCCCTGCTACTCAGCCCCGTCTCCGCCGATATTTCCTCGCTTCCCCCCGGCGATGTCCGCCCCGAGGAAGTGTATACCCCCGAACAGCTGGCCGAGCAGACGCTCCGCTCGCTGGAGGATGCCCTGCAGCGCCTCAGCCAAGCGACTGACCCCGAGCAGCACCGCGCCGCCGAGCAATGTGTCAGCGGGCTGATGAGCCACATTTGCGCCGATCCCGACCTCAATGCCAACGTGCATCAGCTGCTCAAGATGAACCCGGACCGCGCGCAGCAACTGCACCAACTGCTCGAGCGCGCCGGACAGGCGCTGCCTCATGAATAAACGGCAACTCGAAGAGCGCATCCGCCGGGCGCTGGGCGGCACCGCCACCCACTATGCCGCCCGTCTGGCGCTCGATGCCGTCGTCACCGCCCTAAGCGAGGGGCTTCGCTACGATGGCGAGGTGCGACTCGCCGGCTTCGGCAGTTTTCGGATGGTGACGCGCCGACCACGCCGCCTGCTGTTGCCCCGCACGGGGGCAGAACACCAACTACCGGAGCGGCAGGTGCTCGTGTTTCACCCCTCACCGCAGACCCTGCAGCGCCCCACGGCATGAGCCGACACGCGTGCAGCGACCTCATGGGAGGAGCTTTCGGGCTGGAGCTGCCGCTCTGCGACTGTTTTCCCCACACCGAGTCGCCCTGCTGTGCCTATGTAGACAGCGGACGCGCCGCGCTACAGCTACTGCTGCAAGCGCTGCCTCAGCGACCGCGCCGCGTGTGGGTGCCGCGCTTTGCCTGCGACACCCTGCTGCAGCCGCTGCGCCGCCTGCACCTGCCCGTCTGCCGCTACGAGATTGACGAGGACGACCTGAGCCCCCTGCTGCCCGATGAGGCCGGGGAGGACGATGCCGCCGTGTTCATCAACTACTTCGGGCTCGCGGGCTCGACCTGGCGGCAGGCGGTCGAGGCTTTCCCCGGTGCGGCGCTCGCGGATGACACCACCGCGCTCTACGCCCCGCCCCTGCCCCAAGCCGCCGGCAGCTTCTACAGCCCGCGCAAGTTCGGCGGCTTGTGCGACGGCGGTGTGGCCGTAGCGCCCCATCCGCTCGCCCTGCCGAGCCGCTGCGACCGCAGCTACACGGCCGCTCGCGCCCTGCTGCTCCGCACGGAATCCGGCGCTGCCGCCGCCCTGCCCGCCTCCGAGCGCGCCGAGGCTCGGCTGAGCCGCGAACCGCGCCGCATGTCGCCCTTGAGCCGCCGCCTGCTGCGCAGTATCGACTGGCCCGCAGCCGCGCGGCGCCGCTGCGCCAACTACCGCGTGCTGCACGCCGCGCTCCGCGAGCTCAATCACCTGCGATTGCCGGAGGAGCCGCCGAGCGCCCCCCAATGCTACCCCTTGGTCACGGCCATTCCGGGGCTACGCGACAGCCTGGTAGATGCCGGCGTGGCGCTGCCCCTCTACTGGCCCGAGGTCATCGCCGACAGCCGTGCGAGCGACAGCGCCAACCGCCTGGCGCGCCGCCTGCTGCCCCTGCCGCTCGACCAGCGTTATGACACGCATGACATGGAGCGATTGCTGCGTCTCATCCGGGGATAAGGCGCCGTTTTCCAAGGCAATTCTTGCTTTTTTTCAAAAAAAATCCCGATACGGGGTTGACCTTGACAGAAGGCATGGTATTATGTCACTCACGTATGCATGCCGATCTCGAAAAATTAGTACAGTCGGGTAAAATTCCGACTGACTTTGCAGCAAGACTCGATAAGTTTGCCCCCGGACAATATGTGATGCACCAGGAATGGGGCGTGGGAAAAGTGGCAGCATGGTCACTGGCTAAGAGCAAAATCAAAATCGACTTTGAAAACAAGGAAGCGCATGTTCTCGGGCTCAAGCTGGCTTACAACGAACTGACCCCCATCCCCGAGGGGCATTTCCTCATCACCTGCTACGATGAGCCCGAGGTCTGCCGCAGCCGCGCGGCGGGCAAGGACACCCTGCTCGGCTTTATCCGCATGGTGCTCGAGCACAACAAGTCCCTGCGCGAAGGTGTGGACGAGGTGCTGCCCATGCAGCCCGAAGATTTGGAGAAATTCCTCAGCGGTCGCGTGGTGGAAGCCGAGGAGTGGAAGAGCTGGTGGGAGAAGGCGCGCGCTGCCATGCGCGATGACCCCGGATTCCGCCTGCCGACGCGCCGCGGCGAGCCCATCGTGCTGCGCCACGCCACCAGCGCCGCCGAGGCGCTGCTGGATGATTATCGCGATGCCAAGGATTTGGAGTCCTGCGTCCATGTGCTCGATCAGGCCAAGCTCGACATTCTCAAGAGCGAACCTGCCATCACCGCGCAGCTCATCGCCGACATCGAAGCGCATGTGCGTCCCGAGCATTCCTTTGAGCCCGAGCGCGTGCTGGAGCTCATCATCATCCGCGATGATATTCTCGACACCATGAGCAGCGATGCTGCGGCGCGCGAGGCGCTCGATGCCGCGCTGACAGCGGCCGGGGTCGACAGCCTGACCGGGCTGGCCGATAAGCTGCGCAACATCAGCTCGGAGAACATCGTAAAATTCATCGGCGAACTCTCCGCCGCCCGCCAGCGCCGCATCTTTGAGGCGCTGCCCGAGGCGCAGGGCGACAGCTGGCTTCCCTACGTCATCAACATCTTCCTGTTCGGCGGAGCCAAGGTCACCGGGGCTGCCGCCGATTTCATCATCGCCAAGGGAGCCAAGGAGCAGCTCTTCTCCGACCTGACCAACGGCATCTCGCGCCAAGATCTCAAGCCCGAGGTGCTGGTGTGGATCTGCAAGGAGCGCAAGGGGCTGGCGCAGGAGCTCTTCGAGCGCACCAAGATGCCGCTTGGTGCAGCCATCATCAACGCCATCGAGGCCGAGAACACCGAGGGCGGCACCAACAAAGCCCTCAAACTCCGCAACATGCTCATCGATGAGAAGGAAAAGGATTTGGCGCCCGATCTGGTCACGGGTCTTTCCGATCAAGAAGCCCGCCCCTTTGCCAAGGCCATCTACGACTGCTCGGCTATCTCGGAGCTGCACCGCAACGCCCTGCTGGCGCTCATGATGAAGGTGCATCCCTCGCTGCAGGAAATTGTTCTGGCGCGCACCGCGCACAAGGAGAAGCAGAACCTCTACGTCTCCCTGCGCTCCTTCGCCGCCCGCAAGGCCGAGTACGAGGACATCATCAACGTGCGCATCCCCAAGAACAAGCACGACCTGGAAATCACCCGCGCCGAGGGCGACCTGCGCGAGAACGGCGGCTACCAGGATGCCAAGGCCACGCGCCAGGTGCTCATGCGCCGCTCGGAAGAGCTCTCGCGCCTGCTGGCCACGGCCACGCCGACCGACTTCAGCGGTGCCACCTGCGAGACCACGGGCATGGGGACGCAAGTAACCTTCTGCACCGACAAGGGGCAGGAAATCGTCTACACCATCCTAGGCGCCTGGGATTCCGTGCCCGAGGAGCGCATCATCTCCTACAGCTCCAAACTGGGTGCCAAGCTCATCGGCCACCGCGTAGGCGACAGCCTGCGCCTGCCCATCGAGATCGGCGGGGCGCAGGTCAAGATGACCATCCGCAGCATCGTGCCTGCTCCCAAGGAGCTGATTTATCCCGACGGCGAGATTCCCGAGGCCTGAGTTGCCCGGCATACCCGCTTTCATCGCCCGCCTGCCCGCTCGTCGGGAGGCGGGCGATCGCGTTGCAGCCAGGGGGGCAGGACGCAGGGCTCAAAACCCAAGGCATGCCGCAGCAGGAGCATCGGCGGCTCCTCCAACGCGCTGTTGTACAGCCTCGCCGCTCGGCTCAGCAGCCGCTCGCTCTGCTCCTGGCGATACATCGCCGTGCGCAGGTGACCGCCCAGCGTCTGTAAGCGCTCGTGGCGGCGCAGGTGCTCGCAGCGCTCCGCCTCCGACAGGGCACCCCGCAGGCAGCGACGCAGACGGGGCTCCCCCGCTGCCGCTGCCGGAAACGCGGCCTGCTCCGCCGTCAGCGCCAGGCGAGAGGCCTCCAGCAGCTCGAACAGAGCAGCATTTCCCGCCTCACTCAGGGGAGTGAACACCGCCTCGAAATCGCCCAAACAGTCATTGCGGCGGCGCGTGTCCGCCATCCACAGAGCCCGAGCACTCTCCACCCCACGCCGCAGCTCCTCCACCCGACGATACGCCCCCAACAGCCAGCCCAACACCGCCGCCAACAGACCCGCCGACACGAGAAACTCCATAACAGCGCCCACGATAACACAGCCGCCGCGAGCCGCGCCATGACTGTTAGCTGACTATTAGTCCGGCTCACCGGCGGGCAGGTCCTGCGCCGCCCCCAACTCGGCCGCATTCTGCAGCCATCCCCGCGCCAGCCCCTCATCGCGCGGCACGCCGAGCCCCCGTGCATAACACAGCGCCATCAGGAGGCAGGCCTGCCCACTGCCCTGCATCGCCGCATAACGCAGATAGCGCACCCCCTCCGCCGCGCTGTCGCGCCCCAAGGTGCCCTCCAGCCCCAGCATCCCCAGCAGCAGCTGCGCCTGCGGCAGCTCCTCCTCATCGGCCCAACGGCGCAGGCGCCGCAGCGCCGCCGCCCGGTGCCCCGTCCGCAGCTCCAGCAGGGCGCAGGCCATGGCCGCCACGGCATCCCCCTGCCCGGCTGCAGCCGCATAGCAACGCCGCGCCTGCTCCACCGAAGCCTCCGCCCCCAGCCCACGCTCGTAGCACAGCCCCAGCGCGCGCTGCGCCTGCGGCAAGCCCGACTGCGCCGCCGCCTGCAACCATGGTAAGGCCGCCGACGCATCGCGGGGCAAACCGCGCTGCCCCGTCAGCAGGCAACGGCCATATTCGTACTGCGCCCGCGGCTCACCCGCCAATGCCCGCCGCCGCCAATCCGCCGCAGACCAATGGCAAGCACCGAGCAGCAGCGACATCCCCAACAAGAACCACACGCACCTCATGGCAGAAAATAACGCCGTTGTCGCTCACTGACGGGCAGACCGCAGCACTCCATCACCGCCAACATGTCCTCCCACACCGCGCGCCGCGCCGACAGCGCCGCATTGCGCAGCAGGTAACTCGGGTGGTAGGTCACCCGAACGGGCACCCCTTGGCACGTTGCCCAGCGCCCGCGCAGCGCCCCCACCCCCGACTCGCACTGCAGCAGCGCGCGCGCCGCGCTAGCACCCAGACAGACGAGGCAGCGGGGGCGAATCGCGCGGATTTCCGCCAAAATCAGCGGGCGCGAGACCGCCAGCTCCTCCGCCGACGGCGGGCGGTTGGCACTGCCCTGCCGCTCCCCCATCGAGGGGCGCCACTTGCAAACATTGGAAATGTAGACCTCCTCGCGCCGCAGCCCCATCGCCGCGAGAATTTTGTTGAGCAGCTGCCCCGCCGGCCCCACGAAGGGCTCGCCCAGGCGCTCTTCCTCGCTGCCGGGCGCCTCGCCCACCAGCATGAGCTGCGCGCGGGGATTGCCTGCGGCAAAGACCATCGTCTCGCGCAGCGTGCCCAAGGCCTGCGCCGCGCGCCAATGCGCCGCACGCTCGCGCAGGTACGCCAGCTTCTGCTCCGTGCTCATCTCGGCACCCACCCCGAGCGGCTCTGCCTGTTCCGCCGCATCGCTCACAGCCCCATCATAGCACACGCGCCCCCGAATGCAAGTGCCTGATGCGACTGGGAGCCCCGAGCGAACAAAAACGACACAGGGTTTTCGTTCACTTCCATGCACAGAGAAAGGCTTGTCGTCCGTGACGCCTCAGGCTCCCGAATGTTGCTCCCAATATCGCTGAAGCTCACGTCGACTCAAGCGCAAAGGAGACATATAGCGCGTGCGCAACAACACCGAATCGCGGTGTCCCATTTCGGCTTGAAGCTGCGGCAGATTTCGAAAACGTGCCGCATGGTAACTGGCAAAACTATGGC
>JBJEVN010000005.1:0-38798 GCA_051884385.1 Akkermansia sp.
TCAGCCTAACCCGTGAGATGTGTCAGTTCGGTGACTGGATTTTTGAGGCAATGCGAACAACCCTGCTTTTTGGGGCAGCACGCATTTTGGGCTCGCTTTTTGGGGGAGAACATGGCAGACTGAGCAGGAACAGCAGAGCAGTTTTCGGATATGAGCAGCGACACCAAGCCGGTTTATACGCGTATCTTGTTGAAATTGAGCGGGGAGGCTCTTCGCGCTCCCGGCAGTCGCGACAATATCTCGCCCGAGATTGTGGCGCGCATCGCCAACGAGATTGCCGAGGCTACGCGCCGGGCGCCGCTGCAAATCGCCATCGTGGTGGGTGGCGGCAACATCTGGCGCGGCGCCAAGGCCAGCGTGCGCGGCATGGATCGTCCCACGGCGGACTATGTGGGCATGCTCGCCACGGTGATGAACGCGCTCTCCATCTGCTCGGCGGTGCAGGAGGCGGGCGTGCCCGCCCATGTGCTCAGCGCCATCGAGATGAAGAACGTGGCCGAGCCCTATGTGCGCAACACGGCGCGTGCCTACCTGCGCGCGGGGCATGTGGTCGTGTTCGCCGCGGGCACGGGCAATCCTTTCTTCAGCACCGACACGGGCGCGGCGCTGCGCGCCTGCGAAATCAACGCCGAGGTGGTGATGAAGGCCACCAGCGTGGACGGTGTGTACACTGCGGATCCCAAGCTCGACCCCGCTGCCACCCGCTTCGATACCATTTCCTACGAAGAGTGCATTGCCCGCAACCTCAAGGTGATGGATCAGACCGCTTTCACCCTGTGCAAGGATAACCGCAAGCCCATCATGGTGTTCGACATGCACCGCAGCGGCAACATCACCCGCGCCCTGCTGGGCGAAACCATCGGCACCATCATCAGCTGACCCGTTTCTCTAACACATCACACAACAATGGACGCAGAAGAACTCTTGCTCGAGGTCGAATCCGCCATGGACGAGGCCTTGGAGCACCTCGATACCGACCTCGCCGGCGTGCGCACGGGGAAAGCCTCCCCCTCGCTCGTGGACAACATGGACATCTATGTGGCCTCCTACGGCACGAACATGAAGCTCAAGAGCCTCGCCGTGGTCTCCACGCCCGATGCCCGCTCCATCCTCATCCAACCCTTTGACCCCGGCACCCTGAACGACATTAAGAAAGCCATCGCCGAGAGCAAGCTCAACCTCAACCCCATCATCGACGCGCGCTCCGTGCGCCTGCCGATTCCCGAGCTCTCGGGCGAGCGCCGCAAGGAGCTTTGCAAGTATGTCAAGAGCCAGGGCGAGGACACCAAGGTGCGCGTGCGCGCCGCCCGCAAGCACGGCATGGACGGCGTGAAGAAACTCAAGGCCGACAACGTCATCACCGAGGATGATGTGCGCCGTCTGGAGGAAAAGGTCCAGAAACTGACGGACAAGTACGTCAAAACGGTGGACGAGAAGCTCGCCGCCAAGGAAAAGGAAATCATGACGGTGTGAGTTGCGCGTCATCTTAAGCAATTGTCTTGTTATGAGTACTCCCAGCACGAATGTCTTGGCATCGGGAATCGAAATCATCGGTTCCATCCGCTTCCAGAACGACATGCACATCGACGGCAAAATCGAGGGTGAAATCCTGTCGGATTCCGGCAAGGTGACCATCGGTGAAATGGCCAACATCAAGGGCGATATCCACGCGGGCGAGGTGCATATCTACGGCCATGTGGACGGCAATGTCCGCAGCGAGCGCTGCCACCTCAAGGGACGCGCCGCCGTCGCCGGCGACATCACCACCGGCGTCCTTTCCATGGAGGAAGGGGTGCGCCTGTCCGGCCGCGCCGAAATCGGTTAAGCCCCGTCGCTACGCTGTTTGGCAAGCCACCATGCGCGGTCGCTCCGGCCGTGCATGGTGGCTTTGCGCCCGGGTGCTGCCGCGAGCGGACGCGGCGGGGGCAGGGGGGCGCGTCGGGATTCTGCGCGGGCGGGGCAATGCACGCTTGCATGCGCGGGCGGCATTTGCTAATATCGCCTCAGCACGCCATGGTCACCACCGAGTATCCCTACGGGGAGGATTTCCCCATCATCCGCATTGACACCAAGCTGTGCAGCGCCGAGGTTTCGCTCTACGGAGCGCAGGTGCTGCGCTGGGCTCCCGCCGGGCAGCGCCCCGTGCTCTACATGAGCCCCAAGGCCGTTTTCCGCAAGGGCAAGGCGCTGCGCGGGGGGATTCCCCTTTGCTGGCCCTGGTTCGGCAAGAACAGTGAAGACCCCTCGCTGCCCTCGCACGGCATCGCACGCACGAGCCTGTGGCAGGTGGGCAGTTGCGAGGAGGGTGAGGACGGGCGGGTGCGCCTGCTGCTGGCGCTGCCACCGGAGCAGGAGCTCATGCCGAGCGGCGCGGTGGCCATGGAAATCGGCGAGGAGCTCACGCTGAGCCTCATCACCCTCGATGTGCCGCGCAGCATGCCCTTCTCTGCCGCCATGCACAGCTACTTTGCCGTGAGCGACTACGAACAGGTGGCGCTCACGGGCTTGGAAGAATGTGCTTTCACCGAGTACGCTGCGGATGCCGTGCCCCACGCCGAGGATCCTCTCATCCCCGCCGGGCACATCGACCGCATCTACCACCCCGTGCCCGAGAACACCGAGCTGATTCTGCACGACCCCGCCTGGGGACGCAGCATCCGCATCTGCCGCGCCGGCAGCGGCTCGGCGGTGGTGTGGAACCCCGGGGAGGCGCTGGGAGCCTCCATGGGCGATTTGGGCGCCGGGCAGGCGCGCGGCTTCCTCGCGGTGGAGACCACGGCGGTGCCGGCCGAGAATCTGTTGCTGCGCTGCGGCGAGCGGCATGAGCTGACGACGCGCATCCAAGTGATTCCCGTTTCCTGATGCCCGAGCGCGTTTCTCATCGGCATCCGCTGTTGCGTTGGCTGTGGCGCCTGAGTGCCTCGGCGGTGGCGGCGGCGCTGGTTCTCGTGGCGGCGGCTGACCTGTGGACGGAGCTGCAGGCGGCGCCCCACTGCCGCAGCCGCGCGGAGGACTGCCGCAGCGGCGGGGTGGGGGTGGTGCTCGGGTGCAGCCGCTACCTGAGCCGTGGGGTGCGCAGCCCTTTCTTCGAGGGGCGCATGGAGGCCGCCGCCGCGCTCTGGCGTTCCGGGCGGGTGCGCTGCCTCATCGTCTCCGGCGACAACAGCGACCGCTACTACAACGAGCCGCGCGAGATGCGCGCCGCCCTCGTGGCGCGCGGCGTGCCCGCGGAGCGCATCGTCTGCGACTACGCAGGGCTGCGTACCTATGACAGTGTGCTGCGCGCGCGCCGCATCTTCGGCGCCGAACAGGTGGTGCTGGTGAGCCAAAAAGCCCATGTGCATCGCGCCGTGCTGCTGGCGCGCCACTTCGGCCTGGCCGCCGAGGGGCTGGAAGCCCCGCTGGTGGGGCTGTCGCGCGCTTCGCACCTGCGCCAGATGCTGCGGGAGCGCGCCGCGCGCGTCCTGATGCTGCTGGAGCTTTTCCTGCCGCATGCCCCCCGTTTTTTGGGCGAGCAGGTGGAGCTGCCCCTGTCCGTTTTACCCCCTCTCCCCCCGACCCGATGCACACATTGATTACCTGTACCGCCATGGCCGGCACGGCCGAATGGGTGTGCTGCCCCGGCGCTGCCACGGCGCCGCTTTGCCGCAGCCTGAGCCTTTGCCCCGTGGTTCACCGCTGGGCGGTGAGCGATGCCGCGACCGCCGCATTCTTCGCTCTCGGGCGCGTGCAAGCCACGGCGCGCCCCGTGGCTGTGGCCGCCGGCAGCGTGAGCGATGCCGCTGCCATGCTCCCCGCCGTTACTGCGGCCTACTACCAGCGGCGCCCCCTGTTGGTGCTGAGTTTCGGCGATGCTGCGGACGGCGGCGGCACCGGAACACCCGGCGCCGAGGAGGCCGAGGGGCTTTTCGGAGCCTTTGCGCCCACCACCGTTCTGCAGCTGCCCTGCGCCGTCAGCGAGCTGCCGCCCCTGAGCGAGATGCTGGCCGACGGCTTCCCCCTGCATGTGCATGTGCGGTCGGCGGGGGAGGATGAGGCGCGCGGCGAGCTCGGCCTGTTGGAAGTGGCGGCGGCACCCGCCCCGCCGCCTTTCCGAGGCTCTCTGGTGGCGCTCTCGCAGATGCTGCGCTTCCGCGCGGCAGAGGGGCTGGTGCTCATGCTGGGCGCGCTGGAGCCCGGCGAGCAGGAGGCTGCCCTGTGGCTGGCGCAAACCTTGCGCGTGCCCGTGATGGCGGATGCCACCAGCGGTCTGCGCGAGGAACTGGCTCCCTACCTGCTGCACGGCGGCGATAAACTGCTGCGCCGCTGCCCGCCCCGCTATGTGCTGCGGCTGGGCGATGTGCCCGCTCACCCTTTCTGGCGCACGCTGGAGCAGCTGCCGAGCACGGAGGTGTTCTCCGTCACCCGCACCGGCTTTGCCGGGCTCACACGCCGGAGCACCGTCATCGAGGGCGACCCGGAGCAGGTGATGAAAGCCCTGGGCGATGTGCCCCATGTGGGCGACACCGAGCGGCTGCTGCCCGCCGCCCGCCGCGAGGCAGCGCGCGTGGAAGAGGCTCTGCTGGCCGAGCCCGAATCGGCGGCGGCGCTCGTGCGCGCCTTCTCCGGCTACGCCGCCGGGGCGGATGTCATCTGCCTCGGCAGCCCCACCGTGCGCGACCTGTGGAACAACTGCGCGCAGCTGCGCGTGCCCACCCTCTACGTGCGCGACGTGGCCGAGCGAGGGAGCGAGGGCGTGCTCGCCGCCTTTCTGGGCAACGCGGCTGATGCCGGTTTTGCCTGCTGCCTCATCGGCGACTTGGCGCTGCTGCGCAGCGCGTTGGGGCTCAGCGAGCTCCTGCACGAGCTGCCCGCCGGGCGGCGCATCATCGCTGTGCTCAACAACGGCGGTGCCGGAGCAGCGCAGGACTGCTGCGAACCCGGCAGCGAGTGCGAGCGACTCCTCGTGCAGCCCCCACGCCTGCAGCCCGCTGACGTGGCGCGGCTCTGGGGTGCGGAATACGTGCTTGTGCAGAGCGAGAGCGACCTCGACCTGCTCGACGGCATGGGGCAGGCGCCGCTCGTGCTTGTTGAGCTCCGCCCCCTGTCCTGAGCCGGGAACGGCAAGAGCTCGCCTGAGCACACAAAAACCCCGCTCGGGAATACCGAACGGGGGTAAAAAATGTCGGCGAGCTCAGGACTTCTGCTGGGCGGGCTCCTTCTCCAGCTCGCCCCACTTGCCCTGCTCAATCGAGCGCATGTGCGCCGTCACCGAGCGCGTCCAGGGAGCAGGACCGGTGCAGTACACACGCCCGATCTGAGCCACCGTCACGCGACCCTTCGCCTTGTACTCCCCGAGAATACGCGCCAAATCGCGCACACAAGCCTCCTTGGACGCATAGCGGCGCTGACCGTTGCGCCCCATAATCCCCGCCAGATTATTCTTCTTCTGCGCCGCGTGCGAGGTAGCATGCGCCGACTCGTAGCGGATAATCGCCTCCACCAACACGGGATCCACCCCGTGCTCCGCCGCCGCCGCTTGAATCACGGGGCGCAAATCCGTCACCGTATCGGCAAGAGAAAAGCACGACAGGCACAAACAAAACAGAATGGTCAGGAACTCTCTCATGTCGCAGACATGATAGCAGGCAGAGCAGCACTTGTCAAGCATATAGTGCGCGGCGGAGCTGTTCGGCGCGCCGCTTACAAGCTGTAGTGTGCCCTTTCAGGATGCAAAAATTGAGGCATTCAACTTTATCCCAAAACAATTAAGAAAACTCAATAATTGCTGATTTCATGCGGGTTGCGGGGGTGCGACGCGAAGCGCTCCGGGCAGCGCCCAAAACACCCCGCACACTGAGGGCGAGGTGCGGCAAAAAAAAATCAAAAAAAATCTGCGAACGGACGGAACCGGGGCTCAGTGAACCCACTTACCCGCCCCGACGGGCAGCTTGCCGTCGCCGACGGGCTGGTAGCGGGTCGACTCCGTGTTGCCCCACAGGGGCACCCCCGTCGCCTTCTTCCAAAAGGCGCTCATGCTCTGCCCCGTGTAGCAGCCGTAGCTGCGGCAATCCGCCTGCGGATGGAACAGCTCGGGCGACAAGTGCTTGGACAAATCTTTCTCGTGCATCCACTGCGTGCTGGCGGCAATGATGCGGTTGCTGTAATCCAGCATAAAGGCATGCGCGTTGGAATGGCCGAAATAATAGAACGCGCTGATGGGCTCGCGGCGCCCCTCGCGCGCAATCGCGGCAAAAGCCTGCTCCGCCGTATCAATCCACAGCAGCTTCACCCCCAGCTTGCGCCCTGTATCCGTCACGCGCGATACATAATCAATCCCGTTCTCGCGCCCGCGCGTGACGTAGGAGGGGCGGAAAATAATCCACGTGATGCGCGCCCGGGGATTCTGCGCGCGCAGCAGCCCGATTTCCACCGTCGAGGCTCGCACAAAATTCGCCCACCAGTTGTCATGCGCCGCCGGACCGCGATTGTTCTCCCACGAGCGCAGCGCCACCCCCCCGGTGAGGATGACCGTAGCGGCCTCGGCAAGAGGGCAGAGCAGGGCGGCGGCAAGGGCGGCAAACAGGCGCATCTTCATCGTGCGCCCAGCATACCGCGAGCCGGGCGGGCTGTCAAGCACGCGGCTCGGCTTACAACGCCCGAAACCGCGCGCCGGGCAGCGGCTGCACGCGGTGCTGAATCTGCAACTTCAGCAGCAGCGGCGTGAGCTCGGACGCCCCCATCCCCAGCGCCGTGCATAGCCGGTCTACCGTATCATGACCCGCCTCGAGCGCACGCAGCAACTGCGCCTCCTGCGAATCCGGCTGCAGCGCATCGGGACGCGGCGCGGTGGCCTGCGGGCGCGGCCGTTGCACCGCAAACAAATCCCCCTGCTGCGGCAGGCCCGACCAGCCCAAATCCCCCAGCAGCTCCTGCGGGGCGCTGCACAGCACCGCCCCATCGCGAATCAGCGCGTGGCAACCCGCCGAACAACGACTCTCCGCCGCCCCCGGCAGCGCAAAAACCGGGCGACCATAGCGCTCCGCCGCCAGCCCCGCCGTCAGCATCGCCCCGCTGTGCAGCGGCGCCTCCACCACCATCGTCGCGCGAGCCCAAGCCGCCACCAAGCGATTGCGCTGCGGAAAGGTGCCGCGATCCGGGCGGCGGTAGAGCGGGAACTCACTCACCAGCGCCCCATGCCCCGCCGCAATCGCCTCCGCCAGCGCCGCATTTTCCGAGCGGCCGAGCTGCCCCAGACCGAAGCCCAGCACCGCAATCGTGCGTCCCCCCGCATCCAGCGCCCCGCTGTGCGCTGCATAATCAATGCCCCGCGCCAGCCCCGAGATGATGGTGCAGCCCGCATCCGCCAGCTCGCGCCCGAAACGGCGCGCCTGCACCAGCCCGTAGGGCGTCGCCTGCCGCGTCCCCACCAGCGCCACCCCCCGCTCCCCATCGCGCGGCGCAAGCTCGCCCCGCACGGTGAGCACCATCGGCGGGTCGCTCATGCAGCGCAGCGCCGCGGGATACTCATCATCCGTCAGCACCACCAACCGCGCCCCCAGCGCTTCCGCCGCCCGCAGCTCCGCCCCCGCATCCGTGCAGTTGCGCCAATCCGCAATCGCCGCCGCCAGCGCCGAGCCGATGCGCGGCACCTGCGCCAGCATCCGCACCGGGGCGGAAAGCACCAACTCCGCCGAGCCGAAACACTCCAGCAGCGACTGGATGCGCACCGAGCCCAACCCCGGAATCAGGTTGAGCGTCATCAGCGCTTCGCGAGGGCTCAGCATGGGCGTGCGCTCAGGGCTGCACCGTAAAATCCAACCCCAAATCCAGCGAGGGAACCGAGTGCGTCAGGCAGCCGAAACTCATAAAATCCACCCCCGTCTCCGCCGCAGCGGGCGCCGTCTCCAGCGTCAGCCCGCCGCTTGCCTCCAGATAGGGCTTGGCGGCACCGCCGCGCAACTCCACCGCGCGGCGCATCTCCTCGCAGCTCATGTTGTCCAGCAGAATGTAATCCACCCCCTCCAGCTTGAGGAAAGCCTGCACCTGTTCGAGCGTATCCGCCTCCAGCTCCACCTCCACCCCCGGGCGCTCGCTCTTCAGCTTGGTGATGCACGCCTGCAAGTGCGCCGTGTTGCCATCCGTCATCAGGTGATTATCCTTGACCATCGCGCGGTCATAGAGCCCCAGGCGGTGGTTATTGCCGCCGCCGTGGCGCACCGCCGCCTTCTCCAGTAAGCGATAGCCCGGCGTCGTCTTGCGCGTATCGAGCAGCTTGCAGGACGTGTGTGCAATCGCCTGCACATAGCGGCGGGTCATCGTCGCCACGCCCGACAAGCGCTGAATAAAATTGAGCGCCGTGCGCTCCGCCCCCAAAATCGAGCGCGCCGAACCCTCGATACTCATCACCATCGCGCCGGGAGCCACCTGCTCCCCATCGTGCAGGTGAATCTCCACCTTCAGGGAGGGATCCACCGTGCGGAACACCAGCGCCGCCACCTCCGTGCCGGAAATCACCCCCGCCGAGCGCGTGCGCATCAGCGCCCGCGCCTGCAAACCCTCCTGCACAAAGTAAAGCGAGGTCACATCCCCGCTGCCGAAATCCTCATCGAGCGCCAAACGCACCAGCGCCTCCGCATTGTCAGAAACAGAACTCATGCGCCCATCATAGCCCCCGCGCCCCGCCATGTAAAGCCGAAACACGCGGGCGGATTATCCCTGCTGCGCCAGCACCTCGCGCGGGCGGCTGGGGCCCAGCGAGGGGCCGATGATGCCGTGCGCCTCCATGAGATCCATCATCGCCGAGGCGCGACCGTAGCCGATGCGCAGTCGGCGCTGCAGCAGCGAGGTGCTCGCCTTGTTCTCCGCAATCACCACACTCACGCAGCGGTTGTAAAGCTCATTGTCCTCCTCGCTCAGCCCCTTGGACGTCATGCGGTCATTGTCCGGCGCGGGTGCGCCGTCTGCGTTGTTCATCTCCGCCGTCACACTCTGCTCGAAATGCTGCTTCGCGTGCGAGGCGCAGAAGGCGATAATCTGCTGAATCTCCGCATCGGACACAAACGCCCCCTGCACGCGCGTCAGCTGCGAAATCCCCCCCGGCGGCAGGAAGAGCAGGTCACCGTTGCCCAGCAGATTCTCCGCCCCCTTCGTCTCCAAAATGATGCGGCTGTCCAGCGGGCTTGCCACCTTCAGCGCGATGCGGCTGGGGATGTTCGCCTTGATGGTGCCCGTCACCACGTTGGAGCGCGGCGTCTGCGTGGCGGCGACGAGGTGGATGCCCGCTGCGCGCGCCTTCTGCGTCAGGCGGCTGATGTAGTTCTCCAAATCCTCCTTCACCTGCTGCATGAGGTCGGCCAGCTCGTCGATGATGATGACCACATAGGGCAGGCGGCGCGGCAGCGGCTCGCCCGCATCGAAATCGAACTCGCCCTGCGTCTCCTCCTCCTCGTCGGGCAGGTCGCGCCCGTCGTTCGAGTCCTCAATCTCGCGCACGATGTCGCTCGCCACATCGCTCGTGGAGTAGTAATCCTCGTCGACCTCCTCCTCCGGCACCCCGGGGTCGGGATCCAGCATGGGGTCGCGGGCGTTGAAGTCCACAAAATTGCGCACCCCCACACGGCTGAAGTAGGCGTAGCGCTTCTCCATCTCGTTGACCGCCCAGCGCAGCGCGCCGATGACGCGCGCAGGATTGGTGACCACGGGGCAGGCCAAGTGCGGCAGCTTGCGGTAGGGCTGCATCTCCACCACCTTGGGGTCGACCAGGATGAGTCGCAGCTCATCAGGGCGGAACTTGTAGAGCATGGAGAGAATCATGCTGTTGATGCAGACCGACTTGCCCGAGCCCGTGGTGCCCGCCACGAGGGTGTGGGGCATGCGCGCCAAATCGCCGATGACGGCGTTGCCGTACACGTCCTTGCCCAGCGCCACGGGGATGTGCAGCTTGGGGTTGCGGAAGGCGGGCGATTGCAGCAGTTCGCGCAGGTAGACGGGGGTCTTGCGCGCGTTGGCCAGCTCGATCGCCACCGTGTCCTTGCCCGGCACGGGTGCCAAAATGTTGATGGAGGACGAGCGCGTGGACTGCATGAGGTTTTTGTCCAGGCTCTCGAACTTGCTCATCAGCAGCCCCGAGGGCGGGAAAAATTCGTAGCGGGTGATGGAGGGGCCGCGCGTGATGTCGCCCGGCGTCACCTCGATGCGGAAGCTGGCGAGCGTATCGATGATGCGCTGCTGCATCTCCGCCATCTCCGCCCGCACCGCCTCGTTCATCTCCTCCGAGATGGGCTCGTACTTCAGCAGCTCATAGGGCGGCAGGGGATAGTCGGGCTCTTGCGGGCGGTCGTCTGCGGCAGCGGCGGGCAGGGGGCGGGGCGGGGCGCTCGGCTCGGTGCGGCGACGGGCGGGGCGGGGCTCCTCCTCAGCAGGGGTACGGCGCGGGGCGGGGCGCGGTGCCTCGCGGCGGCGCGGGGCGGGCTCGGCAAAGGGCTCGCAGTCGTGGTCGGCGGTGAGGGCAATTTCCTCCTCCACCTGCTCCATGAGCGTGAGCAGGTTGGGACGGTCAGCGCGGATGGCGCGCCCCCCGCGCCGGGGCTGTGCGGCATTCGTCCGGCTCGGCTCCGGGGTCGGCTCAGGGCTTGACTCGGGGGCGGGTGCGGGATGAGGCGCCTCGGGTAGCGGCTCGTCCTCAAAGGTGGGCAGCGGGTCGACCATGGGCTCGATATCGGGCTGCGGTGCAGGCTCCGGTTCGGCAGAGCGGGCATACCGTTTTTCCCGGAGGCTACCCCGGCTGCGCGGCGGCAGGGTCGGGCGGGGCTCGGGCGCAGGCGCGGCTTCCGCGGGCTCTTCGGGAGCGGATTGTTGCGCCTCGAGCGCACGCTGTTGCCAGGCGAGCTGCTCGGCCTGCCGACGCTCGGCACGTTGTTCACGGCGGGTGTGCCACCATGCGGCAAGGCGGTGGGCATCCTCGCCCACCCCCTGCGCGAAGCTGCGGAAATTCAGGCGGGAAAAGTAGAGCAGGGCGCACCAATGCGCTGCCACCAGCAGGCAGAGCGCCCCCGTCTGCCCCAGCAGCGGCTCCAAGAGACAGTTGCCGTCCAGATAGCCCAGATAGCCTCCGCTGCCGACGAGCCCGCGCGCCTGCGCCCAGCCGTGCAGAGCGTAGGGCTGCACCGCCAGCGCGGCACAGGCGCAGAGCACCAGCCCCGGCAGCGCCGCGAGCTGTCCGCCCCGCGCCGCCCTCGGGTGCAGGAGCAGGTCAAAGCCCAGCAGCAGCCCCAGCATCGCTGTGTAGAGAGCCCCGGCACCCAGCAGCCAATAGAGCATGCCCGCCGCGTAGAGTCCCACGAGCCCCAGCGCGTTGCTGCAGGGCTCGGCGGGGTGTGCCGTGGGGTGTAGCCAGGCCCAGCTGACCTCCTCGGCGCGGTAGCTGAGCAGCGCGCCCAGCAGCAGGACACTCAGCAGCACCAGCGTAAAGCCCCGCAGACGCACGGGCCACGCAGGGGACTCGGGGGGACACTCTGGGCTGTCGGGCATCAACTCCATGAAATCGCGGCTCGATTGTAGGCGAGAGCCTCCCGCGCGGCAAGCGCAAAGTGCGTCCTATCCCTCCCTACTGCAAGCGGTCGAAGAAAGGGGGCGCATGCGGAGACAACGCAGCGCCCCCACTGCTTGCGGAGCAGAGGGGGCGGTGAGGGGGAGGCTGTTTCTCCGCGTCAGACCTGCGCGTTGTACATCTTGGTGTAGTATTCGTCGGCCATGCGGTCGGAATCGAAGAAGGGGCAGATGTCGCCCAGTGCGCGGAAGACGAGGTCGAGCCAGGCTTCGCGGTTATCGTAGTAGAGCGGCAGTACCTTGGACTCCAGCACATTGTAAAAATTGTCGCGGTCGGAGCGGTCACGCGCTTCGGGTGCCAGGCCGGGGTGCGCTTCGGGGATGATGAAGCAGTTCTCACCGTCTTTGGCAAACTCGCGCACCCAGCCGTCGTTGGTGGAGATGGAGATGGAGCCGTTCATGGTGGCGCTCATGCCGCTGGTGCCGCTGGCTTCGCGCGTGACGACGGGGTTGTTGAGCCAGAGGTCGGAGCCGTCTTTGAGCAGGCGGCTGAGTCCCAGCTCGTAGCCCGTGAGCACGGCGCAGCGCGGGTACTTGTCGCTCAGGCGGTTGAGACGGTTGAAGATGTCGACCGCCGCAAAGTCCGTCGGGAAGGGCTTGCCCGCCCAGATCATCTGCACGGGACGGTTGGTGCGCTGCAACATGCGCTCGAACATGACGGGATTTTCCGTAATGAGCCCCGGGCGCTTGTAGGCGGCAAAGCGGCGCGCCCAGACGATGGTGAGGGTATCTTGGTCGAAGAGGTGCCCGGTTTGTTCGCCCACGGTGCGGAAGAGCTCCTTCTTGAGGGCGCGCTTGCGGTTGAGGAAAGCCTTGCGGTCGCCGGCTGCAAAGGCCTCGGCCAGCTCGGGATCCTGCCAGTATTCGCGGTTTTGCGCGTTGGTGACGTGGGTGATGGGGCAAATGTCGCTGTAGTCCTTCCACATTTGGCGGGAGACTTCGCCGTGCAGGGCGGAGACGCCGTTGGCGATGTGAGAGAGCCGCAGCGCGGCCAAGCTGTAGTTGAAGCTCTGCTCGTTGGGGTCGAGCTTGAGCATGCGGCGCACTTGGTCGAGGGTCAGCCCGTCGAAGAAAGAGAAGTTGGCCATGAGGTTGATGTCCATCTTCTCGTTGCCGGCTTCCTCCGGCGTGTGGGTGGTAAAGACGAAGCGCTTGCGCACGGCTTCCACATCGCCGCCGTTGCGCGCCAGCATGTTAAACGCGGCGGCGATGGCGTGCGCCTCGTTCATGTGGTAGATTTCCGGCTCCACACCCAGCTCCTCGAAGAGGCGGGCACCCCCGCGCCCCAGTACGATGTACTGCGAGATGCGGGTCATGGGGTTGGAGTCGTACAGGCGCTGGGTGATGCTGCGCGAGAGGTCGTCATTCTCAGGCAGGTCGGTGGAGAGGAAGAACATCGGTGCGGTGCCGAAGGTCTCGGGGCGCAGGAAGTAGGCTTTGACCCACACGGGGGCTCCGCAGATGCGGATGAGGAATTTGATGTTGTGATCTTCCAGGAAGCTGTATTCTTTGCGGCGGTACTGCACGGCCATGGAGCCGTCCTCGGCGCGGATCTGGTTGTAATAGCCGTAGGACCACAGAATGCCGACTCCGACAAGGTTTTGGCGCAGCGCGCCTGCCGAACGCATGTGCGACCCGGCTAGGTAGCCCAGACCGCCCGAGTAGATCTTGAACACATTGTCGATGGCGTACTCCATGCAGAAGTAGGCGACGGACTTGCTGTAGCGGGGATCGATGTCGTAGGGATGGGCGTATTGAGCCGGCAGGAAGGATGAACTCATAGTTGTGTATGGTGAAAAGAGAGATCTGTGTGCCGCAGGCCGAGAAGGGGAGAGAACCCTCATCGGAGGCAACGCTCCCCCTTATACATCAGAATGCGCCGGTCGAAAAGGAAAAAATCGTACCGATTGCGCCATCTGTACGTTCGGGGACTGTCATATTTGGTCGGCAAAGGGGGTGGCGTCGCCGCCCTCCTCCACCGCATGCACCAAGGCAAAGAGGTCGAGCTCGCGGATTTCGGGGCGCTCCGCGAAGCGCAGGAAGGAGTCCAGCGCGCGGCAGATGAGATCGGTGCGGTTTTGCGGGGTGTTTCCCAGAGCGGCATGAAGGCGTGCGTACTGTGCATCGGCACAGCGGAAGGTGATGGATTTGAGTTTCACGGTGCCACTATGGTAGCGCTTGTGTGTTTTGTTAGAAAGAAAATTCTTGTATGACGCATAACAGGTGTAGATAACCGTATACTATTGCGCTAGAATGCCGTCTGCATGAAATCGCTCAAGAATATTACCCGTTTTACTTACCAGTTCACTTCGTTTCAGGGCTGGCGTGTGACGCTGTGCCGTAATCAGGTGCATTACACGCGTTATTTTTCCGATAAGCAGTATGGGGGCGAACAGGCGGCGCTCCGGGCTGCCATTGCCACGCGTAATCATGTGTTGGAGTGCTTGCGCAAGCACCCTCACAACCCGGAGTTGGCGTTTGAGCTGTGCCGGGCAGAGGAGCTCGAGACCTGCTTCCCCCGCGGGCTGCGTCCGCGCAAGAGTGCGTTGTCCTGAGGAGAGGAGGACATCGGCGCGCTGTGCGCGATACCTACGATACGGAGAAACCGCATGCCGGCAGGGGCATGCGGTTTCTGAGAGGTTCGTGCCGTGTGGGGACGGATCAGCGCTTGCTGAACTGGAAGCGCTTGCGAGCACCCGGGCGACCGGCTTTCTTGCGCTCCTTCATGCGGGAATCGCGGGTGAGCAGTCCCTGAGCGCGCAGCAGGGGACGGTTCTCCTCGTCGAGCATGACGAGAGCGCGGGCAATCGCCAGACTGATAGCGCCCGTTTGGCCGTGGATGCCGCCGCCGCGGGTGACGACCAGCACATCATACTTCTTGATGGTGTTGGTGGCGTAGAAGGGTTGGAGTACTGCGTTTTGCAGGGTATCCGTCGGCAGGTATTCCTCGAAGCTGCGGCGATTGATCGTGATTTTGCCGGACTTGCCTTCCTCGACGGGGGTGAGCCAAGCGTGGGCAATGGCCTCCTTGCGGCGGCCGGTGGCGTTGTAGGGAGTAGTAGACATAGTCGGAAAGGGGCTTAGGCGATGGTGACGGCTTCAGGCTGCTGAGCGGCGTGGGGATGCTCGGCACCGCAGTAGACCTTGAGGCGGACAGCCTGTGCGCGTCCCTGACGGGTGTGCGGCACCATGCCGAGCACGGCGTGCTCCAGCAGCATCTCAGGGTGCTTTCGGCGCAGCTTGGCGGGGGTGGTCACCACCTGATTGCCGACGTAACCGGTGTAGCGGGTGTAGATCTTGGCGTTTTCTTTGTTGCCCGTGAGCACCACCTTTTCGGCGTTGACGATCACCACATAGTCACCGCAGTCCACATGAGGGGTGAAGATCGTCTTGTTCTTACCGCGCAGCAGATTGGCTGCTTCCACGGCCACCTGACCGAGTACCTTGTCGGCAGCATCGATCACATACCACTTGCGCTCGATATCCTGAGCTTTGGCAGAGAAGGTTTTCATATTGTTGTCTGTTTTCCGGTTATGGCTTGCGCCTGGCGAACCTCTGGTGTTCGGGGCGGCTACTCTACTCTCAAATGCCTCTTTTGTCAATCGCATTTTTGCGAATGAGGGAAATTTTTTGCAGTTTTGGCGCCCCGGAGGTGAAAAATCTCTTGCCAAAGCGCAGCGGCGGCGCTAAACTCTGCGCGCGACGCGTCCGCAGTGCGGCGCGTGATCCCGAACAATACCGAACAACACATGGCAAACTTCCCCAGTCGCGGCAGCAGGCCGCAGCGTCCCAACGGTTCTTCCGGCGCCCAGCGCCCGGCTCCCGCTCCCAAGGTCAAAAAAGCAAGCGACGACGATGATGAGAGTGCTGTGGAGATGGAGGGGGTCGTTTCGGCGGTGTTGGCCGGCACGATGTTCCGCGTGAAGGTGGCGGGCGGGCACGAGTTCCTCGCCCACATCTCCGGCAAGATGCGCAAGCGCTTCATCCGTCTGGTTGTGGGTGACCGCGTGCGCATTGAGGTCTCCCCCTACGACATGAGCAAGGCGCGCATCACCTTCCGCCTGGGCTGAGCGCTGCTGCGCATTTCTCCGCCTGTTGGTACACGGGGCTGTCGACCTGCGCGGTCGATGGCCTTTTTGTGCGCGGCGGGGGCGATGTTGGCTTGCTTTGGGAGGCAGGGGGTGCTACACTGAGAGGAAGTCATGTTGATTAACCGTGAGATTTCGTGGCTGGAGTTCAACCAGCGGGTGCTGAATCAGGCGCATCGGCAGGATTTGCCCCTGCTGGAGCGCGTGAAGTTCCTGTCGATTACGGCGAGTAATTTGGATGAGTTTTTTCAGGTGCGCGTGGGAGGGTTGATGCTGCTGCGCCGCAGCGGTAAGCTGCGCCGGGATCTGACGGGGCTCTCGCCCGCCGAGCAGTTGGAGCGTATCGGGTTGCGAACGGAGCGCATGGTGGCCGAGCAGTATGCCTTGCTGGAGGAACTGCGACCCCTGCTGGAGGAGGCGGGGCTTTATCCCCGCCCCATGAGCGGGTTGAATGAGGCGCAGCGGGGGGCTTTGGAAAGCTATTTTGCGGCGGATGTGGCTCCGCTGCTGACACCGATTGCGATGGAGACGGAGCAGCCGCCCGTTCTGCCGAATCTCAGCCTGATTCTGGCGCTGGAGTTGCAGGCGGACGGGGCGGAGAGCAGCCGGCTGGTGGCGGTGACGCTGCCGGAGCAGCTCCCGCGTTGCGTGCATGCGGCGGTGCTGGGGCGCGATTCTTATGTCTTGCTGGAGGATTTGGTGATGACCTTCATCGACAAGCTGTTTCCGCAGGAGCGGCTGCTGAACATGCTGCCGTTCCGCGTGACGCGCAACGGCGATATCGCGGTGATGGAGGAGGAGGGGGGGGATTTTGCCCGCGAGATGGAGGAGGTGCTGGTGGCGCGCAAGTTTTCCGAGTGCGTGCGTCTGGAGCTGCCGCAGGGGTGCGATGCGGCGCTGGCGGCGCGCGTGGTGCATATGGTGGGTGGTGAGGAGGCGGCGTTGTTCCGCGTGCCGGGCATGTTGCGCTTGGTCGATATGCAGCGCCTGGCTTTTGAGCCCGGTCACGAGCAGCTCAAGGTGGAGCCATGGGTGAGTGCTTGGCCGGCGGATGTCGATCCCGATTTGTCGATGTTTGAGAATATCGCTCAGGGGGATATTCTC
This sequence comes from Akkermansia sp., assembly GCA_051884385.1. GTDB lineage: Bacteria > Verrucomicrobiota > Verrucomicrobiia > Verrucomicrobiales > Akkermansiaceae > Akkermansia. The sequence continues at coordinate 16,782 of JBJEVN010000005.1, forward strand.
ATTCACAATCCCTTCGAGTCATACGAGCCCGTGGTGCGCTTGGCGGAGGAGGCTGCCGCCGACCCTGACACACTGGCCATCAAGCAGGTTCTGTACCGGACGGCGCCCAACTCACGCTTTATCGCGGCATTGTGCCGTGCGGCGGAGTCGGGCAAGCAGGTGACGGTGCTGGTGGAGCTCAAGGCGCGCTTTGATGAGCGTCTGAATCTGGCGCAGGCGGAGAAGTTGCAGCGCGCGGGGGTGCAGGTGATTTACGGGGTGCGCGGGTTTAAGACGCACGCCAAAATCATGCTGATTGTGCGGCGGGAGAATGGAACACTGCGCCGCTATTGCCACTTTGGCACGGGTAATTACAACGAGAAGACCGCGCGGCTGTACAGCGACCTCTCGCTGCTGACCTGCGAGGAGGCTTTCGGCGCGGATGCCTCTCAGTTTTTTAATTCGGTGACGGGGCTGACGCGGTTGACGAGTTTTCGCCGCCTGTTCCCGAGCCCGGCGCTGATGAAGGCGCGGCTGCTGGAGCTGGTGGAGGCTGAGACGCGGCGCGCCCGCCAAGGGGAGCGCGCGCAGATTCGCGCTAAGATGAACTCTCTTAACGATGTGGAGATGATGGAGGCGCTGGAGCGTGCGGCGGAGGCGGGGGTGCAGATTCGCCTCAACATTCGCGGCATTTGCTGCTGGGCGCCCACGAGTGCGCGCGGGCGAGCCGGCACCAAGATTGTCTCCATCGTGGATCGCTATCTGGAGCATGCGCGCATTTTCAGCTTCTACAACGGGGGCAGTCCGCTGTACTTTATCGCCAGTGCGGATTGGATGAGCCGCAACCTTGACCGACGGGTGGAGTTGATGGTGCCCATCGAGGAGCCACGGCTGGCGCTGCGGGTGCGGCAGATTCTTGACGCTTGCTTTAAGGATTCGCGCCAGGCTTCGGTGATGGAGCCGGACGGCAGCTCGCACCCCGTGCAGCGCGGGCGCGCCTTTGCCATGCAGGCCTATTTGCAGCACCAGGCCAAGCGCCGGGCTCGCACGCGCGAACTGAGCCGCCGCCAGACGCTGGAGCCGCACCGCCCCAAGCGCCGCCGACGCTCCCCCCTCCCGCCGGAGGAGGAGAGCTGAGGGCAGGGTGTCGTCGCTGTGCGGGGGATGCGTGGCGGGAGGGCTCGCGGCGGAGCTCAGTCCGCCGTTTCGCTGCTCAGCACGCGCAGGGCGGGGATGCCGCGGCGGCGCAGTTGCTCGTCGCTGGCATCGGCGGTGCTGCGGTCGAGGTAGAGCTCGTAGGGGGCTTTGTTGATGCGGATGCGGATGATGCCGTCCTCCGTGTCTTGGTCGAGTAGCTCGGCCAGCTCATCGAGGTGGTGTACGGGGCTGCCGTTGACGGCGGTGACCAGCGCCTCGCCGACTTGCTCGTAGCCGGAGGTGGAGGGGGTGGGGATGACGAGGGTGAGGGCGACGGGTTCGCGGATACCCTGCTCATTCAGGTCGGTCTCCTGCTGTTGCGCGCGGAGAAAGGCGAGGGGTATTCCCGTGTTGCTGTTTTTCTTCAGCGCATTGATATAGGTGGCATCGAGGGGTTGGAAGACGAGCCCGCCGCGGATGATGTAGCGCGGGCGGCTCCCGGGTTCCGTGACGGCTCGGAGCCCGCGGCGGAGCAAATCGCGGTTGAGGGGAACCCGCAGCTCCTGCTGCTCGCCCCGGCGGCGGATGCTCAGCGTGAGCTCCTCCCCCAAGGGCTTGAGGATGCTCAGCAGCGAGCCTGCCGCGCAGCGCCCGTAGAGGGGGTGCTCGCAGCGTCCGCTCGCATCGATGGACATGCCCTCCACGGCGGTGATGACGTCCCCTTCCTGCAGACCGGCTGACGCAGCCGCTCCTCCCGGAAAGACGCGGGAGATGTAGAGCCCGCCGGAGCCCTCGGCCAAACCGAGGTAGCGGTGCAGCACCGGATCCTGAACGGCGCGGAGCTGCACCCCCAACAGGGGGGTGCCCGTCTGCTCCTCGCGCAGGAAGCGGGCGATGAGCTCGGCGTTGACGATGTTGAGCTGCTCGCCGTTCCCGGAGGTGGCGAGCCCCACCAGTTTCCCCTCGCGGATGACGGGGGTGCCGGGCCCGCTCCCCTCGGGGAGCCGCTCGACTTGCAGCATCAGCTGCGGCACATTCCCCGAGACGCCGCAGACTTCGCCCCGGCGGGCAAAAGCGTGTAGCCCGTTGGCTTTACCCACGACATCGGCGGTGTCGCCGAGTCTCAGCGGACTGCCGATGGCAAGCTCGGGCATGTCGCGGAAGAGGGCGGCGGCATCGGACTCCTGCGCCACACTGAGCAGCGCCAGATTGAGATCGCGGTCGCAGCGCAGGACGCGCGCGGGGACGCTGAGCGCGTCATCGGGCAGCGAGAGCTCGGCGTAGGTGGCGGCGGTGAGCGATTCGGCGGTGCTGAGCACCATCCCGCGCCCCAGGTAGATGCCAAGGGCTTTCTTGTAGCGCATCTCCTGCTTGAGCCAGGGAATCAGGCGATTGTAGTCCTGCTGCGCGGTGCGCACGCACACGAGCCCGCGTGCTGCCGCAGCGGAGGGAGCTGCCGCCGACTCGTCGGGAGACGCCTGCGCCGGGGGCGGGGCGGCGGGAGCGGGGCGGTGCGCATCGGGCGCGGTGCGCGGGGTGGGTTTGCAGGCCACGAGCGCGAGGCAGCACAGTGCCGGCAGAATCAGAGAGCGAGACATGGCAGAGGAGGGGAAATCAGGGGTTGAGCCGCGCATGAGCCGGCAGGTTGTAGTGGGCGCGGATGCGCGCGTTGGCTGCGTCGATGACGGCGTTGTCAAAGACCAGCGGCAGCGGGGCATCGGCCAGCTCGATGACGGTGTAGGGCGGGCGTTCGCTTCCCTCGGCCGGGTAGAGCAGCTCAGCGAGCTGCGCCAGACCGGTGACGGGTACACCGTTGACCTTGGTGACGACGCTTCGCCCGAAGTGGGCGAAGCGGGCGTTGACCTCGTCGCGCAGCACGTTCGTGAGCATCACGATGTCGTTCTGCTCGGCGCCTCCACCGCTGCGCAGGTAGTCATCCGCCTCGAGGGCGACGCGCGTCTCGGCGATGCCGTGCGCCTGAGCTACATCCACCCCCAGCGGTTGGAATACCAGACCGCCGAAGACGATGTAGCGCGGCTGCTCGTCGTAGATTTTGGCGGTGAGCCGCTGGCTCTTCAGCGGGGCAAGGGTGACATCAACGCTGAGCCGTTGCCCGGCGCGCAAGAGTTCGAAGCGGAGCACATCGCCGCTGAAAGCGCGCTCGGCCAGTTCCTGAAGCGCGACGCGCACGCCGTCCAGCTCGATCATGCCGGAGCTGTCCACGGGGTGCCCCCCGACCGCCAGCACAATGTCCCCGACTTGTAGGGCGCCGTCGCTGCTGCTGCCCTCGATGACATCGGCCACGCGGCAGCCCATGCCGTTATCGGGCAGCCCCGCATGGCGGCGCAGGGCGAGGTTGGAGGAGTCCTCAAAGAGGGCTCCCAGCTCCGTGTATCCGTCGTAGTGCCCGTCTTCGATGTCGCGCAGGAAGTGGCGGATGACGGGGATGGGAATCATGTAGCCCGTGGCGTTGGCGCGTTGCAAGCCTTGAAACGCGACACCGATGACCTCATCATCCTTCAGCACGGGACCGCCGCTGTTGCCGGGGTTGATGGCGGCATCGATTTGCACGGCCAGGTGCGATTGGTTTTGGGGGTGGGAGTAGGGGATGGTGTCGATACGTGAGACAATGCCGCGCGTGACGGAGAGACGGCTTCCGCCCACGGGATAGCCCACAGCGCGCACCGTGTCCTCCAGCTGCGGTAACTCACTGCCGATTTTCAGGCAGGGTATGTCGGCAAAGAGGCTCGCATCTTCCACCTCCAGCAGAGCTAAATCGGCATCGTGGGCAATGAATTTGACGCGAGCGGGAATTTTGCGCGCATCGCCGTAGGGGGCGATGAGGATGCGCTCGGCGTTGGAGACGACGTGTGCATTGGTGAGGAACTGCCCCGGCGCGACCATGAAGCCCGTGCCGTTGCCTTGGGTATACTCCCCTGTGTTCCACGGAATGTCAAAGTTCGGTTGCTGTTGTGCGACCTCGACCTTGACGATGCTGCGATAAGCTGCCCGCGCGTCGAATGCAGGGGCTGCGGGGATTGCGTCGTTTTCGGCAGGTGATTCGGCGGGTGTTTCGGGTCCTTGGGCGGGCAGAGTTTCCTCCGTGCCGAGCACCGGTGATTCGGTAGGTTCTTCGGGTGCCGGGGTATCAGCGCTCGGCTCTGCTGTGGGGGATTGTTCCGCTGTCGGCGCTTCGGGAACAGCCTCCTGCGCACAGAGCGGAAGCGGGGTCAGCAGGGCTGGCAGGGCGAGAGTCGTCAGGGAAAAGAATTTCACGCTGACATTCTGCCCCGCCATGCGGCACCTGTCAAGCGCAAAGGGCGTCGGGAGCGGAGCCGCTGTGCCTACTTATTCCCAGAGGTATGATTGCTCGGAGTCGACGAGCTTGCCGTCGCAGTAGAGTTCGATTTTCCACGAGAGGATATCTCCCTTGCGGGCGCGCTCGGGACCCGCAAAGAAGAAATGCTCGCGGTGGCTGCCGGTGCTCTCCCGGGGCTGGCGGTACTCGATGCGGCGCTCGAGTACCTGTGGTCCCGTGCTCGCTTGGGTGTAGTGCATGATGAGGCTCACGGGTTTGGTCGGTTCGCCGTCGTACCAGCGCACAAAGTAGTAGTCGCCCAGCTTGTCGCGGCGCTCATGCTCCGAATTGCTCTCGAAGAGCACATAGCGCGCGTTGGCACGCAGGGGCGAGCTTTTCCATTCAAAGCCCGGCGTCTCAGTTGTCTTGAGGGGGAGATCCGCGACGGAGGTGATGCGCGTCGTTTGCTCTTGGCAGGAAAGCAGCGCAGAAGAGAGGAGGAACAGGGGGAGCAATCGGCGGAGCATGCTTCCATTGAATACCAAGAACGGGCTGTTGTCAAACCCAAAGAATCGCCCGCTGAGCGGCGTTCTCCGCAGAGGGCAGGGGGCGGAGGCGCGACATGTCTCGCGACGGGGCATTCGAGGTTGCGGGGGCGTATGGTTTGTGCTAGGATGCGCGCATGGCAGGGGTGAATCTGAAAGCCAAGTGGCGCACGACGCCGCATTGCCCGGGGGTGTACCTGATGAAGGGGGCGGGCGGCGGGGTGATCTATGTGGGCAAGGCCAAGGATTTGCACCGCCGCTTGGCCAACTATTTTTCGCCGAGCCGCCAGACGTTGGAAAACGGCAAGACGCGCGCGCTGATTGCGGCCATTGAGGATTTCGATTGGTATGAGGTTCGCAATGAGAGCGAGTCGCTGCTTTTGGAGCAGAAGCTCATCAAGGAGTATCGCCCGCACTACAATATCCAGCTCAAGGATGACAAGCGCTACCTGCTGCTGCGGGCGACGCGGCAGGAGCCGCTGCCGCGCTTCGCGACGGTGCGCCTGCGCCGCGAGGACGGCGCGCGCTACCTCGGTCCCTTCGTGCATGCGGCGGCGCTCAAGGACACGGTGGAGTGGCTCAACCGCCGCTTCCGGCTCCGCACTTGCACCTGCCGCCATCCGGGGGAGGAGGAGTACCGCCACTGCCACGATGATGTGATTCGCCACTGCTCGGCTCCCTGCGTGGGGCGCATCAGCGAGGAGGCGTATCGCGAGCAGTTCGAGGCGGCGCTGGGGCTGTTGGAGGGGCGGGGGCGCCGCGAGCATCTGGAGGCGTTGACGGAGGAGATGACGGCGGCGGCCGAGGCGCTGGATTTTGAGCGGGCGGCGCGCCTGCGCGATATTCGCGAGAATATCCGCAAGACGCTGGAGCCTGCGCGCGTGTTCTCAGGGCGGGTGCCGGATTTGCCGGGGACGGTGAATCCCGATGCGGATTTGGCGGAGTTGGCGCAGCTGCTGGGGATGGAGGCGCCGCCGGCGGTGATGGAGTGTTTCGATATTTCCAATTTGTCGGATAACCACATCGTGGCGTCGATGGTGCGCTTTACGCAGGGGCGCCCGGAGCCTCGTGCGTACCGCCGCTACCGCATTCGCGGGGTGGAGGGGCAGAATGATTTTGCGAGCATGCTGGAGGTGGTGCGCCGCCGCTACAGCCGCATTGTGCATGAGAGCGCGGCGGTGGCGGAGAAGCCCGCGGGGGTGGATTTGTATGCGTGGCTGCGGCGTTTGGGGGCGGAGGGGCGCGCGCCCATCACGGTGCCGGATTTGGTGGTGGTGGATGGCGGCAAGGGGCAGCTGGCGGTGGCGGGTCGGGTGCTGGCGGATATCGGGCTGGGGGGGATGCCGCTGCTGGGGCTGGCGAAGCGCAACGAGGAGCTCTATGTGCCGGGGTGCGAGGAGCCGCTGCGGGTGTCGCGCGAGTGCGGGGCGCTTCGACTGCTGCAGCGCCTGCGCGATGAAGCGCATCGCTTTGCACATAATTACAATGAGTTGCTGGTGCGCCGACGCGTGCGCGAGAGCAAGCTGGATGCCTTTCCGGGGATGACCCCCAAGCGCAAGGAGTTGCTGCTGGCGCGTTTCCGCACGGTGCCGGGGATTCGCAGCCGCTGCGCGGAGGAGATTGCGGCGTTGCCGGGGATTTCGCTCGCGTGGGCGGAGCGTTTCGTGGCATGGCTGGCGGAGCATTAGTCCGCCGTGCAGGCGGGGAATGCTGAAAAGGGCGCGCGGCTCCTCCTACCGCGCGCCCTTGCCGTCCTCGGTGGGCGGTTGTTCAGAAACTGAAGCCCAGCAGGGCAGCGGCCGCCGCCAGTGCCCCGATGGTGGCTCCGGCCAGAATGTGTGCCCAGCTGTTGTTCATGCCTTTACCGGTCAGCAGACCGATGAGGAGTGTGGTCAGTTTCTCGCGTTGTTCGGTGTTGTTGCCCATGTTCGTTCAGCAGGGGGATGATGGCATGAATCCGCGTGTTTGACCAGAGGGGACGGGGGAGGCTGCTTCCTGCCCGGGTGGGGGCGGGGCGTGCCTGTGCAAAAAAACGCCCGGCGGTCGGCCGGGCGTCTGTGTGAGGGGCTGTGTTCTCCGCGCTTACCAGTTCAGGAGCAGGGGCAGGGTGCCCAGGGCAATGAGGGCAAGGGCGCAGAGGCTGAGCACGATGCCGGTGGTCGGGGGAACCTGCAGGGGGGAGTCCTCGGGGCGGGGAGCATCCCAGTACATGGCGCGGATGATTTTGAAGTAGTAGTAGAACCCGGCTGCGGCGCAGAGAATCATGATGGGCAGCAGGGTGATCAGATTCCCCCAGAGGGTCATGGAGTTGACCAGCACGACGAAGCTGTTGAGCTTGGCGATGAAGCCGAGGGTCAACGGCACACCGGCCAGCGAGGCCAGCGCGACGACGATGAGGAAGGCCGTGCGGGGGTTGGTCTTGCCCAGCCCGCGGAAAGCTGCAATTTCCTCGCTGCCGCGCTGGGTGCGCACCATGGCGATGGCGTAGAAGACGGCCGTGGTGGCCAGCGCGTAGGCCAGCAGGTAGCTGGTGGTCATGGCGGGGGTCGCCCCGGAGGGGGTGATGAAGAAGATGAGGATGAAGCCGGCCTGACCGATGGAGGAGTAGCCGAGCAGGCGCTTGGCGTTGTTCTGCGTCAGCGCACCGAGGTTGCCGATGAGCAGGGTGGCGGCGGCCACAACGGCAAAGACGGTGACAAAGAGGCGCGCGACGGTGATGCCCGGGATGATGAAGGGAACCCAGGGGGCGATGAGCACGAGCAGCACGGCGAAACCTGCCGTTTTGGAGGCGACGGCGAGGAAGGTCGACACCGGGGTGGGCGCGCCTTGATATACGTCGGGAATCCACAGGTGCATGGGCACGGCACCTACCTTGAAGAAGGCGCCGGCAAAGAGCAGGGCGTTGGCCATGAGGAAGCCGCCCACCACGGCGTTGGAGGCCGCCGTGCCGCCGCTGATGGCGCTCTGCACCGTGTCAAAGCTCAGGAGGAAGGAGCCCGTGGTGCCGAAGTACCAGGCGGCACCAAAGACGAGCAGCCCCGTGCTCATGGCGCCGAGGATGAGGTACTTGATGCCGGCTTCCACCGAGCCTTGGTTGCGGCGGAAGTAGCCCGCCAGCACATAGGAGCTGAGGGTGACGACCTCCAGGCTGACGAAGAGCAGGATGAGGTCGCGAGCCTGCAGGAGGCAGAGGATGCCCGCGCAGGCAATGAGCGGCAGGGTGTAGAACTCGCCCGTGCCTTCTTCGCAGTCGCCGCCCGCGACGGAATCGCAGGTGATTTTCTTGTAGTCAAAGGCCAGCAGGATGCTGAGCGCGGTGGCGCCGCAGGCGATGACCCCGAGCAGGGTGAGGGGGGCTCCGGAGCCGGCGATGAGGTAGCCGGAGGTGCCGAGGCAGCCGAGCGCGGCGACGATGGCCAGACTGCGCTTGGGCAGCTTGGGCAGGAAGGCGTCGGCCAGCAGGAGGAGGGCTGCCAGAATGACCAGCGCAAAGGCCGGGCAGAACTGGCACCAGGTGTAGTCGGCCGAGACTAGGTTGGAGATATGTTCTTCCATAGTGGGGGAATGGGGGATGAGAGGTTACAGGCAGGTGGGGGGCAGGATGCCGAAGAGGACGATGAAGAGCGCCAGGAAAGCCGCCGCAACCATGTCGGCTAGGCTGAGCTTGTCGGCTCGGGCGGAGGCGTGGGCGACATCGGCTTCAAAGATGCGGCGGAAGGCTCGCAGCATGTAGATGGCGCTGATGACGAGGCCCCACAGGGCAAAGACAAGCGTGAGCTGCACGGGGCCGAGCCCGCCCAGCATCTGCGAGAGGGCGCTGAAGGGGCGGCTGAGGATGCAGTCGCAGGTCGTCAGGCAGCTGCCGGGCACCCAGTCCGCAAAGGCCGAGACGAAGATGGTGAACTCACCGGCAAAGTTGGCCAGCAGCGGCAGACCGACCGAGGCGAGACCCGCCAGCCCGAACATGAAGCCGAGGTAGGGGAGTTTCTGTGCCAGCCCGCCCATCGAGTCGAGCTCCAGGGTGCGGGTCTGGGCTTCGATTTGCCCGGTGAGCAGGAAGAGCAGGGCGATGCTCAGGCCGTGCGCCAGCATGAGCAGCGCAGCACCTTGCAGAGCGAGCTCGTTGTGCCCTTGCCCGGCGATGAAGGCGGCAAAGGCGAGGAAGAGGTAGCCCATGTGCATGACGGAGGAGTTGCCGAGCATGTCGTCCAGCCGGGTCTGGCAGACGGTGACGTAGCCGACCCAGAGCACGTTGCCCAGCAGCAGCAGGAGCAGCAGGTTGTTCCAGCAGCCGAAGAGCGCGCCGCACTTGTCGCCGAAGATGCCGGCGATGGTGAAGAGGCCGTAGAGCCCGAACTTCTTGAGCACGCCGGCATGCAGCATGGCGATGGGCGTGGGGGCGCTGGCGTAGGCCGGGGCAGCCCAGGTGTGGAAGGGGAAGAGCGAGACGAGCGTACCGAAGCCCAGCAGCAGCAGCCCGCCGATGAGGACGGGGGAGCCGGGCTCGATGCCGGCTTGCACGGCGGCGGCCAGCGTACTGAAGCTCCAGGCATGCATCTCGCTGCACAGGATGAGCAGCCCCGCCAGCAGCACCATGGAGGCCAGCCCGAGGTAGAGGGTGGCGGTCCAGGCGATGGTGCGGCGGTTGCCGCGCCCGTAGCAGCCGATCATCACGAAGGTGGGGATGAGGGCGAGCTCGTGGAAGCCGTAGAAGGCGATGATGTTGTCGCTGAGGAAAGCACCCGTGGCGCCGGCGGAGAGCAGCAGGGCAGAGATAGCCCAGCTGCGCGCGGCATCCTTGTCGGGAGCCTTGAGCCCGAGGATGGCGGCAAAGGTGACCAGCACGGTGAGCAACAACATGATGCGGCTGAGCGGCAGCGCCAGCGAGAGCTGCAGGGGCATGCCGCAGAAGCTGCTCAGGCAGTCATGGCAGCCGTCGGCGGGGGAGAACACGGCGCAGAGTCCGAGCACGAGGGTCAACCCGGCGCTGAGCAGAGCCGTGGCGCGCCCGGGGGTGCGCAGCAGGCCGATGCAGGCAGCAGCGATGACGGGGATGAGAATGAGCCAAATGAGCATGGTGGTGTGCGGGTTTTAGAAGTTGAAGGCCAAGAGGATGATGAGGACGAGCAGCCCCAAGCCGGAGAGGAAGGTGTAGGCGCGCAGCGAGCCGCCCTGCAGCTTGCTGAGCAGGAGCCCGAAGCGCGAAGTGAGCCAGGCAAAGCCCTGCACGCAGAGTCCGCGGATGATGGCGGCGTCGATGAACTCGATGATGTGGGCGATGATGGCCTGCACACCGCCGATGAGCACCTTGTCGTAGAACTCGTCGATGTAGAGTCGCTCGCGCAGGGCGGCGGAGAGGGCGTTGCCTGCGAGCGGGTCGCTGCTGCGCTTGCCGCAGCCGTAGACGAGCAGGGCGGCAACGAGTCCGAGGACGAGCGAGCCGAGGCTCACGTAGAAAGGCAGCCCGACGGCAAAGCCGTGTGCCTCAAAGCCGGCATAGGGCACCAGCGCATCGGCGATGAAGCCGTAGCCCGAGATGATGGCCATGACGGCGAGGATGAGCAGAGGCAGCAGCATGCTGGCTCCGGCTTCGTGCGCCTGCTCGGCGCCGTGGGCGCGGGTACTGCCGCAGAAAGCCACGAGGCAGAGGCGGGTCATGTAGAAGGTGGTCAGCGCGGCCACGCCGGCACCCACCCAGAAGAAGACGGGGCTGTGCTCCAGCGCGGCATCCAGGATGGCTTCCTTGGAGAAGAAGCCGCTGAAGCCCGGGATGGCGATGAGCGCGCAGGTTCCCATGAGGAAGCAGAGGACGGTCAGCGGCATGCGCTTGGCCAGCCCGCCCATCTTCCAGATGTTCTGCTCGTGGTGGCAGCAGACGATGACGGCGCCGGCGCCGAGGAAGAGCAGCGCCTTGAACCAGGCGTGGGTGTAGAGGTGGAACATGGCGGCTTCGCCCGCGAGCAGACCCACGGCCATGACCATGTAGCCAAGCTGAGAGAGGGTGGAGTAGGCGAGCACGCGCTTGATGTCGTCCTGCTGGGTGGCGATGAGCGCGGCCAGCGCAGCGGTGATGGCCCCGACCGAGGCGATGACGGCGCAGGCGCTGTCGGTGAACGCGGCGTTGCCCATGGCAATTTGCAGGCGCACGAGCATGTAGACGCCCGCGGCCACCATGGTGGCGGCGTGGATGAGGGCGGAGACGGGGGTGGGACCCTCCATGGCGTCCGGCAGCCACACATGCAGCGGGAACTGGGCGGATTTGCCGACCGCGCCGCAGAAGAGGCAGAGCACGGTGGCGGTGAGCAGGGCGGCGGGGATGCCTGCGGCCTTGCCGGCCATGTCGGCGAAGTTCATGCTGCCGAAGACGCCGAGCGTGAGCAGGATGCCGATGAGGAAGCCGAAGTCGCCCACGCGGTTGGTGATGAAGGCCTTTTTGGCGGCGTCGGCGGCGGAGGCCTTGTGGTACCAGTGCCCGATGAGCAGGTAGGAGGAGAAGCCGACCATTTCCCAGCCGATGAAGGTCATGGCGAGGTTATCGGCCAGCACGATGCAGCTCATGCTGAACATGAAGATGCTCAGCCCCGCGAAGTAGCGGCTGAGGTTGCTCGCATCGCCTTTCATGTAGCCGATGGAGAAGATGTGTACCAGCAGACCGATGCCCGTGACGACGAGCATCATGCGCATGGCGAGCGGGTCGGTCAGCAGCCCGAGGTGCAGGCTGAGCCGCTCCTCGGCCACGGGCATCCAGGTGTAGACGTCGGGGGTGCCGGTGCTGAGCCCGGCGAGGTAGGCGACGCAGAGCGCGAAGGTGGCGGCTGCGGAGAGGATGGAGAGTGTGGCGGCTGTCTTGGAACACTTGCTGAAGAGGACCCAGTCGAGGGCCGCTGCCAGCAGGGGCAGCAGGAGGAAGAGCCAGGGGAGATTCTGCATCATGGTCGTGGGTTAGTCTTTGAGGGTGTTCAGCGCGGTGCTCTCCACGGTCTTGCGGGCGCGGAAGAGGGCGACAATCAGCGCGAGACCGATGGCGACCTCCGCGGCGGCAATGCCGGTGACGAAGAGCGAGAGGATTTGAGCATCATACACGGGCAGCCCCGCCGTGCCTTGGGCGCGGGAGAATGCCACGAGGGAGATGTTGGCGGCGGTGAGCATCAGCTCCAGGCACATGAACACCACGAGGATGTTCTTGCGGATGATGATGCCGGCCAGCCCGATGGAGAAGAGGAGCCCCGAGAGAATCAGGTAATGTGCTAAGGGAATCATGGTGGCGAAACAGGGTTAGTTGTTGCGGATGCGGCGGGCGAGCGCCGTGGCACCGACGGTGCCGGCCAGCAGGGCAAAGCCGAGGATGACAAAGGCGATGTTGTAGCGCGTGTAGAGGCACTGCGCCAGCAGCTTGACATCCGGGTAGGAGGTGGCGGCGGCCGCTTCCTCGGGGCTGATGCCGGGCTTGAGGGCACGGGCAGCGGCGGCGGGGTCGAGCTTGGGCAGGGCGCCGCCGAAGCGGGCAGCGGCGGGGGCTGTCTCCGCCGGGGCGGCGGTCGGGGTCAGCGCGAGCTCGCCGATGCTGCTGCACAGGGCTTTGGCGGGGCAGCCGCCGTCCTGCGCGCCCGGCAGGGCGAGGGAGAGGTTGCTGACGAGCCCGAAGAAGGCCGTGCCGATGAGCACGGCGCCCAGCGCGGGCGCGGAGGGCAGCCAGCAGATGCGGGAGGCGGGTTTCTCCTCGGCCTTGATGTCGAGCATCATGGTGACGAAGAGGAAGAGCACGAGGATGGCGCCCGCGTAGACGATGAGCTGCACGATGCCGAGGAACTGCGCCCCGAGGCCGAAGAAGATGGCTGCGACAAAGCCGAAGCAGAGTGCCATGTTCATGGCCGAGGTGACGGGGTTGCGCGAGATGACGACACCCAGCGCACAGCCGGCGGCCAGCAGCGCAAAGATGTAGAAGACAATCTGGCAGAAAGCGGATTCAAACATACGCGTGTTCGGGGGTGGGGGTTATTTGTATTGGTTCCACTTGTTGACCAGACCCTTGCGCATGCCCCCCAGGCGGTAGAGGGTTTCCTTGTTGCGGACGGCGCGGTCGCGGTCGGTCAGGGTGATGAGGTATTCCTTGGAGAGGAAGATGGCTTGCTCGGGGCAGGCCTCCTGGCACATGCCGCAGTAGATGCAGCGCAGCATGTCGATTTCAAACTCGGCGGGGGCTTTCTCCTGCTTTTGGCAGGAGGCGGAGGGCTCGACCGCGCCCGGGGTCACCTTGATGGCGCGGGCGGGGCAGATAAACTCGCAGAGCTGGCAGGAGACGCAGCGCTCGCGACCGTCCTCGCCGCGGACGAGGACGGGGGCGCCGCGGTAGTACTCCGGCAGGCGCTCGTCCCAGCGCTGCTCGGGGAACTGCATGCAGACGCCGACGCCGCTCGGGCTGTTGAAGTCTTTTTTGCCGCGGCTCTTGCCGAGGAGCGAGAGCACGAGGTGCTTGAGGGTGATGCCGAGCCCCTTGACCAGCTCGACCACGTAGAGGCGATCCAGCAGGCTGAACTTGGGGCGTTTGAGGGGAAGATAGGCCATGATGGGAGGGGGTGTTTACTTGACGAAGTAGAGGACGGCGGCGGTCAGGAAGATGTTGGCGACGGTCAGCTCGAGGAAGACGAGCCAGCCGAGTTTCATCACCTGATCCCAGCGGAAGCGCGGCAGGGTCCAGCGCACCCACACGAAGAAGAAGATGAAGGCCAGCAGCTTGAGGATGAACATGGCGAATTGGCAGCAGACGGCGAGCCAGGGGCAGATGCCGGCCAGCGCGGCGTCGGCGCCGAAGCCGATGCTCCAGCCGCCGAGGAAGAGTGTGACGACGATGGCGGAGCCGATGACCATGGCGGCGTATTCGCCCATGAAGAAAGAGGCGAACTTCATGGAGGAGTATTCCGTGTGGTAGCCGCCTACGAGGTCGGTTTCGCACTCGGCCATGTCAAAGGGCGTGCGGTTCGCCTCGGCAAAGACGCAGGTGACAAAGACGAGGAAGCTGATGAGCAGCGGCAGCATGAGCGCCCAGCGCTGCGGGCTGAGCCCCTCGCCCCAGAGCGGCAGCAGGGTCCAGCCGTTGGCGGCCTGTTCCTGCACGATTTCCTGCAGGTTGAGGGTGCCGAACATCATGAAGAGCGGGATGACGGAGAGCCCCATGGCCACCTCGTAGGAGATGAGCTGGGCGGTGGCGCGCATGCCGCCGATGAAGGGATACTTGGAGTTGGAGGCCCAGCCGGCCAGCGTCAGACCGTAGACGGAAAGACCGGAGATGGCAAAAACCCACAGCGGCCCGATGCCGAGGTTGGCCACGCACATGGAGATGCTCCCGTAGGCGGTTTCCACGCTGCTGGCAAAGGGAATGACGGCGGCGGCGACCATGGGCGGCCCCAGCACCAGCATGGGGGCGACGATGAAGTAGGCCTTGCGCACGTAGGAGGGGGTAAGCTCCTGCTTGAGGAAGAGCTTGCCGCCGTCCAGGCAGGGTTGGATGAGCCCGAAGAAGGGGATTTCGCGGTCAAAGCGCAGCCACTTGCAGAGCTTGGCGATGCAGGAGCCCTCGGGGATGCCGAAGAAGTGCAGCAGCTCCTTGAGGGGTTGCTTCTCCTTGCTGCCGAAGCGCTGCAGCAGGAAGAGGGGCAGACCCGCGCGGTTGGGACCGGGGCGATCCTGAATCCAGCCCGCCACGCGGCGCTCGATCCAGACGGAGATGACCACAAAGGCTAAAATGACGGCGAACATGAGCACCAGCTTGAGCACCGTGGTGATGAGGTAGAACCAAATCGGGTTGCTCAGGAGGGCGTCACACCAGTTGCAGATTGCGTCCATATCGTATTGTGTGCGTTAGGGGGTTACTTCTTGGCTTGTTCGCGTTCGATGAGCGGGATGCTGACGCCGGTGTCGATGATGGCCTTGCCTCCGTTGCCGATGTTGCCCCAGCTGAGCCCCTTCATGGGCTCGAACTCCTCGGCCATCTGCTCGAGCACCATCATGGGGCTGGGGCAGGCGATGACCGTCACGCAGTCGCAGCCGAGAGCCTCGGAGATGCTGCGGTAGATGCCCCAGTCGGCGCGGGCTTCGCCCAGCGGCTCGATGGCCTTGTTGAGGCGCTGGATGCGCCCGGTCACGTTGATCATCGTGCCGTATTTTTCCGCGAAGGTGACGCCCGGCAGCACGACATCGGCCGCGCGGGTGGTGTCGTTGGCGCTGTGGGAGACGCAGAGCAGGTAGTCCAGCCCGGCGAGGTCGTCGTTGGTGAAGCCGGCCTCGGGCGCGGTCAGATCCTCGCCCAGCGCGATGAGGAAGCGGATGCTGCCGTTGCGCACGCCGCGGCGGATGGTGGCCAGCCCGCTGCCCGATTTGCCGAGCACGAGCTTGGCACCCACGCTGTTGGGGTTGGCATCGGCGCTCTTGAGCATGTTGTCGGGCTCGCAGCTGCGGGGCACGATGTCGAGCTTGGTGATGCCCAGCTGCTTGGCCAGCGCACGCACCATGTAGAGCTCCTCGTTGGTCATGCGGGCGCTGGCAATCATGGCGAGCTCGGAGGGAGCGCACTTGTGCAGCTGCTCCACAACCAGGCCGATGGCGGCGTCCCAGGTGGAGGGGCGCTGCGGGGCACCGGCATCGGTGCGCACCAACGGGGTGAGCAGGCGCTCGGGAGCGTTGATATATTTGTAGGCCAGGCGCGCGTCATCGGGCATCCAGCAGCTGTTGACCGCGTCGTTCTGCCGCGGGGTGATGCGGTAGACCTGCTGCTCGCGGGTCCAGAGGTTGATGTTGGTGCCCGTGCCGTTGGTCACGTCGATGGTCGGGGTGCTCTTGAGGAACCACACGCGCATCTTGAAGCGGAAGTCCTTGCTGGTCATGGCTCCCACGGGGCAGATGTCCACCACGTTCATGCTGTAGTTGCTGTCGAGCGCCTTGCCGGGGTAGCAGGCGATGGCGTTGTGCGTGCCTCGTCCGACGACACCCAGAACCTCCTCGCCCACGATTTCCTTCATGAAGCGCACGCAGCGGCGGCAGAGCACGCAGCGCTCCTGGTCGAGGTTGACGCGCGGCCCGATGGAGATGTTCTTGCCCTTCTTGGTCTTGGCTTCGGTGAAGCGGTGGGTGCCGCTGCCGTAGTCAGCGGTGTATTCCTGCAGCTTGCACTCGCCGGCCTGGTCGCAGATGGGGCAGTCGAGCGGGTGGTTGGAGAGCAGGAACTCCAGCACGCCCCGGCGTGCCTCGGCGCAGAGCTTACCGTCGGTGCGGATGCCCATGTTCTCCGCCACGGTGTTGGCGCAGGCGATGACGGCGCGGGGCATCCAGCTGATGCTCTGGTAGCCGTCCTCGTTGTAGGTGGGGGTGGCGCCGGGTGCCAAGCGCGGGGGCATGCCCTGCTCCACGAGGCACATGCGGCAGGAACCGGCCACGGAGAGTTTGGGGTGGTAGCAGAAGCAGGGGACGTGGACACCGACGGAGTTGCAGGCGTCGGCAATGCGCATGCCCTTGGGGAAGCGGTACCACTTGCCGTTGATTTGGACATTCACCTTGCCCTCGGCAGCGGCGGCATCCTTCGGCAGAATTGCGGGTTGTGTACTCATGAAAGAACGTGTGTGTTAGGCTTCGTCGTCGCGGGTGAGGAACTTGCGCGCCTCGGCGGCTTCTGCCGAGTGCGGCTTGAGCGCGTTGATGGGTTTGGTGAGTGCCAGGAATTCCTCGCGGAACTTGGTGGTGAAGGCTTGGGTGGGCCAGGAGCAGGCCTCGCCGAAGGCGCAGACGGTGCGCCCGCAGATGTTGTCGGCCACGCTCTTGAGCAGGTCGACATCCTCGGGCGAGCCCTTGCCCTCGCAGATGCGGGTGGAGAGCTTGAGCATCCAGGGGTTGCCCTCGCGGCAGGGCGAGCACTGGCCGCAGGATTCCCAGGCGAAGAAGCGGTTGAGGTTGTTGAGCATCTTGGGCATGCTGCGCGAGTCGTCCATGACGATGACGCCGCCCGAGCCGCTCATGGAGCCGTGCTGGGCGATGGAGTCCAAATCCATGGGCACGTCGAAGATGCTCATCTTGCGCACGGAGCCGTCGGGGTTGCGCCCCTTGAGCACCTCGTCGCAGCGCATGACCTTGGCGGAGGCGCCGCCGGGGATGATGGCTTTGAACGTGCGCCCGCGGCGCGGACCGCCGCAGACCTCGTTGAGCATCTCGCCATAGGTGAGCGAGCCGGAGATGATTTCGTAGACGCCGGGGCGCTTCACATCGCCCGAGACGCCGATGATGCGCGTGCCGGGGGAGCGCTGGGCACCCTCGGCGGCGTAGGCCTCGCCGCCGCGCATGAGCACCTGCCGCACCTGGCAGAGGGATTCCACGTTGTTGACGATGGTCGGGCAGCCGTAGAGACCGATGGCAGCGGGGAAGAAGGGCGGTTTGATGCGCGGGTAGGGGCGCAGACCCTCGATGGAGTTGATGAGCCCCGTTTCCTCACCGCAGATGTAGGCGCCCGCACCGCGGTGCAGGATGATTTTCAGGTCAAAGCCGCTGCCGAGGATGTCCTTGCCCAAAAAGCCCTTCTTTTCGGCCTCTGCCAGCGCCTTTTTCATGATTTTGGCGGCCTCGGGGAACTCCTCGCGCATGTAGATGACGGCGAAGTGTGCCTGCACGGCATAGCAGGCGATGATCATGCCCTCGATGAGCTGGTGCGGGTCTTGGTGGACGATGTAGCGATCCTTGAAGGTGCCGGGTTCGGACTCGTCGCAGTTGCAGACGAGGTAGACGGGCTTGGTGTTGCCGCGAGGGATGAAGGTCCACTTGACCCCGGTGGGGAAACCGGCGCCGCCGCGCCCGCGCAGGCCGCTCTTCTTCACCTCGGCAATGACCTCGGCGGGCTCCATGGCGAGCGCCTTTTTGAGGGTCTCGTAGCCGCCGTCTTTGATGAAGCACTTGATGGAGGTGTCGTACCCGACGCGGTAGATGTTGCGGAAGATGCGGCGCGTCTCCCGCGGGTGGGGTTCGTGGCCGGGCAGGTACTTGATGTCGTCACTCATGGCAGGGAAAGCGGGTTACTTCTGTTTCTTCAGGTCGGCAATCACCTTGTCGATGATCTTGGGGGTCACTTGGCTGTAGAGGGTGTCGTTGACGAGCATGTTGGGGCCGAAGCCGCAGTTGGCCAAGCATTCGACAGCTTCCACGCTGAAGAGCCCGTCGGGGCTGACGCCCATCGGCTCCTCATCGGTGAGGGCGGCGGGGTCAACGCCGATTTTGCCGCAGATGTAGGGCACGAGCGCCTCGCCGTCGCTCAGAGCGCAGGCGATGCCGCGGCAGACGCGGAAGTGGTACTTGCCGGGGCAGCTGCGGTGGATGCCGGGGTAGAAGGTGACAATGCCCGCCACGTGGATGGGCGTGCTCTTGCACATCTCGGCAATCCAGGGCATGGCCTCGGGGCAGACGTAGCCGAAGCGCTCCTGCACGAGGTGAATGATGGGCAGCACGGCCGACTGCTCCTTGCCCTCGGGGTATTGCTCGACGAGCTCCTGCGCTTCCTTGACCAGCTTGGGCGTGACCTCAAACTTGGGGAAGTGCTGCTCGCCGGGGGAGGGAATGGGAGCCGTGATGGCGTCGATGGCGTTGGTGGGTTCAGACATGGGAGAAAATTGGTGGTAAGGGGTTCGGGATAATCAGCGGTCGCACTCGCCCTGCACGAAGTCAAAGGAGCCGAGGATGGCGCCGATGTCGCTGACGAGGTGCCCGGGCAGCAGCTCCGGCAGGATGGAGAGGGTGCAGTAGGAGGGGCTGCGCATCTTGAGACGGTTGGGCAGACCGCCGCCCTGCGAGTCGATGAAGAAGCCCAGCTCACCCTTGGGGTTCTCGGCGGCGAAGTAGACCTGTCCCGCCGGGGCGTTGACGCACTGGGTGGTGACCATGAATTGGCGGATGAGCTCCTCCATGCCCATCATGGCGGCTTCCTTGGGCGGCAGGATGCCCTTGTCGTTCTGCACCCAGATGGGGCCGCCGGGCAGGGTGGCCATCACCTGACGGATGATGCGGACGGACTGGCGGATTTCCTCCATGCGAACCTGGAAGCGCGCGTAGCAGTCGCCCTCGTAGGCCACGGGGACATCGAACTCGTACTTGTCGTAGCCGAGGTAGGGATTGGTCTTGCGCAGGTCGCGGCAGACACCGCTGGCGCGCAGGTTGTTGCCCGTCATGCCGTTTTGCAGCGCCATCTCCTTGGTGATGACACCGACGCCGACGAGGCGGTCGATGAAAATCTTGTTGTGCAGCAGCAGCTTCTCCATCTCATCGACGGTCTTGAGGGCGCTGTCGCAGAACTCGAGAATCGGCTTTTCGATGCCCTTGGGCAGGTCGCGGGTCATGCCGCCGATGCGGGTGTAGCTGCTGGTGAAGCGGGCGCCGCAAATCTGTTCGTAGAGGTTGTGGACGCGCTCTTTTTCCTCGAACGCGTAGAGGAAGGCGGTCATGGCACCCGTGTCCATGGCGTAGACACCCGTGCCGAGGAAGCAGGAGGAGATGCGCGAGAGCTCGCAGCAAAGCACGCGGATGGCCTGCCCGCGCTCGGGGAGCTCCCAGCCCAACAGCTTCTCCACGGCGCAGGCGTAGGCGATGTTGTTGCTCATGGGCGCCAGGTAGTCCATGCGATCCGTGTAGGTGACGAACTGGTTGTAGTGGCAGTTTTCGGCGATTTTCTCCATGCCGCGGTGCAGGTAGCCGATGACGGGGTCGCAGGAGACAATCTCTTCGCCGTCAATGACTATCTTCAGGCGGAGAACGCCGTGGGTCGCGGGGTGGGAGGGCCCGACATTCAGCGTTACCGGCTCGCCGTGGTCGTCGGCATCGTTGCTGAGGTATCCGGCGGCAGCCGTGGCTGCGTCAGGCACTTGTACAAATTGTGTCGTCTTCATATGCTGTGAATACAGGGCCACCTGCGGCCGCTATCGTGCGCACACATTAAACCCCTTTTGTCCCCGTCTTTCAAGCCTAAAGTGCGGGCCGGGCAGAAAAGCGCAGGACACGGGCGCGGCGGGCGGGGCGGGGTGCCGCCAGGGGTGGTGTGGTCACCTTTCCCCTCGAATGCGAAACACCCCGGTGAGCCGGGAGTGGCTCGAGCCGGGGGCGTGTTCTCATTCGGTAGGGTAGCGGGCCTTCGGTGTGTCAGGATGAGGCCGGGCGGCTGTGCTGTTCTTCCGCCGTGCCGTTCTTGAAGCGCTCGAAGACAGCGCGCGGATCATCGGGTGTTTGCCGCAGGGCTTCAAAGATGCGATCCCGCATGTCCAGCGCCGCTTGGAACGCGGCTTCTTCGCTGCCGTACTGGCGGTCGGAGAAGTATTTGGTAAACTGGTTCCACTTGCGGCAGATACTCAACCGCCAGCCTTGAAAGGAGGTGGTTTCGTAGGTATATCGGGTGATATTACGCTGTGTCATGATATGTTGTGTGCTCTGGGTTTACCGCAGGTTTGCCGCTGCGGCAGTATCGCCACTATGTCATGGGCACAGGGTGGGCGCAAGCTAACAAAATAGTTGTTTTCCCGCACTCCCGAATGATAAGACGAGGTTGCACCGCTTTCGCCGTGCAACCTCGTGAAAAGGATGTTGGTTTTTGCCGTGCGGGGCTCAGGCCTCGCAGCAGGGCTTGGCCAGCACCTTGCGCAGACGCGCAAAGCGGGGCAGAGCCTGCACGGTCTTCATGCCCGTGTCGCCCTGAATGAGGGGCAGCGCGTAGTCGATGAAGGCCATCTCGATGCCGTTGCCGGCGGCGTTGATCCACTCGCGGGGAACCTTGCGCTCGAAGTTGGCCACACTCTCCAGCGGCAGCAGCTTGGTGTTGCAGACATACTGCCCGTAGAGGTTGTTGCGCTCAAAGGCCACCATCTTATCGGTGTCGCCGTTGACGGCGGCGGTGACGGCGGTCTTGCCGGCGAGGTAGGCTTCCATGGCATCCGTGGTAGAGGCCAGGTGCGTGGCGCAGCGCTGCAGCAGGCTGGGCTCGATGGCGCGCACCTTGGCGCTGGTGATGCGCTCGCGCACCACCTCGGCCAGCTTGTTGGCCAGACCGCCGAGCTGGGCGTGGCCGAAGCCGTCGTTGCCGTTGGTCTTGGCCTGCGAGATGAAGTTGCCGTTCTTGTCGTGGATGCCCTCGGAGACGACAACCATGCACTTGTTGGTGGCGTTGTAGACGCGCTCCACATCGTTGAGGAAGTTGTCCATGTCGAAGTCAACCTCGGGCAGGTAGATGAGGTCGGGGCCGGCACCGGCATAGGAGGCGAGCGCCGCCGCAGCGGTCAGCCAGCCGGCGTGGCGTCCCATCACCTCGATGATGGTCACCATGCCCGTGTCGTAGCAGCAGGCGTCGTGCTTGACCTCCATGCAGGAGGTGGCGATGTACTTGGCCGCCGAGGCGTAGCCGGGGCAGTGGTCGGTGCCGAAGAGGTCGTTGTCGATGGTCTTGGGAATGCCCATCACGCGGCACTCGTAGCCGCTCTTCTGCATGAACTTGGAAATCTTGTTGCAGGTGTCCATCGAGTCGTTGCCGCCGTTGTAGAAGAAGTAGCGCACATCAAACTTCTTGAAGCACTCCAGAATCTTCTCATAATCGGTAGGATCCACCTCGGGATCCTTCATCTTGTAGCGGCAGGTGCCCAGAGCCGAGGAAGGCGTGAACTTGAGCAGCTCGAGCTCTACGGGGTCTTCCATCCCCATGTCGTAGAGCTGCTGGTTGAGCACGCCCGTGATGCCGTGAGCCGCACCCAGCACGCGGGTGATCTGCGGGCAGTTAAGAGCGGTTTGAACCGCACCCAGGACGCTGGCGTTGATCACAGCGGTAGGACCGCCGGACTGACCGATGATACATGCACCTTTGAGTTCTTTCATAAGACGTGGAATTCAGAGATAGCCGCAACTGCGGGCGCCCTATTCTACACTTCTGCTGACGGGTTGGCAAGCAAAATCCCCGCTTGGAACATAAGTTTCAACCGAGCCGATTCCTTTTTCAAGGCACACGCATTGCCTCAAAAATCCAGTCACCGAACTGACACATCTCACGGGTTAGGCTGA
>JBJEVN010000006.1:0-8506 GCA_051884385.1 Akkermansia sp.
AACCCACGACATCAACCTTGGCAAGGTTGCGCTCTACCACTGAGCTACATCCGCGATCACTCCTGCATGGTGTTGCCTCTCGTGGAGAGAGGCCGCGAGCATTATAGCGAACGCAGCGCTCTTGGCAAGACTTTTTTCGGTTTCGCATTTGATTTTGCAACTTACATTGCCCTGCGGCGCCGGGGTTTATGCTTGCATTGCGGCACGAAAGCCCCTATACTTGACGCGCGTATGGGCAGGGGGCTGCAGATGAGCCGCTGGCGTTGGTTGTCTCTCGGGCTGTTGCTCGCAGGGCTCGCGGCGCTGTTGATTTGGCTCTTCGGCGGTCGCGGGGCGGCGGCGGAGTCTGCTGCGGCGGCGCAGCGGGGCGTGTATGGGGCGGATGAGCCTTTGGCGGAGATGCCGCAGCGCTTGCTGCCGGGCGTGATTTTACTGACGGCGGAGCAGATGGTGAAGGCGCCGCTGGCGGATGGCTTCCAATCGCCCATCGGCACGCGCTCCGGGGCGCTGGCCTATGATGCCCAGCCTTTCGGTACGCTGAATAAGGCTCGGGGCGGTCACCATACGGGGGCGGATTTGAACGGCATCGGCGGGCAGAATTCCGATGAGGGAGATCCTGTGTATGCGGCGGGGCGCGGCTTGGTGGTGTTCAGCGGCCACGCGGGGCCGGGCTGGGGTGAGGTGGTGGTGCTGGCGCATCGCTTGCCGGGGGATGCGCGGGTGATTCAGACGCTGTACGGGCACTTGGCCTCGCGCTGCGTGCGCTTGGGGCAGATGGTGGGGCGCGGCGACCTGCTGGGGACGATGGGTACGGCCGATGGTGCGTACTTGGCGCACCTGCATTTTGAGGTCATCGCATCGCGTTGCACGGAGGCGGGGCAGTCGGCCTACGCGAGGCAGGGGGTGATGAATCGCCTCGACCCGCAAGAGCTGCTGACGCATTATCCCGCACCCCCGGTGCCGGATCCCTACACGGCGGTGCGTCGACTGCGCTTGCGCGAGGCGGCGCTGCAGCAGCCCGAACCCGCTGCCGAGCTTCCGCAGGGAGCCATCCCCGTGCATCCGACCCGTTTCTTCTGAATCCTCTTATTATGAATCGCACACTGCTTGTATCGCTGGTTTCTTTTCTGCTGACCCTCGGCATCGGCGGGGGTATGGTTTACCTGTTGGAGCATCGCCCGCAGCCGACCCCGGCGCCTGCACCGTCCGCTTCGGAGCAGCCTGCAGCGGCAGAACCGGCTCCCGAGGCGCTTGCACCGGAGCAGTCGGCTCCGGCGGCGGGAACGGCGACTCAGCCGGAGACGTCGACCGCACCTGCGGAGCCGATGCCCGAGCCGACCCCGACGCCTGAGCCCGCTCCGGCTACTGAGTCCGCCCCGTCTCCCGAGCCGACGGCGCAGCCTGCCCCGGAGCCGCTGCGCTTGGCGGAGGTGCCGCGCAGTGCGGAGCATGCCGCCGCCCTGACGGCGACCGCAGCGCTGAGCACGCAGGATCCGCGCGCGGCGCTGGCGCGCTTGGTAGCGACGGGCGAGGTGAGCGAGCAGGCTGCCGCGGTCATTGC
This sequence comes from Akkermansia sp., assembly GCA_051884385.1. Taxonomy (GTDB): domain Bacteria; phylum Verrucomicrobiota; class Verrucomicrobiia; order Verrucomicrobiales; family Akkermansiaceae; genus Akkermansia. The sequence goes on from JBJEVN010000006.1 coordinate 1,562, forward strand.
AGATTGGGGCAGCCGCCATCAGGTCGCCCGCGTGGAGGAGGTGGGCAACAGCCGGCGCGACAACGGCGAGCGGGTGACGCGCTACCGCGTGGTGGCAACGGAGGGGGGAGAGGATCTGCTGCTGGATGTGGTGACGCGCGCGGACGGCTCGACCTTTGTGGAGAGCGCCAAGACGACCTCGGCGGACAAGACGGCACTGACGTCCGCCTGCGATGCGCTGACGGTGGCCGAGGGCTTTGTGGAGGCGGTGCGCAGCGGCGATATGGCCAAGGCGCGCAGCATGACGGTGGGGCGTCAGGTGTCGGATGCCACCATCGCGGGTCTGTGCATGATTTTCGAGGAGGGCGAGTTCCGCCTGCGTGACAACGCGCCTCCCATTCGCAATGCTTTTGAGAATGAGACCAACGCCGGCTTCATTGTCTACCTGCTCTCGGCGGCGAGTCAACAGACGGCCAATATCGGCTTGGAAGAGGCGCGCAGCGAGCAGGGCTGGGGGGTGAGCGCCGTGTCGCTCGACGAACTGCTGAGCCTGTATGAGAGCAGCGCCAATGCCGAGGGCGGGCACTACTTCCCCATTGTCAAGAATCCCAAGGGCGGCGATTCGCTGGCGTTGTTCTTTGCCTTTGATGAGGCGGCGCTGACACCGCGTTCGCTGCGCCAGCTGCAGATTGTGGCCGAGCTGCTCAAGCAGAGCAGCGGGCAGCTCAACATCTCCGGGCATACGGACGATGTGGGCAGCGAGGCTTATAACCAGAAGCTCTCCGAGCGCCGCGCCGAGGCGGTGAAGGCGGCGCTCGTGTCCTTCGGCGTGCAGGCGGAGCAGATCAACACCAGCGGCATGGGCAAGAGCCAGCCGCGCCGCACCTTCGCGCAGGATGTGTCGGAGGAGGAGCTGAATTTCATTCGCGGAGAAAATCGTCGCGCAGAGATTTACCTGGACTTCGAGTGATGGCTCCTACCTTGGCAGCTCGCTTGGGGGGCGCGCGCGATTTTGCCGCCGAGCTCAACCCTGAGCAGCTGGCGGCGGTGACGACGCGCGCGCGTCGTGCGCTGGTGGTTGCGGGCGCGGGCAGCGGCAAAACGCGCACGCTGACTTACCGCGTGGCCTGGCTGCTGGAGCAGGGGGTGGCGCCGTGGCGCATCCTGCTGCTGACCTTTACCAACAAGGCGGCGCGCGAGATGCTGGAGCGCGTGGGCGCGCTGGCGGGGGCGGGGGTGTCGCAGCTCTGGGGCGGCACTTTTCACAGCGTGGCTAATCGCCTGCTGCGCCGCCACGCGGAGCTGCTGGGCTACCGCCCGGGCTTTTCGATTCTCGACGCCGATGACCAAAAGGCGCTCATGCGGGCGCTGGTGAAGCAGCACGCAGGCAAGACCCCGCATTTCCCCAAGGCCGAGCAGTTGCTTGCGCTGCACAGTCTGGCGCTTAACACCTCGCGCACCTGGCAGGAGACGCTGCAGAGCGACTATCCCGCCTGCGAGCGCCATGCGGAACTCATCGGACGGATTTTTGCCGATTATGCGGCGCGCAAGCTGGCGCAAAATGCCATGGATTTCGACGATTTGCTGCTCAACTGGTTGCGACTGTTGCGTGAACAGCCGGAGCTGCGCCGCGCGTGGCAGGAGCGCTTTGCACATATTTTGGTCGATGAGTATCAGGACACGAACGCCCCGCAGGATGAGATTGTGGCGCTGCTGGCGGGCGGGGAGCACAACTGCCTGATGGCGGTGGGCGACGATGCGCAGAGCATCTATTCCTGGCGTGGGGCGGATGTGGAGCACATGCTGCACTTCCGCCGCCGCTACCCCGATGCGGAGCTCTTCCCCATCACGGTGAATTACCGCAGTGTGCCCGCTATTTTGGAGCTCTCCAACGCGGCCATCGCGCAGAATGAGTGCCGCATTGCCAAGGATTTGCGCGCGGCGCGTCGGGCGGGGGCGCAGCGCCCCGTGGTACTGCCCGCGCCGGATAACCGCACGGAGGCGCAGTGGGTGGCGCAGCGCATTGATGAGCTGCTGGCGGGCGGGGTGCCGGGCAGCGACATCGCCGTGCTCTACCGCGCTCATTTCCACAGCACGGATGTGCAGATGGAGCTGGCGCGGGCGCATATCCCCTACCGCATCACCAGCGGGCTGCGCTTTTTTGAGCAGGCCCATGTGAAGGATGTGGTGGCCTTTCTGCGCTTGCTGGCCAACCCGCGCGATGAGGTCGCGTTCCGCCGCATTGTGGGCACCTTCCCGCGTGTGGGGGAGGCGACGGCGGGCAAGCTCTGGGCGCAGTGGCGCGCGGGGGTGGAGCCCTGGCTGGCGGAGCACCCGCAGGCGTCGCGTGTGGGCGTGCCGCATGCCGAGCTGGTGGCCGGGGCGAGCATTCCGGCGGCCATTCGCAGCTCGTGGGCGGCTTTTGTGGCGCTCATGGACAGTTTGCACCCGGCGGGCGGGGCGGAGCTGCTGCCGGCGGAGTTGGTGCATGCGGTGCATGAGTATTTGCTGCCCTACCAGAGCCGCGCCTACGAGAATTACGAGGAGCGGGCGGAGGATTTGGAGCAGCTCTGCCGCACGGTCGGCGAGGAGGAGGATTTGGATGCCTTTTTGGCGCAGGTGGCGCTGCTGAGCGAGGCGGATACGCCCGCCGCAGAGGAGGACAGTGTGACGCTGAGTACCATCCACCAGGCTAAGGGGCTGGAATGGAAGGTGGTGTTTGTCATCTTTCTGGGCGAGGGGCTGTTCCCGCACCGCCGGGTGTTGGAGAGCGGCGACCCGCGCGATGTGGAGGAGGAGCGCCGCCTGTTCTATGTGGCGGTGACGCGGGCGCAGGATCAGCTGTATCTCTCCTTCCCGCGCTACAACGGCCGGGGCTACGATGTGCAGTATTGCCCGCCGAGCCGTTTTCTCACCGCCCTGCCCGAGGAGCTGGTCGAGCTGTGGGAGCCCTGAGCATCATGGCTCAGTACGCCGCAGAGAAGCTCCGCAGGTGGCGGCTCTCAGATAAACTTGCGGTCGCGGAAGAGGTGCGCCTTGAGGGGGTCGGCGGCGGCAAGGTGGGTGTAGGCGATGGCGAGGGCATCGGCGGCATCGGGGGCGGGGGTTTCCGTGAGTTGCAGCAGGGCGCGCATCATGAAGGCGACCTGCTGCTTGAGCGCTGCCCCGCGACCGACCGTCGCCAGCTTGACGCAGCTGGGCGGGTATTCGGCAATGCGCAGCCCCGCGCGCGCGGCGGCCAAAACCGTAGCTGCGCGCGCTGAGCCCATGGCGATGGCTGTGCGGTGCGATTGGACATAGATGATGCCTTCGATGGCGAGTTCATCGGGCTGCCAGCGCGCGATGAGCTCGCTCACCCGCTCGTGGATGGCGAGCAGGCAGGCGCTCTGCGGGCGGTTTTGCGGCAGGTGCAGGGTGCCGTATTCCAGCGCGCGGGCATCCCGGCTGTCGCCCTCGATGACGGCATAGCCGGTGTTGCGGATGGCGGGGTCGATGCCGACGACGCGCATGGCGGGCGGGGGGCTCAGCGGCGGCGGCGCTTGGGCGCCGGGCGGGGCTTGCGGACGGGGCGGATGGGAGCCGTCTCCAGCAGCGCGGTGTAGGCATAGTGGAAGCCGTCCAGCTTGCGCCGCTCGATTTTCTGATTGATGAACAGCTCCACACTCTTGGCAAAGTCCACCTCATCGGCCGTCAGCAGCGTGAAGGCGTCGCCGCTGGCCTCCGCGCGCCCCGTGCGCCCGATGCGATGCACATAGTCCTCCGGGTTCTCCGGCACGCGGTAGTTAATGACATGGGTCACGCCGTTGATGTCGATGCCGCGCGCGGCGACATCCGTGGCGACGAGAATGCGGTACTTATCCTCCTTAAACCCGCGCAACGCGGCCATGCGATCCTTCTGCGCGATGTCCGAGTGCATGACGGTCACCTGCCCCTCCCAGCCGGCGTTGTTGAGCATCTGCGCCACGCTGTCGGCCTCCTTGCGCGTGCGGGTGAAAATCATCATGTTCTTGAAATCGGTGGCCTTGAGCAGCGCCAGCAGCAGCTCGTCGCGCTGGTCCAGCCCCACGGGGTAGAAGGCGTGCGAGATGGTAGCCGCCACCTCGCGGCGGGCGATGGCAATCTCCACCGGATCGGTGAGGCACCACTTGGCAAAGCCTTGCAAGATCTGCGGCATGGTGGCCGAGAAGAAGAGCGTCTGCCGCCCCTCCCAGGGGCAGAGATTGACGATTTTGCGGACGATGGGCAGGAAACCCATGTCGGTCATGCGGTCGACCTCATCGAGTACCAGGTGCTTGACGGCCTTGAACTTCATCGTGCCGCGGTAGAAGTGGTCGACCAGGCGTCCGGGGGTCGCCACGACCACATCGCAGCCCTTTTTGAGCGCCTCGGTCTGCGCGCCGTAGCCTACGCCGCCGTAGAGCAGGCCGATGGTGATGTCGGTGTGCGCGGCGTAGGTGCGGAAGGCTTCGGCCAGTTGGTCGGCTAGTTCGCGGGTGGGCTCCAGCACCAGCACCTGCGGTTGCCCCGTGTGCGTGATGGCGGTGAGCAGCGGCAGGGCAAAGGCGGCGGATTTGCCGGTGCCCGTCTGCGAGGCGCCGATGACATCGCGCCCGTTGAGAATGCAGGGGATGGCCTGCTCCTGGATGGGGGTGGGGTGCTCATAGCCGCAGTCCTTCACGGCTTCCAATATCGGGGCGGCCAGCCCCAGCTCGTCGAATGTCATGTTGCTTGTGTGTCTTGAAAAAGGGTTTCGGATGGGGCTCAGCTCAGGTAGGGGTTGGTGAGGAGTTCCTCGCCGATGGTGGTGGCGGGACCGTGCCCGCAGCACACACGCGTGGCGGGCGGCAGGCTGAGCAGATGGCGGCGGATGCCCTCCGTCAGGGTGCGCATGCTGCCGCCGGGAAAATCCGTGCGCCCCACGGCACCTGCGAAGAGGATGTCGCCCACAAACACCACGCCCTCGGCGGGTAGGTAGTAGGCGAGCCCGTCGCGGGAGTGTCCCGGGATGGAGAAGACCTCCCATGCCATGCCGCCCCAGTCTCCCGTCGCGGCGCCGCCCACGGGGGCATCGACGGTGTAGAGTGGGGTGGGCGGCAGCCCCCAGGCAGCGGCGGCCGCTGCGAGCGTCAACTCGTCGTCGGGGGGGCAGAAGGCGCTGATGCAGCAGCCGAAGCGCCTTTGTACAGCGGCAGCGTCCTGCACATGGTCGAAGTGCTGGTGCGTGAGCAGCAGCTGCGCGAGTCGCATGTCCCCGGGCAGTTGCTCGGCGACCCAATCAGCTACCCCTTCCGGGGCATCGATGAGCACAGCTTTTCCCGTGCCCTCCGGCAGCAGAAGGTAGGCGTTGCAGGCCACCGGGCCGCCTGTGTAGCAGAGCATACGCATCGCAGGTCTATTATACATTCTTGTCGCGCCTTTGTCGAGCCTGTTATCCGGACGCTTTTTCGGTGCCGCAGGTGATGTGATGTCGATAACGGATCACACGCACAACATCCGGACTGAATGCAAAGCCCCCGGTCTGGAGTGGATGCGTACATCGCAATGTGTGTGCCGGGCAATGGACTGTAGAAGGTTGAAAAAAGGCAGGGAGCGGGGGAACAAGACAATCCCCTTCCCCGAATGCCGCTCGGGGAAGGGGGGAATGGGCTTGTGCGGAAAAATAATCAAAATCCGCCAAGCTCGGAGTTTGGGGACGCTCAGGCAAGGCGTCGGCGGCGCGCGGCAAGCCCGACCAAGGCCAGCAGGCTCAGCGTGGCGGTAGTGGGCTCGGGAGTGCTGACAATGCTGATGCTCTTCACACCTGCATGGCCGACTCCGCCATCAAGAATAAAGCCAACCGTATCAAATGACACATCCTCCTTAATGGTGATCTTGTCACTCCAAGTCGCGGTGCCATCCGTTACAGAAACCGAGAGCGAGGAACCCTTAAGGGTAAGGCTATATGTCAGCGGAACAAAGGTTGTTGTAAAGGTGGTCCCGCTGTCTTTCAGAACCGTCGGATGCACTTTTTCTTCGCCGCCGCCGGTTGTTTGGAATGTTACCAACCCCTGCGAATTTTGGCCCCGTGCGGTGCACTCTATGATGTCCTGATCCAAGGTGCCGACAGAGATGAAATTGTTGCTATTGTAGGAGCTGCCCATGACAACGCTGTATGCTCCTGTGCTGGATGCCAGATAAAACTCCAATGACTGCTCGTTCTTATTGCCGAAAGTGGTGAAAGTGATGTTGTAAGAGTCATTGGGGGACAACGTAACCTCCGTGCTCAAGGTGTTTTGTTTCCAGGGTTGCGCAATGACAGCTCCGTTCTCACCGAAACTGAAGTGCGGTGTATTCCAACCGTTCCACTGTCCGGATGTCCATTCGGTCGGTTGTGATGTGACCGTTGTGAAATCCGTATTGAGAATCGTCTCGGCAGATGCTGCACCCGCCAAGGCGATGAGGGCAATGATAGTCTTTTTCATATACATATAGAATTAACTGAACATCTAAAGCGATCCGTTTTCTTGAATCGCCCGACGCGATTGTACAGCATTGCGAATGCTGTAGCAAGAAAATCATTCATTTTTTATCGTTTTTTCCGCATGGAACGCCTGCGCCGCCCACGCCCCCAATGGCTAAACCCCATGGTAATCCGCACTTACGGCAGATACAGCATTCGCAATGCTTAATTTTCTGCTCGCCCGCTCAGGGGTGCCCTTTTAGAGATGCCTTCCGACTCCTGCATGACTCACCCCTCAGCATCTGCCCTCGCCAAAGTATTTGGAAGCGCATGTAGAGTATCACGGTCACCGCCGTTGATGCTCTCCGGAACAGCCTTGCGCTGCGTCCTGAAAGTCAGACGTATGGGGGGAGCTGCCCGCCGGGTATTTGCGAATCATGGGGAGGGGAAGTCGACGTGCCGGGACTTAGGCGTTGAATTTTGTGCTTTTAGACAGATTCGACAATCTGTTTATCCAAAAATTCCGA
>JBJEVN010000007.1:0-8460 GCA_051884385.1 Akkermansia sp.
AATGTGGCCACAGATGAACTTTTTTCGCAAACCACAAAAATTGGTGTTGACCCCAAAAATTGGTGTTGACCCTGAAAATGGGCAGAAAATCGCGTAAAGTGTTGAAAATAAAAGGCTCACAGCGTGTTGCGAGCCTTTTGGAGTGGAGCATAGCGGGTTCGAACCGCTGACCTCCTCAATGCCATTGAGGCGCTCTACCAACTGAGCTAATACCCCGTTCTGTTGATGCCCACCCACCTGGTTCAGCTCTTCTTGCGGAAGAACCCCGCCTGTGGGGGACGGGCGAATTATAGCGGGAGATGAAGCGCTTGGCAAGCAAAAAAAGAAGAAATTTGAGATTTAGGCTATGGTGAGGGAGTGTTTTGTTTGTGAAAAAATCTACAATAGATTGCATATAAATGGGTTATGAAGTTTAATCCAGTCGTGCGAATTGAAGATGCATCCAGTCGTAATTACGCGCACGACCCAGCGAGACGGCTCCATGCGCCTCCCAAATCTGCCACCAAGCCTCGCATTCCGGGGAGGAGAGCGTGGCGCGGGGGCTCTTGAGCGCGTAGCTGTTGCTCTCGGGAGCAAAATCCAGCGCAATGCCCCAGGCGTGCATCGAAAGCGTCTTGCCGCTGGCGGTGCTGCGGTAATTGTAACTGCCGCCGTAGAGATCGAGCCCCAGAGCGTGAATGCGCTCGGTACCGTAGTGCGCAAGCACTTCGCGCAGAGCCTCCTGCACATGGGTGGCAATAAGCTGATGAACGCGGATGCTGCGCAGCGCTTTCCCCTCGTAGAGCAGGGGATAGGGCGGGACAATGGACGCCAAGGCGCTCTCCTCGCCGGGCTTGCCGAATATGCTGGAGCCTCGGCGCACCTCGGCCTGCGTTGGCCACTGCGGGATGTCGGGGATACCGAGCGCCTTGCTCAGCGCTTCCAGCGTGCGGGGGCCGATGACGCCGTCCGCGGGGACGCCGAGTTTTTGCTGAATGCGGCAGATGCGAGGGTCTTTCATCGCGCGAGGGTGTGTTGTTCAATAGTGCTGAGGCGTGCATCCAAGCTGCGCAGCACCTCGACTGTGTGTGCGGCAGTGCTGGACTGGCTTTGGGCAAGCTGGCGGAAGTCGCCGTAGACGCAGCACATGAGGCAGACGCCGCCGAAGGTGATGATTTCGCGGGTGTAGTCCCGCATGAGGTTCAGGTAATCGCGAAACGGTTTGCACATGCCCATGGTGTACGGCATGGGCGGGGGCTTGTCCAGCCGGGGCATAACAGGCGCAGCCCCTTTCCGTGGGCGGAAAGGGGCTGCGGAGAAAAGGCCGATGCGCAGAGGCTCAGATGCCGGCGGGTGCAGGCTCCGGCGCGGGAGTCTCGGGTGCAGGCGCTGCGGCCTCGGGTGCCGCTTGCGGCGTCGGTACGGCGGCGGGGGAGGCAGCGTAGGTCTGGCCGTCCAAACTGGCGACATAGCGCCCGCCGGAAAGAATGCTGATGCCGATGGCCTTGCCGTTGTAATCGGTCGTGGGCGGATCGACCTTGTAGCGGCGGATTTCGGGGGCATCGGGTTGATCCGGGTCGCGCACTACCACGGTGATGGGTCCCTTGATGGGCGCGGAGTTTTCCATGGGCGTGGTAAAGGTGCGACCGCCCTCCATGAATCCGCAGGGGTAGATGGCGCCGTCGGCATCCTGGGCCTCGACGAAGAGACGACCCTCCGTGCTGTTGGTGATGCGGATCTTGTAGTTCATCGTGCCGGTGGCAGCCGGGTTCTCATGCTCCTGCACGGGTGCAGGAGCCGCGGGGGGCAGCGCGCTCGGGTCGGTCGGAAGCCCGGCAACCGGAGCGGTGGGGGCTGTCGGCTGCGCTGTGTCGGTGGCCTGGGGTTGGGGACTTGCCTCGGCCGTGCTGCCGGGCAGGGGGAGGGTGACGGCCGGTTGTGCGGCGGGAGTCGCCGGAGCAACTGCCGGGGTGGTGGGAACCGAGGGCGTGGCGGGAAGCAGAGGCGTAGCAGGGATACTCGTCGGGGGCGTCGTCGGCGCAGCAACGGCCGGCGTTGCGGGTATTGCGGGCGTGGCGGGCTGCCCGGCGTAGGCAGCAGCCTGCTGCTCAAATGCGGCATCGACATCGGTGCTGACCGCTACGGGCGCCTGACCGGGCAGCGCCACATAGCGCGGGGCAGGGGCGCGGTGCGTCACGGGGGAGCTCGCCTGCGCGGAGGGAGCATTGAGAGGCGCATCCGGAGTGCAGGACATCACGCCGAGCGCGGCGACGGCAGCAAGATAAGGTTGATAGTTCATCTTGGGACGATTGTAGCAGATAGGGCGCTGCTGTACAACCTTTTGTTGCACGCGGTGGACAAAAAAGACCGTGCCGCCGCTCAAAAAGGCAACTGCCAAATGCCCAGCAGGCGCAGCAGCCACAGCAGGAGTCCGGCCTGTGCCAGCAGCAGCCACAGGCAGATGCCGACGGGGGATACATAGACCCGAGCGCGGTTCTCGCAGTTCGCCGAACCAGAAACGCGGATGTGCTGCCGCTCAAAGACAACATCCTCATTCTTGCCGAGGTCGAGTTTCGGAAAATCCATCGGCGCTACTCTAGCACAGCCTGCCCTCCCTCCGCAACTCCAAAGCGCGGCGTTGCGCCTTTTCTGCCGGAGCCGGGGGCGCTGCCCGGCTCCGCACACAAAAAACAATCGGGTGTGCAAAAAGGCGCAAAATTCGGGTTGCATCGGCGCGTGGGTTGTGGTATTCTGCGGGTACCATGAAAATCACTGGTACTACTCACAAAGAAGCTGCAGCTTGGGTCGAGCAAGTCGCCCAGCTCTGCAAGCCCGATTCCATCTACTGGTGCGATGGTTCCGAGGAGGAGAACACCGAGCTCTGCGACATGCTCGTGGAGAAGGGAACCTACATCCGCCTGAACCCCGAGAAGCGCCCCGGCTGCTTCCTGGCTCGCTCCACTCCCTCTGACGTCGCCCGTGTGGAGGAGCGCACGTTCATCTGCTCCGAGAAGCAGGAGGATGCCGGCTTTACCAACAACTGGAAAGCTCCGGCAGAGATGAAGGCCATCCTCAACAAGTTCCTCGACGGCTGCATGAAGGGTCGTACCATGTACGTCATCCCCTTCTGCATGGGCCCGCTTGATTCCCCGCTGGCTAAGATCGGTATCGAGATTACCGACTCCGCCTATGTGGTGACCAACATGCGCATCATGACCATCATGGGCGCGCAGGTGCTCAAGCGCCTCGAGGACGAGACTCAGGGCGGCGGCAACCCCAAGCGCGACGGCTACGGCACCTTCGTGCCCTGCCTGCACTCCGTCGGTGCCCCGCTGGAGCCCGGTCAGGAGGATGTCACCTGGCCCTGCAACAATGAGGAGAAGTACATCTGCCACTTCCCCGAGACCGGCGAGATCATCTCCTACGGTTCCGGTTACGGTGGTAACGCCCTGCTGGGCAAGAAGTGCCTGGCGCTCCGCATCGCCACCAACATCGCCCGCCGCAACGGCTGGATGGCTGAGCACATGCTCATCCTCGGCGTGACGGATCCCCAGGGTCGCAAGTCTTACATCACGGGCGCTTTCCCCTCCGCCTGCGGCAAGACCAACCTGGCCATGCTCGTGCCCCCCGCACCGCTCAAGGCCAAGGGCTGGAAGACCAGCATCATCGGCGACGATATCGCCTGGATCTGGCCCCACGAGGACGGCACCTTCCACGCCATCAACCCCGAGAACGGCTACTTCGGCGTGGCTCCCGGCACCTCCTACAAGACCAACCCCATCGCCATGGACACCATCAAGAAGAACGTCATCTTCACGAATGTGGGTCTGACGGACGACGGCGATGTGTGGTGGGAAGGAATGGACGGCGAGGCTCCCGCCCACGCCATCGACTGGCAGGGCAATGACTGGACGCCCGACTGCGGCCGCAAGTGCGCTCACCCCAACAGCCGCTTCACCGCCCCCGCCTCCCAGTGCCCGACGCTGGATCCGGAGTACTACAACCCCGAGGGTGTGCCCATCAGCGCCTTCCTCTTCGGCGGCCGCCGCGCCACCACCATGCCGCTCGTCTTCCAGTCCCGCGATTGGAACCACGGCGTGTACGTCGGTGCCACCATGGGCTCCGAGATGACTGCCGCTGCTTTCGGCAAGATCGGTCAGGTGCGCCGCGACCCGATGGCCATGAAGCCCTTCATCGGCTACAACGTGGGCGATTACTGGCAGCACTGGCTGGATATGGGCACCAAGACCTGCGCCTGCAAGCTGCCCAAGATCTTCAACGTGAACTGGTTCCGCAAGGATGCCGAAGGTCACTTCATCTGGCCGGGCTACGGCGACAACATGCGCGTCATCGACTGGGTGCTGCGCCGTTGCCGCGGCGAGGTCGCCGGCGTGGAGACCCAGCTGGGTATCTCCCCCGCCTACAGCGAGCTCGATACCGAGGGTCTGGACGGCTACACCGAGGAGCAGTTCAACACGAACATGAAGCTCATCGACAGCGAGTGGCAGGCTGAGCTGGAGAGCCAGACCGAGCTCTTCGCCAACGTGGGCGACAAGCTGCCCGCCGAGATGGAGGCGCAGCGCAAGACGCTCATCGCCAAGTTCAACTAAAGCACGGCGCTGCCAAGCGCTCACCGACCGCCGCTCCCGCAAGGGGCGGCGGTTTCGTCATGCCTGGGCGGGGGAGGGGCGGGTTTTTCTGCCTTGGCGCGGCGGTAGACATGCTTTGCGCTTGCCTTGCCCGCGCCCGCTGTGCTAGCATGGCGAGCGTCAGCTTTCCTGTTATGAACACGGAACTTCGTATCGCTATCGGGTCGGACCACAAAGGTGTGGATCTGAAAGAAGCAGCCGTTGAGCTGCTGCGTCGCTGGGGCTTCACCGTGGAGGACGTCGGCCCTGCCACGAAAGAATCCTGCAACTATGCGGACTACGCCAACGCCGTCTGCAAGCGCATTGTGGACGGACTTGCCGACCGCGGCATCCTCATCTGCTTCTCGGGGCAGGGGATGAACATCGCTGCGAACCACTGGAAAGGCATCCGCGCGGCGCTCGTGAACACCCCGCAGGTAGCTGCCCTCTCCCGCCAGCACAACAACTCCAACGTCATCTGCCTGCCCGCCGCCTTCGTCGACGCGGAGGATTTGGACGACCTGCTGCACAGCTGGCTCGGCGCCGAGTTCGAGGGCGGTCGCCACATCAAGCGCCTGATTACCGGCAGCGGCTCGCCCCTCGCGGCGGTTGACCCCGAAATCTGGGGCTACATCGAGGACGAGCGCCAGCGCCAGCTCAACAACATCGAGCTCATCGCCTCCGAAAACTTCACCTCCCCCGCCGTCATGGAAGCGCAGGGCTCCGTGCTGACCAACAAATACGCCGAGGGCTACCCCGGCAAGCGCTGGTACGGCGGCTGCGAAGTCGTCGACAAGGTGGAGCAGCTGGCCATCGACCGCTGCAAAGCCCTCTTCGGCTGCGACCACGCCAACGTGCAGGCGCACTCCGGCTCCCAGGCCAACAACACCGTCTACCAAGCCTGCATCAAGCCCGGCGACACCATCCTGACCATGGATCTGGCCTGCGGCGGGCACCTTTCCCACGGCTTCAAGGCCAACTTCTCCGGCAAGCTCTACCACGTGGAGCACTACGGAGTGGATCCCAACACCGAGTGCATCGACTACGACGCGCTGGCCGCTAAGGCGCGCGAGGTCAAGCCCGCCCTCATTCTGGCGGGAGCCTCGGCCTACTCCCGCACCATCGACTTCAAGCGCATCCGCGAGATTTGCGATGAGGTCGGCGCTATCATGTTCGTGGACATGGCGCACATCGCCGGCCTGGTCGCCGGTGGCGCGCATCCTTCGCCCGTCCCCTACGCCGACTTCGTCTCCACCACCACGCACAAGAGCCTGCGCGGGCCGCGCGGCGGCATCGTCATGTGCAAGGAACAGTGGGCCAAGAAGCTCGACAGCGCCACCTTCCCCGGCTTGCAGGGCGGCCCGCTCATGCACGTCATCGCCGGCAAGGCCGTCTGCCTGGGCGAGGCCCTCAAGCCCGAGTTCCGTGAGTACGCCGCCCAGGTGGTGAAGAACTCCAAGGCCATGGCGGGCGAGCTGGCCAAGCTCGGCTTCCGCATCGTCGCGGGCGGTACGGACAACCACTGCTTTCTCGTCGATCTGAGCGTCAAGGGGCTCAACGGTGCGGAGGCTCAGGTCGCGCTTGACAAAGTGGGCATCACTGTCAACAAGAACGCCATCCCCTTCGACAAAGGCAGCACCGCCAAACCCAGCGGCATCCGCATCGGCACCCCCGCCGTCACCACGCGCGGCATGAAGGAGGCCGACGTGCGCAAGGTGGCCAACTTCATCGGGCGCTGCCTGGCCATCCTCGCGGCGCAGAAGGTCGTGGAGACCCCCGATGCCTACGCCGCGCTGCGCGCCGAGGTCAGCGCCTTCAACAAGGCCTTCCCCATGCCCTGAGGAGCGGTAAAAAATCGTGTCATCCGGCGGCGGCAGTTCTTGGCGAACTGCCGCCGTTTGGCTGCACGAGTGCGGGGGGCGACACGCGATGCAGGCAGGATTTGCACTTGCCAAGGGGGCGGGGGGCATGGCAGAATGGCGGCATGATGCGATGCGGAATGTTCTCGGTGCTCCTCGCGGTTCTTGTGCTGTGCTGGGGCCTCTGCGGCTGCCAGCAACAGGGCTATTCATCGCGCCTGCGCACGCCGCCGCCCGTCCAGTTCAAGGCGGTGAGCCGCCCCATTGTGCCGCGCTCCGTCTCGCAGCTGGCGCGCGAGGTCAACATCAAGGTGCGCATCATGCCGCGCAACACTAAGCCGCGCCAAGGAGCGCGCCGCCTGCGCCCCAGCTTCATCACCATCCACAGCACCGCCAACCACAGCAGCTCGGCCACCGCCATGCAACACAGCCGTGCGCTCTGCCGCGGCGCCTTCCGCGACCGCAGCTGGCATTTCTCGGTGGATCAATACATGGTCGTGCAGAACCTGCCGCTGAGCGAAACCGGCTGGCACGCCGGCAATGCCGCCGGCAACCACAACAGCATCGGCATTGAAATGTGCGAGAGCGAGAACCGCGGGCACAACCACTTCCGCACCTGGGACCGCACTGCCAAGCTCACCGCGCTGCTCATGAAGCGCTACGGCATCAGCCAGCGTCGCGTGGTGCCCCACTACCACTGGACCGGCAAAAACTGCCCTACCCCTCTGCTGACCGACGGGCGCCCCGGCCCCAAGTGGGCTTGGTTCAACTCTCGCGTGGACTACTATTACCGCTGCATCAACGGCGGCAAATCCAACCGCTGAGCCGTGACGCTGCTGCCCGAGACGGCGCTGAGCGAGCTGGAGTGGCTCGGGCAGCGTGAGCAGAAAGCGCTTGCCGCCGCCGGCATGAGCCGGGTGTCCGACGTGCTGATGCGCATCCCGCGCCGCTACGAGGATCGCCGACGCTCGGGCGATGTGGCCGCGCTGGCCGACGGCGATACCGCCTGCCTGCAACTCCATGTCTACAGCGCCGGCTGGCGCTACGCCCGCCAGCGCTTTTTTGAAGTCTCCGCCGGAGCTTCGGGCAATCCCAACGCTCCGCGGCTGCTGCTGCGCTGGTTCCGTATGCCCTATGTCGCCAAGCTGCTCGCCGTCGGCATGAACATCTGCCTGTACGGCAGGGTGCATGCCTACGGAGGCAAGCTCTCCATGATCAACCCCGATTTCGAGGTCATGGAGGAAGAGGACGCCGGGCAGCGGCTTGTCATCCTCGCCATGGGCGGCGTTGCTCCCCCCCTGGCGGCGCCGTCGGGAGCGCAGGAGCTCATCCACACCGGGCGCCTCGTCCCCATCTACCGCAGCATCAGCGGCATGAGTGCGCGCAACTACCGCGCCCTGGTGCATCGCCTGCTGCGCGAACTACCCGCCGAGCTGCCGCCGCCGCTCTGCGACATCGCCCCGTCTTACCCCTGGCGGCAGGCGCTGGAAGACATCCACTTCCCCGCTGAGGAGAGCGCTGCGCAGAAAGCGCGCTTGCGGCTGGCGCTCGGCGAGTGCTTCGCCCGCCAATTTTGCGTCGCGTGGCGTCGGCTCCGCTCGCAGAGCCGCCCGGGGCAGGTGACTGCCGTCTGCGATGCCTATGTGCAGGAGCTGCTGGAGCATCTGCCCTACCGACTGACCGGGGCGCAGCAGCGCTGCCTGCGCGAAATTAGCGCCGATATGGCCGCACCGCGGCAAATGAACCGCCTCTTGCAGGGCGATGTGGGCAGCGGCAAGACCCTCGTGGCGCTCTGTGCTATGTTGCTGGCGCTGGGCAGCGGCAAAAGTGCCGCCTTGCTGGCGCCCACCCAAATCCTCGCTGAGCAGCATTACCGCAACTTCTGCCGCTTGCTGGCGCATACGGATGTGCCCCTCTCCCTGCGCACGGGCGACCGCAGCGACGACACCGGGCTCGTGCTCGAAGGGGGCGAGAGCGACAGCGGCCCGCGCCTC
>JBJEVN010000008.1:0-33849 GCA_051884385.1 Akkermansia sp.
GCTTTCTTTGTCTTACTCCCCCCTCTCCCCACACCAGCGGATTTGAAACAGACCCCATTTGGTCTTGCAATTCAGCCGATGAAACGGGTGAGCCGAGTTGCAGGGCGAGGATGGTGCAGGGTACAGCGCCCGTGACGCGCACGCCGATGTGGGGCATGGTGTGCCAGTTTGAGGCGGCGGTGACGCTGTTCCACCCTTGAACGATGGTGAGGCGGTCGTTGGGCTTGTAGGCACCGCCTGTGGAGAATTACACGGCGGACGGCGGCGGGTGGCGCGAAGCTGAAAGCGACGTCCTATGGCGTGGCAGCGGTGACAAATATCCTGGACTTCCTGCTGCGCACGGAGAGGGCGATTGAGGAGCGAATGCCGGAATAAATTTTAGTCATAAAAATTACAACTTTATTACAATATTGCATATCCGATTGTATATGAGTACATAGATTCCCCTCGCCTCCAGCGATAGAATAGTACGGCATCCCGCGTAAAGTGTTGACTTTGCGCGGGATTCTCGTAACCATACCCTTGTTTCGCGGGGAAAGTGTGGGGCATCACCCCCCTTTTACCATGAGCGGGCACTTCAGGGCAGGCAAAAACGGCTTGCCAAGGGGGGCGGGAGGGGGTATAATAGCCGCGCTTCGCAACGAAGCCCCTTTCCTATGTCCGGCAACCTCACCTACAAGCAATCCGGCGTCGACACCATCGAGGCGCAGTCTTTCGTCCACGACATCTCTGCTCACGTCAAGCGCACACAGAAGAACCGGCAACTCTGCAACGCCTTCGGGTTGTTTGCTGCGGCCTACGACCTCTCCTCCTACAAGGAGCCCGTCATCGTCACCGGCACCGACGGCGTGGGCACCAAGACCGAGATTCTCTTCGAGCTGGACATGCTGGAAACCGCCGGCAAGGATCTCGTGGCCATGAATGTCAACGACATCCTGACCACGGGCGGCGACCCGCTCGTCTTCCTCGACTACTTGGGCATCTCCAACCTCGAGGTCGAAAAACCGCGCATCACCCGCCTCGTGGCCGGCATGTGCGACTACCTGGAAAGCTGCAACTGCATTCTCGCGGGCGGCGAGACGGCCGAGATGCCCGGCGTTGTGCCCGAGGGGCTGGTCGAGATGGCCGGTTTCTCCATTGGTTGTGTGGAGAAGAGCCGCATGATTGACCCCTCGCAGGTCGCCGTGGGTGATATCCTCATCGGCTACCCCAGCGATGGCTTCCACGCCAACGGCTGGAGCCTCATCCGCCGCATTCTCAAGCAAAACCCCGACCTGCTCAGCGAGGAGGAGCTGCGCGGCATCCTCGCCCCCACCCGCCTGTACCACGATGTCGTGGCCGATATGCGCGCGCTGGACATCACCCCCAAGGCCTACGCCCACATCACCGGCGGCGGTCTGCCCGAGAACCTGGAGCGCTTCCTGGGCGACAAAGGAGCCGACCTGGAAATTCCCTACTGGGACAACCCCGCCGCCCAAAAGGTACTCGCGTTCACGGATGCCGAGGACCGCTTCCACACCTTCAACATGGGCATCGGTTGGGTCGCCGTTGTGCGCCCCGAGGACGCCGAGCGCGCCCTGAGCGCGGGCCCCGGCGGCGCCGTCATCGGCACCATGCGCGAGGGCAAGGGAATCCGCGTGAGCGTCAAAGCCTGAGAACCGACCACGGCCAAGCGCCACGGAGCTTCGGGCGCGTGCAGGGACGACCACCCTGTCCCCCCTCCGGCGGCGCAAGGCTTACCCCCCGAACCCATGTCCGACCCGCTCCACCACGAATGCGGCGTAGCCGCTATCCGGCTGCTGAAGCCCCTCTCCTACTTCACCGCCAAGTACGGCTCGCCCGACTGGGCCTTCAACAAGCTTTTCCTGCTGATGGAAAAGCAGCACAACCGCGGGCAGGACGGCGCCGGCATCGGCTGCATCAAGCTCAACATGCCGCTGGGCGAGCCCTACGTCTTTCGCGCCCGCGATGCCACCAAGGACGCTCTGACGCGCATCTTCAACACCGCGCAGCACAACCTGCGCGACCTGCGCAACCGCGGCATCATCGACGGCAACGACGCCGTCGACTACAAGAACCACTTTGACTTCGGCGGGGAAATCCTCATGGGTCACATGCGCTACGGCACCAGCGGCCGCTTTGACGAAGGCAGCTGCCACCCCTACCTGCGCCGCACCAACTGGACCACCCGCACCCTCATGCTCCTGGGCAACTTCAACATGACCAACACCCACGAGCTCAACCAAAAACTCATCCGCCGAGGGCAGCACCCCGTCTTCGACACCGACACACAGGCCGTACTGGCCGATGTGGGCTTCCACCTCGACGACGCGCACAACGAGATCTACCGCGAGCTGCGCCGCGAACTGCCCGGCCCGGAAATTCCCCGCGAAATCTCCAAGCGCCTCGACCTCTACAACATCGTGGGCAAGGCCGCCCAGTCCTGGGACGGCGGCTTCTGCGTCATGGGCGGTGTGGGCAACGGCGATTTCTTCTGCCTGCGCGACCCGCACGGCATCCGCCCCTGCCACTATGTGCTGACGGATGAATACCTGGCCATCGCCAGCGAGCGCGTGCCGCTCATGAGCGTCATGGAGGTCGAGAGCGAGGATGTGCATGAGCTCGCGCGCGCCAACATGATTGTCGTCAAGAGCGACGGCAAGGTCTCCATCCGCGAATACACCGCCCCGCTGGAGCCGACCCCCTGCTCCTTCGAGGCCATCTACTTCTCGCGCGGCAACGACCCCATCATCTACCGCGAGCGCAAGGCGCTGGGCGCCGCCCTGACCGAGAAAGTGGTCGAGAGCCTCGACCGCAACTTCTCCAAGGCCGCCATCACCTACATTCCCAACACCGCCGAGGTTTCCTACTACGGCCTGCTGGAGGGGCTGCGCGCCTACCGCCGCAACAAGGTGTCCGCGCAAATGAAGGAGGCGTTCCGCAACGGCAACATCAGCGAGGAGCTCATCGACGAGCTCATCCTGCGCCGCTGGCCGCGCGCCGAAAAAATCGTTCACAAGGACATCAAGCTGCGCACCTTCATCGCCCAGGAATCCAACCGCGGACAGATGGTCTCGCAGGTCTACGACCTCACCTTCGGCGCCATGAGCGAGGATGAGGTGCTGGTCGCCATCGACGACTCCATCGTGCGCGGTACTACGCTGCGCACCTCGCTGTTGCGCCTGCTGGCGCGCACCGGGGCGCGCAAGCTCGTCATTGTCTCCAGCGCGCCGCAGATTCGCTACCCCGATTGCTACGGCATCGACATGAGCGAGCTGGGCAAATTCATCGCATTCCAGGCGGCCATCTCCCTGCTCAAGCAGCGCGGCATGTACGACTACATCACCAGCGTCTACAACGAGTGCAAGCGCCAGCTCACCCTGCCCGTGGCCGAGCGCACCAACCCCGTCAAGCAGATCTACGCCCCCTTCACCGACGACGAAATCACCGCCGAAATCGCGCGGCTTGTCACCCCGGACAGCGCCCGCTGCGAGGTACAGGTCATCTACCAAAGTCTCGAGGGGCTGCACGAAGCCATCGAAGGCCCCTGCGGCGATTGGTATTTCAGCGGGAATTATCCCACCCCCGGCGGCTACACCACCGTCAACGTCGCGTTCATCAACTGGTTTGAGGGTCGCGACGGTCGCTCCTACTCGCTGCCTGTGTAAACGGGCAGCGCCGGGCGACGCACGCGTGTCATCGCCGGCTGTTTCCTCACCACATCCCCGACTACCCCCACCCCGGACATGAACGAACAGCCTCCGACAGCCTATAGCGAGCAAAGCGATGAGGAACTCATCGCCGGCACGCTCGCGGGCAAAACGCGCGCCTACGATGAGCTCGTGCGCCGCCACAGCCGCAAGCTCAACGGCATGCTCATCCAGATGCTCAACAGCGAGGCGGACGCCTACGACGTGGCGCAGGAATCCTTCCTCAAAGCTTTCCATTCTCTGCGCTACTTCAAGGGCAACAGCAGCTTCTACACCTGGCTCTACTCCATCGCGCTCAATCAGGCGCGCAACTTCCTGCGCAAGCGCAAGCGCGAGCATGCCTACAGCCTCGACAACGACGAGAACGGCGACCCGCTCGAAAAGGACAGCGAGCTGGCCGACAAGGGGCTCGATGCCGACCCCGTCCGCAAGGCGCACATTGCCGACCTGCGCCGCAAGCTGGCGCACGCCATCACCCAGCTCTCCCCCGCCCACCAGGAGGTCATCAACCTCTGCGACATTCAGGGGCTCTCCTACCCCGAGATTGCGAAAATCATCAACATCTCGGAGGGCACCCTGCGCTCGCGCCTGCACTACGCCCACCGCCAGTTGCAGGGAATCCTGGCCGACGAACACCCCGTCGGCTGAGTTTTTGCTGCAAGCCCGCCTCGCAAAAGGCGCCCCCCTGATGCGCCACAAAAAAACGCACGGCAACAGCCGTGCGTTTTTCGGAAAATCGGGATGTGAAAGCAATCAGTCGTTCACGCGACCCAGGTAGCTGCCGTCCTCGGTCTTGACCGAGATGCGCTGCCCGGGGTTGATGAACAGGGGCACCTGCACCACCAGACCCGTGGTCATCGTGGCACTCTTGTAGACGTTGTTGGCGGAGTTGCCCTTGACGCCCTCGGGAGCCTCGGCCACCTCCATGGTGATGGCGGCGGGCAGCTCGATGGAGCAGGCGACCTCGTCCGTGAAGAGCAGCACATAGCTGTTGCCCTCGATGAGGTAGAGCTTGACGGGCTCGACAATGTCCTCGGGCACGCAGACGTCCTCGTAGGTCTCGGTGTTGAGGAAGTGGTAGCCCATGCCGTCCACATAGGAAAACTCCATCTCCTGGCGCGTGAGCATCACCCCCTCGAGGAAATCGTTGGAGGTCAGACGCAGGTTGTAGTCCTTGCCGGAAGCGATGCTGCGGATGGTCATCTGCACATAGGAAGCCATGCGGGGGGGCGTCTTGAGCTGGCTCTCGCGGACAATGCAGATGTCGCCGTTGTAGTTCACGGCGTGGCCTTTACGAAGCTGGATAACGGGAACTTTTGCCATAACGCGCGGGAGCGTATCAAAGACGGAGTAACAAGTCAAGTCTTTTCCGCGGGGCGTTCGTAGCCCCGAACACAGCAAGCGTAAAGCCCTCGCGCACGACAGCCCGCAAAGGCTTCCGCCGTTGCCCCCGCCTCAGCTCCCCGACCCGTCGTGCAGAAGGAAGTAGAGCCCCGTGTAGATGCGCGGGTCGAGCGCTACGCCCGCCGCCCGCTTGGCGGCCAAGGCGGCATCGATGTCCTGCAGCGGCAGCTCCACCACGGTAATCCGCTCGTTCTCCACGCCGCCCCCCTGCCCCACACGGCGCAGCCCCGATGCGCGGTAGAAATGGAGCGTTTCCGAGCTCATGCCCGGCGAGCTGGGACCGGTGAACAGATACTCCATCGTGTCCGCCGCGTAGCCCGTCTCCTCCAGCAGCTCACGGCGGGCGGCCGCCTCGTCGGACTCCGGCCCCTCGTCGCCGCTCAGCCCGGCCGGGAAGCAGAGGCAGCGCTGCCCGATGGGCGGGCGAAACTCCTCCACCAGCAGCACCCGCCCCTCGGGCGTGCAGGCAAAGACCATCACCGCTGCCGTGTTGCGCACCCGCTCACAGTACTCCCAGCGCCCCTCGCGCGCCATCGTGAGGAAGCGACCCTCGTAGACAATTTCCTTCATGCCCACAGTGTAGCACCGCCGCGCAGGTCTGACAAGCACGGCGCGCCGCCGCTGCGCAGCGCCGCAGGCGCGGAAAGCGCTTGCGCGCGCCCCGCGCGGCGTGCTATCATGCCCGCACGATGGCCACTTTCTGCATTCTGGACGGCATGGCGCTCATCTTCCGCGCGTTCTATGCCTTCATCAACCGCCCCATGCGCAGCAGCAGCGGGCTGAACACCAGTGCCATGTTCGGCTTTCTCAACACCGTGCTCTACATCACGGAGCAGGAGAAGCCCACCCACATCGTCTGCTGCCTCGACTCCTCCGGCCCCACCTTCCGCCACGAGCTTTTTCCGGACTACAAGGCCACGCGCCAAGCCGCGCCGCAGGAGCTGCGCGACAGCATCCCCCACATCGTCGACCTGCTGCATGCCCTGCGCATTCCCGTCCTGCGGCAGCCCGGCTACGAGGCCGATGACCTCATCGGCAGCATGGCGCGGCTCGCCGACGGGCTCGCCGACTGGCAAACCCTCATCGTCTCCAAGGACAAGGACCTCGGCCAGCTGCTCACCCCCCGCGTCTCGATGCTGCGCCCGGGCAACAAGGGCGCTGAGTTCGAGCGTGTGACGCAGGAGGCTTTTCTCGCCGAATGGGGCTTGCAGCGCCCGGAGCAGGTCATCGACCTGCTGGCGCTCATGGGCGATGCCTCCGACAACATTCCCGGAGTGCCCGGGGTCGGCGGCGTGACCGCCAAAAAACTGCTGGCGCAGTTCGGCAGCTTGGAGAATCTGCTGAGCCGCAGTGCCGAGCTCAAGGGCAAGCTGCGCGAAAAAATCGAGAACTCGGTCGATACCGCTCGCCTGTCGTACAAGCTGGCCACCATCCGCTGCGATGTGCCCACGGAGCTGCGCCCTCAGGACTGCGCCGCGCAGCCCTACAACCGCGCCGAGCTCGCCCGCCTGCTCGATGCCTGGGAGTTCACCAAGCTGCGCGCCAAGCTCTGCGGCGAGGCGCCCGAAGCCGCCCCCCTCTTCGCCTCTGCCGAGCCGCCCGCTGCCGAGAGCCCGCAGCAGCTCGACCTCTTCGCCGCGCCCGTGCTGCGCGACATCCGCGAGACCGAGCACCGCTACCACTTGGTGAGTGATGCCGCCGGGCGCGCCGAGCTCGCCGCGCAGCTCGAAGCCGCGCCGCGCTGGGCCTTCGACAGCGAGACCACCGGGCTCGACCCGCTGAGCGATCGCCTGCTGGGGCTCAGCTTCTGCCTGCGCCCGCACGAAGCCTTTTATGTTCCCATTGCCGAGCCCGCCGAGCTGGAGCCTTTCCGCGCCGCCTTTGCCGGCTCTGCGGAAAAAGTGGGGCTCAACCTCAAGTTTGACCTGCAGGTGCTCCGCACGGCCGGTATGCCCGTCGCCGGCCCCTTTTTCGATGTCATGCTGGCGCACGCCGCCCTCTTCCCCGAGCTGCGGCACAACATGGACAGCATGGCCGAGGCGCTGCTCGCCTACCGCACCATTCATCTGGAGGAGCTGGCGGGCAAGGAGATGCGCACCGCCGAGGTGCCGACGGAGCAGATGGCCGAGTATGCCGCCGAGGATGCGGATGTGACCCTGCAACTGGCCGATGTGCTGCTGCAGCAGCTGCGCGAAAGCCGGCAGGAGGCGCTGCTGCGCGACATCGAGTTCCCGCTGGTGCCCGTGCTGGCTGACATCGAGGCGGAGGGTATGCGCGTGGAGCCCGAGCTGCTGCAGGAGGGCTCTGCGGCCCTGAGCCGCCGCATCGACGCCCTGCTGGAGCGCATGAACGCCATCATCGGGCGCCCCATCAACCTCAACTCCCCGCGCCAGCTCGGCGAGCTGCTGTTCGGCGAGATGAAGCTGCTGGCCAAGCCCAAAAAGACCCGCACGGGGCAGTATGTGACGGATGAGGAGACGCTGCGGCGGCTGGTGCCGCTCTCGCCGCTGGTGGGCGATATTCTGGAATACCGCGAGATGAGCAAGCTCAAGAGCACCTACCTGGATGCCCTGCCCCGCTACATCTCGCCTGCGGACGGGCGCATCCACGCCACGCTGTTGCAGATGGTAACGGCCACCGGGCGGCTCGCCTGCCAGAATCCCAACCTGCAAAACATCCCCGTGCGCTCCGAGGAGGGCAAGCTCATCCGCCGCGCCTTTGTGGCGCGCAGCGGGGAGTTCAGCATCCTCTCGGCCGACTATTCGCAGGTAGAGCTGCGGCTGATGGCGGCGCTGTCCGCCGACCCTGCCCTCATCGCTGCGTTCCGCGAGCGCCGCGACATCCACGCCGAGACCGCAGCGCGGCTCTACGGCGTGCCGCGCGAGGAGGTGACGCCCGACATGCGCCGCGCCGCCAAGACCGTGAACTTCGGCATCATCTACGGCATCTCGGCCTTCGGGCTCTCCCAGCGGCTCGACTGCCCCCGCAGCGAAGCGGCGGCGCTCATCGAAAGCTATTTTGCGCAGTTCCCCAAGGTGAAGGAGTGCATGGAGCGGCTGACAGCCGAGGCGCGCGAGCGCGGCTATGCCGAGACGCTCTGCGGGCGCCGCCGCCTGCTGCCCGACCTCAATGCCGCCAATTTCAACCTGCGCCAGGCCGCCGAGCGCACCGCCATCAACACCCCCATCCAAGGCAGCGCAGCGGATATGATCAAGCTCGCCATGGTGCGCGTGGTCGAGCTGCTGCGCGGGCGGCGCAGCAAGCTCATCATGCAGATTCACGATGAGCTGCTCATCGACCTGCACCGGGAGGAGCGCGACGAGCTCATCCCCGCCGTGGTGCAGGCCATGCAGCAGGCGCTGCCCCTGCCCAACGGCGTGCCGCTGGAGGTCGAGGCGCAGGATGCGCCCAACTGGCTCGAGGCTCACTGAGTTTTCCCTTTGTTCCCATGGATACGCTTGTCGGATTAGGATACGATATTCACCGTTTTTCAACGGAACCTCGCCCCCTGTGGCTCGGCGGGGTGCAGGTTCACCCCACCCGCGGGCTGGAGGGGCACAGCGACGCCGATGTGCTCTGCCACGCACTGGCCGATGCCATTTTGGGCGCGCTCGGCGAGCCGGACATCGGCTACTGGTTCCCGCCCTCGGATCCCGGCTGCGCGGGCATCTGCTCGCTGCGCATTGTGGAGAAGGCCGTGGAGCTGCTGCGCGCGCAGGGCGGGCGCGTGGTCAATGTCGACTGCGCGCTCATTGCCGAGGCACCGAAGATTCTGCCCTTTGTCCCGCAGATGAAGGCGACGCTGGCGCCCCTGCTGGGGGTGTCTCCGCGCCGCGTGGGCATCAAGGCCACCACCAACGAGAAACTGGGGGCGCTGGGGCGCCGCGAGGGCATGGCCGCGCTCGCCACGGTCTCCCTGAGCCTCCCCGAGGAATTGTTGGCTTCGTCTGCAGCTTCGCCTGAATCATGAACACACCGCTTGAGCAATGGGCGCAGCTCGCGGTGCAGCGGCTCCGCGCGGCGGGGTTGCGCCTCTGCACGGCGGAAAGCTGCACGGGCGGGCTGATAGCCGCTGCGCTCACGGAGGTGCCGGGAGCCTCCGCCGTCTTCCGCTACGGCTGGGTCACCTACTGCAACGAGGCCAAGGAGCGCGAGCTGGGGGTGCCGCCCGAGCTCATCGACGCGCACAGCGTGGTGAGCGAGCCCGTGGTGGCGGCGATGGCACAAGGCGCGCTGCGGCGCTCAGGCGCGGATTTGGCCGTCGCCGTGTCGGGCAACGCGCCCCCCGTCGCCCCCGAGGGCGAGCCACCCGTCGGCACGGTCTGCCTGGCGCTGGCGCGGCGCGGCGCCGCCCGCCCCCTGCACACGGAAACACTCTTCCGCCCCGAACTCTCGCGCGCCGAGCTGCGTCGGCTCGCGGCGTACCGCTGTCTGGAACTCGTCGCCGGCGCCGCCCGCGCCGATGGCGCTGAAAAGACGGCGACCGGGGAAAATCAGATTGACTTTTCGGAGCCTTATGATAGGCTTGGAATGCTATGAGTACACAAGCCGCGAAGGATCTTACTCCGGTCGTGCCGCGCAAGTTCCGCACGGCGTTTTTCATGCTGGTCAGCTGCTTTGCCCTGTGGGGGCTCGTCAACGCCATGGCCGAGGTGCTGGTCAAGGCTTTTGAGAGCGTGTTCCCCGCGCTGGGGCAAATGGGCACGGTCATGACCGTCTCCTCCCACTACGGCGCCTACGCCGTGCTGGCCATTCCCGCCTCCGTCATCATCAAGAAATTCGGCTACAAGGCGGGCGTGCTTCTGGGTCTGGGCGTGTTCTTCTTCGGCGTGCTGGGCTATGTGCCCGCCGCCCTCTTCCACAGCTATGAAATCTGCCTGGGCTCCATCTTCGTGTATGCCAGCGGCTGCTCGATTCTCGAGACCACCTGCAACCCCTTCGTGCTGGCCATGGGGCCGCAGGAAACGGCGGTGCGCCGCCTGAACTTCGCCCAGCAGTTCAACCCCGTGGGCTGCCTCATCGGTCTGCTGGTCGCCAAGTACGCCATCTTCGGCAACATGGTGCAGGCCGCCCCCGGCGAGACCCTCTCGGCGGCGCAGCAGGCGCAAAACCTCATTTGGCTCGTCACGCCCTACATCTGCCTGGCGGTCATCGTGGCCTGCCTGTGGACCGCTTTCCGCGTGAAGGACATGCCCGTGGCCACCGCCGAGGGCGAAGACGCCGCGCAGCACGACTTCCTCACCAGCCTGAAGAACCTCATCACCCTGCCTCGCTATTCCTTCGGCGTGCTCACTCAGTTCTTCTACGTGGGTCTGCAGACGATGGCCTGGGTCTATGTGCTGCACTACGCGGGCTACATCCTCGGCTACACGGATGCCGTGGCCATGTACTTCTACATCGCTGCCATGGTCTGCTTCATCGTCTTCCGCTTCATCTGCACCGCGCTGATGAAGACCTACAACCCCGCCTCCATGATGTGCATCGCCGCCGTGGTCGGCGTGGTGCTCTGCATGGGTGCCGTCTACCTGCCCGCGCTGCCGGGGCTGCTCTGCGTGGTCGCCATCTCGGCCTGCCTCTCGCTCATGTTCCCGACCATCTACGGCATCGCGCTGCGCGACCTCGGCCCCGACTCCAAGCTGGGAGCCGCCGGGCTGGTGATGAGCATCCTCGGCGGGGCTGCCGTGCCGCCTGTCTTTGCCTACTGCCTGGAGAATGAGACGCTCAGCGCTCTGGTCTTCGGGCTCTTCTCAGGTCAGGAAGCTGCGCTGCGCTCCTGCTACTACATCCTCGCGTTCTGCCTGGTCATCGTCCTGCTCTACGGCTTTGCCTTCCGCAAGGTGGGCGCCAAGAAGAACTAACCCCCTCTCTCAAACCACACCCCAACATCATGAAATACGATACCCTGCCCACCATCGGGATTCGTCCCACGATTGACGGCCGCCGCCTCGGCGTCCGCGAGTCACTGGAGGATCAGACCATGAACATGGCGAAAGCGGCGGCGGCTCTCATCGAAGCCAACGTCAAGCACGCCAACGGACAACCCGTCAAGTGCATCATCGCCGACAGCTGCATCGGCGGTCCTGCCGAGGCGGCCGCCGCCAACCAAAAGTTCGCGGAGAACAATGTCGGCTGCTCGCTGATTGTCACCCCCTGCTGGTGCTACATCACCGAGACCTTCGAGACCGACAACCGCACCCCCAAGGCCATCTGGGGCTTCAACGGCACGGAGCGCCCCGGCGCCGTGTACCTGGCCGCCGCTCTGGCCGCTTATGCCCAGAAGGGCATGCCCGCGTTCTCCATCTACGGGCATGAGGTGCAGGACAAGGACGACACCAGCATCCCCGAGGATGTGGCCGAGAAGATTCTGCGCTTTGCGCGCGCCGGCATCGCCGTGGCCACCCTCAAGGGCAAGGGCTACCTCTCCATCGGCGGCTGCGCCATGGGCATCGCCGGCTCCATCATCGACCAGGCTTTCTGGGAGGACTACTTGGGCATGCGCGTGCAGCCCGTGGACATGACCGAGGTCAAGCGCCGCATGGAGCAGAAGATTTACGACGAGAAGGAGCTGGAGCTCGCGCTGGAGTGGGCCAAGCGCTATGTCCACATCGGCCCGGATCGCAACCGCCCCGACCTCATCCTCTCCCCGGAGGAGAAGGAGCGCACCCTGCGCGAGAGCATCCTGATGATGATCATCTTCCGCGACATGATGCACGGCAACCCCTACCTCAAGACCATCGATTGCGAGGAAGAGGGGCTCGGCTTCAACGCCATCTGCGGCGGCTTCCAGGGGCAGCGCCACTGGACGGACTTCTACCCCAACGGCGACATGGCCGAATCGCTCATCAACAGCACCTTCGACTGGAACGGCCCGCGCGAGGCCATCCCCTTCGCCACGGAAAATGACGCCATGAACGGCGTGTGCCAGCTGCTGCTGCACCAGCTGACGGGTCAGGCCGCCTGCTTCTCCGACATCCGCACCTACTGGTCGCCCGAATCCGTCAAGCGCGTGACGGGCTACACCATGGAGGGGCACGCCGCGCAGGGCATCATGCACCTCATCAACTCCGGCTCCACCGCGCTGGACGGCAACATGTATGCCACGAGCGCCGAAGGCAAGCCCTACATGCCCAAGACGGGCGAAACCACGCAGGCCGACATCGACGCCATGATGGACAACTCCTGCTGGTGCCCCGCCAACCGCGAGTACTTCCGCGGCGGCGGCTACTCCCTGCACTTCGTCTCCAAGGGCGATGTACCCGTGACGATGATCCGCATGAACCTCGTCAAGGGTCAGGGGCCCGTCCTCGTCATCGCCGAGGGCTACACCTGCTCCCTGCCCGAGGAGGTACACAAGGTGCTCGACGAGCGCACCGACCCGGGTTGGCCGACCACTTGGTTCGCCCCGCGCCTGACGGGCGAGGGCGCGTTCAAGGATGTCTACAGCGTCATGGCCAACATGGGCGCCAACCACGGCGCCTGGACCTACGGTCACATCGGCGCGGACATCATCACGCTCGCCTCGATGCTCCGCATCCCCGTGTATGCCCACAACGTGCCCGAGGACAAGGTGTACCGCCCCGCCGCGTGGAACCTCTTCGGCACGGCGGATCCCGAGGGCGCTGACTTCCGCTCCTGCAAGAACTTCGGTCCCATCTACGGCAAGTACAACTAAAGCTGCGAGTTGCCGCAAGCCCCGCGGCGGCAGGTCGGGCGCGTCCCCCCTGCCGCCGCGCGTTGTTTCCCCCCATTCTCCCACCCCCGCCTCATGCCCTACGTTCTCTGTCTCGACTGCGGCGCGACCAATGTGCGCGCCATGCTGGTGGATGACCGCGGCAAGATTCTTGCCAAGGCCAGCCAAGCCAACAGCACCGACCCCGGCATCGAAAACCCCGAATACCACGTCTGGAACGCCGAGCGCATCCTCCGCCAGCTGGCGGAGTGCTCGCGGCGCATCCTGAGCGAGCAGCCCGAGGCCGCCGCGCAGGTCGTGGCACTCACCATCACCACCTTCGGCGTGGACGGCGCGCTCGTCGATGCCGCCGGGCAGCAGCTCTACCCCGTCATCTCGTGGAAATGCCCGCGCACAGCGGAAGTCATGAAACGCATCGGGCAGTACATCCCCCAAGAGCGGCTCAACCGCCTCTCGGGCGTGGGAGCCTTTGCCTTCAACACCATCTACAAACTCATCTGGCTGCGCGAGAACCGCCCCGAGCTGCTCGAGCAGGCCGACAGCTGGCTCTTCATGCCCAATCTGCTGGCCTTCCGCCTGACGGGCGAGCGGCACACCGACCGCAGCATGGCGGGCACCTCGCAGCTCACCGACCTGAACACGGGCGACTGGAGCGAGGAGATTCTCGGCGCCATCGGCATCCGCCGCGAGCTCTTCCCGCCCATGGTTGACGCGGGCGGCTCACTGGGCACGCTGACGCCCGAGGCGGCGGAGCTGCTGGGGCTGCCGCAGCGCGTGCCCGTTATCTCCACGGGGCACGACACACAGTTTGCCCTCTTCGGCAGCGGCGTGGGCGAGAACCAGCCCTTCCTTTCCAGCGGCACCTGGGAAATCCTCATGCTGCGCACGGCACACGCCGCTCTGAGCCCCGAGGACTACGCTGCGGGCGCTACCGTGGAATACGACAGCAAGCGCGGTCTGCTCAACCCCGGGTTGCAGTGGATTGCCAGCGGCATCATCGAGTGGGTGAAAGCCACCTGCTACCACGGCGAGAGCTACGACACCATGGACGCCGAGGCGGAGGCCGTCGCCCCCGGCTGCGACGGCGTGCGGCTCACGCCTGATTTCCTGCCCTCCGACCCCACGCCGGGCAGCATCACGGGGCTGATTCTCGGGCGCACGCGCGGGCACATCTACCGCGCGGCGATGGAGGCGCTCACCCTGCGTCTCAAGCAGCGTCTGGAGAAGCTGGAAAAGGTCGGCGGCTTCCGCTCGCAGGATCTGCTGCTGGTGGGCGGCGGCGCGCGCAACAAGGTGTGGACGCAAATGCGCGCCGACATCCTCGGCATCCCCA
The DNA here is from genome assembly GCA_051884385.1 of Akkermansia sp. Classification (GTDB taxonomy): domain Bacteria; phylum Verrucomicrobiota; class Verrucomicrobiia; order Verrucomicrobiales; family Akkermansiaceae; genus Akkermansia. The sequence continues at coordinate 14,138 of JBJEVN010000008.1, forward strand.
TCCGCATTGCCAACGTCTCCGAAAGCACGGTGCTGGGCGCTGCCATGTATGCGCTGGCGGGAGCGGGTGTCTACCCCACGCCCGAAGCTGCCCGCGACGCCTGCGGTCTGAGCTACACCACCGTCACCCCCGGCCCGCAGCGCGAGGCCTACGCCGCGCTCTTCTCCTGAACTCCTTTCCGAAAACACCATACAACGATGAATCCCGATTTATACATCCATCCTGAGCTTCCCGAGCGCATCTTCCCTTGGGAAAACTACGAACCGCAGACCCGCGCGGAAATTGACGACTTCTTCAACAGCCCCGAAATCCGCGTGATTAAGGAGCGCATGGTCGACATGGGGCGCCGCCTCTACAAGCGCGAGTATGTCGACGGCAACGGCGGCAACCTCTCCGTGCGCGTCGGCAAGGATTTGGTGCTCTGCTCGCCCACGCTCTGCTCCAAGGGCTTTATGACGGTGGAGGACATCTGCCTGGTGGACATGAACGCCGGGCAACTCTGCGGCTACCGCCCGCGCACCAGCGAGGTGAAGACCCACATCGCCATGATGAAGGCCACGGGGGTCAACGCCTGCATCCACGCCCACCCCCCCTGCTGCAACGCCTTCCTCTTTGCGGGCATGGTGCCGCCCAACGGCATCAACCCTGAGGCGGACATCTTCCTCGGTCAGATTCCGCTGGCGCCCTACGGCACCCCCGGCTCGGATGAGACGGCTGCCGCCGTGGCCGAGGCCGCCAAGCAGAGCACCGTCGTCTTCATGGAAAACCACGGCGTCATCACCGGCGCGCGCCACATCGAGGAGGCCGAGTGGTTCATGGAGAACGCCGATGCCTACTGCAAGATGATTCTGCTGGCGGGGCTGCACAAGGGCAAGCTCAACCAGGTGGACGAGGCCGGCATCGCCGACTTCCTCGCCATCCGCAAGAGCATCGGCTACGCCGTGCCCGAGGGGCAGCCCCTCTACAACATGCGCGACTTCGCCGGCTACACCATGGGAATTGCCGGCAAGGGCGCGCAACACTAAGCCCCCTTGGCGCAGGCGGGGCGCCCTGCCTCGCCTGCCCTTTCCCTCCCCCCCCCAACGCCCCATGCCCCCGCTCACCGTCACCCAACTGCTTGCCCGCCTGCGCCGCGCCGTGGAGCTGGAAAGCGGCGAGGTCTGCACCGTGGTCGGCGAAATCGGCTCCTGCAAAACAGCGGCCAGCGGGCATATCTACTTCACCCTCAAGGACGAGAGCGCCCAGCTCTCCTGCGCGCTCTACGCGTTCCGCGCGCGCAGCCTGCCCCGCCCCCTGCGCGAGGGGATGCAGGTGGAGCTCACGGGGCGTGCCACCGTGTGGGAAGCGCGCGGAAGCCTCAACTTTGTGGTCGAGCGCGTGCGCGAAGCCGGGCTCGGCAGTCTGCAACAGCGCTTCGAAGCGCTCAAGGCCAAGCTCGCCGCCGAGGGGCTGTTTTCCCCCGAGCGCAAGCGCCCCCTGCCGCGTTTTCCGCAGAGTGTGGCGCTGGTGACCAGCGCGGCGGGCGCCGTCATCCAAGACATGCGCCACCGACTGGAGCAGCGGGCGCCGTGGATGCGCGCCTACCTCTACCCCGTGCCCGTGCAGGGGCGCGGCGCCGAGCGGGAGATTGCGCGCGCCCTGCAGTGCCTCGGGGAGCCCGAGGCGTGGGGACTGCCACGCGCGGACTACATCATCATCGCACGCGGCGGCGGCTCGCTGGAGGATTTGTGGTGCTTCAACGAGGAGGTGCTGGCGCGCGCCATCGCGACCTGCCCGCTGCCCGTGGTGTCCGCTGTGGGGCATGAAACGGATTTCACCATCGCGGACTTTGTGGCCGACCTGCGCGCGCCAACGCCCACCGCTGCCATCGAGCTGACCACCCCCGATGCTGCCGAGCTCACCGAGCGACTGAGGCTGACCGAGCTGCAGCTGCGCCGCCGCCTGCGCGAGCGCCTGCAGATGGCGCAGCTGCGCCTGCGCGCTGTGACTCAAGGTGTACTGCGCGAACCGCTGGAGGCGCTGGCACCCTACACACGGCGGCTCGATGAGCTCAGCGAGGCACTGCATGCGCGCAGCCTCGAGCGCCTGCAGCGCTCCTCCCTGCGTCTGGAGACACGCGCGGCACAACTCAGCACCCGACTTCTGCGCGCGCGCTGCGCCGCCGCCCGCAACCAACTGGAGCACAGCGCCCGACTCCTCTCCCGCGCCATCGGCACTCAGCTGCAACACAGGCGCGCCGCGCTCGCCACCCTCGCCGCGCAGCTCAGCGCCGCCGACCCGCAGCGCGCCGTGGAGCGCGGTTTCGCCCTGGTGCATCGCACGGACGGCAGCTTGGCGCGCGATGCCACTGCGCTACACACGGGCGATGAGCTGCACATTCGGCTGGCGCGAGGCAGCGTGGAAAGCGTTGTCCTCAAAACCCATCCCGACAAGATTATCCCCTGACACCCCCATGAATACCCAATTCACCCTATCCGCCCTGCTGCTCGCTGCCCTGCCCCTCGCCGCCCAAAGCTACTACGACGGCCAGGGGCACTACCAAGGTCGCGCCGTCAGCGGCTCCGGCGGCACCTCCTACTACGATGCACAAGGTCGCTACCAAGGCCGCGGCGTCAACAACCCCGGCGGCATCTCCTACTACGATGCGCAGGGGCGCTACCAAGGCCGCGCCGTCAACGGTGCCGACGGCACCTCCTATTACGACGCTCAAGGGCGCTATCAGGGTCGCGCCGTCAGCAGTCCCGGCGGCACCTCCTACTACGATGCTCAGGGACGCTACCAAGGCCGCGCTACCGACGGCTCCGGCGGAGCCTCTTTCTACGATGCGCAGGGGCGCTACCGAGGGCGCCGCAGCCGCTGACGGCAAAAAACTGCCCGGATACTGCAATTTCTGCAAAAAAAGTCTTGCTTTCGACCATCGCAATGTGTATAGTTGCGGCGCACCTTGCCAAGTGCGACAACTGATGCTCGGTTGGCGGAATTGGTAGACGCGTTAGACTAAGGATCTAATGGAGAGATCCGTGGGGGTTCGAGTCCCCCATCGAGCATAAGCCGCCCGCTTCCGTACCGGAGGCGGGCGGCTTTGGTATCGGTTGGAGGGGGAACGGCGGCACGGAGGGCGACGGCGCCGGCTGCATCGCAAAAAGCCGCCGAGCTGGCGCATATTATCCTTGATTCCGAGGGGTAAAGGAGCTAGTATTGCTGCCGCTGCTCTGCGGGTCTGTATTCCGCAGCCGCAACCATCTGAACTTTTACGACGAACGCACCCCCTGCCATGGAACTGATTTCTGATTATGTTGCTGCCCTGACTCCCTCTCTGACGCTGGCTGTCACCAACAAGGCCAAGGAGATGAAGGCGCGCGGCGAGCAGGTTTTCGGCCTTGCCGGCGGCGAGCCCGACAAGGACACTCCCGATAACATCAAACAAGCCGCTATCAAGGCGCTCAACGAGGGGCAGACCAAGTACACCCCCTCCGTCGGTCTGCCGGCTCTGCGTCAGGCGATATGCGACAAGCTCAAGCGCGACAACGGGCTGGAGTACAACATCAACCAGATTTGCGTGACCTCCGGCGCCAAGCCCGCGGAGTACGAGGCGATGCGCGCCGTGCTCAACGAGGGTGATGAAGTCATCATCCCCGCCCCCTACTGGGTGAGCTACCCCAGCATGGTGCAGCTCTGCGGCGGCGTGCCCGTCATCGTGCCCACCACGGCGGAGAACGGCTGGAAGATCACCGCCGAGCAGTTCGAGGAGTACATGACGCCCCGCACCAAGATGATCATCATCACCACCCCGCACAACCCCACGGGTGCCGTCTACACCGAGGAGGAGCTGCGCGCCATTGGCGAGGTGGCGGTCGGGGAGGACATCATCATCATGGCTGATGAGATTTACGAGTATCTGACCTACGGCGACACCAAGATGGTGTCCATGGCCTCGCTCTCCAAGGAGATTTACGACCTGACCATCACCATCAACGGCTTCTCCAAGGGCTACGCCATGACGGGCTGGCGCCTCGGCTATTCCGCAGCGCCCGAACCCATTGCCAAGTCCATCAAGCTCATCCAGGATCACACCGCGTCCAACACCACGACCTTTGCCCAGTACGGCGCCATCGAGGCGTTGACGGGCGACCAGTCCTTCATCGCCGACCTGCGCGAGGAGTACGACTTCCGCCGCCAGTATGTCTACCAACGCCTGTGCGCCATGCCCAAGATCAAGGTGGTGGAGCCGCAGGGGGCGTTCTACTTCTTCATCGACACCACGGAGCTGGGCATCCCCTCTCTGGAGCTCTGCGAGCAGCTGCTCGACCGCTACAAGGTGGCGGCGGTGCCCGGCATCGCCTTCGGCTACGACAACGGCATCCGCATCTCCTACTGCACCTCGCTCGATGTGCTCAAGGAGGGCCTCGATCGCCTGGAGGAGTTCTGCAGGAAGCACTAAGCTGCCGCTGCATCCCCTTTTCTGCCGCCCCGCACGCCGCCTCGGTGTGCGGGGCGTGTTGCTTCAAGATAAAAGCGCACCGAAAAGATACGCCCTTTCAGCCCGCTTGGCAGGCCTGCCCCGATGACCTAGGGCAACGGATTCAATGGCCGCACCGGCGCCACCATGGACGTCTGCATTTCTGCTCTCAGTTCGGGTCAACAAAGGGTATCGACTTCTTGCGATGGCTCAACTGCAATGTGGAGTCCCGTTCTTGTGACTTTTGGCGTTTGAACCGGCTCAATACCCAGTCCCAAGTTGCCGCCGAAATGGCGGGTATGGTCTCTCCGTGCGGTTTTTCCGGGTGTTCGAGCCACGTCCGCAGCATCGGCTGCATGCGTGTGCCGCAGGGCTGATCCATCGCGAAAGCAAATCTTGCATTTTTAGCGGCATGTGTTGAGAATGCTGCGCTTCTTTTTGAGGCAATGCGACAGGCTCCGCCGGATAGGGCGAACACGCTTGCGGCTTGACAGGGGACGCGCGAGCGCGTAGAGTGCTCCCTGTTATGGATTTCCGCAATTATCTGCATACGCATCCCGATGAGAAGGGTTACTTCGGGCGCTTCGGCGGCGCCTACCTGCCCCCCGAGCTGGAGCCCGCCTTCAAGGAGATTACCGAGGCTTACCACAGCATTTGCCACACCACGCGCTTTATCAGCGAGCTGCGCCGCATCCGCCGCGAGTTTCAGGGGCGCCCCACCCCCGTGTACCACTGCGAGCGCCTGAGCCGCCTCAACGGCGGTGCGCAGATCTACCTCAAGCGCGAGGATCTGAACCACACGGGCGCCCACAAACTCAACCACTGCATGGGCGAGGGGCTGCTGGCGCAGTTCATGGGCAAGAAGAAAATCATCGCCGAAACAGGTGCGGGGCAGCACGGCGTGGCGCTGGCGACCGCGGCCGCCTACTTCGGGCTGGAATGCGAGATCTACATGGGCGAGGTCGACATCGCCAAGCAGGCGCCCAATGTCACGCGCATGAAGATGCTCGGCGCTAAGGTGGTGCCGGTGTCCCACGGGCTCAAGACCCTCAAGGAGGCGGTGGATGCCGCGTTCGAGGCCTACCTGCGCGACTACAAGAATGCCATCTACTGCATCGGCTCGGTGGTAGGTCCCCATCCCTTCCCCATGATGGTGCGCGATTTCCAGAGTGTCGTCGGTTTCGAGGCGCGCGAGCAGTTCCTCGAGATGACGGGCGAACTGCCCAATGCGGTCTGCGCCTGCGTGGGAGGCGGTTCCAACGCCATGGGGCTCTTCCCCGCCTTCCTGAACGACCCGGTGGACATTTACGGCGTCGAGCCGTTGGGGCGCGGTCCCGCGCAGGGCGACCACGCAGCCTCCATGGGCTACGGCTCCGAGGGTGTCATGCACGGCTTCAACAGCATCATGCTCAAGGATGCCGAGGGCAACCCCGCCCCCGTCTATTCCGTCGCCAGCGGGCTGGACTACCCCAGCGTAGGGCCGGAGCATGCCTACCTGCGCGATGTCGGTCGTGTGACCTACGACAGCGCCGATGACGCCGCCGCGGTCGATGCTTTCTTCAAACTCAGCCGCTACGAAGGTATCATCCCCGCACTGGAGAGCTCGCACGCCATCGCCTTTGCCCTGCGCAAGGCGCGCGAAATGAAGACGGGCACCATTTTGGTCAACTGCTCCGGGCGCGGCGACAAGGATGTGGACTTCATTGCCGAGCACTACGGCTACGGCGAGGACCACAAATACTGATTCCCTCCCCCTTTCCGGGCTTTTTCCGCGGCGGTGCAGGCATCCCCTGCGTCGCCGTTTTGCTCGGGGGACGCCGGCGCGTTTTTTGTCTTTCCTGCATTGACATCTCGCCCGCGCAGCGCTACCGTAAACGTCCTGACGGCACCTTGCATGGGCGGGGCCAAGAAACCCATGCGAGTAAATTGGGCACGAACGCCGTGTTACCTGTCAGTAGGCTCCGGGTTCTGCCCGGGGCATTGTTCTTGCCTGTCGCGCGCGTTCACCAACAATGCCCCCGGTTTCACGCAGAAACCGGGGGCATCGGGGAAAAGCGAGTTGAGGCGCTCTTACAGAGCCGCCTTGATGATGGCGGCGAAGGAGTCAGCCTTGAGCGCGGCACCGCCCACGAGGGCGCCGTCGATGTCGGGCTGGCTCATCAGCTCCTTGGCGTTGGCGGGCTTCACGGAGCCGCCGTACTGCAAGCGCACCGCCGCAGCGGCCTCGGCGCCGAAGGTCTTTTCGACCACGCTGCGAATGAAGGCGTGCGCCGCCTGAGCGTCGGCGGCGGAAGCAGTCTTGCCCGTGCCGATGGCCCACACGGGCTCGTAGGCGATGACCAAACCGCCGACCTGCTCGGGCGTCAGCCCCTCCAGACCCTCGACGACCTGCGTGCTGAGCACGGTCTCCAGTTCACCGGCCTCGCGCTGGGCGAGCGTCTCGCCGATGCAGTAAATGGGGGTGATGCCGGCGGCCAGCGCCTTCTTAATCTTGCGGTTGATGTAGGCGTTGGTCTCGCCGTGGTACTGGCGGCGCTCGCTGTGGCCGACCACAACATACTTGCAGCCCAGCTCGTTGAGCATGGTGGTGGAAATCTCACCCGTGAACGCGCCGTTGTCGCGGTCGCTCACATCCTGCGCACCCACGCCCAGGCAGGTGCAGCCGTTGAGCGTGTCCATGACGGCGGGAATCGTCACAAAGGGGGGCACAATCACCTTATCGACCGCCTTGCACTCGCAAGACAGCTCATTCTTGAGGGCGGCGAGGAAGTCCTTGGCTTCCTTCGGACCCATGTTCATCTTCCAGTTAGCGGCAATGATGGGTGTACGGGACATAGTTGAATCAGTGTCTGTTTGTTGACGCGCACATGATACCCCCGCGCCATGCCCAAGTCAAGCGCATTCCGGCCGACTTGGGAACAGATGCACGCGCGCGGGTTGCGTCAAGCCGCTGCGAGAGCTCAAGCGTTGCGTCGATGAGCTGCTGCATGATGCCCCGGTGCTGTTCCGACTTTTTGCACAAACCACAAAAATGGGTGTTGACCCATCCTTCGCTTGCTTAACAAAAAAAGACCCAGCCTTGCGGCTGAGCCTTTTTTATCGGGCAAGCGGGATTCCCCTCCGGGCCGCCCCCTGCGACGCTGCTTTCGCAGCGTTCCCCCCTGACAGGTGTGTCAGGGGCGCAGGGGCTGGGAAGCGCACTGCGCTTCCCAGCCCACTCCCCCTACGGGGTCGTGTGTTCGAATCCTTTTCACTCGCCCGACAAAAAAGGCCCAGCCTTGCGGCTGAGCCTTTTTTATCGGGCAAGCGGGATTCGAACCCACGACCCCTTGCACCCCATGCAAGTGCGCTACCAGACTGCGCTACTGCCCGAGTATGTGTCACCGCAGCGATTTGACTCTCTCAAGCCCTCTCGGCTGACGGCGGGAGGATTGTAGCGTCGCGCTTTTGTATTGTCAAGGACTTTTTTTCATGCTAAGATTTTTTTCGCCATGAAGAAGGTCAAAACGGCTGTCGTCGGGGCCAGTGGATACACCGGTCAGGAATTGCTGCGCATTTTGCTGCGCCACCCGGGGGTAGAGCTCGTGTGCGCAACATCGCGCCAATATGCGGGGCAGCAGCTCTGCAACCTCTTCCCGCGCTTTCGCCATGTGCCCGGGGCTGAGCTTGTGTTTACAGATTCGGACGTGGAGGCCATCGCCGCTACCGGAGCCGAGGTAGCTTTTTTGGCGCTGCCGCACGGGGTGTCCGCCGCCTACGGGCGCGGGCTGGTGGAGGCGGGGCTGCGCGTTATCGACCTTTCTGCCGATTTCCGGCTCAATGATCCCGCTGTGTACGAGGAGTTCTACGGCAAGCCCCACCCTGATGTGCCGCTGATGCAGGAGGCCGTGTACGGCATGCCCGAGTGGCACCGCGCCGAAATCGAAGCGGCGCGCATTGTCGGCTCACCCGGTTGCTACCCCACGAGCATTATTCTGCCGCTGGTGCCGCTGCTGCGCGCAGGGCTGGTACTGCCGCAGGATATCGTGGTCAACAGCGGCAGCGGGGTCTCCGGTGCCGGGCGCAAGGCCGATGTGCAGTACCATTTCTGCGAGTGCAACGAGAGCATGCGTGCCTATGCCGTGCCCCGCCACCGCCACCTGTCGGAGATTGAGCAGGAGCTGTCGCTGGCCGCCGGTGAGCGCGTTGTCATTACCTTTACCCCGCACCTGATGCCTGTCAACACGGGGATTCTGACCACCACAGTGGCCAAGCTTGCGCCCGGTGTGACGGTCGATCAATTGACTGCCTGCTACGAGTCGGCCTACGCTCATGCACCCTTTGTGCGCTTGATGGGGGCAAACAAGCCCGCAGACACCAAGAATGTGACGCGCACAAACTTTGTGGACATCGGTTGGGCGGTTGATGCGCGCACGGGGCGCGCCGTGCTGATGAGCGCGGAGGACAACGTGATTAAGGGCGCGGGTGGCCAGGGAGTGCATGCGTTCAATATCATGTTCGGCTTTGACGAGACAACCGGTCTGTGGCTCATCTGAGCCGCTGCCCCCTGCCCCCGCCCATGCGCCCAGTCCTTCTGATTGTCGACGATGAAAAACCGACCCGCACGGCGCTCTGTGCCGCGCTGGAGGATAATTACGAGGTTTTTCCCGCTGCGAGTGCCGCCGCTGCGCGCGAGATTCTCCGCAGCGAGCCGGTGGATTTGCTGTTGACGGACTGGCGCTTGGGCGGAGAGAACGGCATGGATTTGATTGATGATGCGCAGCGGCTTCCCAAGCCGCCGCTGTGCATCATGATGACGGCCTACGGCAGCGCTGACACAGCCGCCGAGGCCAAGCGGCACGGTGCTTACTATTTCCTGACCAAGCCGCTGAATCTCGATGAGGTGGAGCTGCTGCTCAGCCGCGCCTCGCACACACGCTCGCTCGAGACAGTCAATCAAGAGCTCACGCAGCGTCTGGAGCCCGTGGGCGGGCTGGATCGCATGCTGGGCAACAGCCCGGCCATGCAGGGTATTTTCAACAGCATCCGCCGTGTGGCGCCCACCAAGGCCTCGGTGCTCATCTGCGGCGAGACGGGGACGGGCAAAGAGCTGGTGGCGAGGGCGCTGCACTCGCTCTCCGGACGCAGCGGTAAGTTTGTGCCGGTCAACTGTGCCGCGCTGTCGCCCCAGTTGATGGAGAGTGAGCTGTTCGGCCACGAAAAGGGTGCTTTCACGGGGGCCTTGCAACGCCGCATCGGGCGTTTCGAGGAGGCCGACGGCGGCACACTTTTTCTCGATGAAATCGGCGAGATTGACTCGGCAACACAGGTCAAGCTGCTGCGTGTACTGGCCGAGCACAGCATCCAACGCGTGGGGGGCAATGCGGAAATCGCGGTCGATGTGCGCATTGTCGCGGCTACTAATCGCCATTTGGAGGACATGGTGCGAGGGGGCAGTTTCCGCCAGGATCTTTATCAGCGCCTGCGTGTCATCGAGCTGCGACTGCCGCCTCTGCGCGAGCGCGCGGGCGATATTGTCCTGATGGCCGATGCTTTCCTGCACGAGCTGTGCCACGAAAACCACAAGGAGGACAAGCGTTTTTCGCGGGAGGCGCTGGATTGCCTGCGGCGTTACTCATGGCCGGGCAATGTGCGCCAGCTGCGGACGGCGGTCGAGCATGGGGTGGTGATGAGTGAGGGCTCTGTGGTCACACCGGCAGATTTGCCGCCGGAACTCTCGGCTGCCCCGGCAGGCAATGCGGGCGACAGCAGACAGACTGAGGGGCAGTCTGACTTTAGCCTTGCCTCCCCCCCCACCCTTAACCTAAAATGCGTGGAGCGACAAACCATTCTCCGCGCTCTCAGCCAAGTCGGCGGCAACCGCACAGTAGCCGCAGAGTTGCTGGGCATTAACAGGCGCACACTCCAGCGCAAGTTAGCGGAGGATTCCGATTTTTTTTCTGACTATCTCTGACTTTATACCTGATTTTCACGATGAATACCACTAATTCCGACAGCGTCCGAAGCAAAAAACTGTTTATCAGCATTCGATTGATTCTGGCCGTTTTAATCATCGGACTGAGTATTTTTGAGCTTTTTCTGGCGTTTCGGGGTCTTGACCGTCCCGAGGCTATGGATCAGGCGCAAATTGCCCGACGGGTTGCCCAGGGAAAGGGATTTACCACGCAATTTTACCGCCCGCTGGATGTGATGGCGCAAAAGGCCAATCTGGAACCGGAGCTCGATGAAGAGGGCAATCCTCTCCCGGCGACGCTGAATTTCGACCAATTTAAGGATTCAACATACGGTTCTCTACACACGAGCATTTTGGCGCTAGCTCTGAAAATCACCGGTTATGACCGCTTTGAGCAAACGCGCATGGATAGCGAGATTTCCAACGTGTACGCCGCCGATCGAGTGATTGCCGGCGTGAGTTTGCTTTTCTTCCTTTTGGCGCTCTTCCTGACCTACACGCTCTGCGCCAGGCTATTCGATGAGGTCGTAGCGGCTACAACCGTGACCATGGTGATGCTCAGCAGCTTGGTGCTTGACTTCGCGGTCAGCGGTTTGGCGCAACCGATGCTCATGTGCCTGCTCCTGCTCATCGGGCATTCCCTCTGCACCGCTATTCGAGCGCAAGCCGAGCAACGCCCGAAGCTCGTGTGTCTCTTTATCTGCCTGAGCTACGCAGCCGCTGTTCTCATGTGCCTGACGCAGATTCTGTGCATCTGGCTCTTTGTCGGTCTGGCGACCTTTTGCGCCATCTATTTTCGCCCCAGAGGATTGTGGTTCATGGTGGCCTTGGGCTTTGCACTGGTCGGAGTTGGTCTGCCGACCTACATACAGTGTGCGGCGAGCGGCGGCATCGGCACGCACATCCTCCACAGCCTTTGCGTTGCCTTCGGTGGCGGCGGAGATCTGCTCGCGCGTTCCACCACAGACACCGCCGTGCCTTTTAACAGTGCCAACTTCTACCTGCGCCTTGTGGGGGGGCTCTGCTCCCAGATGCTCAATATATTGAGCTATATGGGCGGTGTTGCGGTTGTGCCGTTTTTCCTGCTGGCGCTGTTCAATCGCTACAAGAGGGAAGAGAGTGAGGGAATCAAATGGCTCGCGTTTGCCATGTGGGTCGGCATCGGTGTCGGAATGACCTGCTTTGCGCGCAGCGGAGAAACATCTGCGGATCAGCTCTTCATCCTGTTTACTCCCATCTTCGCGGCCTACGGCACGGCGCTGGTCTTCAATTTTTTGGCAAGACTCCACTTGGGCACATCCTTTGGGGCATCGCGTGCCTTGTGCATCACGGCGCTGATTCTGCTTTCCGGCGGCCCCTTCCTCCTCACGCTGCCCCGCACGCTCGTGATGAGTATTTGGACAAGTGACCGGGGTATCCCCCACTACCCCCCGTACTACCCGGCAGCTCTGAACGGCAAACTCCACGATCTCAGCAATGCCGACGATATCATCGTCACTGACCAGCCTTGGGCCGTCGCGTGGTACGCCGATCGCAAGGCGCTGTGGATTCCCCGCAACATTGAGACTTTCTGCCGCGACATCGAACCCGTCCTGACGGAATCCGGGCAAAAAGTGCAAGGTTTCCTCATTACTCCCTCCTCGCACGCCATGACGCCCGGCGGCATTCCCGGCATCCTCTCCGCATACGGGGATTTTGCGCCCTTGGTACTGGAGGGGAAGGTGCTGCAAATTCTCCCGCAGCACAACATTGCACTGGCTGATTTATTCCACACACACGCCAATTCACAAGTACGCTCGCGCACACTGGCCTCGCTGGTCTCCTCCCGCGGTCAATATGCCTATCGCCATTTCCTGCTGGGGGCCGATATGATTTATTACAGCCGTGACGTGCAGAACCGCTAAACAAAGTCTCCCCTTGATGGCTACCCAACGCAGTACAAACACCAAAGCTCTCAGCTTCGAACAGGCCACCGAAAGGCTCGAAGCAATCGTAACGAAGCTTGATCAGCCGGAAACGAGTCTGGAAGAGATGCTCAAACTCGTTGAGGAGGGGTTGGGTCTCATCAACCGCAGCCGCAAGCTCCTCGCCGAGGTCGAGCTGAAAATTCAACGTCTGGAGGCACCGGAATCCGTTTCCCAAGCCGCAGAAGAAGCCCCGCATCGACATGACGACTCAACGTTCAGTCTCCTCTGAGCTCCCTCCCCTGCTGTCCGCCATTCATAGCCCCGAGGATCTCAAGGCGCTTCCCGCAGAGGCTCTCCCGGCACTGGCTCAGGAAATCCGCACCCTGCTGATTGATACCCTCTCCCACACGGGGGGGCATTTGGCACCCAATCTGGGGGTAGTGGAGCTCAGCATTGCCCTGCACCGGGTCTTTTCCACGCCACGCGATAAGATTCTCTTTGATGTATCGCACCAGAGCTACGTCCACAAGCTCCTTACCGGGCGGGCAGAGCGCTTCGCCACCCTGCGGCAATTCGGCGGGCTCTCGGGATTCATGAAGCGCAGCGAATCGCCGCACGATGCCTTCGGGGCCGGCCATGCCGGCACGGCGCTCTCGGCAGGACTGGGCATGGCCGCTGCCCGCGACCTCCTCGGCGATGACTACCATGTTGTCTCCGTTGTCGGGGACGGCTCCTTCACCTGCGGAACAACGCTGGAGGGGCTCAACAACCTCTCGACGACCACCAAAAAATTCATTCTCATTCTCAATGACAACGAGTGGAGCATCGACCGCAATGTCGGGGCGCTCTCCAACTATTTTTCCTCGCTGCAGCAGACGGAGACCTATGACTGGCTGCGGAACCACACCAAGGCCATCATCGAAAAACTTGCCGGTAGAGAGGCGCGCCAGCAGGTCTCCAAGTTGATCCACGCCGCCCACGCGCTCATCACGCCCTTGAGTTTCTTCCAAGAGCTGGGCTTGTCCTATTATGGCCCCATCGACGGTCACAATATCGATAAATTGGAAAAAATTCTGCGCATCGTCTCCAAGCAAGCGACTCCGGCCATTGTTCACATCATCACCGAAAAAGGGCGCGGCTACGAACCGGCGGCGGCCAATCCCACCAAATTCCATGGCATCGGGCAATACAACATCGCCGATGGCAGCACCGGGCGCAACACGCGCATCACCTATTCCGAGACCTTCGGGCAGAGTCTCTGCCGCATGGCGGCAGATGACCCCCGCATTGTGGCCATCACGGCGGCCATGCCGAGCGGCACCAAGCTGGAATTGTTCCGCGACCGCTTCCCGAGACGATTTTTCGACGTAGGCATCGCCGAGGAGCATGCGGCTCTCTTTGCCTGTGGTCTGGCGACCCAGGGTTTCCGCCCCTATCTGGCGGTGTACTCCACCTTCATGCAGCGCTGTGTGGATATGATTGCGCACGATGCCGCGCTGCAAAAACTGCCCGTGCGCTTCTGCATGGATCGCGCCGGTCTATCCCCCGATGACGGTCCGACACACCATGGCTTGTTCGACATTGCCATGCTGCGAGCCATCCCCAATCTCATCCTGATGCAGCCCAAGGATGAGGCTGAGCTTGCCGCCATGCTCTGCACCATGAACGGCATCGAAGACGGCCCGAGCGCCATTCGTTATCCGAGGGGAGCCGGCGAGGGGGTCGCCCTGCCGCCCAACCCGGAGCCCCTGCCCATCGGCAAGGCCGAACAGCTGAGCGAGGGCAGCGATGTCGCGCTCATTGCCCTGGGCAACATGAACGCCCTCGCCGCCGCCGTGCGTACCGAATTGGAAGAGCTCGGGCTGAGCTGCGCCCACATCAATGCGCGCTTCGTTTGCCCCTTGGATACCGAATGTCTCATGAATCAGGCGAAGCGCTGCCGTCTGCTGGTCACGCTCGAGGATCATGTCATCAGCGGCGGCTTCGGCTCAGCAGTGTTGGAGGAACTCAACGAGCAGGGCTGCACAACCCCCCTGCTTCGTGTCGGCTGGCCCGATGCCTTCATCACGCACGGTCGGGAGGAGCAGCTGCGGGCTCAGCACGGTCTCACCCCGGAATCAATTGTCCGGCGCATCCGACAGCATCCGGTGCTTCGCTGATACGGATATGGAGCAAACAACGGTCGGCACCATCCTACGCCTCTACCCCCTTGGGGAGGATGGGCTCATTGTCAGCTGGTGTACAGCCGACCTCGGCATTGTGCGCACAGCCGCTCGCGGAGCACGCCGACCGGGCAACGAAAGCTGCGGTCGCATCGACCTCTTTCACGAGTGCGAGCTGACTTATCGCCCCGCCAAACAGGGAGATTTGGGGAGCCTTCGCTCCAGTGCCCTGCTCTCCCCCCGGCTCCCGCTGCGGCGGGAGCTCTGCAAGCTGCGCCTGGCCAGTTACCTCTGCTCCCTGCTCAGCAGCACCGTGGAGCCCGAGGACGGAAACCCCGCATGGCACAGCCTGCTAGCGGCAGCTTTGGACTACTTATGCACGGCACCTGCCCGCCCCGCTGTTCTGGAGCGTTTTGAGCGCCGCATGGCCGAGCTTCACGGCATCTACAGCCCGAGCATCAGCCCCCACCGCGCACTGGCTCAGCATTTTGCGCCACGCCTGCCGGGAGGTCGCGATTCTCTCTTCCCCCGAGCGGATGCTCAGCTGTGATAGCGGCATCCCCGGTGTTCATCCTCCCATTCGGGGCGCCGGTAGCGCTTTTCCAACAAAGTCTCCAGCTCCGAGGCAAAGCCGTCCCAGGGCTCGGCATCGCGACAAACGATGTACTGCTCGGCCAGCGCCCGCGCCAGCAGAAGAGGCCACTCCCCGCGCGGCTCGCACTGCTGCACCAGCCCTTGGTGCAGCACAGCCCCCCGGTGGCGACGCTGCCCGGCTCCGGCCAACTTGCGTCCACTCTCATCGACGACATCACTGCACACGGGACTCGCCCAACACGAGCGACCGCCGCTCGGCGCATCCTCGCGCAGCAGGCGGCAAGGAACCCCATCCGCCGCCAACGCCGCAGCCAAGGCCGAATGAATCAGCAAGTACAACTGCGCTGATGAAGGATAGGGCGCTCCCGCAGCAGGCAGGGTCAGTGTGTAGGTTCGCCCCAGCCGATGATCCACGATGCCCCCGCCTGTCCAACGGCGAATATACTCCTCCGCCCCCGGGAAAAGGCGCCTTGCCTCACTTGCGCTGTCAAAATAGCCGTAGCTGACAGCCGAGACAGCCCAGCCGTAAAAACGCAACCAAGGTTCGGGACGCGTGGTCAGCAGCTCGTCCGCCGCCATATTGGCATACCCACGGCGAGGCAGCGGATCAAACCACAGGCGAAGCTGCCTCAAGCGCCGTGGAGGCTCCCCGTCGGGCGGAGCCATCATCGAGCCGACTGACATCACAAGGGCTGGGGAAGCGCCACGAGGTGGGAGAAAGATTTGGTGTAACGCGCAAAAAACTCGGCTTGCTTCATCGCGCGGCGGCGCCCCATCCGCATCTGGTTGACAACGCCCACACCCTCCTCCGTCAACACGGTCATGGAAATCGACACCATCGAAATGCGCGCGTTGCGATACGTTGCGCCATTCACCTCGATTCGATCGCCGTAAACATTGATTTTGCTACGCTTATTCCCGGTCGAAATCACAGGAACCGTCAAGTTGCAATAGCCGACCCGCCCGGATTCCGCATCCGCCGCATCATCTGAGTAGCGAATCGTCATACTCAGATTCATTTCGATAATATTCTCGCAAAGGAACTTCTTCTCATCCTCCTGCTCAAAGGAGCCGTAGGCCGCCTCCAGACTGTCCCGACCCATCAGTTGCTCGAAAGAATCGCGCGGCGAAACAACCTGACGATACAAAGAAAAGAGAGGGAACGCCCCTGCGTCTCCACCATCGGAGCCGGGCAGATTGAGAATCTGGTCGCGATACATCAGGCGATAACCGATGGCGCTGACATCGCCCTGCGTATCACGATTATGCGCGCGTGCTTCGCGGTAGTTACTGCGCAGCGAAGTGCTGCTGCTCACCGAAGGATTGCGATCCGGAGCGCAGGCAAAGAAGACGCACTGAACAGAGCGGGGTATCTTCAGCCCCTTGGGAGTCCCGGCAAGTTCATCACTGTCCTTGGCAAACATCCACTCATAGCGGTTGTCCCCGGCGCGCATTTGGAACGACTCGAAGTCATGACTCATCACCTGCAACGCCACACGCGAGCGCGAGGTGGTACTTACGTCCTCGCGAACGTTGTTCCAAAGGTCAATCCCCTGATTGGTCAGCTGCATAATCACCAGCACCAAAATGGCGGTGATGGCCATGGCCGTAATCAGTTCGATCAGGGTGAAGCCGCCCCTAGCCGATGCGGAAATACGAGAAAATTTCATAGCGTTTGCAAAATAAGGGAGAACAGAACATCAACGATGGAAAGACAGGTTTGCGGAGAACAAGGGTCTTCCCATCTGTCGCCAGGTCTTGGTGCGATAACGCGCGGGATTCGGCGGCGACATCAGGAAGAAATCAGCCCGACAGAACACAACCCCGCCCCACGCCTCGGCATCATCCCGATCGGACACAAAACCCTCAGGCGCCGTGGCCGCCGCAATCACCCCGGGGGACTTGTGCGCGCGAAAAACGCCATCGCCGCGATCGACAAGCTGTGTCATGCGAACCAAAAAGACCGGTCCCACCGCATCCTTGATATCATTCTGATGCACGCGGTCATTCATGGGGCAGGCCACGGTGACCAACTGCATGTGCGCACCCGGCACGCTCTTCGAGGCAGCCACGGGGGGGAACGACCCATCTGCTCGCGGAGGCTTCGACATATCGGCCCGATAAGAAAAAATCACGATCGAGGTCGAGGGTCTGACCGAGCCGCGCATCCAATAAAAAGCCTTGTCAAAGGGGCTCAGGAACGATGTGGGCGAGGAGGACTTAGCCGAGGCAGGAGCCTCTTCGTCCGCCCGCAGCGTACTCATTTCCGCCCGCAGAACGCTGGTGATGCGCTCCGCCTCCTGACGCGTCAATGCCTGCCGCACCAATCCGCGAGCCGGGACAAAAACCGTCAGGAAAATCGACAGGAGCGTTCCGACCAATGCAATAGCTAACAGGGTTTCCATCAAGGTGAAACCCTTGCGCCCACGAAAAGCATCCATTCGTTTCATACTCTGCTCATCAATTTTTCTTTTTCGCTTTAGGAGACTTGGCACCATCGGAAAGGCGACGCGCGCTCTTGAGAGCGCGTCCCCCCCCCTGAGCACCTCCTCCGAAAGAACTTGACCTGCTACCGGAGCCGCTGATGCCGCCTTCAACATCCGCAAAAACCTGCTCCGTTGTGCGCAGCAAGCTGACATCGCCCATGGGCCATACCACAATTCCCTTGGCACCCACGGGGCGATTCTGATCGTCCAATTCCAGAGGAATCACGCCATCGTGAGCGCGCCGCCCACTGCCCAAACGACCGTTGATCAGCACCAAACGCTGCGGGCGCGTCGGATTCAGCGGGTCGGCATTCGGGAACACAAAACGTCCTTTCTCGTCAAACTCCAGGTAGTACACGCGCGTATAGCCCTTGCCGGAGAGGCGCTCGGAACCTTGACCAATCATGGAGCTGCCCGAACCGTCGGCCCATTCCAAGGCTCGGCTGTAATGCGGGCTAAAAAACACACCGGGAGGCAGCATCACCCCCGCCGAAACCGACACCCAGCGCCCGTCCTGCGAAACCTCCGTGCCGTCGTAGCCGTTATTCTTGTTGTCGTTCTTGCGGAACATCTGCACCGTCATGTAGCGCAGGTGGCGCGAATCCGAGCTCTGATCCTTGGGGTCATCCGCAATGACGAGGCGCGTGTAGGTGTCATTACCCTGCGCCGTCGCCCGAGCCTCGCGCACGAGCGATTCGAGCATATCCACCCCGGAATCGACGCTGCGCCCCTTGCCGGCATCGCGCAACACCCCGGCAGACATGGTCATCAGAATCCCGATAATGGCAATGACCACCAGGAGTTCCACCATGGTGAACCCCTTTCGACGAAATAAACGGACACTCTTCATAGATGCGCGAATGCTTGCGTGCATTTTGACTTTCCCATTCATACCAGCTTTTGCTTCTCCCATCAATCTTTTTTTTCCGTTCGGCAGGACGGAGCGAAACATTTTCACCGCCTTGTGATTGACCTTTCCCGTGAAATGCGCTACAAGAGGTGGCCATGACCGTCTTTCAATCTCTGATCCTCGGCCTTGTGGAGGGCTTGACCGAATACCTGCCTGTCAGCTCTACGGGGCATCTTATCATCACGCAATACCTCCTGGGCATCGACAAATCCACCGCCATGGATGCCTTTGAAATCTGCATTCAGGGAGGAGCCATTCTCGCCGTCCTCGGTCTGTACTTCAAGCGTTGCGCCCGCATGCTCATGGGCGTGTTGGGGCGCGATGACGAGGGGAAACGACTGTTCATCAACATGCTCATTGCCTTTCTGCCGGCAGCGGTCATCGGTCTGCTGTGTGCCAAGCCCATCAAGGCCTTTCTCTTCAACGCCCCCACCGTCACGGTCACCTGGGCCTTGGGCGGCATCGTCATCCTCCTCTATGTGCGCAAGCGCAGCCAACGCCCCGACGCCTTCGGCGGAGCACCGCTCGAACAGCTGGGATGGAAGGGAGCCATGGGCATCGGCTTCATGCAGTGCATCGCCATGATTCCGGGCACCAGCCGCAGCCTGATGACCATGCTGGGCGGGCTCTGCGTGGGACTCAGCGTGGCCGCTGCCGTAGAGTTCAGCTTCCTGCTGGGGCTCATCACCCTCGGTGCTGCCACCGCCCACGATGCCCTCAAGCACGGCGGAGACATGCTGCACAATTTCGGTTGGCAGCCGCTCGTTGCCGGCACGCTCATGGCCTGGGCGAGCGCACTCGTTGCTGTCAAGTGGATGGTGGGCTACCTCAACCGCCACAGTTTGGCCATTTTCGGCTGGTACCGCCTTGCAGCAGCTCTTGTCATGCTGGGGCTCATCTTCTGCGGGCTGCGAGCAGAAACAGACAACCCGGAAAGCGCCCCCGCCGCCACCACGGCTCTTTGAGCAAGCGTGTCGCCGCGCATTCGATGCACACCTGTCCCAAAGATTTCCGCGCGAGGCAGAAGAATAGCCCGGCATAGGTCTGTTGCCAATCCGTCGGTGCGGGGAGAGGATGCGTTTTTGTGTCATCACAAAGGCAGACAAAGCGCTTCTTAGAATGAACTCACATCTTGACCTTGATGGCGTTGGTAAGGTATTGTGCGGTTGCGGTAGTCCGGCCTTTCACTGCGTATATTTTTTGAACATCAGCAAGTTGTAACGAGTGTTGCAACGTTACGC
>JBJEVN010000009.1:0-32846 GCA_051884385.1 Akkermansia sp.
CGTCAAACTTAAATACTGAGTTTCCTGCATATTTAGCGAGCCTCGCTAGCTTACACAAAAGAAGATTTAAGTTTTATAATATATTAAGAAATCAGCCGCTTCCTGCTTTTCAACAGGTAAGTCCTCGAGGATTACTAGAGTTTTCTCTTTGCCCCCATAAGCTATTATTCACTTGGCTTCAATGGCGAAAATGGATTTATGATATAGACAACAGAAGTGCTCAGGAGACAGGCTATTTATTTGAGCCGATTCTTGCAACTTGTTTAGGGGGAGAGCCTCGCTCTCACAAGAAATCTCCTGTAAGGAGACTTGGCGAAGAAAATGGCTACAGACAAGTTGACTGCTATGTAGAAGAAGCTGGTGAGGTTTATGAATTGAAAATGAGAGTGACGATTGCTGCTAGCGGGCAAGGTCGATTTGGTGAAGAACTCTCCTTTCCCAAAGAGGCTGCGGCTGCTGGCTTAACTCCCATTTTAGTAGTATTTGATGATAGCCCCTCGTCCCGATTGACTGAACTTGTTGAAGCCTACGAAACCCACGGAGGAATAGCAAGGGTAGGTGCTCAAGCGTGGGAACTATTGGAGAGTAAGGCTGGCCCTATTATGGGACGCTTCATCGATAAATATGTGAAGCCTGTTATTGAGCAATTGAAGACTGTGGAAGCAGCTCTCCCTGAGAGTGTACAACTTTCAATAAACGAGAATAACTTTGTCTTACGTGGATGTGAGACTGGATTAACGTACACGATTCCTAGAGAAGCGAACTCTATAGATGATGAGGAGTCCTCATAGTTTCAATGCTTAATCTCAATCAAGAGCACATGCTGCAATTCGGTATTAAAGCCGTGCAGGACTTAGCAGAGTCCGCGCACTACCTGTATGCTACCATCAAGGCTTACGACTTCCAATGCATCCCGCCTCACGATAACGTACAGGGCGGCGTGTCGTTCTCGTTTCTGCCAGGCATTGCCAAGAATGGGGCAAGCTATGCGCGTGTGCTTATTCTGGAAAACTGGATGCGCAAGATTGAGTGGTACGAGCATGAGTACGGCCAGCTTGTGGGGCAAACGAAAGAGCTGTTGCCGGAAGCCTTGGAAAAGGCTTGGCTGGAGCATACAGGCGTTCCGGTGCGTGAGCCGATAGTCTTAGACGAGAACGAGGTTAAGCTAGGCTCGGGACTCAGCACAGAGGCCGTCAGGAAGAAGCTGCCGGAGGGCGAGATAAATGGCATGTTGTACCGCCATAGCAAGCACGACTGGGGAGATGTGGGCAAGGAAAGCTGGGCAATGAATGATAAAGCTGCAAAGACCAAGCAAGGCACACTCCTCAGCTTCTATTCATTCACGGACGGCTCCAGCTGCTTCATCGAAACGAATCTAGGTGCGCGACAAACGACTGTCTTCATGAGCTACTAAGCGTAGCCTTGTCTCAGGCTTTGCCCTCATACATCTCCGGCGGTACGCTACCAGCATATTCGACCCAAGTCACATCGTAGACGTAGGTAGGGGCGAGGGGGAGGCCTGTCCCGAGAGCTTGTACAAGGATTCGGTTATGACCAGCTTCTTCCAGGACAACGTACTTTGTTGAGTCATCTAAACTGGCGCCCTTCTTTCGACACTTAGAAAGTGCAAGTTGTAAAATCAAATGCGACACCGAAAGCCCGCCCAAAAAGTCTCCATAGGAGCCCAAACTGCCCTAGCAGGATGGGGGGATAGGGGGAAGGACGACAATGAGTCCTTCCCCCTTGTGGAAGCGATGAAATAAAAAAAGGGGTGCTTTTCGGTGTTGTAGGTGGCATAATGCCAGTGAACCAAAATACAAACAACACTTAAATCAGATGAAAAGCACCCAAGGCGATTGTATAGCACCTTCCAGAAAAGGCAAGCATATAAATGAATCCGAACGACAGCCTTGAAGTGTTCGGTCCATTGCTGCATTGTTCGTTTGTCCACAACTAACTCAACGACAATGACCGAACAAGACAAAATTACAATTTTTTGACGCATTAATCAAGCCTTTTCTGTGTTCTGACTCCTCAAAGGATTTTGGTGGTTATTCTAGACTCATTCGTTTTTTTCGCAAGCTTAGCAGAATTAGTTCAGTGTCTTAAATTTGGGCGGCAGCATAGACTCCTGAGTTGCGTTAGGCGCTTTCCGGATCGTCACGACAAGGCAGGGTCGGGAGCAGATGCTCTCGACCCTGTTGGTGCTTGGGGAGGGGGCTCAGGCGCCGCGGTGGCGGATGATTTTGCCCGTTTCCAGGTAGACGACGTGCTCGCAGATGTCGGTGGTCAGGTCGGCGATGCGTTCCAGGTCGCGCGAGATGCTGATGCAGTCCACATAGTAGCCGGCGGCTTCGGCGTGGCGCTGCAGCAGCTCGCGGCAGAGTCGGACGGTGTTGCGGTGCAGGGTGTCCACGGCGTCATCCTTGTCGATGATGCTGTAGGCCAGCACGGTGTCGCTGTGGCGCACGGCATCCAGCGCCTCGCGCAGCATGCTCAGCACGAGTTTCTGCATGTCGCCGAAGCGGATGAGCTCCGGCGCAGGGTCGCTCCCGAGCCCGGCCAAATCCTCCACGCGTTCGGCAATGTGTACGCCGAAGTCGGCCATGCGTTCTAGCGCGGTATTGATTTTGAGCGCTGCGGCCACGAGGCGCAGGTCAGAGGCGACGGGCTGGTAGAGTGCCAGGATTTTGAGGCATTCTTCCTCGATGCAGATTTCCTCGGCATCAATGGCGCTATCATCGGCGATGACGCTCTGCGCCAGCTCGGTGTTGGTGGTGGAGAAGGCATCGAGCGCTCGCTGGATGCTCAGCTCGACTTGGTGACCCTGCGTGCCCAGACGGTGCTGCAGGCGGCGGATTTCGTTGTTGAAATGTTCTTTCATGGTGGTGGGTGGAGGGGGATGAAAAAAGGGTTAACCGAAGCGACCTGTGATGTATTCCTCGGTTTTCTTGTTGCGTGGGTTGGTGAAGATTTGGTCGGTGGCGCCCACCTCGATGATGCGCCCTTTGTAGAAGAAGGCGGTTTGGTCGGAGATGCGCGAGGCTTGTTGCATGTTGTGGGTGACGATGACGATGGTGAAGCGCTTTTTGAGCTCCAGCACCAGCTCCTCAATCTTGAGGGTGGCGACGGGGTCGATGGCGCTCGTGGGTTCGTCCATGAGCAGCACCTCGGGCTCGGCGGCGATGGCGCGGGCGATGCAGAGGCGCTGCTGCTGACCGCCGGAGAGAGCCATACCGCTTTGGCGCAGCTTGTCTTTCACCTCGTCCCAGATACAGGCTCCGCGCAGCGCTTCTTCCACCTTGTCTTCAATCTCGCTGTGGCTGAGCTTGTAGTGCAGGCGCAGGGGGTAGGCTACGTTATCGAAGATGCTCATGGGGAAGGGCGTGGGCTTTTGGAAAATCATGCCCACGCGGCGGCGCAGTTGCAGCAGGTCGACCTCCGGGGAGAGGATGTTCTGCCCGTCGAGCAGCACCTCGCCCTCGGCGCGGTGGTTGCGGTAGAGCTCGAAGATGCGGTTGTAGATGCGCAGGTGGGTGGATTTGCCGCAGCCGGAGGGTCCGATGACGGCGGTGATTTCGTGCTCGGGGATGTCGAGATTGTTGTCGAAGAGCGCCTGGTGTTCCCCATAGTAGAAGTTGAGGTGGCGCGCGGCGATTTTAATGTTTTTGTTCATGGAAGATACAGCGGGTGGCAATGTTGATGCAGAGAATCGTGACCGAGATGACCAAGGCGGCGCCCCAGCCCAGCGCGTGCATGGACTCGAAGGGCGAGTTGGTGGTGTACTCGGTGATGAGGACGGGAATGTTGGCCGTGGGTTCGGTGAAGAAACCGCTCGGCCAAGTGTCCGCAAAGAGCGCGGTGAAGAGCAGGGGGGCGGTTTCGCCGCTGACGCGTGCCAGCGAGAGCAGCACCCCTGTCGCTAAACCGTTGTTGGCCGCGCGGG
Source organism: Akkermansia sp. (assembly GCA_051884385.1). Taxonomy (GTDB): domain Bacteria; phylum Verrucomicrobiota; class Verrucomicrobiia; order Verrucomicrobiales; family Akkermansiaceae; genus Akkermansia. The sequence goes on from JBJEVN010000009.1 coordinate 3,947, forward strand.
CGATGATGCAGAGCGTGGTGCGCATGCGGGTCATGCCCAGCGCCAGTGCGGATTCGCGCAGCGTGTCGGGCACCATGGCCATCATGTCCTCGGTGGTGCGCATGATGACGGGGAACATGATGATGGCGAGCGCCACCATACCTGCAAAGCCGGAGAAGTTGCCCGTGGGCACCACGATGAGCACATAGACGAACAGACCCACGATGATGGAGGGGAGCCCCATGAGCACGTTGGCGCAGAAGCGCAGCACGTCTGCCGAGCGGTTGCCCTTGCCGTATTCGGCCAGGTAGATGCCCGCCGCCAGCGCGGGAGGAACGGCGAGGAGCGTGGCTCCGGCGGTGATGAGCAGGGTGCCGAGCAGGGCGTTGGCAATGCCGCCGCCGGGCTCACCGTAGGGTTTGGAGGCCGAGCTGAGGATGTCCGGCGTGAGCGCATGCGCGCCGTTGAGCAGCACGGTGTAGAGAATCCACCCCATGCCGCCGACGGCGATGAGGATGGAGAGGTAGGAGAAGGCCGCGAGGATCCGATCGCCGAGGCGGCGGAAGAAGAGCGGGCGGCGCTGTGTGTTGGCAATACTGGTCATGTGGATGATGGTGGGTATCAGCGGGCTTCGCCGCGTTTGGCACCGGTGAGGTGCAGGTAGTACTGCGCGGCAACCTGAATGCCGAAGCTCATGAGCAGCAGGATGAGCCCCAGCGCGAAGAGAGCGCTTTGCTCAAGCCCCTGCGATTCGGCAAAGTTGTTGGCAAGGGTGGCGGCAATGGTGGTACCGCCCGAGAAGAGCCCCTCGGGCAGCTGCATCATGTTGCCGATGACGAAGAGCACGGCCATGGTTTCGCCCAGCGCGCGCCCCATGCCGATGAAGATGCCGCCGAGGATGCCGCGGATGCCGTAGCGCATGACGACGTCCTTGGTGGCCTCCCAGCGGGTGCAGCCAGCGCCGTAGGCTGCCTCGCGCAGCATGGGCGGGGTCATGCGGAAGACATCGCGCATGACGGCGCTCATGTAGGGCAGAATCATCAGCGAGAGGATGAGTCCCGCCGTCAGGAAGCCGAATCCGTTGTAGTCCTCGCCCAGCAGTCGGGTACTGCCCGGAATGGCGGCCAGCAGGGGCTGCACATGGTCCTGCATGATGGGGGCGAGCACGAAGAGCCCCCACATGCCGTAGATGACGGAGGGGATGGCCGCCAGCAGGTCAATCGCCTGCGAGAGCGGTCGTGCGAGCCAATCGGGAGCCTCGGTGACGAAGAGCGCCGCTACAAAGGAGAGCGGAATGGCGAAGAGCAGCGCGAGCAGGGTGGTGAGCAGGGTGCCGACGATGGCCGGAGCCGCGCCGAAGATGCCCTGCGCCGGATCCCACTCGGCCGAGCACAGAAAGCCGAGCCCGAAACGCTGCCAGGCGGCGGCGGAGTGCGCCCCCAGCTGAACGAATACCCCGAGCATGAGCAATCCGGCCAGCGCTGCACAGGCCAGGCAGGCAAAGCGGAAACAGCGATCGGTTTGTTGCATATCGGATCTTGTTGGCTGCTGCGCCCCCCGTGCCGTAGCGCGAGGGGCGCAGGGTGGACTCAGAGGACGGGTTTGACGAGCTCAACCACGTTTTGCGGCAGCGCCACATAGTTGAGCTTGCCGGCGGCGGCAGCCCCCTCGGTGAAGCACCAGTTGAAGTACTTCTTCAACTCGGCGCGCTTCTCGGCGGGGGTGTCGCGGCGAAGGAGGATGTAGGTCACGCCCGTGATGGGCCAGCTCTGCTCGCCGGGTACATCCGTCAGCTCCATGTAGAAGCCGGGGGCGTTCTTCCAATCGGCTCCGGCAGCACCTGCCGCAAAGGTCTGCGGGGTGGGCTGCACATACTTGCCGGCGGCGTTTTCCAGCGCGGCGCAGCAGAGTTTGGCTTCCACGGCGTAGGTGTACTCGGTGTAGCCGATGGCGCCCTTAATTTTGGCCACGTTGTTGCAGACGCCCGGGTTCTTTTGTCCGCCGATTCCCGCGGGCCACTTGACAGCAGCGCCCTGACCCACCTGCGCTTTCCAGTCTGCGGAAATCTTGCTCAGGTAGTTGGTGAAGATGAAGGAGGTGCCGCTGGAGTCCGAGCGGTGTACCACGGTGATTTTCTGCTTGGGCAGCTTGAGCTTGGGGTTCAGCGCGGCGATGGCCTTGTCGTTCCACTGGGTGATTTTGCCCAGATAGATGTCGGCGAGCACGGCGCGGCTGAGTTTGAGCTGGCCGTTTTTGATGCCCGGCAGGTTGACGATGACCACGACGCCGCCCGTGAGCATGGGGAATTGGATGAGCCCCGCCGCTTCTTGCTCATCGAGCTTGAGCGGATTGTCCGTGCCGGCGAAGTCCACGGTTCCCTGCTTGATTTGATTGAGCCCGGCGCCGGAGCCGAGGCTCTGGTAGGTCACGGTGGTGCCGGGATTGGCCTGCGAGTAGGAATAGGTCCATTGCTGGTACACCGGGGCGGGGAAGGAGGCTCCGGCACCCGTCAGGGTGGTGTCTGCAGCGGCAAGGGAGATGAGCCCGAGCAGGGCAATAGTCAGATTTTTAAGCATAGTCGTATAAGTGTGGGTGTTAGGTTAGATTTAGAAGTTTGCGCGCAGCGCGGCGCCGTACTGCCAGCCGGTGAAGCCCTTGGCACCCGTGGCATCCTTGCCCGAGGAGCATTGGTATTCCGCGCCGAGCATCACGCGCATCATGTCGGGTTTCTCCGGGTTCACATAGTAGTTCACGCCGAAGTAGAAGCCCTGCAAGGCATCGCTGACCGAGGAGTATGCCGAGTTGGTGGTCGCGTAACGGCTGTAGGCATCTATCGCATTGCTGCCTGCCGCCAGCTGGTAGCGGAACACCGCCTCCGTGTGCTTGCTGAGCTTGTAGGAGGGGATGAGCGAGATGCCCGCGACGTTCTCGGCTCCGGCCTTGCTGCCCGCGGCGCCAGGGGTGTTGAAGCCCGCCATGCCTTCGGCCATGAAGGAGAAGTTGCCGCGCTTGGCCGTCCAGGTCAGCGCCACGATGTCGCGGGCGCCGGGGCCTTCCTCCGCCACGCCGACGGGCAGCTTGCGATCTTCGTTGTAGAAGCTGTGCATGTAGTCCAGGTACAGGCGGCTCTTGTCGGAGGTGGCGTAGCTCAGCCCCACGGCGGCCATGGCGTTGGTCGCGCTGTTGAACGCGGGGGACTTCCAGAGGTCATCGTGGCTGCCGTTGACGTAGACGCCGGCCTCCCAGCCGAACTTGGCTTTCTTGTCGCTGTTCTTCAGGTGGATGCCGTAAAGAGCTTCCGCCGTCAGCTGGTTGACGAGGTTGGAGCGCTCAATGGTGAGAATCTGCGAATCGCTGGTGCGGTATTCGCCGATGTAGGCGGGCTTCATCTTGCCCACGGTGAGGGTCACGGGCTTCAGATCGGCCTGCGCGTAGAGCTCGTAGACAGAGGTCTTGCCGCGGCTGCGGTTCCACTGCCCATTGCTGTACTTGTAGCGCTGGTTGAGCCCGCCGATGTCCCAGTCGGTGAAGAGTGTGATGCGGTTGAGCACCTTGGCCTTGCCGCCGAGGCGGAAGCGGCGCCACTCATCATTGCCGCGGCGTCCCTTTCCGGCGCTGCCGCCCTTCACGCGATCCGCACCACCGGCGGGATCCATGTAGCTCCACTGGTACTGCGGACGGAAGCGGAAGTCCACGGACTGCACCCAGGGGTTCTCGGCGTGGTCGCGCTTGGCATCGAAGAGCTTGAAGCGGCCGGGCAGCCATTCGTTGAAGGAAAACGCCTCCTTGGCGGCGGGGGCGGATTGCTGCGGGATGCTTTCTGCGCCGAGGCAGACAGAGAGGGCGCTGATGGCAAGCGCCGGAATGTATGTGTTCTTCATATGGTCTTGTTCAGATGTTCGTCGGTCGGCTCGCGGAGCAGGGCTCCCGTGCCTGCCGACAGCTCCAAACTGCCACGCCGCCGGATGATTTGCAAGAAGTGCAGGGTGAAACAAACGCCACGCGCTCTGTGGCGAAAGTGTTGCCGTTCGCGTTAAAACTGCGTTATTATCTGAATTATGGCTTGACTTCTGCGCCGAAAGGTGTACACTAAGCGCCCACCTTTGTTTCGCTGCAAGGGTGTGCCATCCCGGCGGGAGACGAACGCGCTCCGACGTCGGAAGAACTCCGAACAAACATTCATTTTAACGCTATCGTATTCAATTATGACGAAATATACTCTTAACGCAACGAAGCGCGAGGTCGTGGGCACCGGTAAGCTCAACGCCCTGCGTGCTCAGGGTTATCTCCCCGGTGTGGTCTACGGTCCCGCCATCGAGGGCAACATCAACGTGCAGATCAAGGCCGGTGAGCTCCGCGCGCTGCTGGCTTCCGTGGACACGGACAGCATCCTCGTCAAGCTCAACATCGACGGTCAGGAGCAGCTGACGCTCGTCAAGGACGTGCAGCGCAACTTCCTGACGGACAGCACCACGCACGTCGACTTCATCGCCGTGACGCCCGATACCGTGGTCAAGTCCAAGGTCATCGTCAAGCTGGTGGGCACGGCGGCCGGTGTGGCTCAGGGCGGTCAGGTGAACCAGATCGTCTACGAGCTGCCCATCAAGAGCGCCGTGAAGGACATTCCCGCTCACATCGAGGCCGATATCTCGGGGGTTCAGATGAACCAGTCCCTGCGTCTGTCGCAGGTCACGCTCCCCGCCGGTGTCACAACCCCCTTCAACGGGACGGTGGTGCTCGCCTCGGTGGTGAAGCCCTGAGGACGGCATTAGCCATCTCCTTTACCGCAACGCGCTTCCTCCGTTCGGGGGAAGCGCGTTGTGCATGGTGCGGGGGGGGGGGGGGGGGGGGCGATGGCGGCTTAAACCGCGCGCATCGGATGCCCGAGCTCTCAGTCGGAGTAGGTGACGACCATGCGAGCGACGGCGGGCAGCGCTTCGCTCAGTTTTTTGGTGAGCATGGTGAGTCGTCCGTGGCTCTCCTCCACGGTCAGGCTGAACTCCGGCGGGATGGAGACTACGCAGAGGCGTCGATCTCCGTCGTTGTAGGTGTTGATGGCGGTGGGCAGGGGGGCGCCGATGCTCACCATGGCGCGGCGCACGCGCTCGTTCCACTCCTCTTCCGGGGGCAGGGGCTGAGTCCTAACGGGTAGAATGCGCTCGCTGGGCTCCACATGCACCACCACGCGGTCGGCGTGCAGATGGTGCGCCACCTCGCGGCGGAAGGCCTCCACGGGCACATGCCAATGCTCCAGCGTGGCGTGGCGAGGCAGCTCCAAGTCCACCAGAATGATGAATTGTCCGTCCTCCGTGTGCAGCAGCACCAGACCATGCACACCGAAGCGGTGCGTGAGCGCCAAACGGCGGATGACAAAGCCCGGCGTTTCGGGGCCGCTGTCACCCGGCTGCATATGCACCATGGTTTCGGCCTCCGGCAGAGCCTCGGCAACCAAGGTTTCGATGGCATCGGCGATTTCGTGCGCCGTGTCCACATGCAAATCCTTGGGCACCAGCACCACCATGTCCACATAGTAACGGTTGCCGGATTCGCGCACGCGCAGGCGCTCCAACGGGTAGGCCGGCATGCGCTCGGCCATGATGGCGCGCACCCGCTGCCCGCTCTCGTCGTCGGCCTTGTCCATGAGGTTGTTGATGGCCTTGGTGCCCAGCTCGCGGCAGACATTGAGGATGAGCAGCGCCACCACGAGCGAGGCAAACACATCCGCCCGCAGCAGGAACCAGTGCAGCCGGGTGCCCGTGACCACATGCTCCGCCAGCGCTGCGCAGGAAATGCCGAGCAGTACGGCGGCACTGCTCCAGATATCCGTGGCAAAGTGTGCGGCATCGGCCTCCAGAGCGGCGCTGTTGGTCTCGCGTGCCACGCGGTGCAGCATGGCCGAGCGGTTGATGTCGACCACCAGCGCGACGATGACGACGACAAAGGCCCACACCGAAGTTTCCACATGCAGAGCCGCCGGGTCATCGCTCAGCAGGCGCAGCGCCGCCTCGCGGAGCACCCAAAGGGCGGTCAGAATCAGCAGCAAGGTCTCGCCCAGCGCCATGAGGTTCTCGACCTTCCCGTGACCGTAGGGGTGATCCTCATCGGCGGGGCGCGACGCCACCTTCACGGCGTACAGGGTTCCCCCCGCCGCCAGCAAATCCAAGGCGCTGTGCAGGGCTTCCGACAAAATACCCAGTGACCCCGTCATCAGCCCCACCACAAATTTCATCAGCGTCAACAGGGCGCTCCACACCACCGAGGAGAGCGCCGCCAGTGTTTTCTTGAGATCTTTGTCCATGAACGCCGTCCATCATGCTCCCCCGGCAGCGTATTAGTCAAGGATAACCTTGTCGGCGGAGCTCTGTTCTGCTGGAAACACGCCGGAGCCTCTTCGCCGATGCGGCAGCATGGCTTTTTGCTGGATGTTCGGGGGTAGATGTGCTAAGCTGGGCGGCAGCAAGCATGAACAGATCTTTTGTCAAACAGGTACTCGCGGCGGAGTCGCCCTGCGATTCCGTTCTGGTGGCGGGCTGGGTGCGCACGCGCCGCGATTCCAAAAGCTTTTCTTTCTTAGAGCTCAACGATGGCTCTTGCTTGGCCAATGTGCAGGTGGTGGCCGATGCCGGGATACCCGGGTACGAGTCGATCGCCCGCATGACGACGGGAGCATCGGTGATGGCGGAGGGGCGGCTGGTGCCGAGTCCCGGTCGCCAGAAGTGGGAGATTCAGGCGACGCGCCTGCAGCTGCTGGGTGCCTCGCCTGAGACTTACCCTCTGCAGAAGAAAGGGCATTCGCCGGAGTTTCTGCGCTCGGTGGCGCATTTGCGCCCGCGCACCAACCTGTTCGGGGCAATCTTCCGCACGCGCTCGCGCATGGCGGCCGCGGTGCATGATTTTTTTCGAGCCCGCGGCTTTGTGTGGGTGCATACGCCCATCATCACGGCTTCGGACTGCGAGGGCGCAGGCGAGATGTTCCGCGTGACAACGCTGGATCCGCTGGCGCAGAATGCGGGCTACGAGCGCGATTTCTTCGGCAAACCCGCTAACCTGACGGTGTCGGGGCAGCTGGAGGGCGAGACCTTTGCCTGCGCCCTGGGCAACATCTACACCTTCGGGCCGACCTTCCGCGCGGAGAACAGCAACACCTCGCGCCATGCGGCGGAATTTTGGATGATTGAGCCGGAGATGGCGTTCTGCGACCTCGCGGGCGACATGGAGGTGGCGGAGGCTTTTGTCCGCCATTTGGTGCAGACGATGCTGGATGACGACAGCGGAGATTTCGAGTTTTTCTGCAAGTTTGTGGACAAGGGGCTGCGCGCTCGTCTGGAGTCCGTGGTCAACACGCCCTTTGTGCGTTGCAGCTACACGGAGGCTGTGGAGATTATGCAGCGCAGCGGGCGTAAGTTCGAGTACGCCCCGCACTGGGGAATGGACATGCAGAGCGAGCACGAGCGCTTCCTGACGGAGCAGCATTTCGGCGGGCCGGTCATCGTCTACGATTACCCGAAGGAAATCAAACCCTTCTACATGCGGCTCAACGAGGACGGCAAGACGGTGACGGCCATGGATGTGCTGGTGCCGGGCATAGGCGAGCTCATCGGCGGCAGCCAGCGCGAGGAGCGCTTGGAGCAGCTGGAGGCCAACATCGCGCGTCAGGGCATGAACGCCGAGAACTACGCTTGGTACTGCGATTTGCGGCGCTTCGGTACGGTGCCCCATGCGGGCTTCGGGCTGGGTTTTGAGCGCCTGATGATGTTTGTGACGGGGGTGAGCAATATCCGCGATGTGTTGCCCTACCCGCGCACGCCGCGCAACTGTGAGTTCTGAGCACGATGAAGACGCGGGCAGAAGAGTTCGAGGAGTGGGCAACGGAGGTGGTGTTCGGCCGTGCGCACGGCTTTCGCGCGACGATGTTGCGCTGCCTGCTGCGCTTTGCTTCGCTGTTTTTTTATGTGGTGGTCAAGCTGCGCCTGTTTCTCTTTGCTCGGCAGATCAAGACGGTGCATTATCTGGGAACCTTTGTGGTGAGCGTGGGGAATATCACGGCGGGCGGCACGGGCAAGACCCCGGTGGTGGAGCTGCTGGCGCATATGTTGGCGGCGCGCGGTCGCCGCTGCGCCATCCTGACCCGTGGCTACAAGAGCGCTGATCTGCGCGAGCCGCAGCACTGGACGGATGCGCAGGGCAACCCGGTGTCGCCGTTACCCAAAATTGCCAGCGACGGCAAGACGCGCTACCTCAGCCCGCTCTACGCCGGCGATGAGCCTTTCATGTTGGCGCGCAACCTGGACGATGTGGCCGTGCTGGTGGACAAGGATCGCGTGAAATCCGGCACTTTTGCCATCGAACAGCTGGGCTGCAACACGCTGATTCTGGATGACGGTATGCAGTACCTCAAGCTGAGGCACGAGGTGGACATCGTGCTGGTGGACTGCGGTTTCCCCTTCGGGACGGGGGCGCTGCTGCCCCGCGGCACGATGCGCGAGCCGCGCAGCTCGCTCAAGCGCGCAAGCTACATTATCCTGACCAAGAGCGGCGGCAAGCCGCAGGAGGCGCTCATCGCCACCATTCGCCGCTACAACAGCAAGGCGGACATCATTGTGACGGATCACTCCCCGGCGTATTTGGAAAATATCTTCACCGGGGAGCGCCGCCCGCTCTCTTCCCTCAAGGATAAGTATGTGGCCTGCCTGAGCGGCATCGCCCGCCCGGAGAGCTTTGAGCGTCTGGTGGAGGCGGAGGGCGCGCATGTGGAGATTCGCCGCCGCTACCCGGACCACCACTGGTTCCGTCAGGAGGATTTGGAGGCCTTTGTGGAGCGCTGCGCCGACCGCGCGATGGATGCCATCATCACGACGGAAAAGGATGCCGTGCGTTTCCTGAAACCGGGGGAGATGGATGTTCCGATTTATTTCCTGCGCATCCGTATTCAGATTATCAGCGGACAAGAGGAGTGGGAGCGGATGATTGACCGCATTTGCCATTTGTCGCTGCCGCAGCCGGCTCCGGAGTGGAGCGCGACGCTGTAAGCGTGCGGGCAACAAAAGACCCGGCAGCCGGGGGCTGCCGGGCGGGGGAACGAGGGGGGGCACCGCTCAGCTCTTCAGCGAGGAGGCCGCTTTGAAAACGACCGAGCTCGAAGCCGGAATCTCCAGCGTTTCGCCGGTGCGGGGGTTGCGCCCCTTGCGGGCAGGTCGGGTCTTGGTTTCAAAAGTGCCGAAGCCGATAATCTGCACCTTCTCGGTGGCAACGGCTTTGGTGATGGCGCTCAGGGTGGCGGAGAGGGCAAGGGCAGCATCCTTTTTCGTTGCCGAATCGCCCATCTCCTGACGAATCATATCAATCAGTTGGCTCTTGTTCATAGTCGGTGAGATTGCGGGGTCGCCGCACAGAGCCAGTGTAGCAGCCGCAGCTCCCTCTGGCAAGCGGTAAATGTAACTTTCCGCTCGTAAATAGAGTGTTTTACAAAGAATGAGACCCCTTCGGGAGCCGTTCGGATGTTACCTCGCTCATCTTGGCGCGTATGCCGCGCAGGAACACGCTCTCGAGGCTGTTGCGGGCGGGTTCACAGCTTTCCCAGCAGCTCCCGGCGCAGTGGCGCATCTGCTCGATGAGCTCGGGGGAAGCACCGCGCAGGGTGATGCAGCTGCGGCGGTTGTCTTCAGTGAGCTCGGCGATACTCCCTTCCGCCAGCATGATCCCCTGGTAGAGGATGCCGACGCGGTCGCAGACTTCCTGCACCTGCTCCAGCAGGTGTGAGCATAGGAAGATGGTGACGCCGCGCTCCCGGAGCTGCAGGATGATATCGCGAATGCTGCGTGAGCCGATGGGGTCGACCCCGGCGGTGGGTTCATCGAGCACGAGCAGGCGCGGGTTCTGCACCATCGCCTGCGCCAAGCCGATGCGCTGCAGCATGCCCTTGGAATAGCCGCCCAGGCGGCGCTCGGCAGCCTCTTCGAGCCCCACGAGATGCAGCAGCTCGCGGGTGCGCTCGCGCAGGGCACGACCGCGCAGTCCGCAGAGCAGACCATAGAAGCGCAGGGTTTCCGCGCCGTTGAGGAATTTGTAGAAATAGGGGTTTTCGGGCAAAAATCCGATGCAACGGCGGTTGTCCGCATGGTCAGCCGGATGCTCAAAGACGCGGCAGCTGCCCGCATCGGGGCGCAGCAGCCCCACGAGCATCTTCATGAGCGTGCTTTTGCCGCTGCCGTTGGGGCCGATGAGCCCGTAGACTTCGCCCTCGGCGATGCGCAGGCTCACCCCTCGGACGGCGTAGGCACCGCCGCGCCCCCAGTGACCGGGGAAGCTTTTATGCACATCGCTGATGTCGACCGCTGTCATCCGGGGGTGGAGCTTAGGGCTTGACCTGCGCCATGAGCCGCAGCATGTGCTTGGCCATGGTGATGCCTTTCTCAAAAATCTCCACGCGCATGTTCTCGTTGGGGGAGTGGATGCGGGCATCGGGCAAGTCGAGCCCGAGGAAGAGGGCATCCTTGCCGAGGATAGTCGACATCTCGGCTACGATGGGGATGGAGCCGCCCTCGCGTACGAGCACGGGAGGGTTGCCGAAGGTGAGTTCCTGCGCCTTTTGGGCGGCTTTGCCGAAGGGGCTGTGCGGGTCGGCCAGGTAGGCATCGCCGGCGTGTTGCATGGTGTACTCCATGCGGACGCTCGGCGGGCAGACCCGGCGGAAATGCGCTTCGACCTTGTGCATGATGTCGACGGGGTTCTGTCCGGGCACCAGGCGGCAGCTCATCTTGGCGATGGCATGGGTGGGAATGACGGTCTTGGAGCCCTCGCCCTCATAGCCGCCGGAGATGCCGTTGAGCTCGAGGGTGGGGCGGGCGTAGGCGCATTCGGTACCGGTGTAGCCGCGTTCGGTGCGCAGCTCGGGCACCCCCGTGAGGGCGGCGAGCTCGGCATCGGAGGCGCCGGGGACGCGCGCCCAGCTCGCGCGCTCCCAGTCGGCAATCTCGCTCACGCCGTCATAAAACCCCTCGACAGTGACGCGGTTGTCGGCGTCGTGGGTGCTCGCAATCATCTCGCACAGGGTGGTGATGGGGTTGGCAACGGCGCCGCCGAAGATGCCGCTGTGCAGATCCATGGAGGGTCCGCTGATCTTGAGCTCGAAGCAGCAGAGCCCCTTGAGGCCGTAGGAGAAGCTGGGGATGTCGGGCGCGGCCATGCCGGTGTCGCTCACCACGATGATGTCGCAGGCGAGTTCGCGTTGCGCCTCGGGCGTTTTGATGAAGGCCGAGAGGCTGGCGGATCCGCGCTCCTCCTCGCCCTCGAAGAGGTAGGTGACGTTGAGGGGCAGGGCGCCGTCTTCCTCGATGACCTCCTGCGCGCCGAGAATGTGGCACATGATTTCGCCCTTGTCATCCGAGGCGCCGCGGGCGTAGATGCGCCCGTCGCGGATTTCGGGGCAAAAGGGGTCGCTGTGCCACTCGCCGATAGGGTCGACGGGCATGACATCGTAGTGACCATAGATGAGCACGGTGGGGGCTCCCTCGATGTGGGGGCTGTGGGCGACGACGATGGGGTGAATGTCAGTCAGGTGCTTGGTGGCGCTGAAGCCGATGCTGCGGAGCTTGTCGACCAGAAAGTCGGCCACGCGATCACAATCGGCCGCATGCTCAGCCTGGGCAGATACGCCGGGAATGCTCAGAAAGCGGAAAAGATCGTCTTGGTGCTTCATGCCCGCTATTCTACACGCCAACGCCGTGGGCGCGCAAGGTTAAATCGCGTGAGCACCGCTGTCGCGGAGCGTCGGTGCGCCCTCAGCGCCTCGGAGAGGAATGAGCCCATGCTATGATGAGGCCATACCTTTGCCCAAAAGTGTAACCTATGTCTTGGGTTCGTACCGCATCCTCCCCCCCCCCTGCGGCGCATTTTATTCTTGGCTAAAATTTCGGTGATTGGTTTTTTTGAGTCAATGCGGCTCGATTATGACAAAATGGGCGCTTGCCCGTGCTCCTCAGCATCCTATAATGACTGCCGATGATTCCCGTGGATAAGATCGGCAGCACATTCGGTCAGGCGGAGGCCTGGCGTTGGCGTCGTGCACGAGATTAACCCACCGGGAAGCTCCCCCGTGCGTCCGCACGGCATCATCGCGACAAAAGGCTTTTTTCTGTCACCGCTACGGCTTCCTGAGTAGGCCGCAGCGGTTTTTATTTTCTCAGTACCGAACATCACACGACTATGCAACAGATCCGGCTCCGACAACAATGCCGACGTGTCACCGAGGGCGACACGCAAACCCCCATCCGCCTGTACATGCAGGTGCGCTTGGCGAACCCCGATGCGATTCTGCTCGAAAGCACCGAGGTGGACGGTCGCTGGGGACGCTACAGCCTGATTGCTACCGATTTTTTGGCTGAATTCTCCGTCCGCTCCGGCGGCAAACTGGCAGTCAGCGTCAACAACCCCGCCGTGAGCGCCCTGAGCGAGGCCGACGGGCTGCCCTACATGGAGGGCATGCGCGCGGTGATGGCTGCGCTGGAAATCACCCCCGACAACGCGGAGATGCCCCCCATCACCCGCGCCCTCTACGGCTACTGGGGCTACGAGATGGCGGCCATCTTCCAACCCAAGCTGGCGCAGACCCTCTGCGTGGACGATGCGGAAAGCCGTCTGGCGCTGGCAGCCACGGTGTTCCTTTTTGACCATGTGTACAACCGCCTCTACCAGCTGAGTCTGGGCGAGCCCCGCGACTTCGCCGCGCTGCCCCGCCTGAGCAACACGGCGCAGACACCCGTGCGCGCCGGGGTGGTGGAGATGCACCCCGACGAGGCGTGCTTCAAGGAGGGCGTGTGCCGCGTGCGCCAAATGCTGCGCGACGGCGAGGCCATCCAGGTGGTCGGCTCGCACCAGTGCAGCGCGCCCTTTGTGGGCGATGCCTTCACGCTCTACCGCCGCATGCGCAGCCTCAACCCCAGCCCCTACATGTTCTACATGCACTTCCGCGACCTCGACCTCTTCGGCGCTTCGCCGGAGGTGATGGTGCGCTGCACGGCCAATCAGCTGCTGCTCTCGCCCATCGCGGGCACGCGCCGCCGCGGGCGCAGCGCCGCCGAGGACGAGGCGTTTGCCGCCGAGATGACCGCCAGCCCCAAGGAGCGCGCCGAGCATGTGATGCTGGTGGATTTGGGGCGCAACGACTTGGGGCGCGTGGCCGTGGGCGGCAGTGTGAAGGTGGAGCGGTTGATGGATGTGGAGCGTTTTTCGCATGTCATGCACATGACCAGCCGCGTGACGGCCGAGCTGGCACCGGGGCGCGATGCTCTGGATGTGCTGGCCGGCACCTTCCCGGCGGGCACCGTCAGCGGGGCACCCAAGGTGCGCGCCATGGAGATTATCCGCGAGATCGAGGAGGTGCCGCGCGGTCCTTACGCGGGCTGCATCGGCTGGATGGGGCTGGACAAGGACGCCGTTCACCTCGACACGGGCATCACCATCCGCTCCATGTGGCACCGCAACGGGCGCGTCTACTGGCAGACGGGCGCCGGGCTCGTCTACGACTCTGAGCCCAAGTACGAGTGGATGGAATGCCGCAACAAGGGTCGCATCATCGACACCATTCTGGCAGACGAAGACTAACCCCTCTCCCCACCATGATTCTGTTCATCGACAACTACGATTCCTTCTCCTACAACATCGTCCAGTATTTCCAAATGACGGGGCGCGAGCCGCGCGTGCTCACCAACGACGACCCGCGCGTGCTCGAGGCCGCTGCCGACCCCGAGCTGGAGGCCGTGGTGCTCTCCCCCGGGCCGAGCAACCCCGAGCACGCGGGCTACTGCCTGGAGTTCCTCGCTCGGCTGCCGAAGCGCATCCCCGTGCTGGGTATCTGCCTGGGGCACCAGTGCCTCGGCGCCTTTGCCGGCTGCCCCGTGGTGCGCGGCCCCAAGGTCATGCACGGCAAGACCAGCGACATTGTGCACGACGGCACGGGGCTGTATGCGGGCGTGCGCTGCCCCATGACCATCGGGCGCTATCACTCGCTCGTGGTCAAGGTGCCCGACGCGCATCCGCTGCTGGAGGTTACCGCCCGCGATGAGGACGGTGAGGTCATGAGCCTGCGCTACAAAGACCGCCCCTGGGTGGGGGTGCAGTACCACCCCGAGAGCATCCTCACTACCGATGGGCTGCAGCTTATCGCCAATTTCCCCTGCAACATTCTCTGAACCCATGAACACATTTTCCGCTATTCTGGACAAAGTGGCCGACGGCTGCGACCTGAGCCATGCCGAGTGTACCGCCGCCTTTACCGCGCTGATGGACGGGCAGCTGACGCCCGCGCAGAGCGCCGCCTTTCTTATTGCCCTGCGCGCCAAGGGCGAAACCGCCGCCGAAATGGCCGCCGCAGCCGAGGTCTGCCTCTCGCGCTGCCGCCGGGTGGAGGGCATCGCCGGCGAGTACCTCGACATCGTGGGTACGGGCGGCGATGGCAAGCACAGCTTCAACTGCTCCACCGTCAGCGCGCTGGTCATGGCGGGGTTGGGCTACCGCATTGTCAAGCACGGCAACCGCGCCGTCTCCTCCTCCAGCGGCGCCGCCGACGCGCTGGAGGGGCTGGGCTACCCCCTCCACCTCGACCCCGAGGGCATTCGCGCCTCGCTACAGCGCTGCGGTTTCGCCTTCTGCCTGGCGCCGGATTACCACCCCGGTTTTCGCAATGTGGTGCCCATCCGCCGCGAGCTGGGGGTACGAACCCTCTTCAACCTCATGGGACCCATGATTAACCCCTCGCGCCCCACGCACATCATGATGGGCGTGGCCAAGCCCGAGATGGTGGAGCCCATCGCCCGAGTGCTCGCCTACGGCGGCTACCGCCGCGCGCTGGTGCTGCACGGGGCAGGGGGCTACGACGAGGGCACGGCCTTCGGCCCCATCTGCGCCAAGCTGGTGGAGCAGGGCGAGCTGCGCGAGTTCCGCTTCGACCCCGCCGAGTACGGCTTCACGCCGCCCGCTGATGAGTGCGAGCTGGCGGTGGAGACGCCCGAGGAGGCACGCCGCGCCGTGCTGGAGGTGCTGCAGGGGCAGGGCAGCGCCGCCATGCGCGACATGGTGGCCATCAACGTGGCGCTGGCCATCCGGCTCATGGCGCCCGAGCACGACATGCAGTCCTGCGTGGCGCGCGCGCGCATGGCTGTCAGCCAAGGCGTGGGCATGCGCGCCGTGGCCCTCTTCCCCCAAGCCCCGCAAGCATGAACCTGCAACGCTTCATCGACGCCAAGCAGGAGGAACTGCGTGCCCTGCGGCAGCACATGCCGCCGCCGCTCCCCCCGCGCCGCCCCGACTTCCGCGCGGCGCTGCTCGCGCCGCCCCCGGCGGGTGAGCCCCTGCGCGTGATTGCCGAGTACAAGCGCCGCTCCCCCTCGCTGGGGCTCATCAACGAGAGCCTGAGTGCGCAGGAGGTGGCGGCGCAGTACGCCGCAGCCGGGGCGAGCTGCATGAGCGTGCTCACCGAGGAGCGCTTCTTCGGCGGGCAGGTGCGCGACCTGAGCGCCGCCGCCCCGGCGGGGCTGCCCCTGCTGCGCAAGGATTTTATCTTCGACGAGCTGCAGGTGCGCGCCACCTGGGCCACCCCCGCCGCCGCCCTGCTGCTCATCGTGGCGCTGACGCCGGATGTCGCTCGCCTGCGCGGGCTGCGCGAGCTGGCGGAAGAGCAGGGACTGCACGCCGTGGTCGAGATTTTCACCGAGCGCGAGCTGGAGCTGGCGCGCGAGAGCGGCGCACGCATCGTGCAGGTCAACGCCCGCAACCTCGAAACCCTGCGCACCGACCGCCGTGCCGGCTTGCAGTTGGCGGCACAGCGGCTGCCGGGCGAGTGCTGGATCGCCGCCAGCGCCATGCAGACACGCTCGCACCTTGACGAGGCTGCCGCCGCAGGCTACAATGCGGCGCTCGTGGGCACCGCGCTCATGCGGGGCGACTCGCCCCGGCGCAACCTGCGCCGACTCCTGCACCCCGAGAGCGGGTGCGCTACCACCCCCTCCTGAACACGCATCATGAAACGACACGACACCGGCCATCCCCCCTTTATCAAGGTCTGCGGTCAGACGCATCCCGCCTCGGTGGACTGCGCCGTGGCCTACGGGGCTCGCTATGTCGGCTTTGTCTTTCATGCGGGCAGCCCCCGCAGCGTGTCGCCCGAGACCGTCGCTGCCATCAACACCGCCCATGTCGGCCGAGTGGGAGTCTTTGTGCGTCAGGGGGCGGATGAGATTTTGCCCATCATGCAGCAGGCGCGGCTCGACTACGCCCAGCTGCACGGCGCCCAAAGCACGACCGATGCCAAGCTCATCGACCCCATGCGCGTCATCCGCGTGCTCTGGCCGGAGCAGGCGGGAAGCCTGCAAGCCCTGCAGGAGCAGATCGACGCATGGGAACCCTACTGCGCCGCCTATCTGCTGGATGCGGGCAGCATGGGTCAGGGCGGCAGCGGGCGCCGACTGGCGCTTGAGGAGCTGGGGAGCCTGCGCTTCCCCCACCCCTGGATTCTGGCAGGCGGGCTGAGCGCTGAGAACCTGCGCGACACGCTGGCTCAGTGCCGTCCCGACGGCATTGACCTCAACAGCGGCATTGAAATCGCCCCGGGCATCAAATCGGCGGACAAAATGCTCGCCGCCTTCACCGCCGTCTCCCGCAGCTGCTCCCCGGAGCGCTGAAGCTCGCCGCGCGGCGGCTCGCCCGGTCTCCTTGCCCGCTGTGCCTAAAGCATTCGCCCGGCATCTCCTTGGCTTGCTTCTTCCGGTTCTTCACCAAATCCGGACTGATGCCATACTCCGAGGCTATCCGGGCATGCGTTCTTGCTCCCGTCCGAGTTTCCAATGCCACTTTCTCCTTGAAATCGGCGCTGTAACACACTCTCTTGTGTATCTTTTCGATCTGCACACGGCGTGTGTTGGTTGATGATGAAAGCACCTGCTGTAGTACACAAGTAAAAGAGGCTTAATCCGGTGTCCGAAAATTTCGGAGCTATAAAACAATTGCGCCGGAAAGCGAGCTGTGCTAGACTCCCGGGCATGCAACGCGAGGTCATCGAAGAGAGCTTGGGCTATCGTTTTAACGATGTGAGCTGGCTCGAGCAGGCGCTGACCCACCCGAGCGCCGACCAAAAGCGCAGCACCAACCTGCACTACGAGCGGCTGGAGTTTTTGGGGGATGCCGTGTTGGAACTCGTGGTGAGCCGCGAGCTCTTTACCCGCTTTCCCAAGGCCGATGAGGGAACGCTCACCAAGATGCGCGCGGGCATCGTCAGCCGCCGCCACCTCGGCGAGCTCTGCGCGGAGTTGGGCTGGTGCGAGCAGCTGCGGCTCAGCCCGCAGTTGGAAAAGAGCGGCGGGCGCAACATCCTTTCCGTGCGCGCCAACACCTTCGAGAGCGTCATCGGCGCCGTGATGATGGACTCGCAGTACAACGCGGCGCGCCGCGTGGCGCTCAAGCTGCTGCAAGGCAGTCTGGACGCCGCCGAGCGGCTCGTTGCCGTCAACTTTAAGGGCGAGCTGCTGGAGCTCCTGCAGGCCGTCAACAACGAAGCCCCCACCTACAGCACCGAGCCCGTGTCGCCGGAAGCCGCGGGCACGGGTCCCTTCATCGCCCGGGTGCATTGGCAGGGGCGGGTGCTGGGGCAGGCGCAGGGAGCCAGCAAGCGCGAGGCCGAGATGGCCGCCGCTGCCGTAGCGCTGCAGGCGTATCGGCAGCAGCACTGACGGACGCCCTCAGCAGCGGCTCGCGGCGCGCATGGCCTCCTCCATCACCCGCATCTTGGCGAGCGTCTCCCGCCACTCGCTCTCCTCGCAGGAATCGGGCATCAACCCGCCCCCGGCGTAGAGGCGGCAGCAGCGGTCGAACAACTGCATGCAGCGCAGCGTCACATACAGGTCGACCCGCTCAGCGCACCACGCGCCGAGGTAGCCGGCGTAGCAGCTGCGCTCGATGTCGGGGCAGGCCGCAATCAGCGCCCGAGCCTGCGCCGTGGGAAAACCGCTCACCGCAGGGGTGGGCGGCAGCTCATCGAGCAGCTGAAGCGCTGCGGTGCGGCTCATGCGCATGCGGAAGCGCGTGCAGAGGTGCTCGATGTCGCCCCCCGGAAGCGTCTCGCGCGGGAGCTCCTCCACCGCCTCGGCGCGGCGCTGCACACAGCGGCGGATGAAGTCGGCCACCAGCGCCTGCTCCCCGCTGTTCTTGGCATCCCAGGGGGCGCTGCTCGTCGGGCGCGTGCCCGCGAGCGCCATCGTCTCCCAGCAGTCGCCGCGCCCGCGCAGCAGAATCTCCGGCGTGCAGCAAATCCAGGTGCCCAGCTCGGGCGTGTGCACCAGCGCCTTGAAGCCCATGGGGCGCGTGGCGCAGGGAATGCGGTAGGTCGCGTAGGGAGAAAAATCTGCGGCAATCGGCAAATCGCGTGTACGCGCCAGCACCACCTTGCGCAGCTCGGCGCCCAAAGCCCCGTGGTAGCGGCGGAAAAGCGCCGCGTAGTCCTCGCGCCGCGTCTCCGGCCTGCGCGGCGCTCGCGGGGGCAGGGGCTCGAAGCGCTCGGGCGGGGGCGGCTCGCGGAACTGCGCGGGGATGAACAGCCGCCGTCCCTCGTAGGTCGCCAGCACAAAGCCATCCCCCTGCAGCCGGGACTCCGGTTCTCCCTCGCAGAGGCAGAAATGCTCCGTGCTCTCCTGCGGCAGGGTATAGAGCGCAAAGGAGCAGCGGCGGCGGCACAGTGCATCGATGCGCTCGGCAACACTCATGCCCATTCGATGCACAGCTCGGCGCGGCACTGCGTGCCGTCCGTGATGAGATGGCGCGTCATCTTCCCCACCGTGGCGTGCAGCACCTGCAACTGATCCCCGCAGAAACTCTCGCGGCGGAACTGCAGGCGGAAGCGCGCAGGCGCCGCCCCCGGGCGAGCTTCGGTCGGCAGGGCATCCAGCGCCCAAGTCAGGTACGCGCTGTTGTTGATGTGACCGTTGAAGTCCACATCGCGGCGCGGCGCCGTGATGGCGGCATCGCCCTGCGGCTCGGGCCACGCACTCGGCTCCGTCAGCGGCGTGGTGATGGGCGGGCACTCGCTCGTCACCGAGGGGTCGAGCTTGGCGCGGCGCAGGGGAATGGGGCGGCGCGTATCGACGTTGATGAGCACCCACAGCAAATCCGCCCGCGCAATGACCCGCCCCTCGGCATCGCTCATCTCCACAAAGCGGCGCGCCTGCAGGGCGCTCGCCGTCCCCGTGTTGGTGCGCAGCGTCACCGTCTCCTTCCAGGTCGGGCGGCGCAGAAACTCGAAACAGCCCTGCACCTCCACCCAAATCATGCGGCTCTGCATGCCCCAGTCGTAGCCGAAGCCGTGCAGCTGCGCGTGGCTCTCGGCCATCTCCTGACACAGCAGCATGAAACATTCGGGCTTGAGCAGGTGGTCCTCGCCGCATTCGTAGCTGGCGACCTTGTGTGTGAGTACCAAATCCTCCATGGCTCTACTCTACCCCTCCCCTCATCGGCTGTCAAGTTCGGCCTTGCTCGGAGAAGCTGCGTGCCGGGACTCGCCTGCGCTGTCAGAGATGGGGTCTGCGTTCCGGCGCACGAGCGGGTAGATCAGGTAGAAGAGCGCCAGCGCCGGGAGTTGCAGGGCGAGGTAGTACCAGGGGGCGGGGCCGGCGTAGTCCAGCAGCGTGCCGGGCACGGGCGGGTGCAGGGTGAAGCCGTAGTTGGTGCCCAGCAGCAGGTTGATGGGGTGGACGGCGAGCAGGTACACGTCGCCCACGGCGAGGGTGATGAGCGGGTCGCAGCGGCGCGCGCGCCAGCCCAGCACCAGCGGGAGCGCCGCCGCCGCAATGAGCAGTGCGCCGTGCGTGGCAAAGAAAAACAGGTAGCGCAGCGAGGGCGCACCGAGCTCCAGCGCCGGGGTAATGAGCGCCTGAATACTCGCCGTCATCACGCTGAAAAACACCGCGCCGCAGAGCAGGGGGCTGCGATACCAGAGCGCAGCGGCCGCCATCAGCATGGCCACGGAGCAGTAGTGCAGCGGCAATCCATCGGGGTAGAGGGGGAAGTCGCGCGAGCCGGCTCGCCAGAGAATCTCCCCCGCCCAGAGCAGCAGCAGCGCGATGGCCAGCCCGCGGGCAAAGACCCGGCGCTGCGGCAGGGGGCGGCGGCGCGCCGACAGGATGAAAAGGGTGCCGATCAGCACGATGGCGAGCAGCGCCCCGAGGTGGTCGGCGCTCAGGCGGACAAAGGCGGAGGCGAGGGCGGGGTGCATGGTCGGAGGGTCAGTAACCGCCGTCGTTATCGCCCTCGCGGTGCCAGTGGCGGGCGAGGTGGGCGCAGGTCATGAGCTGCACTTGGTGGAAAATCATCAGGGGCAACAGCAGGTTGTTGTCCAGCGTGCCGAAGATGGCCATCATCATGGGTGCGCCGACGGCGAGGCTCTTCTTGCTGCCGCAGAACACGATGGTGATGCGGTCGGCGCGGTTGAAGCCCAGCCATTGGGAGGAGAAATAGGTCGTGGCGTGGATGACGCAGAGAAGCAGGAAGCAGGTGAGCAGCAGCCCGCCGAGCTGGCCCCACTGCAGCTGCGACCAATAGCCCCCCGCCGTGGCGCCTGAAAAGGCGGTGTAGACCACCAACCAGATGGTGGCCTTGTCGTTGTAGCCGATGAGTTTCCGATGGCGCAGCACCCAGGTGCTCAGCCATGGGCGGCTCAGCTGCCCCAGAACGAAGGGCAGCAGAATCTGCCGGCAGATGTTCAGCACGTTGTCCAGCCCGACTTCGGCACCGCCGCCCTGCGTGGCGAAGAGCAGGCTGACGAGGAAGGGCGTCAGCACCACCCCGATGAGGCTGGAGACCGAGGCGGCGCAGACGGCGGCGGGGATATTGCCCCCCGCCACCCCGGTGAAGGCGATGCTGCTCTGCACAGTGGAGGGCAGGCAGGCCACATAGAGCAGTCCCATGGAGAGCGGCAGCCCGATGAGCGGCTCGAAGAGCGGGCGCGTGCTTAGGATAAAGAGCGGGAAAAAGACAAAGGTGAAGAACGCCACCATAGCCTGCAAGCGCCAGTGCAGCAGCCCGTCCAGCACGGAGCGGGGGCTCAGCTTGACCCCGTAGAGGTAGAACAGAAGCACAATGGCCGCATTCGTCAGCCCGTCAAAGAACACCGCGCCGCGCCCGCTGCAGGGCAGCAGCAGCCCCAACAGGACGCAGAGGAAGATACCCCCCGTAAAGACGTCAAAAAAACTCGTCAGACGGCGCAGCAGGCTCATGACTCTTTGCGCGGAGGAAATTCGTAGCTGACGCGCCCGCTGCCGGGGGTAAAGACGAGGTAGGCATCGAAGCTCTTGCCGCTCTTGGAGGAGATAAACTTGCTGATGAGGTCGGTCTTACCCTTGGTCAGGAGCTTGGTGACGGTGGCGGCGTCGAGGTTGACCCCGCACATGAGGTGCGGCACAGTGAGGGCTTTCCTGTTTTTGCCGTAGACCAGCCCGTCCACATGCCAGGCGGCGGGGGTCTCCAGCAGCTCATACTCGCCCTTGCCCTTCACCTTGATGCGGCCGTGGCGGGTCGCCTTGCTCAGGTCGTCGTCCGCCGAGCCCTTGTCGGCAGCGGCGGCGCTGCGAGCCTTGCCGCCCTTGGGGCGCTCCTCACGCGGCGGGAACTCGAAAGCCACATTGCCCTTCTTGGCATCGAGCACGAGGTAGGCATCGAAGCTGCGGTGCGTGCGCTGCGACACAAAGCCGGAGATGAGCTCCGTCTTGCCCCGGGTCAGCACCTGCTCCAGCTGCTCGCGGGTGATGTCCTTGCCGAGGATGTTGCGCGACATCGAAAAGCCCTTGCGCCCGCCCGTCAGCTGCATGTCGGGCACGCTCCACTGCTTCTCGCTCTCCTGCAGGGCGAGGGCGCCCTGCCCGGGAACCTCGATGGTGCCGGCGGGGACGGTGGGCTGCTCGCGCTTCTCGGTGCGCTCCTCCTCGAAGGTGAACTCGGCCTTCCACGAGGCGCGTTCCGTGGCCGGGGGTACGAGCCGCAGCCCCGCTTTGAAAGGTTTGCCGAACTTGGAGCGGAAGCCGTCGGTGACGGGCAAGCTGCCCTCGGTGATGAGGCGGGTGAGCTGCTCATCGCTCAGGCTGAGCCCGGCGTGCACACGGCGGATGCGGAACTTGCAGGCGTGGCAGGAGACGGCATCCACGCGGCTGCTGAGCCCGTGCGCATGGCAGGCCGGGCAGTCGACGTCCAAATCGGGGTTGCGCCCCTCGCTCATGTAGTGGCGCACGGCATCGACAATCTCGGTCGTGTAGGTGCGGATGTCCTTCATGAAGCGCTCGCGCTCCAGCTTGCCGTTCTCCATCTGCTTGAGGCGGTATTCCCAATCGCCCGTCAGCTCCGGACTGGAGAGCGCCCCCAGGCCGATTTTCTGCAGCAGGTCGATGAGATCCATGCCCCGGCGGGTAGCGATGAGCTCCTTGCCCTCGCGGGCAATGTACTCCTGCGTCAGCAGCCCCTCGATGATGGCGGCGCGCGTGGCGGGCGTGCCCAGCCCGCGCTCCTTCATGGCATCGGCCAAATCGTCGTCCTCCACCAGCTTGCCCGCCGTCTCCATCGCCGTCAGCAGGGTCGCCTCGGTGTAGGCGGCGGGGGGCTTGGTCTGCTCATCATGCACGGCAACGGCGGCGGTATGCACCTGCTCACCGGGAGCGACGGCGCAGAGCTCGTCCTTCTTCCGGCGTTCGGTGCCGTAGAGCGCGCGCCAGCCGGCGGAAAGCTGCACACGGCCGTGGGTGGAGAAGCAGTCGCGCGCCTGCGCCGTGGTCACGATGGTGGTGCGCTCGGTGTCCTCAAACTCAGCATTGGGCATGAATACGCCGAGGAAGCGCTGCACCACGAGGGTGAAAATCTTGGCGGTGTCGCCCGTGAGGGGCACGATGCGCCCCGTGGGGATGATGGCAAAGTGGTCGCTGACCTTGCTGCTGTCGAACACCCGCTTGTTGGGGCGGACGCGGCGCTCGTCGAGAATCAGGCGCGTGAAGCCCGCAAACTCGGGCAGCGCCTCGCCCAGCGCCGCCACCGTGCGCGTGGCCACTTTCAGGTAGTCATTGGGCAGGAACTTGGAATCCGTGCGCGGGTAGGTCAGCACCTTGTGCTTTTCGTAGCACTCCTGCGCCAGTTGCAGGGTGCGCCGCGCCGAGAAGCCGAAGCGGTTGCTCGCCTCCTTCTGCAGCGAGGTGAGGTCGAAGAGCAGGGGCGCGGGCATGGAGACGGGTTTGCGCGTCTCCTCCACCACGGCGGGCGCTCCCTGGCAGCGCGCGGCGATGGCCTCCGCCTCCTCCTGGCTCCACAGGCGCTCGCGGGTGCGCTGGGGCGCCTGTTCATTGCGGCGGTGGGCGGGGTTGAACCAGCGCCCCTCGTAGTTGCCCGCAGCGGCGGCAAAGGTGGCATGCACCTCAAAGTAGGGCTCCGGGGTAAAGGCGAGGATTTCTTTCTGCCGCGCGGCGAGAATGGCCAGCGTGGGGGTTTGGACACGACCCGCCGGGGTGACATTGAAGCCGCCCGCGCCGCTTTGCAGCACGGTGAGGGCGCGCGTGCTGTTCAGCCCCACCAGCCAGTCGGACTCGGAGCGGCAGACGGCGGCATCCGCCAAGTGCTGCATCTCCGCATCTGTCTTGAGCGAGCCCCATGCCTCGAGGATGGAATCATCCGTCATGCTCTGCATCCACAGGCGGGAGATAGGCTTGCGAATCTTGCCGTAGCGGATAATGTTGCGGAAAATCAGCTCCCCCTCGCGCCCGGCATCGCAGGCATTGACCAGCGCCGTCACATCCTTGCGTCGCGCCAGCCGCAGCACCTTGCGCAGGCGATCCGCCGAGCGGGCAATGGGCTCAAGCTCCATCGTCGCGGGCATGACGGGCAGGCAGTCCATGCGCCAAGGCAGGCTCTTGCCGTCCTCCGTCTGCGGCTTCTTCTGCTCCACCAAATGGCCCACGGCCGAGGTGATGAGCAGCGTCTCGTTGGAGAAGCAGCCCGCCTCCTCATCTCGGGTAAACTTGCCGAGTTTTTTGCCCAGCACACGGGCAAGGTCAGAGGCAACACTGGGTTTTTCGGCGATGATGAGCGTGTGAGACATGGTAGCGAAGCGCGCTTTTCCTATAAAGGGGCGACAAAGGACGGGTTTTGTCAAGAAAAAATGATGGCATACGCGCCTACTCTTCTGCGACGGAATCCCACCCGCGCAGAAGATGCTTGTCGCCGCCCCTAAGCTTGGGTATGATACCGGTGAGATGAGACATTCCCTGCTGATGGCGGCGCTCTTGTGCGCCCTGCCCCTGTCGGCGGAGGAGGCGGGCGCCGCGCCCCTTCCTGCCGCTCCCGTGCCCGATGCCGCTGCGGCGCTGCGGGCAGCCTTGCAGACGATGGCGGAGCAGGGCGCCGATGACTACTACCCGGCGGTGCAGGCGGTGCTGGATGCCGGAGGCACGGAGCAGGATTACCTGCGCCTGATGGCAGAAGCCGCAGCGGCGGGGGCTCCGGCGGCGCAGGTGTGGCGCGCGCGGCAGCTGTCGGACTACGCCATGACGGGCGCGGTACCGTCGGAAGCCGTGCAGGAGGCGCGGCAGTTGCTTGCGACGGCCGCTGCTGCCGGCTACGCCCCGGCCATGCTGGAGCTGGCGGCCTACACGGCCTCCGGGCTCGGCGGTCGCGCGAACGAGCGCGAGGCGATGCGCTTGCTGGCCGAGGCCTGCAAGGCGGGCAGTGTGCGGGCGCGCGCGGCCTACCTGCTGATGAGCGGTCGCCTGAGCAAGGAGAATCTGGCGGCGCCGGAAGTGGTCTCGGAGCTGCGGAACAACAATGTGTATTTGGAAGAAATCCTCGCGGCGCTCAGCGAGTCGGAACAGCCGGAGACCGCGCGCTCTTGGTGGGAAAAGGCCGATGCCCACGGCAGCGCCAAAGCTCCCTACTACTTAGCGCAATCTGCCGACGCCGCGCTCGGAGAGCCGCAGGCGGAGGCAATGATCCGCCGCTCGGCCGAGCGCCACTGGCCGGAAGCGCTGGCGGTGCTCGGCGCTTGGGAAAGCAGCGGGCGCGGCGCCGCCGAGCCGCCGGACGTGCCGCGCGGCACGCGCCACCTGCAGGAAGCCGTGATGCTCGGCTACCAAGAAGCGGCGGTGTCGCTGGCAGCGCTCTTCCTCCGCGAGCCGCAGACCTACCCGGCCGAGCGCGTGACGGCTCTCTATGCCGAGGCGGCGGCCCGAGGCTTCGACCGCGCCATGGTGGCGCATGCCTACTGTCTGGCGGCGGGGCGCGGCTGCCCGGCGGAGCCCGAGCGGGGCACGGCGCGTCTGCGGGAGCTGGCGGAGCAGGGCATTCTCTATGCCCATGTAGCGCTGGCCGACCTATACTTTAACGGTCGCGGCACGGAGCCGGACTTGCGGCGTGCGGTCGATGCGCTGGGCGAAGCCGCCGCCCTCGGCCTGCCGCAGGCCTACACCCTGATGGCGGTGCTCACGCAGCTGGGCAACGCGAGCACCCCTCCCGACCCCGAGCGTGCCCGCCTGTACCTGCGCATGGCCGCCGAGCAGGGCGACGCAGCAGAGAGCGAGGCGCTGTTTGCCGAGCTCGTGGCCGCCGGAGCCTGGCATTTTCTGCCGCCCGCCCCCTGAGAAACACGCTTGCCAAGCATCGGGGCAGGGTGTAAAATCCCCCCCATACGATATGAGTGAGTTGAACAATCAGCTTTTTGAGGAAATTCTCCAAGCGCGCCAGCGGGTGTATGCCGTCGGCTCCCCCACGCCGCTGCAGGAGCTCTGCCTGCCCGACTGTCAGGCGCGCGTCTTCGTCAAGCGCGAGGATCTGGGGCCCATCAAAGCCTACAAATGGCGCGGCGCCTATAACTGCATGGCCAAGCTGCCCCCGGAGGAGCGCGCGCGCGGCGTGGTCGCCGCCAGCGCGGGCAACCACGCGCAGGGGGTGGCGCTGGCGGCGGCGCGCCTGGGCTGCCGGGCGCATATTTTCATGCCGCGCTCCACGCCGCAGGTCAAGCAGAACGCCGTGCGCATGCACGGCGGCGAGCACGTGCACATCGTGCTCACGGGCGACTCCTACGACGCCGCCTCGGCGGCCGCGCACGCCTTTGTCGAGGCCGAGGGGCTGACCTTCGTCCACCCCTACGACGACCTGCGCACCATGGGCGGGCAGGGAACTCTGGCTGACGAGGTGCTGATGAGCGGCATGGGCCCCTTCGACCGCGTGTACCTCCAAATCGGCGGCGGCGGGCTGGCGGCGGGCTGCGCCTGCTGGTTCAAGCATTTTTGGCCGCAGTGCCGCTGCATCGGCGTGGAGGGGGTCGATCAAGCCTCCATGAAGCTGGCGGTGGAGAGCGGCTCGCGCGGTGTGCTGCCCTATGTGGATGTGTTCTGCGACGGCACGGCGGTGCGGCAGGCGGGCGAATACACCTTTGAGATCTGCCGCGAGCTGCTGGATGGCTTTGTGACCGTGAGCAACGAGGAGGTCTGCCGCGCCATCCGCACGCTGTGGACGAGCAACCGCACGGTGACGGAGCCCAGCGGCGCCATGGGGCTGGCCGCGTTGCTGCAGGACGAGGCCGCCGGTCGCCTGCGCCCCGGCGAGAAGTGCCTGGTGGTGCTCTCGGGTGCCAACATGGATTTTTCGCGCTTCGGGGTGGTCGCGGCACGCGCCGGGGTGAGCAGCGAGCCCAAGCGCCGCCAGCGCTACCTCCAAATCCCCATGGTGACACGTCGGGGCGAAATCCTCAAATATCTGGAGAACATCCCCGAGGGTGTGCTGCTGACGGATGTGCAGTACGGGCGCCTCGCGGGCGAGATTCAGCATCCCGTCTTCGGCGTACTGGGCACGGATGAGCAGTTCGAGGAGATTCGCCACCGCCTGGCGCGCTTCGGGCTGGAGGCGCGCGATGTCACCGACGATGCCGATGTGCGCTTCCGCATGATTTCCTACGACCGCGAGCGTCTGCACCACCCGGTCTTTTTCGTCATCGAGTTCCCCGAGCGCCCCGGAGCGTTCACGGAGTTCATGCGTGCGATGGGCGAATACGCCAACCTCTGCTACTTCAACTACCAGTACAGCGGCGAAGTGGTCGGGCGCGCTCTCGTGGGGCTTGAATTCGCCAGCCGCGAGGATCGCGACGCCTGCCGCGCCCTCGCTAACACCCTGCGCGGCACCACCATCCAAAGTATCCATGAGCTGCCCGACGACGTGCGCCACCGCGTGTTGGACCGCATGAGTCCCGCCGAGTAAGATGCTGATTCTCGCGTCCCAGTCCCCCCGCCGCCGCGACCTGTTGCAGCGCGAGGGGGTCGAGTTCCGGGTGGAAACGCTGCCCTGCGAGGAGCTGGACGACCCCACCCTGCCGCCCGAGGAGCTCTGCGCCCGCAACGCCGCCCTCAAGGCCGGCGCCGTGGCGGCGCAGCACCCCGGGGACATCGTGGTGGGGGCGGACACGCTCGTGTTCATCGACGGCCACCCCCTCGGCAAGCCGAGCGACGAGGCCGATGCCGCGCGCATGCTTCGCGAGTTGCAGGGGCGTACCCACTGCGTCTGCACGGCGGTGGCGGTGTACATGCCCGGCGGCGAACGCCGCGATTTTGCCGTCAAGAGCTATGTGCGCTTCCGCCGCATGAGCGCGGAGGACATCCGCCGCTACCTGAGCGAGGTCTACGTGCTCGACAAAGCCGGCGCCTACGCCATGCAGGAAAAGAGCGAGCTCATCGTCGAGAGAGTGGAGGGCGATGTCGACAACGTCATCGGGCTCCCCGTGCGGCAGCTGCTGGAGGTTTTGCGGCGCGCCTGACGCGTTTTCCTCCGAAAAGTTGGTTTTTTTTCTTGTTTTGAATTAGAATAATTATAAAATAGATTCAGCGGCCATCAGACCGCTGCTGAACAAGATCCATACAGCCATGAGAAGTATCACAACATTTGACATTCAGTATGCCCATCGTTTCTATCGTTTCCAGGGCGAGGCTCAGTACCTGCACGGCCACACGGGTGTGCTCACCATCGAGGTGGAGGACAGCGTGGAGCCGGGCGTGAACATGGTGTTCCCCTGCAACGAGATTCAAAAGACGGCCTGGGATGTCATCAAGAACTTTGACCACGCGCTGATTCTGCGCGAGGACGACCCGCTGCTGCCGGCCATTCTGGACGTCTACGAGAAGCAGGGCATCAAGAACGGCCACCGCACCAACACCATGAAGGGCGAGGCCTTTAGCAACGAGCTCTGCACCGCCTACCCTGACTGCCGTCTGGTCGTCACCAAGGAGACGATGACAGTGGAGGGCATGATCAAGATTGTCTACTCGCTGCTCAAGGACAAGCTCAACATCGCGAAGATCACCTTCACGAGCGGCGTCAATGCCGCCTCCTGCGAGTTCGAGGTCAAGGGGAGCATCGACCGCTGCCCGCTCTGCGGCATTGCGCTGGACAAGGACGGCAGCTGCCCCAAGTGCGGTTACAAGAAGAAGTAAGCGCCCGCTCACCGACGCATCACCCACCGGGGGAGACCGCTTGGTCTCCCCCTTTTTGCGCTCGGAGGGCGGGACGGCGCAGTCCCACACCCCTTCCGGGCCGGGATTTTTGGATCACAAGGTGTTCTGAAACGGCTTTTCGGTGTCGCATTTGATTTTGCAACTTACAATCGTTGCTTAGGGTAACAAAAGTGCCTTGCGGCGCTTGGGGCGTTTATGCTAGACTGCGGCTATGTCTGTGCGAGCGTTCTTCCCTCTGTATCTTTTGTTGATGCTGTTGTCGGTCGGCTGTCAGCAGCAGGGCTTTCCGCCTTATCGAGGGTACAAGATGAGCCCGTATACGGTGCGCGGGGTGCGGTATACGCCCATGGGGCTGTCGGCGGCTCTGCGCTACAGCGAGGTGGGGCTGGCATCGCACGACGAGGCGCACGGCGCGC
>JBJEVN010000010.1:0-7652 GCA_051884385.1 Akkermansia sp.
TGTCTGCCTCCTTTTTGCTCTTGTTAGGTTGTACTCGCGGCTTCACTCCACAAAATTAGACGAAGAGCCCGCTCGCGCAACGTATACACCAGCACAAGATAGCCCACGAACAGCCGGCGCCACCGCACGAGCGGCGCCACCGCACGAAATGCCGCCTCCGCCGGGAAGAGTGCGGTGAATTCGCTCTCGGACATATACTGAAGTGTAAAATCGAGCACCTCAGCAAGCATCTGATAGCGCCGCCGCAAACAGCAACCCGGATCTTTGCAGGCAAAGAGAAGAACAAAATGAAAGTAGAGTATCAACCTCTTGCGCCATCCCTCTGATTGCACTAGGGCAGGATGGTGAGTCTCGGACAATTCACTGATGCGTCGATTGGCTCGATAGGAACTGAAAAAATGAATTGCCGAGGCGCGTGTACTCGCTGTAGCATCCGGGTACTTGTAATAGATATAATCACACTGCGAGACCATCCGGATTCGCTCGCATTGCATGATACATTCAACATTGAACAGCGTATCCTCCGCATACGACACCGCTTCGTCCACGCGTATGTTGTGTCTTCTGATAAGGGAGACTTTATAGCGCTTCGCCCACATCGGCAGAAATCGGTCATCCGCAAAAAAGTCCCGCATCAACGTCTCATCATGCACGGAAAACTCCCGGTCGGAATAAATATTTTCCTCAATCAGCTCGCCGCTCTGATGCTCCATGAGGCGATATCCCCCCACCACGAAGTCAACGGACTCCGGCTGTGCCATCAGGTGTGCCACATACTCAGCTGAGAGTTCATCATCGCTGTCCGCGAACATGATGTACTCCCCCCGCGCGCGGTCGATGCCCAAATTGCGCGCGCGTGACACCCCGCCGTTGGGCACATGCATGACCTGAATCCGGCTGTCCGCCGCCGCATACGCATCGCAGATGGCTCCGCTGCCATCGCTTGAACCGTCATCCACCAGAATCACCTCGATATCGCGGTAACTCTGGCGACACACGGAATCCAAGCACCGCCGCAGCCGGGCTGCCACATTGTACACGGGAATGATGAGCGAAACGGTCGGTGTCATTGAGCGCGTCACCCGTGTGCTGACGGAGCGCCTGCATGCGGCCGGGGTTGGGGTCACGATTCTCTCCCTGTCCACTCAGGCACCGGAGTTGCTCGATGACTGCCTCCGAACGGGCATTCCCTTAGTGTATGTGCCGAATAGGCAGGTGATGCACTGCCCCGAGAATGTGGCCTTCCTGCGCCGCTTTTTTGCCGAGCAGCCGATAGATGTCGTGGTGTATCAGGACAGCTACGCGCCCTCGGACTTTATCTTGGACGAGGTGGATTTTCCCTGGGAGCAGAGGCTCATTGTGGCCGAGCACAATACGCCGAATTACTCCCTGCTCAATAACCGTATATTGCCCCGGCTTCCGGCCCCGCCGCTGCGGCGGCTGCTGCGTTGGGTGCTGCGTCCCCGACGGCTGCAGCGCGCCCGACGTGCCTCGGCCGAGCGCCACGGTCGGCTCTTGGCTCGCTGCCGCCGCTATGTGCTGCTCTCGGAGAGTTCTCGCCCCGAGCTCCTCGGGCTCTGCGGCACGCGCCATGCCGACAAGGTGGATGTCATTACCAACCCCCCGACGATTGCGCCCGCGCCGCAGGGCATGTTCCGCAAGAAACGCCAAATTCTTTTCGTGGGTGCTCTCGATCCCCGCAAGGGGCTTGATTACCTGCTCAATATCCGGAAGCGTTTTCACGCGCGCGGCTATGCGGACTGGGAGCTGCTCATCGACGAACCGCCGCGCCTGCAACAGATGCAGCGCGAGGCCGTACGCAAGGCGCACTGTTTCTCCCCCGAAGCCATCACCGAGCAATGGCTCGCGCTCTTCCGACGAGTCGCGGAAACCTCCGCTTGAGCGCCATCGGCGGCAGCAGGAAGAAAAAAGTTTGATCAAACTAATTTTTTTGCCAAAATGTCTTGACAGCAGAGTTAGTCAAGACTAATATCCCTCTCAGCAACCTTCTTTCCGCTATGGATAAGCCTGTTTCTTCTCTCACCCTCAATCAAATCAAGGTCGGACGCAGCGCTACGATCACCCGCGTGCTGGGCAGCGGCTCGCTGCGCCGGCGCATTCTCGACATGGGACTGACCAAGGGCACCACCGTGACCATCCGCAAGATGGCGCCGCTGGGTGACCCCCTGGAAGTCACGGTGCGCGGCTACGAGCTCTCGCTCCGCAAGGCAGAGGCCGCCTGCATCTGCGTCCGCTGAACCCTCACATGAATTCCTTATGAGTAAAATCATTGCCATTGCCGGCAACCCGAACTGCGGCAAGACGCTGCTGTTCAACGAGCTGACCGGCGCCAACCAATACGTGGGCAACTGGCCCGGGGTCACGGTCGAGAAAAAGGGCGGACGCCTGCGCGATCACGAGGACATCGAGCTGCAGGATTTGCCCGGGGTCTACTCGCTCTCGCCCTACTCGCCGGAGGAGGTCATCACGCGCCACTTCCTGCTGGAGAACAAGCCCGACCTCATCATCAACGTGGTGGATGCGACCAATCTGGAGCGCAATCTCTACCTGACGGGGCAGTTCTTTGAAACGGGCATTCCCGTCATCATCGCGCTGAACATGATGGATCTGGTGGCGTCGCGGGGCGACACGCTGGACAGCGCGGCGCTGGCTCGCGCCCTCGGTTGCCCCGTCATCCCCGTCTCGGCGCTCAAGCGCACGGGGCTGCAGGAGCTGGTGGAAGCCATTGTCGGCCCCATCCCAGCGCCGGCACCGCCCCTGCCCTACCCGGCCGAGGTTGAGCAGGCGCTCACGCGCATCACCGAGCGCCTGCACCCGGGCACGCGGCGGGAAGCTGTCAACCTGTTGGAAAACGACAGCGAGGCGACCGCCGCGCTGAATGCGGATGCACGCGCTTTTCTGGACGAGCAGCGCCGCGCGGTAGAGAGCGCGCTGGATGACGACATCGACTCCGTCATCGCCGGGGCGCGCTACGACGCTATCCTGCGCTTCATTCCCGAGGTGCTGACGCGCGCCGCGCAGAAGGAGAGCTTCTCGGCGCGCCTCGACCGCGTGCTGACCAACCGCTACCTGGGCATGCTCATTTTTGCGGCTGTCATGTGGCTCATCTACTACATCTCCATCGGCACCATGGGCGCCTGGGGAACGGATTGGGCGAACGACGTGCTCTTCGGCCCGGTGGTCGGCGGCTGGCTGGGCGGCTTCATCGGCGACACGCCCGCGCCGACCGAGGCGCTGGTGCAGTTCAGCGCGGTACTGGCCATGGTGCTGATTTTCCCGACCATGCTGCGGCGTCTGCACGACCTGGGGCGCAGCGGCAGCTGGATGTACCTCGCCATCGCGCCCTACCTGCTGGAGTACATGTGCCCGCATCTGCCGGAGGGTGCACACCGCATCGTCATGACGGCGCTGCTCATCTTCAACGCCTTCCTGCTGCTCATCTGCCTGACGATTCCGGGGCAGCGCATCGCCAACAAATACGGGCGGAGTACCGGGCGCCCGGCGCTCAACCCCATGCGCCTCGGCGGGCGGGGCGGACGCGCGGAGTTTGTGCTGTGGTTTCTCCTGCTGAGTGCCCTCAGTTTCGGCGCGGCGCAGCTGGGCAATCTGTGCCTGAATGCGGATGCACAGTTGCAGGCACTCATCGGCGACGGCATTGTGGCGGGCGTCGGCGCGGTGCTGGGCTTCCTACCGCAGATGGCGGTGCTCTTCCTCCTGCTCTCCTTCCTGGAGGACTGCGGCTACATGGCGCGCGTGGCGTTCATGATGGATCGCATCTTCCGCGCCATCGGGCTCTCGGGCAAGTCCTTCATCCCGCTCATGGTCGCCATGGGCTGCGGCGTGCCGGGCATCATGGCCACCCGCACGATTGAGAACGAGCGCGACCGCCGCCTGAGCATCATGCTCACGACGATGATTCCCTGCGGTGCCAAGCTTCCCGTCATCGCGCTCTTCAGCGCGCTGCTGGGTCAGGATGCCAACGTGGCGACCATCGCCTATTTCGCGGGCATCGGCTCGGTGATTCTCGGCGCGCAGATTCTGCGCAAGACGCGGCTCTTCGCGGGCGGCTACACACCCTTTGTCATGGAGCTGCCCGCTTACCACCTGCCCAGCGGCACGAGCATCAACCGCCGCGCGATGGATCGCTGCCAGGCCTTTGTCAAGAAAGCCGGTACGATTATCTTCGCTGCCTCGGCGCTGGTTTGGTTCCTCTCGCACTACACCTGGCAGATGGATTATCTGGAGGATGCCGAGGCCGAGGAGAGCGTGAACAGCTCGATGCTGCACGATGTGGGTCAGGTGCTGGCGCCGGTGTTTACCCCGCTGGGCTGGGGCGAACTTTGCCCGGAGCAGGCGTGGAAGCCGGCGGTAGCTACGATCTCGGGTCTGATTGCCAAGGAGAACATTGTCTCCACGCTGGCGGTGCTGTACCCCGAGCCGCAGGCCGAGTCGGGCTCCGAGGAGGGCGCGGCAGAGGAGGAGGAGGCGCTGGCGCTGAGCTCCACCTGGCCCAAGTGCAATGCGTTTACGGCGCCGGTGATGGCGGCGTGGCAGTTCGACCCTGCGGTGCGCGCCTACAAGGCACCTGCTGAGAAAGAGGGCGAGGAGGAAGAGGACGAGGATGCCGAGGCGCGCGGTGTAGCGGCGGGCATTCGGGCGGCGGGTGCGTTCACGACGGTTTCGGCGCTGGGCTTCATGCTCTTCAACCTGCTGTGCATTCCCTGCTTTGCGGCCTGCGGCGCCATTCGCCGCGAGATGAACAGCGCCCGCTGGACCGGGATTACCCTGCTCTTCATGTGCGCTTGGGCTTACCTGATTGCCTTCCTGGTCTACCAACTGGGTCACGCGCTGTACGCGGGTGTCTGGGGCGTGGGTGCGTATGTGGCGGCTGCCTTCGCGCTGGTGATGCTCTGGCTCATCCTGCGCCCCAACCCGCACAAGAACGCTCATTAAGCAACATCAACACGAACAACATCATGATTAGCAAACTGATTATCGGACTGATTCTTGTTGTCGCTCTGCTCATTATCATCCGCGCCTGCTGCTGCGGCAAGAGCAAGGGCAGCTGCGGCGGGCACTGCAGCTCCTGCGGCAACCGCTGCACCTGCAGCGAGCACGAGGAGGATGAGGGCGAGACCGACAACAAATCCCAAGACTCCTGACAAACTTCCCCTGCGGGCTCGCCCGCGCTGCCGGGGCGGCATCCCCGGCGCGCGGAAAAGCCCCATCTGAACACCAACCAACACCACAACACCATGAACGCAACACAACTCCTGAAGATGGCCGTGGCGGGCTTTTCCGCCCTGACGGCTTGGGCGGCGGCAGAGCCCGCCTGCCACTGCGGCAGCGCCTGCTCCTGCGGCAAGGACTGCACCTGCGGCGAGAACTGCCGTTGCAGCGAAGGCTGCACCTGCGGCAAGGACTGCAAGTGCACCGCCGAGAAGCGCTGCAACGAGCAGTGCACCTGCCAACACGGCTGACGCGACCCGATCTGCCGACGAACGCCTGCGCGGGGCGGCATCCCCGCGCGGCGACGCCCGGCACCAAGCTACTCACACTCAAACTCTCCACAAAACAACAATATGAATACCAAACACATCATAACCATGGCGGCCGCAGGGCTCGCCCTTTGCGGTGCCGCGTGCGCCGCCGAGGGCGAACCCCAGGCGGGTGACATCCTCGAGGGCATCAACATGTTCACCCCCGAGGACGGAGACCCCGCCTACAAGGTGACGGCTAATGAGCGCTACGGCACGCAATGGGCCGTCGATCTGGCCTATGCGTACTGGGGCGTCCACCGCAGTGAGGGCGATCAAGCGCTGCGCGGCAAGCACCACAACTACGCCCTGCTGCACGCACAGCTCAACCAGCGGCTCATCAGCGACAGCGTGAACGGCGGCACCTGGCTGCGCGCCGAATTCTCCGGCAGCTGGGGGCTCGACAAGCGCAGCGCCCACAGCGACGAGGACTTGCTCGGCAGTTTCGGCAGCACCACCGATATCCACGGCGACCTTTTCGGATCGCACCAGGGGGGGCTACCCGAGCTGGCGCTCATGCAATACCTGCAGGGCAAGCGACTCTGCGTCATCGGCGGTGTGGTTAATTTGACGAACTATTTTGATGCCGTCTCCATTGCCAATGACTCATTCAGCGGGTTCACCAACACCGGCTTTATGAACAGCACGGTAGTGCCGCTGCCCGACAGCAACCTGGGTGTCGTGGTGCAGCGCGAGCTGGGCAAGCGCGACTATGTGATGATGGCGGCCTCGCGCACCGGCTGTGCATGCTGCGAGGGGCAGGACCCCTTCGCCTCCAAGAACAAGGACGGCTATGTGCTGGTGGGGGAATACGGCCACCTGTTCGGCGATGGGGAGGCGACCCTGCGCCTCACCCCCTTCTACCAGCGCTTCGACTCCAAGGTCTACGGCGAGAACCACCACAACGCCGGCATCGGCGCGAGCATCGAGTGGAACGCCTGCGAGCGCGCTACCCTCTACACCCGCGCCGGCATTGCCGCCAAGCAGCAGTGGGGCAACACCGCCGAGCTCTCCGTGGGCGGCAACTTCAAGCTCCTGCCCTCGCGCGAGGACGACTTCTTCGGCATCGCGGCCGGTGTCTTCAAGGGTCAGGCTCCCTACGGAGCCTGGGATGAGGAAACCGAAGAGCCGCTCGGCGGGCAGAACCACCGTCGCGAGTATGTGGTCGAGGTCATGTACAGCCTGCAACTCACGGATTACTGCAAGGTTGTGCCCCACTACCAATACATTTCGCGCCCCTCGGGCGCAGCCATCAGCGACGAAAGCCTCTTCGGCGCACAGGTGGTATTCTCCTTCTGATGCCCGCGGGCATCCCTCTGTGCTGTAACGTGTATGAAAGAGCGGTGCGGGAGCCTTCCCGCACCGCTCGATGCCGACAGACACACCGACGCTTTTTTGAGGCTTGACCGCGAAATCCTGCGCACCGCCCTGCCCTCAACGTGTTGAGATGACAGCGTTTTAGTTAATAAAAAGTATTGGAACCCTCTCACGGCTTTGAAACCCGCGTTCCCAATGCGCGCCCAAGCGAGCCCCCCCCACACATGGCTCCAGGCAATCACGCAGAGAATTGGAGTCCTTCTTAAATACACCATAAGCAAGGAAACGAGTTGTCTCCCCCGAAATCGCCCCATTCACCCCCTTTTTCTCTGTAGCGTTTCTTGTTAGATTGCATTTTCGGAAGCACATCGCCTAAATAGCCCCCATTGATTTCTCCTGCCCCCCTCTCCTCGCACCAACAGATTTGAAACTGCCCCCCAAAATTGGTGTTGCCCCTGTATATTGAGTGAATTGCGCAAAAATGAAGAGCAGGTCCTTCAAGGGGGGCGAACTCAAATAGACTCCGACATCGATTTTTGCGGGATTAAAAACTGAAACATTGATATATCAATGTTTTTGTTTTGCCGAAACTGCAAAAATTGCCATTTTGGGCAGTTTACCGCTCCGTTCGGGCTACAACTCAGACAAATGGCGTTTTAATGCTTCGTTCATGCCTTTTTAAACACGAAATGAAAATTTTTGTTGACAATATGCTCTCATTTGTATACATATATTTTCATGAAGGAGGCTTTATTTCAGCCATCGCTCATTAAAGAG
>JBJEVN010000011.1:0-33262 GCA_051884385.1 Akkermansia sp.
CCCATTTATCTCTCCTGACCTCCTCTCCCACACCAGCGGATTTGAAACAGCCCCATCAAATGTAAGTTGCAAAATCAAATGCGACACCGAAAAGCCGTTGCAGGACACCTTGTGACCATGTGGATGAGGCGCTCTATCTGCGCTTGAGGCAGCTTTGCAAGAACGTGGGGCTTCGGAAAGCGGCGGCGGCAGTCGGCAGCCGTCCATGCCCGCAGGGGGCGCTTAACCCGCTCCTGTAGGCTGCGCAGGATGCGTTGCAGCACGCTGCGGCGCTCGGCGCAGGTGCGTTTGCAGCCCCGGTTGGTAGATGGCGAGCTCGTCGTGCAGGTTCAGTGGGGGGGGCGAGAGCCCGAGGCTGTGTCGCACAAAATAACGACACTAACGCCTTATCAAAACTGAGTCATAAATGACCAGGAACCCATGTGTTATTCAGTT
Organism: Akkermansia sp.; assembly: GCA_051884385.1. Taxonomy (GTDB): domain Bacteria; phylum Verrucomicrobiota; class Verrucomicrobiia; order Verrucomicrobiales; family Akkermansiaceae; genus Akkermansia. Next base: position 436 of record JBJEVN010000011.1, read on the forward strand.
CAACGTTTTTGGGGCTCTTCGTCTGTTTTTGTGGAGTAGAGGCGCGAGTACAATCTAATAAGAACATGCCGGGAGAGTCGGACACAACACAGGGAACTTCTGAAAACTCTCCGAGAATTGACGTTGAGTCAATTTGCTCTTTCCGGGGTGATTTTCATCTTTTGAGGCTTTGCTTTTTTCCTGACGATAAAAAACGATACTCCATCAAAGAGGCGAGTATTCTCATTTTTGTACCCTCATCTTGTTGCATCTTGTTTTGCCATGCGCCGGGGACACGCGCGGCGCGATAAAGGCTTGCAATGGCGCCCCCTTGCGATAGAATAGGGGGCGTTATGGCAGATCGTAACCAGACCGACCCGGTCAAGATGGAGAAGATTGTGAGCCTCTGCAAGCGCAAGGGTTTCATTTTTCAGTCAGCGGAGATTTATGGCGGCCTCAACGGCTGCTGGGACTACGGTCCCCTCGGCGTGGAGCTCAAGCGCAACCTCAAGGACTACTGGTGGCGCGTCAACGTGCAGGAGCGCCCCGACATCGTGGGCATGGACGGCTCCATCCTCACGCACAATTCCGTGCTGACGGCCAGCGGTCATGTGGGCGGCTTCACCGACCCGCTCTGCGACTGCCTGCTGAGCAAGGAGCGCCTGCGCGCCGACCAGATTCCCGCGCAGAGCGGCACGGCGTTCTGGTGGCAGGGTGCGCGCAGCGCAGACGGCAGCTGGAGCACGAAGAAGGCTTTTTCGATGCTGGTGCCGAGCGCTGAGCCCAAGGATACCAAAACCGCCCGCAAGGGGGCGGCGCAATACTACAGCCAGATTGCGGGGCATGGGCTGACGCCCGCCGATATCGAGCTGCTGGAGGAGACGACGGAGGAGGTGCACGAAAGCGTGCGCTACAACCCCGCCAACGGCTCGCTCGTCACGGAGGCGCGCTCGTTCAACCTCATGTTCAAGACGACCATCGGCGCCGCTGCCGATGAGAACGACCCGAGCACGACGGGCTGGCTGCGCCCCGAGACGGCGCAGAGCATCTTCTGCCAGTACAAGAACATCTTGGATTCCTCGCGCATGAAGATTCCTTTCGGCATCGCGCAGATCGGCAAGAGCTTCCGCAACGAAATCAACCCGCGCAACTTCACCTTCCGCTCCCGCGAGTTCGAGCAGATGGAGATTGAGTATTTCTGCCGCCCCGAGGACGGTCTGGCGCTGACGGATGAGTGGCTGGAGCGCTGCCTGGTGTTCTATGAGAACATCGGTATTCCCCGCGACAAGATTCACATCCTTGATGTGCCGGACGGCGAGCGCGCGTTCTACTCCCAAAAAACTTACGATTTGGAGTATGCCTTCCCCTTCGGTGTGCAAGAGCTGCAGGGTATCGCCTTCCGCACGGACTACGACCTCACCCGCCACGGCGAGGGCAGCGGCAAGCCGATGGAGTATTTCGACGAGGCGAGCCGCGAGAAGTTTATTCCGAATGTGGTCGAGCCCTCGGCCGGCTGCGACCGTACGGTGCTGGCCGTCCTCTGCGAAGCCTACGATGAGGAGGAGCTGGGCAAGGAGGGCAAGAGCGACATCCGCGTGGTGATGCGCTTCCACCCGCGCATGGCGCCCATCAAGGCGGCGGTGTTCCCCCTGCTCAAGAAGAATCCCGAGCAGGTGCGCATCGCCCACGAAATTGAGGAGAGCCTGCGCCCCTTCATGAATGTCTTTTACGACGAGGGCGGCGCGGTGGGTCGCCGCTACCGCCGCATGGACGAGGTGGGCACGCCGTTCTGCATCACAGTCGACTTCGCCACGCTGGGCGAGGAGGGCGAGGAGCTGAAAGACACGGTAACCATCCGCCACCGCGATTCGATGGAGCAGGAGCGCCTCCCCATCAAGGACGTGCTCCACTGGCTGCTCCGCCGTATCCGCTGATTCGCCCCCCAACATGCGTCTTCCCCCCCTGCCTTGCGGGACAGAGGGGGCGTTTTGCGCTGTCGCCGTTTCTGCGCCGCACCGAAAGAGAATAGTCTTGACTTTGCTATCGGCTTTGTCTATAGAGACGCGCAGAGCAGCAACCTATGCGGTATTATCGCTTTCAGACGTTTGGCACCCGATATTATTTCCCGGAGATTCCGCCGGCTCCGGAATATCTGTATGGGTTGTACAGTCCCTACGGGGGATTTCCGGCACGCTGTTACTGGTATCTGTTCCGCAAGTGCTCATGGGTACGGCGGCTCACCGCCGTGCATGAGGAACAGGTAGAGGCTCCCCTGAAGCTGCTCCGCGCCCTGACGGGGGAACCCCGGCACCTGTCTCTCAACATGGGTTCGCCCGGTCCGGAACGGAAAATCTCGCTGCTGGGGTGGCGCGAGGTCGATCAGCGCCCTTTTTTTGCTAAATGGTCGCAGCAGCCTGTTGCCATGCGACTGACGCGCCACGAGATTGAAATTTACGGCCTGCTGGCCGACACGGGGCTGACGCCGCGCCTACTGCACAGCGCTGACACTGAGAATTATGTGTTCCTGATGACGGAATATGTAGAGGGGACGCGCCCGGCAGGCTCTCATGTCAATGATCGCATCCTCGCGCTGACGCAGGAGCTCAGCAGGCACCACCTTCCGCATCGGGACGGCGGGAGGAGCGGGCTGCGCTGCTGCCTGTCCCACGGCGATTTCTGCCCGTGGAATCTGTTGGAGAAGGACGGCTGTTTGCAGCTGATTGATTGGGAGATGGCTGCCGAGCGCCCGCTGGGTTTTGATTTGTTCACATACATCGGCAATGTGTCAGCTCTTCTGGAGCCGAGCAGGTCGCTCGCGGCGGCTTTTCGCGCACACGAGGCTTTCATTGTCCGCTATTTTGCTGCAGAAGGAATCGCGGATTGGCAACCGTATCTCCGGGCTTTTGCCGAGGAGAAGGTGGCTTACGAGCGCTCCAAGGGGCTGATGGGGCTGTACGACAAATACAGCGAGCTGCTGCAGAGCCTGCGAGCGTAGACCCTGCGCGTATCCTGAGAAAAGAGCTTGCCAGTGTGGGGGGGCGGTGTATAATGATGCCATGAACAGACTTGCAGGTAAAACCGCTGTGGTGACGGGTGCTGGACGCGGCATCGGTCAGGCTATTGCTCATCGTTTTGCAGCCGAGGGCGCTCAGGTGATTCTCATTTCCCGCAACCCCGCTTCCTGCGGCAGCGCGGCGGAGGCGATCAATGCCGAGTTCCCGGGCAGCTGCAAGGCTTTCCCCTGCGATGTGGCCGATGCCGCTGCGGTTGAGGCCTGTGTGAAGGCGGTTTTGGCCGAATTCCCGACGGTGGATATTCTGGTGAACAACGCGGGTATCACAAAAGACGGCCTGCTGATGCGCATGAAGGAGTCGGACTGGGATGCCGTCATCGCTACGAATCTCAAGAGCATTTTCCTCTTTGTTAAGGCGTTCCAACGCGCGCTGATGAAGAGCCCGGCGGGGCGCATCATCAACATGAGCTCCATCGTGGGCATGAGCGGCAACGCGGGACAAGCGAACTACAGCGCCTCCAAGGCGGGTGTCATCGGCTTTACCAAGAGCGTGGCGCAGGAAATCGCCGGGCGCAAGGTGACGGTAAATGCTATCGCGCCCGGCTTTATCGCGACGGATATGACGGATGCCATCCCGGAGAAAGCCAAGGAGGCGATGCTGGGGCGCATCCCGCTGGCCGACCTCGGCAAGCCGGAGGATATTGCGAATGCCGCGCTCTTCCTCGCCTCGGATGAGGCGCGCTACATCACAGGCCAGGTGCTCGTGGTCGACGGCGGCATGACGATGTGAGGCTCGCTCGGGCTTTCCTTTCCGGATATTCGGTGGGCGGACGGCATGGCGCTGCCCGCCGAATTGTTTCGGGCGGGTGGCACGCGTGCTGCGCGGCCGCAGTCGGCTCTTGACAAGGGGTGCCCTGCTGTGTATATTGCGCGCGTGATGCCGAAAACGATTCCTTCTCTCACGCTGCCGACCGATGACTTCGAGCAGATGAAAGGTATGAGCAATGCGCGTTTGGTCTGCGTGTTGCGCTCGGCTGTGCTGGCTCCCGACCGCGTGCGGCGCTTCAGTCCCCGTCCGCCCGAGGAGCACGATGCCTACACGGTGCAGCACCATCCCGGCCGCATCGAGGTGCATCTTTACGCGGCGGGTTGCGAGATTTTCTGCTGCAAGTTCGTGCCGTCCGAGCGCTACTGAGTCGCCGCGGCGGCAGAAAACCGTTATATTGCGGCATTTTCTCCTTGATGGACAGGGGTACTGCGGGTAGAATGTCTCTCATGGCAGAGATTCATCCTACGGCGATTGTTGACCCGACCTGCGAGCTGGCGGAGGACGTGAAGATTGGTCCTTACTGCGTGGTCGGTCCCCATGTGCGGCTGGGCAAGGGCTGCGTGCTGCACAATCATGTGGTCATCGGGGGGCCTTCGGTGTTCGGGGAGCGCAATGAGTTTTTCCCTTTCGCGGTCATCGGTCTCAAGACGCAGGATCTGAAGTACAAGGGCGAGCCGACCTTTCTGGAGGTGGGGGATGACAATGTATTCCGCGAGAATTGCAACATCAATCGCTCGACGGGTCCCGAGACGAAGACGATGATCGGTTCGCACAATCATTTCCTCATCAACAGCCACTGCGGGCACGAGTGCATCGTGGGCAATCACTGCATTTTCTCCGGTTTTGCGGGGGTGGCGGGGCACTGCCGCATTGATGACTGGGCGATTATTTCGGGCTTTGCGGCGCTGCACCAGTTTGTGCATGTGGGCGAGCACGCGATGGTGGCCGGCTGCGCGCGCGTGCCGCGCGATGTGCCGCCCTACACGATTGCGGAGGGTTTCCCGGCGGAGGTACGCGCCATCAACATCGTGGGGCTCAAGCGCCGCGGATTTTCCGATGCGGATATCCGCGCCATCAAGTTTGCGTACACCAAGTTGTTCCTGCACAAGGAGCTTTCGCGCGCGGAGGCCATCGCACTGCTGGAGGCCGATGCGACGCATGGCGAGAATCCCTGCCTGCGCCGTTTTGTCGAGTTTGTGAAGTGCAGCGACAGCGAGCGCGGCATTCTCTGAGGAGTCTCATGCCCTTCGTTTTTGACCTGGACGGGACGCTGGCGGATTCGCTGCCCGGCATTGCCGAGGGGCTCAACCGCGCGCTGCGTTCGCTGGGGCTTGCGGAGCATTCTTGCGAGGCGGTGCGCGGCATGATTGGGCGCGGGGCGGCGAATCTCTGCGCGGCGGCGATCGGTTATGCGGATGCGGCCGAGGCGCCGGCCGAGCTTTTGGAGGCGGTGCACGGCGCGTTCCGCCGTGAGTATCCGCTGTGCTGGCAGGGGGGGACGCGCCCTTTTCCGGGGATTCCCGAGTTGCTGGGGGACTTGGCGGCGGCGGGGCATCGGCTGGCGGTGTTGTCGAACAAGCCGCATGAGGTGACGCTGCCGCTGGTGCGGGCGCTTTTTCCCGATGTGCCGTTTGACCCCATTGCGGGGCAGCGGGCGGGTGTGCCGCGCAAGCCGGATCCGACGGCGCTGCTGGGTATTGTTCGTGGTTGGGGGCTCGCGCCGCAGGAGGTGACGCTCATCGGGGATTCGCCCTTCGATGCGCTGACGGCGCGCAACGCGGGCTGCCGCTTGGTGTTGATGCGCTGGGGCTATGCGCGCCCGGAGGAGTTGTCCTCTTGGGGGGCGCCGCTGTGTGCGGATGCGGCGGAGCTGCGGGCGCTGTTGCTTTCCTGAGGGCTGTTGCGATGGATTTCCGTGTGGTGGCTGCGGCGCGTCCGTCCCTTGCTTATGCTCGGGAGGGGGTGGCGTTTTTCGAGCAGCGCTTGCGCCCGCTGGGCAGGGTGGAGTTGCGCTATGTGCGGGATGGTTCGTCGGCGGAGGTGTCGGCGCGTTTGCTGGCGGCTTCGGAGGGTTGTTTGCGCGTGGCGTTGGATGAGCGCGGGGAGAATTGGAGTACGCGTGAGTTCGAGGCGCGTGTGCGGCGCTGGCAGTTGCAGTCGGTGAAGCATGTGGCGTTTTTGGTCGGTGCGGCGGATGGGCACAGTCCCGCGCTGCGCGCGGCGGCTGATTGTATCCTTTGTCTCGGTCGCCAGACGATGCAGCATGAGTTGGCTCTTGTGGTGCTTTTGGAGCAGTTGTACCGCGTCCACACGCTGCTGGCCAACAGCCCCTATCACCGCGACTAATTTTTAGTCTTACAATTTTAATGCTCATGCGTAAAGGCGAGCTACCGTCTGTTTAGCTGCCACGGTCGCACGTAAAGGCGTGCTACCGTCTGTTTGGCTGCCACGGTCGCACGTAAAGGCGGGCTACCGTCTGTTTTTCCGCTACGGCGGCGTGTAAAGGCGGGCTAGCGCCTGTTTCGGGGCAATGCCGGTGCGTCGCGCTGTCGGCGGCGCGGCTTTACTCGGCGCTGAGCCGCAGCACGGGGAGCCCTTCCACGGCGTCGTGCCAGGCTTGGGTGGGGATGGTGTAGAGCAGCCAGGCGCGCGGCTCGCCCTCGGCGGTCTCGGGCTCTTCTTCCACGCGCTCCACGCTGACGTCGCAGTCGGGTTGCCCGAGGATCTCGGGCATCACGGTGTCGATTTCCGCCGCGGGCAGCCAGAGCTCCAGAGCATCGCCCTCCGGCACTTCGCGCGGCAGGTACACGAAGAGCTCATCCCACACGGCCACGAGGTACATCCCCGCAGGCATGTCCACTTCCTCGACGGGGTGGGCGCCGTAGATGGCGGCGCCGTTCACCTGCATCCAATTGCCAAGGCGGCGAAACACGTCCGCCACGCCCTCGGGCACGGAGCCGTCGCCGCGCGGGTTGATGTTGAGCAGCAGATTGCCCCCCTTGCCCACGCATTCCTCCAGCGCGACAATCACCTCGGCGGGGCTCTTGAGTGTCACGTCGAAGCGGTTGTAGCCCCAGTTGCGCCCCACGGTCATGCAGCTCTCCCAGTCTGCATCCTGCAAGTCCTCGCTCGGGATGCGCTGCTCGGGGGTCAGGAAGTCGCCGTAGTCCCCCTGCGCGGCGGCGGCATCCCCCCCGGCCTGCAAGGCGTGGTAGGTGAACAGACGGTTGTTCATCACGAGCTCCGGCTGCTTTTCGCGGCAGAGCCTCACCAGCCCCTCGGCATCCCAGGCAGAGCCCTGCATCTCACCCGCCGAGTAGTCCCACCACAGGATGTCCACCCGGCCGTAGTTCGTCAGCAGCTCGTCCACCTGGCGGTGCAGGTAGCGGCGGTATTTCTCTTGGCTGCGGGGGATACCCGCCGCCTCCAGCCATTGTTTCTGCCCGCCGGGGTAGGGCAAATCACCGGGGATGCGGTAGTCGTAGTCCGGCTGGTGCCAGTCGATGACGCTGTGGTAGAAGCCCACGCGCAGCCCGTTGGCGCGGCAGGCATCGGCAAACTCACGCACCACATCGCGCCCCGTAAGCTTCTGCGCGTTGAACTCCGTGGTCTCCGTCGCAAACAGGGCAAAGCCGTCGTGGTGCTTGGTGGTCAGCACGGCGTAGCGGCAGCCCGCCGCCGCCGCCAAACGCGCCCACTGCTCGGCGCAGCCCTCCGCAGGCTGAAAGAGGGGGGCGGCTCCCTGCGCGTACTGCTCCGAGTCCATCTGCAGGTTGTTCTGCGCCCACTCCGCGCCGCAGGGCTTATCGCCGAAGAGGCCGCCGAGCCCGGAGTAGAGCCCGTAGTGGATGAACATGCCCAGATGCGCCTCGCGCCACCATGTCATGGGATCCGGGTTTTCCTGCGGCGCGGCCTGCGCAAAATCCGCCTCCGTCAGCGCGGCGGACAGCAGCCCGCAGCCCAACAGCGTGGCTGTCAACACTCGGCGTATCATGCAAGCATCCTAGCAAAAGCCCCGCGTCCTGACAAGCTCGGATTGACCTTGATGTATTGTTAAGCCCGTGCGGATGCGGGAGACAGCGGTGTATGCCGCAGTATCCATGCTTTCGAGCGCGTCCTCTAGGGTTCTCTCAGCCTCCTTGTGGGGGGGACTCCTCCCGGGAGATGTACCTCTGCCGCAGTTTCATGAATAGGTAATCGATGTCAAACAGCCCACAGCTCTTGGTAAGATGTTGATGGAGAGCACACAACGCATCTAAATCCATGTGTTCTTGCTCGCTGAGTGACTCCTGAGCCTTGAGGCGGATAAACCGCCACCCCATCAGCCGTTGGCGTTGCCCCTCGGTGGGATGGGCAAACTCCAAATGGGGGAGCTGCGGGCACAACGCCCGCAGCTCCCGGCGGAAAAAGGTCAGACCGACCCTCACAGCGCGGCCAGCACGGCATCGCCCATGCCCGCCGTGCCCACGCGGATTTCCCCCGGCGCGCCCGTGGCCAAATCCGCCGTGCGGTAACCCGCTGCAATGGCACGGCGCACCGCCGCCTCCACCGCCTCGGCCGCTGCCGCCTGCGCGCAGCTGTAGCGCAGCATCATGGCCAGGGAGAGAATCTGCGCGATGGGGTTGGCGATGCCCTGCCCCGCGATGTCGGGAGCCGAGCCGCCCGAGGGCTCGTAGAGCCCGAAGAAGCCCTCGCTGCCGCGCGCGCCGAGCGAGGCGCTGGGCAGCATGCCCATCGAGCCGCAGATGACGGCCATCTCATCCGTCAGGATGTCGCCGAAGGTGTTTTCCGTCACCAGCACGTCGAACTGCGCGGGGTTGCGCACCAGCTGCATGGCCGCATTGTCCACGTAGAGGTGCGAGAGCTGCACCTGCGGGTACTGCGCCGCGATTTCCGTAAACACCTCGCGCCACATGACCGAGGAGGAGAGCACATTGGCCTTGTCCACGCTGCAGAGCCGCCCGCTGCGCCCCGCCGCCGCGCGGAAGGCCACATGCGCGATGCGCTCCACCTCGCGGCGCTTGTACACCAGCGTGTCCAGCGCCACCACCTCGCCCTCGCGCTCGCCGTAGAACTTGGGCTCGCCGAAGTACATGCCGCCCGTCAGCTCGCGCACGCAAAGGATGTCAAAGCCCTGCCCCACGATGGACGCCTTGAGGGGCGAGGCCGCCGTCAGCTCGGGCAGGCAGATGCCGGGGCGCAGGTTGGCGTAGAGCTCAAAATGCTTGCGCAGCGGCAGCAGCGCGCCGCGCTCGGGACGCTCCGCCGGGGGCAGCGTATCCCACTTGGGACCGCCCACCGAGCCGAAGAGAATCGCCTGCGCCGCCTCACAGGCCGCCAGCGTCTCCGCCGGCAGCGCCCGGCCGCAATGGTCAATGCCCGCACCGCCCACCCAACAGGCAGTGCGCACGGTGGTAAAACCGAACTTCTTTTCCACGGCATCGAGCACGCGCAGCGCCTGCTCCATGACCTCCGGGCCGATTCCGTCGCCCGCCAAAACGGCAATGTTGTAGCTGTTCATCGTCAGCGCTGAGCATACACCCCCGTCCTCACCTTGGCAAGGGGAAACACGCGGGCGGCAGCGCTGCTGCCGTGCTTACGGCTTGCATCGCAGGCGGGGGCTCGCTATGCTGGGGCGCGTGAGACGACTGCTTCTTCTCAGCGTGATGCTTTTGGCGGCGGCGCTGCCGCTGGCGGCGTGGCAGGCGGTGCAGGAGCCCGTGCCGGAGCCCGTGCGCGAGTTCCGGGCGGCCTGGGTGGCCACGGTGTACAATCTGGACTGGCCCTCGCGCCCGGGACTGCCCGCCGCGCAGCAGCGCGCCGAGCTGCTGGGCATACTGCAACAGGCGCAGCGCCTGCACCTCAACGCCATTCTGCTGCAGGTGCGCCCCTGCTCGGATGCCTTCTACCGCTCGCCGCTGGAGCCCTGGAGCTACTGGCTCTCCGGCCCCGGTACCGACCCCGGCTACGACCCGCTGGCCTTTGCCGTGGCGGAGGCGCACAAGCGCGGCATCGAGCTGCACGCCTGGTTCAACCCCTTCCGCGCCACCGCGAGCGGCAAGGAGGTGGGGCGCAAGCACATCGCGCGTCGCCGCCCGGAGCTGACCCTGCTCGCCGGCAGCACCACCATCCTCAACCCCTCGGCGGCGGAGACGCAGAGCCACGTGCTGAGCGTCATCACCGACGTGGTGCGCCGCTACGACATCGACGGCGTGCACCTGGACGACTACTTCTACCCCTACCCGCCGCACCACCGCGTGGCGGACGGCAAGAGCCCCGCCCGCCGCCGCGCGGCGGTGGATGCCTTCGTCAGCCGCCTGTACACCGAGGTGAAGCGGCTCAAGCCATACGTGCGCGTGGGCATCAGCCCCTTCGGCATCTGGCAGCCGGGCTACCCGGAGGGCGTGACGGGCGGCGTGAACGCCTACGAGGATCTGGCCTGCGATGCCCGCAAGTGGCTGGCGCGCGGCTGGGTAGACTACCTGAGCCCGCAGCTCTACTGGCGCTGCGAGGGTCCGCAAAGCTTCCCCGCGCTCATGCGCTGGTGGAGCGGCATCAACCCCGCGCGCCCCGTGTGGCCGGGCATCGCCTCGGTGCGCATCAACAGCAGCGAGGATCCCGGGCGCCCCGCCTCCGAAATCGGCGCGCAGGTGGACTGGTCGCGCAAGCTGGCGCGCCAAAGCGCGGGGCAGCTCTACTGGAGCTGGCGCTCGCTGGGCAGCAACCGCGGCGGGGTGCAGGCCGAGCTCGCCAAGCGCTACGCCGCGCTCGCCCTGCCGCCGCCCATGCCCTGGAGCAGCGCCGTGCGCCCCGGCACCCCCACGCTGAGCGCGCAAGACGGCGGCTCGGGCTGCACCCTGCGCTGGACGAACGACGGCACCGCCCGCAAGTACGCCCTGCAGGTGGCCAACAAGGGGCGCTGGTTCACGCTGGCCATCCTGCCCGGGCAGGCGACAAGCTACACCCTGCAACCCGTTGTGGCGCGCAGCGCCGACCGCATCGCCCTGCGCCCGATTTCCGGCAGCGGCATCTCCGGCACGCCCGCCGTGCTGGCGCGCTGAGCCCCCTCCCGCCATGCCCGAGCTCCCCCCCGAAGACCCGCGCTACCTCCGCGAACAGCTCATCACCTGCCTGGGCAACAAGCGCGCCCTGCTGGAGCTGCCGGCGCAGGCGCTGTGCCGCGTGCAGCGGCGGCTGGGGCGGCAGCGGCTCGCCTGCGCCGACCTCTTCTCGGGCAGCGGCATCGTCTCGCGCTTCCTCAAACGCAGCGCCCACACCCTCTACGCCAACGACCTGGAGCCCTACGCCCACTGCATCAACCGCTGTTACCTGAGCAATGCCACCCCCGAGCTGATCGCCGAGCTGCGCGAGCGCCGCCGCGCGTTGCTCGCCGACATCGCCGCGCAGCCGCGCGAGGGCTTTATCACCCGCCTCTACGCCCCGCGCGACGAGCAGCACCCCACCCGCGCCGACCGCGTATTCTACACCCGCCGCAACGCCCTCTTCCTCGACAGCGCGCGCCAAGCCATCGCCGAACTGCCCGAGGCCTTGCAGCCCTACTTCATCGCCCCTCTGCTCAGCGAAGCCTCGGTACACACCAACACGGCGGGCGTCTTCAAAGGCTTTTACAAGGGGCGCGACGGCATCGGCCGCTTCGGCGGAGCGGGCGGGCACGCCCTCGCGCGCATCTGCGGCGACATCGCCCTGCCCCTGCCGCTCTTCTCGCGCTTCGAGAGCGAGGTTCACTGCCGCCGCGGCGATGCTGCCGCCTGCGCTGCCGAGCTGCCCGAGCTCGATCTCGCCTACCTCGACCCGCCCTACAACCAGCACCCCTACGGCAGCAACTACTTCATGCTCAACCTGCTGACGGAGTACCGCGAGCCGCGCGAGCTCTCGGCAGTCTCGGGCATCCCGCGCGGCTGGAACCGCTCGGTCTACAACCGCCGCGCGGAGGCCGCCCCCGCCCTGCTGGCGCTGGCGGAGCGCTGCCCCGCGCGCTTTGTGCTCATCTCCTACAACAGCGAGGGCTTCGTGCCGCGCGAGGAGCTGCTGGCAGGCTTGCAACGCCTGGGGCGCACGGAAATCCTGGCGCAGCCCTACGCCACCTTCCGGGGCTGCCGCAACCTCGCCGCGCGCGCCAAGAGCGTCACGGAATACCTCTTCATCCTCGAAAAGCGCTGAGCCATGTCCCTCTACCGACTCGTCACCGACTACCGCCCCTCGGGCGACCAGGCACAGGCCATTGAGAAACTGCTGCTCTCGCTGCGCGCGGGCAACAAGCACCAATGCCTGCTCGGCGTCACGGGCAGCGGCAAGACCTTCACGATGGCCAACATCATCGCGGCGCAGGATCGCCCCGTCCTCGTGCTCAGCCACAACAAAACCCTCGCCGCCCAGCTCTACTCCGAGCTCAAGAACTTTTTCCCGCACAACGCGGTGGAATACTTTGTCTCCTACTTCGACTACTACCAGCCCGAGGCCTACATCGCCAGCACGGACACCTACATCGAAAAAGACAGCGCCATCAACGAAGAGATTGACCGCCTCTGCCTCAACGCCATGCGCTCGCTGCTGCTGCGGCGCGATGTCATCGTGGTGGCGAGCGTGTCCTGCATCTACGGTCTGGGCTCGCCGGAGGACTACCGCAACCTGACGCTCGCCGTCTCCTGCGGGCAGGACATGGCGCGCGACGCGCTCCTGGCCTGCCTCACGGAGCTGCTCTTTGAGCGCAGCGACTACGACTTCCGCCGCGGCAGCTTCCGCGTGCGCGGCGATGTGGTGGACGTCTACCCCGCGCAGAGCGACGGCGAGGCCATCCGCATCGAGTTCTTCGGCGATGAAATCGACGCCATCTCCCTCATCGACGCCGGCACGGGTCGCCGCCGCGAATCCCTGCAAAGCTACCTCTTCTTCCCCGTCAAGCAATACGTCTCTGCCCCGGAAAAGCGCGCCGCCGCCCTGCAATCCATCCGCGCGGAGCTGGCGGAGCGCGTCGCTTGGCTGGAGCAGCACAACAAGCTCATCGAAGCACAGCGGCTCAAGATGCGCACGGAGTACGACCTGGAGCTCATCAGCGAAATCGGCTTCTGCAAGGGCATCGAGAACTACTCGCGCCACCTCGCGGGGCGCGCGCCGGGCTCCACCCCATCCACCCTGCAAGATTATTTCCCCGCCGACCACCTGACCATCATCGACGAGTCGCACGCCACCATCCCCCAGCTGGGCGGCATGTACGAGGGCGACCGCTCGCGCAAGCAAGTGCTCATCGACCACGGCTTCCGCCTGCCCAGCGCGCTGGACAACCGCCCGCTGCGCTTCGACGAGTTCATGGCGCGCCAAGCCCAGCTGCTCTACCTGAGCGCCACCCCCGGTCCCTTTGAATACGTCAACTGCGTAGCGGGCAACACGAGCTACATCCCCGTGCTGAAAGCCACGCGCGGCAACACCCACGCCCGCAGCGAAAAAGCCAGCCAAGCCGTCACGCGCGCGCCGGAGGGCTTTCGCGGCGTATTCTTCCACAAGCTCGCCGAGCTGCGAGTGCCGCCCCACCCCTCCGACGCGCCGCCGGAAAGCTTCCACCCCCGCGCCCTCGGGCAGCCGCTCATCGTGGAGCAGGTCATCCGCCCCACGGGGCTGCCCGAGCCCAAGATTACCGTGCTGCCGCTGGAGGGGCAAATCGACAAGACCATCGAGCTCTGCCGCGAGCGCATCCGCCGACGCGAGCGCGTGCTGGTCACGACGCTGACCAAGCGCACGGCGGAGGACCTGACGGACTACCTGCGCCGCATCGGGCTGGCGGTGGAGTACATCCACGCCGATGTGGACGCGATTGAGCGCGTGGAGATTTTGCGCAAGCTGCGCGCGGGCAAGGTGGATGTGCTGGTGGGCATCAACCTGTTGCGCGAGGGGCTCGACCTGCCGGAGGTGTCGCTGGTCTGCATTCTGGATGCGGACAAGGAGGGCTTTCTGCGCAACGAGACGAGTCTGGTGCAGACGGCGGGGCGCGCGGCGCGCCATGTGCATGGCGAGTGCGTGCTCTTTGCGGATGTGCAGACGGAATCCATCCGCCGCCTCATCGAGGAGAGCGACCGCCGCCGCGCCCTGCAACTGGCCTACAACGCCGCACACGGCATCACGCCGCACAGCGTGGCGCGCAGCGACCAGAGCACCCTGCGCCTCTACACACCCGATGACGAAGAGGCGGACGGCGACCTGAGCGCCGCCGAGGAGGAGCCCGACAGCGCCGCCGCCATCGCCGCGCTGGAGAAGGAGATGCGCCAAGCCGCCGCGCGGCTGGATTTCGAGGTGGCGGCGGTGCTGCGCGACAAAATCAAGCGCCTGCGCGGCGGGTCGTAACCCTCGGGAAGGAGCGCTCAGAGCCGCGGCACGGCATCGAGCAGGCGGCGGGTGTAGTCGGCGCGGGGTCGGCAAAACACCTGCTCGGCGCTGCCGTATTCCTCCAAGCGCCCGCGGCGCATGACGGCGATGTTGTCCGCGAGGTAGTGAACCACGGAGAGGTCGTGGGAGATGAACATCATGGTGAGCCCGAGCTCGCGGCGCAGGTCGGTGAGCAGGTTGAGGATTTGGCTCTGGATGCTGACATCGAGGGCGGAGACGGGCTCATCGGCCAGCAGCAGGGCGGGTCGCGGCGCGATGGCGCGGGCAATGGCCACGCGCTGCCGCTGCCCGCCGGAAAATTCGTGCGGGTATTTGTACATGTGCTCGGGGGCGAGCCCCACGCGCTCCATGAGCGCCGCCACCGCCTCCTCGCGCTCGGCGCGCGGCAGCGGAGCACGCCGCGTGAGCGCCTCCAGCAAGGTGCTGTAGATGCTCATGCGCGGATTGAGCGAGGCGTAGGGATCCTGGAACACCATCTGAAACTCCGGGCGTCGCCGCCGCACTTGCGCGGGCGGCAGAGCACTGAGATTCACACCGTCCAGCGTGATGCTCCCCGCCGTCAGCGGCTGCAGCTGCATGAGCGCACGGGAAAGCGTGCTCTTGCCGCAGCCGGATTCGCCCACCAGCCCGAGGATTTCCCCGCGCTGCACGGCGAGGCTCACGCCGTCCACCGCGCGCAGCACGCCGCCGCCGCGCAGGGGGAAATGCACGCAGATATTGTCGAGCTCCAGGTAGGCCATGCGGGCATTGTAGCAGAGCGCGCCGCGCGGGGTCAAGCACCCTCGCGCGGCGGGCGGCGGCGGCAGCGCGTCATGGCTCCCGCGCGCGCCTTTACCCGTGCTTTGAGCTTGCCAAGGGCGCGGCGAACAGGTAAACTGCGGGCGATATGGCCAAGGATGTGACACCGGAACAGGAGCGCCTCGCCGCGCAGCGCCAACGGGCGCTGGATGCGGCGATGCTGCAAATTCAGAAAGATTTCGGCGAGAACGCCATCGTGCGTCTCGGCGACCACAAGACCATGCAGGTGGACGTGATTCCCACGGGCAACCTGCTCATCGACCGCGCGCTGGGTGTGGGCGGCTTCCCGCGCGGGCGCATTGTGGAGGTCTTTGGTCCCGAGTCCTCGGGCAAGACGACGCTGACGCTGACGGTGATTGCTCAGGCGCAGCGCGCAGGCGGGCTCGCGGCCTTCATCGACGTGGAGCACGCGCTCGACCCCTCCTACGCGGCCAAGCTGGGGGTGGATCTCGATGATTTGCTGGTGTCGCAGCCCAACAGCGGCGAGGAGGCGCTGCAAATCTGCGAGGCGCTGGTGCGTTCCAACGCGATTGATGTGATTGTGGTGGACTCGGTGGCGGCGCTGGTGACGAAGCAGGAGCTGGAGGGCGACATCGGCGACAGCACGGTAGGCGCCCAGGCGCGCCTGATGAGCGCGGCGCTGCGCAAGCTGACCTCGCTCATCTCCAAGGCGCGCACCATCTGCATCTTCACCAACCAAATCCGCGAGAAAATCGGCGTCATGTTCGGCAACCCGGAGACGACCCCCGGCGGCCGCGCGCTGAAGTTCTACGCGAGCGTGCGCTGCGACATCCGCCGCATCGGCCAAATCAAAGGCACGGACGGCAGCGTGAACGGCAACCGCACCAAGCTCAAGGTGGTCAAAAATAAAGTGGCGCCGCCCTTCAAGGAGTGCGAGTTCGACATCATGTACAACGAGGGCATTTCCTCCACGGGCAGCCTGCTGGATCTGGCGATGGAGTACGACATCGTGCAGAAGCGCGGCTCCTGGTTCAGCTACAACGGCAGCCAGCTGGCGCAGGGTCGCGATGCCTGCAAGGAGCTGCTGCGCACCCGCCCCGAGCTCTACGCCGAGATCGAGACCAAGGTGCGCGAGAAGATGGACCCGACCCCGGAGGCGCAGGGCTGATGGTTCGCTCTCTTTCTTCCCCCCATCCCCGCCCCCAAGGCGGGGATGTTTGTTCATGGCTCTCTTCCCCCGCCGTTCTTCGGGCTTGACCCTGCCGCCGCGCGATGCGCCTTTCGGCTCGCCGGAGGGGGTGGCGCTCTACGCGCAGCGCTGCCTGGAGGCGCTTCAGCTGCGGGGTTGGCAGTTCGCCTACGACCGCGCGGTGCGCCGCTTGGGCTGCTGCCGCCCCGCGCAGCGCCGCATCAGCCTCTCGCGAGCGTTCACGCTCTACTTTCTGGAGCGGGATGAGGCGCTCATCGAGCGCACGCTGCGCCACGAGCTGGCGCATGCGCTGGCCTGGGAGCGGCGGCGCAGCCGGGGGCACGGGCGCGTCTGGCAGTCCTACTGCGCGGCGCTGGGCATCCCCGGCGAGCGCGCCACCACCGCCTGCGAGGATTTTGCCCCGCCGTCCGCGCGCCGCCGGGTGCGCTACCTGCTCTGCCACCGTCTCACGGGCGAGGTGTTCCGCAGCTACACGCGCGCCCCGCGCCGCAGCGCGGCGGCCTGGAGCCGCTGCTACATTCCCCACCGCCGCGCCGAGACTCTGGGCTTTTTGGAGCTGCGCGCCGTTCCCCCGGAGCATTCGCTTGACAGGGAGCCGCCCCCTGCCTAGAATGGGAGCATGAGCCCTCATGATGATGCCTCGCTGCGTTTCCACCGCCTCGTGTGCCGCCACGCCCTCACGGGGCTGGCGCTGCTGGTGCTGGTGCTGTTGGTGTTGGGTCTGCTGGCGGGGCTGGGGACGCTGCTGCTGCTGCTGGAGCCGGTGCTCATGCCGGTGGTCATTGCGGGGGTGCTGGCCTACCTGCTGCTGCCGGTGGTGGAGTGGGTGCAGCGCCGGGTGCGCCACCGCGTGGCGGCCGTGCTGCTGGTGATGGGCGGAGCGGGCATGCTGTTGGCGGGGCTGCTGTGGACGGCACTGCCGCCACTCATCAACCAGACGGGGCATTTGGTGCGGCAACACCGCGAGCTCATTGCCGCCGCCACCGATAGGGCTCACGATGCCCTCGACAGCAGCGAGCTGCTGCGCAACGGGGTGGATATGCTGCACCGCCGCGCCGTGCAGGAGGCGCAGAACAGCGGGCTGGAGGGACCGGAGTGGGAGGCGCTGGCCTCCGCCGCCACGCCGCAGGACAAGCTGGGCGCCGTGCTGCGCGCCAACACGGATTACCTCGCGGCGCAGGGGCTGCGCTGGCTCTCGGCGGGCACGCACGCCCTCTCCGGCGTGGGCATGCTGCTCATCGGCACGGTGATGGTGCCGGTCTTTCTCTTCTTCTTCCTGTGCCGCAGCGATGTGATCGCGCACAACTGGCACAGCCTGCTGCCGCTGCGCGATTCGCGCTTCCGCGACGAGCTGGTGGGCACCCTGATCGAAATCAACGACTACATCATCTCCTTCGTCCGCGGGCAAATGCTGGTCAGCGCGGCGGACGGCGTGCTGCTGGCCATCGCGTTGCGCTGCCTGGGGCTGCCCTACGCCATCCCGCTGGGGGCGGCGGCAGCGCTGCTGGGCATCATCCCCTACATCGGCATGATTGCCACCTGGATTCCCGCGATGCTCATCGCCTGGATGCATTTCCAAGACCCCTGGGCGCTGCTCTGGGTCAGCCTCATCTTCGGCACCGTCAGCCAGCTGGACGGCTGGGTGCTGCAACCGCGCATCGTCGGCAGCCGCCTGCACATGCACGACATGACGGTCATGTTCTCCGTGCTCTTCTGGAGCTACGTCATCGGCGGCGTGGTGGGAGCGCTCCTGGCCGTGCCGCTCACCGCCTCGCTCAAGGTGCTCTTCCGCCGCTACATCTGGAACCACGCCCGCCGTCCCGAAACGGGCGAGCGGGCGGTAGCATCCTGAACGCGGGGCACCGCCCCCGCCACGCACGCACAGCACCGCCGGGGCACAAAAAACGCGCTCGGGGTATTCCGAGCGCGTCCGTAGTGTGTCGCGGAAGATTTTTTCGTCAATCTTCCTTCAGCACTTACTTGCCCTTCACGGGAGCCACGGGAGCGGGAGTGGGCTCGGGGGCGGGCTGCTGCTGCTGCTGCTGGCAGGAAACGAGGGCAGCGGCGGTAAGAGCGAGGATAGCGATGGTCTTCATATTGATCTTACTGTTGTTTGATGTTTGAAGCACCCCATCAATCAAGAGTAGAAGGAGGGGCTGGCAGGATTATAAACGCGAAAACCGAGATGTCAAGCTGAATTCTTATGAAAATTCAATTAAATCGGCAGCTTTGCGCCGCTCGGGCGGCGAAAAACCCGCTGCGACACAAGGCCGCAGCGGGTGCATCAAAACGAGGACGGAGGAATCAGGCTTCTTCCTTCTTCTCGGGCATCTTACCCGTGGTAAAGTACTGCTCGATTTCCTCCAGCGTGCGACCCTTGGTCTCCGGCATGAAGAAGGCCGCCGTGATGAAGTAGATGACCGTGAAGCCCGCGAGCATGAAGAACACGCCCGAATAGCCCGCGCTGGCCACCCAGGGCAGGAAGGTGCCCGCGATGGTGGTAGACACGCCCTGGTTGATGAGCAGGGCGATGGCCATGCCGTTGGCGCGAATGCGGGTGGGCATCAGCTCCGAGAGCGCCAGCCACACGCAGACGCCCGGACCGGCGGCGTAGAAGGCGATGAACACCACGAAGAAGCCCGTGACCGCCCAGCCGGTGACGGGGGTGGGCTTCATGCCGATTTCCGCGCGGGTGACGGTGAGCTCCTTCACCGTGCCCTCGGGCAGCGGGGTGCTCCAGAAGCAGAGCTTGTCGAGGAAGTTGGGCTTGAGCGCAACGCTCTTGGCGATGTCGATGGTCGTGTTGCCCTCGTTGCCCGCGCCCTTGAACTCGGCGACCTGCTGGTTCATGTCATCCCCCTGGCGGTAGGTCACGATGAGCTGCATGCCGGGGGTCACGCTCTCGCCCTCGGCGAACTCGGGATGCTCGGCGGTCAGATTCTTGGCGATGGCCTGCTTCACGATGTCATCCGCGCTCAGCTTGAGGCTGTGGTCCGTCACCGCAGCGGCGACGGTCTCCGTGACATCCACGCGGTTCTGCTCCACGGTCAGGAACATGGCACCCACGCCCGCCAGACCGCAGATAATGCCCAGCGTGCCAATCTTGAGCAGGGTGGTGCGACCCTTCTTGTCCACCAGCGAGACGGCGACGATGGTCATGAGCATGTTGACCACCTTGATGGCAAAGTCGGCCACGTTGGCGGTGGAGCCCTCCAAACCGGCCTGCTGGAAAATCTTGACGGAGTAGTTCAGCACAGAGTTGATACCCGTGGCCTGCGTGCAGGCCAGCACCACGACAGCCAGCACAAAGGGCACGACATACTTGCGCTGCAGCAGGCTGTCGCCCTTGGCGGCGCCGGCCAGCTCGGCCTTGGCAGCGGCATCGGCCTCGTCGGCCGCCACCATCTCATCGAGAATCTCCTTGGCGGCCTTGTCGCCGTTGTTCGCCGCCAGCGCGCAGAGCGCCTCATCGCGACGGCCGCGGCGGTAGAGCCAGCGCGGGGACTCCTTGAGTTTGAACGCGCCGAAGAAGAGGATAAGCCCCGGCAGCGCCGAGCACCAGAAAATCGTCTGCCAGGCGACGGTCTTGCTCGTCTCGCTCACGGTGGGATCGGCAGCGGCACCCACGAGCATCGTCGTCACCATGCCGATGACAGCGGCAAAGACCAGCCCCACGGTCAGCAGGAACTGGAACATGCCCGTGCCCTTGCCGCGCGACTGAGCATCCAGACACTCGGCCAGGTACATGGGCACCACCACGCCGACCAAGCCGGCGGAAGCGCCCTGCAGAATGCGGCCGAGCATCAGCGCGACAAAGCCGCCGATGAGCCCGGAGAAGCAGATGACGGGGATGCTCAGCGTGAAGAGCAGCGCGGAGAGAATAATCACCTTCTTGCGCCCCAGCCACTCGGCCAGCATACCGGCAAACAGGGACGAAAGCACGGAACCGAGCAGCACGGCCGCCACAACCACGGAGAGTTGCGAGGGAGTGTAGTCGGTGGTGGCCTCAATATAAGGCAGAGCGGCGGCAATCACGCCGACGTCAATGCCGTAAAGCAAGCCACCGAGACCCGCCATGACCATCAGGTAGAGAGCATAGCGTTTGACGGAGGCCGGTAGTTCGGTTGCGTCTGTACTCATAACGCCCGCGATTATAAACCACTGCCACTGCCTGTTTCAAGCCTAAAGCTGCGCCGCTGACCGGGATTTTCCGTCCCGCCGCTTGACTTTCGCAGGGGGCTCGGGCATAGTAGGGGCGCTTCCCCCCTGCTCCGCCGCCATGTACATCCCGACCCAAGCCGAACGCTATGCCCGCGTGGCGCGGCTCACGCTGCTGCTCTGCGTGGTGCTGCCCTCGGCAGTGGTGGCCTACCTCGGCGACATGGGCGACCTGCTCTCCTGCGCGGCGGGCTTTTTGCAGCCCCTCGCCTGGCTGCTGGATCTCGCGGGATTCAACGCCACGGCGGCGCTGGGCTTTTCCGCGCTGGTGCAGGCGCTGCTGTGGTGGCGGCTGGCGCGCACACGCCGCCTGAGCCCCAAGCAGAAGCTCACCTTGGCCATCTGCTGGGGCATGCTCACGGCGCTGGCGCTGCGGCTGCTCATTGCCTTTACCCTGTGGCGGCAGCTAACGGGGCGCTGAACCGCCCGCCGCCGGGGCGGGACAGAGAAAGGGCACACCGACTCTCATCCGCGGGCTGACTCTGCCCCACACAAAAAAGCGGTCGGGATACCGCAGGCATCCCGACCGCACCAAGCTCCGGAGCTAAAGAGCTCAGAAATTCACGCGATAACCGAGCGTGGCGTTCACATTCGTGTAGTCCGCGCGCAGCTCCACCGAGGCATCGGCAAAGAGGTTGCCGCCCTCGTCGCCCACGGGCACCGTCAGCCCCGCACCGAGCTCGCAGCCAATGGCGCCGCTCTCCGCGCTCTTCACGCTGTGCGTCGGCAGCTCCGTGCCCGCCAGGGCAACCTTTGTTTCGCCCTCGCGGTCGCCCGCGTCCGCCTTGAGCAGCGCGCGCATCTCCAGGATGGAGGAGCGGTTGTACACGCTCTCGCCCACCACGGCCTGCAGGCGCGCACCCAGCCCGAAGCTCACGCGCGTCAGCTCCGTGTCGTCCACTTGCAGCGCCACCGTGCTGCCGCTCTCCGTGTAGCCCTTGAGCGTGCTGTGCGTCACCGCCACGTTGAACACGGGCTGCAGGCAGGTGGTCGCCTCCTCGTCCAGCGCGAACACATAGCCCACCTCGTAGAGCGCGCCCAGCATGCTGCCGTCCGAATCGCCCTCGACCTTGGCGCCGTTGACCGTGCGCTCCAGGCTCGTGTCGGCCAAACCGGCGGTCGCCACGAAGGTGTGCGTCCAGCGGTGCTTGGCATAGCGGGCAAAGGCCGTCAGGTAGTAGGTGTTCAGGTCGCCCGTGGCGTGGTCGGCTCCCTTGGAGTCGAAGTCGCCGTAGAGGGCGCTGAAGGCCAGGCCGCAGGTGAAGCTCGGCGTGCAGTCCACGTCGAAGCCCACGGTGCCGCCCCAGCTGCTGAGCTTGTAGCCCGGCATGCTGCCGTCGCTGTTGAGCTCGCGGTAGTCGCCCTCGGCGTTGATCCAGGCGTTGAAGTAGGGCATGTCCTCGTTGACCACGCACTGGTTGACGCCCATGGTGGTGGTGCGGTTGCGGATGGACTCCAGGCGGCTCTCCACCGTACCGGCCAGCGCCGCGCCCATGGCGGCGACCGAGGCGCCGGAGAAGGCTTCGCCCAGGCGCTCGGCGGCGGCACTGTCGCCCGTCGCCACACAGGCATCGAGCGTGTCGAGCAGCTTGGCCAGGTCGCTGTCGGAGGCGGTGGCCTGCGGGTTGCCGTAGAGCAGCACCTCGTCGGCCATGGCGATGCCCGCGGCACCGTTGCCGCTGCCCGCGACCCTGTCGCTGTAGTAGGAGCGGTTGCGCTCGGCGCGGATGGTGCCGTCGCTCTCCACCGTGTTCACGCGGAAGTATTTGTTGAGCAAGCTGCCTTCCGTCAGGAACACCTGCACATCGGTCGCACTGCTGCCGGCGCTACCCAAGTTGATGGTGAGCGTGGAATCCGCATCCACATCCCAGGTCGACACGCCTGCAACGGGAAGTTCGCAGAGGTACACCGAGGTGCCCTGCAGGCTCAGCGCAGCACCTGTGGTCAGCTGCACCGAGCCGCTTGCGATAGCATCCTGCGTCAGGTTGGCGCCCAGAGAGCCACCCACCATGCTGGAGGCATCGCTCAGCACCTGTGGCTGCCCTTGCTCGAGCGCAGGCAGCAGCAGGGTGGTGCCGCTGCCGGTGTGGAACTCGGTCCGGGCTCCCTGAACACTCACAACACCTGTGAAGCGGTTGTCGGCGGTGCTGAAGCGAATGGTGTCCGCAGCATCACCCACCAGACGCAGGCCGCCCTGACCGATGACTTGGTTGAGCTGAATATCCCACGCAGCATTGTCGCCGGAGATGTCAATCACGTTGTTGCCCGTATTATTGACCTTGACGAAGCGTACGTTGTCCAAAATATCCTCCGAGACCAAGCGACCGTTCCCGTCCAGCACCGTCATGGGCACTTCGGAAGCCGCATCGGCACCCAGCGTGGTGTTGCCCACCACCCAGGTCGATTGGGCATCGGTCATCTGCGCCACGCTCAGGATGTAGTAATCGGGCGTCGTGCGCGGCGAGAACAGCGCAAAGGTCGAGCCGCCGGACACCAACTCCAGATTGCCCGTCAGGCCTTGCTTGTAGATGCTCTGCAGGGAATCATCATCGAGTTTCAGCTCGGCACTGCCGGTGCTGTCGACCACCGAAAGCACGGTGTATTCGCCCGTCGTGAGCCGCGCCACGGCATCTTCGGTGAGCTTGAGGGAGACGTCCGTGGCAGCAATGGTCAGAAGCTTCGTTGCCGAAATGGTAGCGGCGGAGGCGCTGAGAGAACCGTCGAGCTCGATGCTGTCTGTGCGAAGCTCGCCGCCCACGCTCAGTTGTCCGCTGCCGTTCACCACCAACTGACCTTCGTTCTGCAAGTCGCCGACAGTGGTCAGGGAGCCGGCCCCGACAATGTTCAGCACGCTGCCTTCCTTCACCTGAGCGTCCGCGGTCGTGGTGTTGTTGGCCACATTCAACTCGGCGTCATTTTCCACCGTCAGGCTGCCGCTGGCCACGATAGCGCCGCCCGTGAAGGTGTAGCCCACCTCAGACGTTTCGCCGGTCACGGAGTCGGTGATGGTCACCTTATCATTGATAATGATATTGTTGGCCTTGGCCGTTTCCGTGCCGGTTCCCACGGCTACGTTCACCGTGCCGCTGTTGCCGCCGCCGCTGAAGAACACATCGGTGTTCCCATCTGCCGAGTCGGTCTTCCATTCCACGCCCTGACTGAAGTCGTCAGCGGGCGCGTCGGGATCGCCGCCCCAGGTGTTGCCGTTTTGGGTAACGCCGATGATGGCCAGCACGGTCTTGTCCTCATTCCACCCGAGGGTGTACTTCCAGTATCCGTTCAACCCGCCCTGCACCTGGGTCGTGGTATTGCCCAAGGTGGTGCCGTTGACGACCACCGCACCCGTCGCTGCATTATCCAGCGTCAGCAAGGTCCATTGGTTGCCCGCCGTGCCGATGGTGCCGTTATCCGAGCTCAGTGCATCGAGAATCGACAGCGTCAAGTCGCCGCCCAGCGAACCGACCGACACCTGCGAGCCCACGGTGGCGAGCGTCAGGGTGCCCGTGAGGGTCAGCGCGCCGTCCAGGTCGAGCGTTGCGCTGGTGGCGGGGGTGTCGTCCACCGCCGCTGCACCGAGCGTCAGGTCGGTGCCGCTGAAGGACTTGGCGCTGCTGGCGCCATTGGTCAGCGTGGCGGAGCCGCCCACGCTCAGGTCCGAAGCGGTCGTCACCGAGGCGCCGGAGAGCGCCCCCGTCACCGCGATGCTCGAGTTGGCATTGCCCAGCGCGGAGAGGTCGCCGCCGGTGCTGCTTTCCATGCTCACCGTGCCTGTCCAGCTCGCGCCCAGAGACACGCCGGATGCGAGCGCCGTTGCACTGCCGATGTCGTAGGTGCCCGAGCCATGGAGTTTGAGCTGCTTCTCAGCACTGGTGCCTGTCACCGAGCTCGCTGCCAGGCTGACGCTGCCGGCAATGTCAATCACACTGCTGCCCGGGTTGTTGACGTAGATGCTTTCGCCCGCGCCCAGAGCTTCGTTGAGGTTCAGCCCCTTGCCGCAGAGCTCGATGACGGCCAAATCCACCCCGACATCCGTGGCATGGTTGTGGATGTTCTGCATGTTGCCGTCAACCGCGCCCACGTAGTAGGTGGTGCCGCGCTCGCCGGTCAGCTTGTAGGCGGCGGCATCACCGTAAGTGTCCAGCGAACCGTTGGCCTGATCGGTGCCATTGACCTTCCAGCTGGTAACGCCATCGGTGTTCAGCTTGGAGCTGTCTGTCGCCAGGATGTAGTAGGTGTCCTGATAGGCAAAGCCCTGCTTCTGCGTGGGATTGTCGGCGGCGGCCGCGCTGTAGCCGTTGATGACGGTGTGTTCATCGAAGGGATTATCCGCGCCGGGGTTGACGAGGTTGACCTCGCCGCTGAGCACCAGGGTGCCGGCGTTGTTGGTCAGCGTGCCGGTGAGCTGCGTTGTCCCCTGAAGCGTCAGGCTGTTGCTGCTGCTGCCGGCGTCGATGGTAGCTCCGCCGATGGTGGCATTGCTGATGCCCCACGCCGCCGCCGATACATCGAGTGTGCCGCCGCTAATGGTCACCTGCACCCCGGAGCCGATGCCCGCATCCGTGGTCAGCTTCAGGCTGCCGGAGCTCATTACCAGCTTGTTGACCGTGGTCGTGTCATTGGAGTTGGCAAGTACGATGCTTTTCGCCGACACACTGCCGCCGGACACATAGAGAGCGCCTTCGTGGTTAGCCACCGTGTCGTGACCGAGCTTGATGGCTTCGCCCACGCTCAGTGCAGCATGCTGCTGCACCGTCATCACTGTGTGCGAGGTGAGCGTCAGCGCCCCGCTCACAGCCACCGTATTGGGAGCGTCAGCCGTGAACGTGTCGCCGCCCAAGAGGATGTTGCTGGGGCTTCCTGCCGAGCGCATCCACGAGTTGAGCGCCATATTGCCGACAACGTTCAGGTTGAGCCCGTGGAACGAAAGCTCGGCGGTGCTCGTGGCCAGGTATTCACCACCGTTCAATTTCACCACACCCGATCCAGAAATCGTATTAAGGAATTCGGTGAATTTGCCCTCGTTCCCTTGGCCGCTGATCCCGGTCTTGGAGGTGGCATCCAGCGTGGTGCCGCTTGCCAGGGAAATGTTGTAGGTGGCAATGCCCTTGTTGGCGGCAGCCGCTTCGATGGTTGCGAGGGTCACCTCGCCCGTCTTTTGCTGATAGGTGGGGTTGCTGCCGGCCGTGGTAATGGTGGCCAGGTAGGAGCCATCGCGCTCCGTCGCATTCTCCCCCTTGTAGGTCACGGTGATGCCGCTGCCGCTGCCGCCGCTGATCAGCACAAGGTCTTTTCGAATCATCTCAAAGCCCTGGTTGTTATCCGCATCGCTCCAGGTGGAGCTGACGTTTTGCTCGGTGTAGGTGCCGCCTTGCTCAAACGCGAAACTGCCCGCCAGGCTCACATTTGCCAGCGACAGGGTGCCGTTGAAGTGCGCGGCGGCGTTGCCGGTGAGCGTGGTGGTGCAGCCGGTCTCGCCGGTGATGCTCATGGCGCCGTAGGTCACATCCGCTACGGTGGCGATGCTGCCCTTGCTTTGCGCGGTGAGCGCGAGGCTCTTGGTGCCCGCCAGGGTCAGGGTGCCGGTCTCGGCAATCTGGAACTTGGCGGCATCGCCGGTGTCGGCAGTGCTCACTTGGGTGTTGACGCGGTAGATATCGTCCGCATGCCCGCTGCCGTCCAGAAGAATGACTTTGTGGCTGCCGTTGTCGTTGACCTCCCTCAGTTTGTCGTCTGCGGCGATGCCATTGATGGTGAGCCCCTCGGCCAGCGTAGCCGTACCGTTAACCAGCACCTTGCCCGTCAGGTTGAGCAGGTAGCCGTTCTCGCCATCGCTGTATTCTCCGCTGGCGTCGCCATGCCAAGATTCCAGATGGGTGTCCTCGACGCTGATAGCTCCGGCGAGCGTCAGCCCGCTGCCGCTGTTGGCATCCGAGGCGCTGTTGTCGATGAGCTTGGTGATGGTGACATCGCGCAGAGTCAGCATGCCGCTGCCCGCCGCCGCGATGGTCGCGCCGTTGATGCGGGTGCCGTTGAGCACGCTTGTCCCATCCGCCACCTTCAGGGTGGTGTCGTTGACGGTGGAGGAGGTCAATCCGGCAGCCAGCGTGCCGACTTGCAGGGTTCCTTGGTTGACGGTGAGGGAGCCGCTGCCGTTGATGGTGGTGACCTGCGTGGTGATGTTGTTAAGCACCGTGGCGGAGTCGGCGGTCAGGGTGGTGGCGGTGATGGCGCCGCTGAAGGTCTTGGTGCCGGTTCCCGAGGTGGTGATGGTGAAGGGTTTCGAGGTCGTATTGCCACTGAATGTTCCGGCAACGGCAACATCCTGATCATTGATGACGTTCACGGTGAACGTGCCGATGACGTTATGGAAGGAGGCGTTAATTTGCGTTGCCTTGCCTTGCAGGTTGATGACGGTCGGCACGCTGCTGAGGCCGGTCGTGTTGTTGGTGAAACCACCGGTCCACCCGGAGAGGTCACCGTTGAAGGTGTAGGTCTGCGTGCCGCCTTCGGTAAACCACCGGGCCATGTGCCCGCTGCCGCTCACGCTGCCGTTGAAGGTGATGACGGCGTCGCTGTTGCCGTTCGACAGCTTCAGCGCGTAGTGCGCCGCTTCCGCTGTCTGGGGGTCGAAGGCGTCCACCGTGTCCGTCAGCTTGATGTTGGCATCGACCGTCTGTGTCTTCAGAGCGCAGGTCTGCAGTCCCTTGAATTCGACGGTGGAGGCTTCTGTGGAACGCACCACGGCGTAGTTGTCAATCTCTTGGCCGACCCACAGTTTGCCACTGGCAATCTGCACCGTGCCTGTCCAGGCATCCCCGAGGGTCGCGCCATGCAGAGAAATGTTGGTGCCGTTTGCCTCAGCAAGCACCAGGGTGCCGTTGCCCAGAAGCTCAAAGGTAGCAGCATCGGCGGCGGGCGAGCCCGCGCTCAGGTTCAGGCTGCCGGTGTCGCTGACCATCACCAGCCTGGGCTGACCGCTCGCAAAGGCGCCGCCCTCGGCCAAAAGCGAGGAGAGCGTGGTGTCGGCTTGCTGAATGACATACAGGCTGCCTTCGGAGCAGACATAGCCATACTGGCCGGTGCTGAGCTGTGTCACGGTGCGCCCGTCGGTGTTGCTGCCGATGTTATCCCCGGACAGGGTGATGCTCCCCTCCCCGGCCTTGTCGACCACGATGTAGGCCACGCGGGCATTCCCTACCAAGCCGTTCTGCCCATCGTCAGGGAGAGTCGTCACCCCCAGGACGCTGACATCGTAGTTGGCCAGGGCGGCATCGCTCAGGTCTGCCGTTCCGCCCAGCGTCAGGTTACCCTCGCTGGTGATGGTGCCGGTGATGGTGATGTCGGACAGGGTGATGCTCTTCCCCGTAGCGGTTTGCACCGTCACCCCCCCAATGCTCACGGGCACATTGGCGCTGCCGGACATCCGCCAGGAGGAGCTTTCCGCCAGCAGGGTGCCGCCCGTGATGCTGACGACACCGTGGCGATTCTCATCCCCAACAGCAATGACCGAGCTGTCATTTTGGGTGAATTCCAAAGTGCCGCCGCTCATGTTGAAGGCATTGGTCGTGGCTCGGTTGCGGAAAGTGATGACCGAGGTCTTGATGCTTCCCTGCCCGCTCAGGTTGACCACACCGGGGTAATCGCCATCTTCTTGGTGACCAATGTCGAGGCTGCCGGCAACCAGCGAGCCCATGACATCCAGTGTGCTGCGCTTGTTCCAGAGTTTGGCGCTCACCATGGTCAGCGAGGCGCCCTCGTTGATGGTCATGTGGGAGATGTCGCTGCCGAGCGAGCCCACGAGATGCACATCGCCGGTGCCGGTGAGCACCACATTGGTGGCAACGGTTACCGGGCCGGCATTGGGCTGCGATGTCCATTCGAGAGCCGAGTTGCCCTGGCTGAAGGTCAGCGTACCGCTGCCGTGGCCGGCGTTGACCAAAGCAACCTGACTGTCCCGATTGAGACTTGCCGCCGTCAGATCCAGCGTGGCACCGTCGCTGATGTGAATCTGCCCGCCGTTGTCGATGCTCAGAGTGGCTCCGAACAGGCTGGTGTCGGCTGTAACGGCCAAAATTCCCTGCGCATGGATGGCGATGGTCTTGTTGGCATCCACCAGACCGCTGAGCTGAGCACTGTCAACCGTGGTGTTGATGTGGAAGGTAGTGTCGTCGTAGGAGGAGGTGGAGGTGATGCAGCCGTCTTCCTCCACGTCGAGAACGTCATTGCCGTGGGTCACCTGACGGATGTTGGTGGTTTGCCCCTCTTCCAACAGCACCACCGCGCGCTTGTAAGTGGCAAAGCCGTTCTGAGCATCGGTGTAGCCGGAGTAGGATTGCGCTACATTATCCAGAGCATTCACGTCGGTGATGATGAGGTCAGCGCCGGAGCCCTCGATGTTGAGGGTGCCGCGCACGCTGTGGCTGAGCGTCAGCGAGCCGTTGCCCGCCAGGGTGATACCCGCGCCGGAGGCGGTGATGGTCCCGCTGAGGGTGATGTTGGCTCCCGTATCGCTGAGGGTTTGTGTGGTAGCATCGTAGACATTGGTCTGAATCGTTGCGCCCGCGATGCTCATGTTCAGTGCCGAGCTCCAGCCGTTTGCGCTGAGGGTTCCCAATGTGCCCCCTGTCAGTTCGATGCTGCCTTGTGTAGAAGTCGAGGTCAGGGTGCGGAGCCCTTCTTCGCCCAGGTTGAGGGTGCCGCCGGTCATCTTGACCAAGGTAGATTCGCGCGAGCCAATGCCCTTGGTGTTGACCACACCGCCGGCAATGAGCAGGGTGGTGTTGCCGCTGTCATCGCCCATGCCGATGGAGGCATCAAGGGCGCGGAACTCTCCGCCCTCGTTGACCTGCAACAGGGAGGTGGCGGATTGCCAGTGATTCAGGCGAATGCTGCCGCTCTTCATGCCCGCCGTGGTCGAGCCGGTGATGGTCAGCAACCCATCGTCGATGATGAGCTTGGAGCTGACTCCGTATGCATTACCCATGATGAGCGCGTCGGCGATCGCGGTGCCACCGTTCAGGCAGAGCGTGCCGGACTTTATATCCAGACACCCGGCGATCTCGCCCTCAGCAGCGGTTTGGGTCGTGTCCAAGCGCAGGTTCACACCGTTGCCCATGTTGAGAATGGCGCCTTGCTTGATTTGCAGCGTGCTCTTAGTGATAGCCAGATTCACTCCCTCATCGGTGCTGATGGTGGTGGTGCCGCCTGTGATGGCAAAGCTATCAGCGCTGAGGTTGAGGCTGCCTACCCCCGTTGCCTTGCTCAGGAAGAGGGTGCCGCCGGCGGAGGTGATGCCCACGCTGGTGGTGTCTCCGTTGAGTTTGACAACTCCCCCCAACAAATCCACTTCGGTGTTCGAAGCGCTGTTTTGGGTGAATTGCAGATTATCGGTGGTGTAGGTTTGACCCGCTGCCACTTGAGCGATCAGGCTGGCTCCCTCGTCGTAGGTCAACTGAGCTTCCCAAATGTTATAATAGTTTCCCAGTACCAGAAGGCTGGCATTAGCGGCGAGATGCACGTTGCCCGATTTGAGGGTCAGGTTCGTGACCGTGTTGCTACCGGTGAGTCTCACGGTGCCCCCTCCCTGGATGATCAGAGACGGGTTTCCACTCAGGGAGCCCGAGAAGGTCAGCGTCGTACCTTGGTCGGCATAGAGGGTGCCGGTCTGCAGGGAGCCGCTCACGGTCAAATCGCCTGAGCGGAGGCGGAGGGTTTGGATGCTTTCTCCGTTGAAGGCGAGGCTGTTGTCGCTACCCGTAGCCGTGACCAGCAGGTAACGTTGGTCGGCCGGAATTGCAGACAACACCCGGCCATCACCCTCAACGCCGGGAACCCACGTCAGGCTGTTTGTATCTGCCGAACCGCTCACGGTAGCGCTTTGGAGCTCCGCCGATCTGTCGATGATTTGCATGCCTGCCAGCGTGGCGCGGATGTTAGCGCTGCCGGAACTAACGTTGCTGATGGTGCAATCACCGTTGCTGAAAAGATCGGTCACGGTGATGGTGTTCAGGGGATTGGCGATGGTGTTGCCGGCGGCATCCTCTGCGGTGTAGGAGACGCTGTTGCTGGCGGTGGTGTATTCGCGCTTGCCCCAGCGGGTGTTGTCTCCGGCCAAATGATCCTCGCCGCCGATGTAGGTCGTGCCGTCAATGGTCACCGGCGAGAAAGCCTTATTCGCATCATTGTTGCCGTCGCCCGAGAAGTACAACACCACCTCATACAGCAGGTAGTTGGTGTCGATGGCAATCGTATACTGGTTGTTGGCTCCCAAATCCAAATAGCTCGACTGGATGGCACCATCCAAGGTGGTCTTGGTGGCACCCCCCGGCCCGTAGGGGGCTTGAGGAATCGTCAGAGTGATTGTCCCCACATCCTGACCGGTCTGGTTGGTCAGGGTATGAGTGCCGTTCACGGCATCGCTTCCACCCGTAATATTCATCCATCCTGCGGCTTCGATGCCGTTGAGTGAGCCCGTAGCCCCGGTATCGAGCGCCGCCGAACCGAAGTTGATACTGATGATATCCGCAGCCTGAAGAGTGGTCCCAATGGTGACAACACCAAGCATGCACGACAGGAGGGCGGCGCGCAGCCGCGAGGGGAGATGTAATTTCATAGCAAAAAGAGGGAAATCGCTATTAACCTGTGTACAGCATTCCCCATGCTGTGTCAACCACAAAGAAACGAATAAGGCTCTTTTTTGAGCATTTTTGGGGCTGTTTCAAAACAGCGCAGGACCTACCACGACACTCAGAAGAGGCTCAGCACGGCCTCCGCGGCCTTGGCGGCGGCGCCGCCGTGCCCCAGCAGCGAGACACTCTCGCGCATGTCGGCCAGCACCTGCGCGCGCGGCTCGGGGCTGGTGAGGCGCTCCAGCTCAGCGATGCACTTGTCGACGCAAAAGTCCCCCTGCAACAGCTCGGTGGTGATGCTGCGATTGATGAGGATGTTGACCATGCCCAGCCACTGAATCCTGACGAGCCGCCGCCCGATGGCAAAGGTGAGCGGATTGACGCGGTAGACCAGCCCGAAGGGCAGCTCGTGCAACGCGCTCTCCAGCGTGGCGGTGCCGCTGGTGACGAGGGCGGCCTCGGCCTCGTCCATGAGGTCATGGTAGAGCCCAAGGGTGATGTTGACCTCCTCGGGAGCGAGCCCGGCGGCGGCGGCCATGCGCTGCATGGTGGCGACGAGGCGCGGGTTGCTGCCGCTGGTCTTGAAGCGCCACTCGGGGTGGCGGCGGCGGCAGGCCTTGACGAGCTCGCAGAAGATGGGGAAGTGGCGCTCGACCTCGCGGCGACGGCTGCCGGGGAAGAGGCCGATGAGATTGGGCTGCCGCACGCCCGTGCGCCGCTTGGCGAGGATGTCGTCCACCAGCGGGTGCCCCACGAACTCCGTGCGCAGCCCCGCCGCCTCGAACAGGGGTTTTTCAAAGGGGAAGGTGCAGAGCATGAGGTCGAGCACGGCGGCCAGCTTGGGGATGCGCCCCTGATGCCAGGCCCAGACCATCGGGGCGATGAAGTAGGCGATTTTGACCCCGGGTGCGCGTCGGTGCACGCGCTCGGCGAGCCGCTGGTTGAAGCCGGGGTAATCGATGAGGATGAGCCCGTCGGGCTGCTCGGTCACGATGCGCTCGGTCATCTCGCGCAGGCGCTTGGCGAAGAAGCCGATGTGCCGCAGCACATCCACCAAGCCGACCACGCCGGCTTTCTCTGCCCAGTCTTCCACCGCCGGGGCGAGCGCATGCATGGCGCTGCCGCCCAGACCCTTAATCTCGATTCCCGGGCAGCGCGCCTGCAACTCGCGAATGAGCAGCGCGCCCTGCTTATCCCCACTTTTCTCACCGGCAACGACAAACAGTTTCATGCTGCCACTCTACCACAGCCCCCCCCCGGCACGAAAGACTTTTTTACGTTCCACGCAGGAGCGGCCATGCTCAAACGGCACGGTACGCCTGTTCTGCGTGTTTGAGCTCCTCATGTCTGCGGCGCAAATGACCCAAGCGACAGAGAATCTGCACCGCCCGGCTCCGCAAATACTCCGGCGAGCGATTAAGAATCTCGGCCAATTCGACAAGTCGCATCCAATCCTCGCGACAAAGCTCCAACACCAACTCCTCCACCTCCTCCGGCGTATGACGTTTCCTGCATCGGTATGCAGTCAACAACACCTCGGCTCGTTCAGAAAAGCGGCGTCCCGGGAACATATCGCCCAACACCCCGCTATTAGGGATGCTCACCCCGCTATTGGGGATGCTCATCGCCCCGCTATTGGGGATGCTCATCGCCCCGCTATTGGGGATGCTCACCCCGCTATTGGGGATGCTCGCCCCGCTATTGGGGATGCTCATCGCCTCGCTATTGGGGATGCTCACCCCGCTATTGGGGATGCTCACCCCGCTATTGGGGATGCTCGCCCCGCTATTGGG
>JBJEVN010000011.1:33362-33560 GCA_051884385.1 Akkermansia sp.
GATGCTCATCGCCCCGCTATTGGGGATGCTCATCGCCTCAGCCAACGCATATAGCGGTTGACGCCCACCTTGCTGCGCAGCCGCAACTCATCCTCTCGGCGAATAAGGCTGACAAAAGGCAATGACCATGTCACCCGTGCCGGGCTTATCCCCACTTTTCTCACCGGCAACGACAAACAGTTTCATGCTGCCACTCTA
>JBJEVN010000011.1:33660-110077 GCA_051884385.1 Akkermansia sp.
AGACTTTTTTACGTTCCACGCAGGAGCGGCCATGCTCAAACGGCACGGTACGCCTCCACCTCCTCCGAAGAATAACATTTTTGCGCGCGCACGCGCGCGAGGACACATTAGGCTTGCAATCGACAGGGCTTTGGTGTACCCTGCGTTACCGCCCTCGGCGGTTCGCACAACCGTTAACACGCATACTCATGGAAACCGCACGCATTGAACGCGCCCTGATCTCCGTCTCGGACAAGACGGGCTTGGATAAGTTTGCCAAGGGGCTTGTGGCTCTGAATGTTCAGCTCATCTCCACGGGGGGCACCTGCCGCTATCTCCGCGATCTGGGGCTGCCCGTCACCGAGATTTCCGACTACACAGGTGCGCCCGAGCTTTTCGACGGGCGTGTGAAGACCCTGCACCCCAAGGTGCACGGCGGTCTGCTCCAGCGCCGCGACTGCGAGGAGCACCGCCAACAGGCCGTGGCCAACGACATCCCCACCATCGATTTGGTCTGCGTCAATCTCTACCCCTTTGAGGAGACCGTGGCCAAGGAGGGCGTTACCCTGGCCGAGGCCATCGAGAAAATCGACATCGGCGGGCCGAGCATGCTGCGCTCCGCCGCCAAGAATTACGCGGCTGTCACCGTGGTGTCCGACCCCGCGGACTATGACACCGTGCTGGAGGAGATGGGCAGCCACAACGGCAACACGACGCTCAAGACCCGCGAGAAGCTGGCGGTGAAGGTGTTTATGCGCACCTCGTCCTACGACACGGCGATTTCCAACTACTTGGGGCACCGCGCCGAGGGCAGCACCAAGAACAATTTTACGCTTTCCCTGCCCTTTGCGCAGGCGCTGCGCTACGGCGACAATCCCCACCAGCCCAGCATGCTCTACGGCAATTTCGATGCCATCTTCACGCAGCTGCAGGGCAAGGAGCTTTCCTACACCAACGTGCTCGACCTCGACGCAGCGGCCTCGCTCATCATGAACTTCCGCCGCCCGACCGTGGGTATCCTGAAGCACACGAACCCCTGCGGTGTGGGGCAGGATGACGAGGATTTGGTCGAGGCGTGGAAGCGCGCGTTCCAGACGGATACGCAGGCGCCTTTCGGCGGCGTCATCGTCATGAACCGCCCGATGACGGAGGCGCTGGCGCGCATCGTGGGTGCCATCTTCACCGATGTGATCATCGCCCCCGACTACGAGCCCGAGGCGCGCGCCATTCTGCAAAAGAAGAAGAACTGCCGCATCATGCGCCTCGACATGGAGGCGTGGAAGCAGTTCTGCAAGCAGCCGATGATTCGCACCGCCCCCGGCGGCATCATGACGATGAAGCGCGATGACGAGGTCATGGGGCTGGAGAATCTCAAGAGCAAGGTTGTCACCAAGCGCGTGCCCACCGACGAGGAGCTGGAGGCCATGCGCTTTGCCTGGCGCGTCTGCAAGCAGGTGCATTCCAACGCTATTGTCTTTACGGACAAGAACGGCACGCTGGGCATCGGCGCGGGGCAGATGAGCCGCGTGGACTCGGCCAAGATTGCCGTGTGGAAGGCGGGACAGGCGGGGCTGAGCCTCAAGGGCAGCGTCATCGCCTCCGACGGTCTCTTCCCCTTTGCCGACGGGCTGCAAACCGCCATCGACGCGGGCGCGACCGCCTGCATTCAGCCCGGCGGCTCCATCCGCGATGAGGAGGTGATTGCTGCGGCCGATGCCGCCGACATCGCCATGGTGTTTACGGGCGCACGCCACTTCCTGCACTAAACCCACGACCGAGGGGAACCCCCGCCGGGGGATTCCCCTTTCGGTTTTCTAAAAATCCTACTATGCTACTCGGAGTTAATATTGATCATGTGGCGACCTTGCGTCAGGCGCGCTACGCCGCCATGCCCGACGCGCCGCAGGCAGAGCCGAGCCCCTTGGCGGCGGCTCGCGCCGCGCTGGAGGGCGGGGCAGATTCTATCACGCTGCATGTGCGCGAGGATCGCCGCCACATGCAGGATGCGGATGCGCGCGCCGTGCGCCGCGAGATTCCCCTGCCGCTCAATCTGGAGATGGGGGCTACCCCCGCCATGCTGGACTTTGCGCTCGCTCTGAGCCCGGACTACATTTGCCTGGTGCCCGAGCGGCGGCAGGAAATCACCACCGAGGGTGGGCTGGATGCTGCCGGACGCGCCGCCGAGCTAGCCCCCATGGTTGCTGCCCTGCAGGCCAACGGCAGCCGTGTGAGTCTTTTTATCGACCCCGAAACGGCGCAGGTGGAGGCTGCCCGCGCCCTCGGTGCCCCCATGATTGAGCTCCACACGGGGCGCTTTGCCAACAGCTCGGGAGCTGCCCGCGCCGCTGAGACGCGCCGCTTGGCCGCCGCGGCCGAGCTCGGGCACGCCCTGGGGCTGGAGGTGCATGCCGGGCATGGCATTCAGCTGAGCAACCTGCGCGAGCTCAGCGCCGTGCCTCACCTGAGTGAGCTGAACATCGGGCACACGCTTGTTGCCCGTGCGGTGTTTATCGGTCTTGCGGCGGCGGTGCGGGAGATGAAAGAGGCTATCGCGCGCCTGAGTTGGTGAACTTTTGCGGGTGAATCGCACTTTTTCGGGCGCACTCTTTGTTTTTCCCTTGAATCATCTGCTCTGCGTGCTAACATAGAGACCTATGAACAAGACCCAGCTCGTCGACATCGTTCAGACCAAACTCCCTATTCCGGCTACCAAAAAGCTTGCCGAGGAGGCTCTCAATGCCGTGCTTGAGAGCATTCGTGAGGCCGTCAAAACGGACAAAGTTCAGCTTGTCGGTTTCGGCACCTTCGAGATGAAAACCCGCGCCGCCCGCACGGGTCGCAACCCGCAAACGGGAGAGGCCATGAAGATTGCGGCCTCGGCCACGCTGGCTTTCAAACCTTCCTCCTCCTTCAAGACGGTGATTAAGCCCGCCAAGAAGACCTGCGCCAAGCGCAGCTGCAAGAAGAAGTAAGTCTCCGTCAGAGCGAAGCTGCCGACTCGTACACTGTTCCGAAATTCTCAGGCCGCCGCTCCCTCACCCGGGGGTGGGCGGCTTTTTGCTGCCCCGGTACACCGGGAGGCCGCGCCGTCACCGAGGCCGCGCCCACACCGGAGGGAGGGGGGCTTTTTGCTGCCCCGGCAAGCTTTTCCCCGCCCCCGGGGGGGGCTTGGCCGAAGCTTGAGCTTTACATCGCGGGGTGAATGTGCTAAAAACTTCCTGTTATGGATTTAGAAAAACGCGAAATCAGCGCAGAAACCATCACCCCTTTATTTGAGGTCGCTTTCGGGCATCGCCCTGCCGTGGTGGCCGCCGCCCCCGGGCGTGTGAACCTCATCGGTGAGCACACCGACTACAATGAGGGCTTTGTGCTGCCGATGGCACTGAACAATATCAACGTCGTGGCCGCTGCCCCCTCGCCCACGGGCAAGCACCGCTGGATCGGCGGTCCCGGCGAGGAGATGATCGAACTGGAGACGGCCGAGACGGCACAGCCCGGCGAGCCTTTCTGGAGCAACTATGTGCGCGGCGTCATCACCATGCTGGAGCGCCGCGGCATCAAGGTGCCGGCGGTGGATCTGTTGATCGACTCCAACGTGCCGCGCGGCGGCGGTCTGTCTTCCTCGGCGGCTTTTGAGGTGTCGGTCTGCACGGCTTTGTCCGCCCTCTGCGGCGCGGATGTTTCCCCGACCGACCGCGCCCTCATCGGTCAGGCGACGGAGCACGAGTTTGTCAATGTGCCCTGCGGTATCATGGATCAGTTCATCTCCGCCAACGGTCGCCGCGACCACGCGCTGATGCTCGACTGCAAGGATCTTTCCTACAAGCTCATCCCCATGAGCGATCCCGCCGTGAGTGTGCTGGTCATCGACAGCGCTGTCAAGCACAGCCTGGCCGATGGCGGCTATGCTGCCCGCCGCAAGAATTGTGAGGACGCCTGCGCCATCCTCGGCGTGCATTCCCTGCGCGAGGCGAGCTTGGAGCAGCTGGAGGCCAAGAAGGCCGAGCTGGGTGACCTCTGCTACCGCCGCGCTCGCCATGTCATCGGCGAGAATCTGCGCGTAGCCGCCTTTGCCGAGGCGGTGCAAAAGGGCGATTGGAACGCCGCGGGTGTGGCCATGCGCGGCTCGCACGCCTCGCTGCGCGATGATTTCGAGGTCTCCTGCGCCGAGGTCGACACCCTCGTCAGCCTGGCGGACACCATCCCCGCCGCCGCATCGGTCTACGGCGCGCGCATGACGGGCGGCGGCTTCGGCGGCTGCATCGTGGCGCTGGTCAAGAGTGCCGATGTGCAGACGGTGGCCGAGCAGATGATCGAGGGCTACCGCAACGCGCTGGGCATCGAGACAGACTACCTCATCACCCGCCCGGGCGAGGGCGCCCGCGTGCTGTTCCAAGCCTGATTTCCCCCTCTCATCTCAACCATTCGATTACTTATGAAGCAACTCATCTACGGCTTGGGCGCTCTCGCCCTCACCGCCGGCACTGCCTGCGCGCAGGATGCCGCCGCCCCCGCTGCTGCCACCCCTGCGCTGGAGCTGTGGGAAATGGTCGTGTTCTGCCTGGTGGTCATCGGCGTCATCGGGCTGGGCATTTGGAAATCCGGCGATCCCACGGAAAGCGCCGAGGAGAAGAAAGAAAAGGGCGCGGCAGACTACTTCCTCGCCGGGCGCGGGCTGAGCTGGTGGCTCGTGGGCTTCTCCCTGCTGGCGGCCAACATCTCCACGGAGCAGTTCGTGGGCATGAGCGGACAGGCCGCCGACTGGCTGGGGCTCGCCATCGCGGGCTATGAATGGCTCGCCGCCATCGTGCTGGTGATCGTGGCTTTCACCTTCCTGCCCATGCTGCTCAAGCGCGGCGTGTTCACTATCCCGCAGTTCCTGGAGGAGCGCTACAACGGCGTCTCGCGCGTGACGATGGCGCTGGTGAACCTCATCATCCTCGTGGGTGTGCCCACCGCCACGGTGATTTACGCGGGCGCCAATGTGGTGTCGGTCTACTTCAATCTGGAGGTGTGGCAGGGCTGCATCATCATCGCGACCTGCGCCACGGTCTATGTCTACATCGGCGGGCTGAAGGCCTGCGCCTGGACGGACCTCATCTGGGGCGCAGCGCTCATCGTGGGCGGCGGCGTGGTGGCCTACTTTGCCGTCACCTCGCTCGGTGCGCTCGACATGGGCAGCGAGGCGGGTCGTGCCGTGGCCGAGACCGCCACCATCGGCAGCGCCGCGGCGGTCGATAGCGCCGCCACGCAGGGCAGCCACCTGTGCGCAGGCTTGCAGCGCCTGATGGAGCTCAACGGCGGCGACACGGGCGCCTCGTTCAACGGTTTGGGCGGCAAGCTGCACATGATGCGTCCGGCGGATGACCCCGTCATGCCTTGGACGGTCTACCTGCTGGGGCTGTGGATTCCCAATTTCTTCTACTGGGGTCTCAACCAGTACATCATGCAGCGCACGCTGGCCTCCAAGAGTCTGGAGGAGGGTCAGCTGGGCGTGGTGTTCGCTGCGTTCCTCAAGCTGCTCATTCCCTTTGTGGTCATCATTCCCGGCATTTTGGCCTACAACCTCTTCCGCGATGACCTCGCCAAGCTGGCCGACAGCAACGCCGACAAGATTGTCGCTGCCGCGCAGCAAAACGCCAAGGGCAAGAAAATCCTCTACACCCTGGCCGCCAACCGTCTGGTGCGCCCCGACAGCGCCGAGGATGCCATCAACAAGCTGGCTGAGAACCTGGAGACGGTCGGCGCACCCGAGGAGCACATGCTGCTGCTGAAAGACAAGGCCGCCGCCCTGCTGGCGCTGCCCGCCGGGGAAACGGCCGCGCGCGCCGAGCTGGCCGCCGCCCTGCTGGAGAACGATGCCAAGGCGACCAAGGACGCCCGCGCCGTTGCAGATGCCTACCTGTCGACCACCTCGCTGGTGGGCTACCACTACGATTCGGCCTTTGCCACGCTGCTCAAGCGTCTGCTGCCCGGCACGGGCTGGGCC
The DNA here is from genome assembly GCA_051884385.1 of Akkermansia sp. Lineage (GTDB taxonomy): Bacteria > Verrucomicrobiota > Verrucomicrobiia > Verrucomicrobiales > Akkermansiaceae > Akkermansia. The sequence goes on from JBJEVN010000011.1 coordinate 39,629, forward strand.
TGGTTTGTGCTCGCGGCGCTCTTCGGAGCGGTGGTCAGCTCGCTGGCCTCCATGCTCAACTCCGCCTCCACGCTCTTCACGATGGACATCTACGGCAAGGCCAAGGAGGTGGCGGGCAGCCCCGCCACGCCCACCCAGCTGGTGCGCGTGGGCAAGGCGGGCGTGCTGGTCTGCGCGCTCATCGCTACCTTTATCGCGCCCTTCCTGGACAACCCTGCGTTCGGCGGCATTTTCACCTTCATTCAGGAGTTCCAGGGCTTCCTGAGCCCGGGGGTGCTGGCGGTGTTCCTCTTCGGCTTCTTTGTGCCGAAGTGCCCGCGCGTGTTCGGCTGGCTGGGCATTGTGCTGGGTGCTGTCGCCTATGCGTCCTGCAAGTGGCTCATCCTGCCGGACTGGGCTTTCCTCGACCGCATGGCGGTGTCCTTCCTCTTTGTCTGCCTCTGCGGTCTGGTGCTGACGCTGGTCAACGCCGCGCGCGGCGGCGAGGCTGTGGTGCTGACGGACAAGGGCATCATCGAAATCAAGCCCTCGACCAAGGCCAAGGTGTTCGGCGCGGTGGTCATTGTGCTGACCGTGGCGCTCTATATCCTCTTCTGGTAAGCCCCCGGCAGCTTAGCTCTTTCCCCGGCGCGCATCGCAGACAGCGGTGCGCGCCGTTTTCGCTTGACCCGTAGCCTTTTTTGCGCTACACAGGGCATACGCACACTGCCCGATGGCGGGCAGTTTCCCCTACCCCTCCCTCCCATGCCTGATACCCCTGCTCTCCCTCGGCGCCGTTTTCTCGGCTGGAACCGCCCGGCGCTTGATTTGGTCACCGAGCATTTGCTGCAATGGAAGCAAAACGCCCCGCTCGACTTCGCCTGCGCCACGCTGGTGCTTCCCTCTGCCGAGAGCGGGCGCCGCCTGCGCGAGCACATGGCTGAGCGCTGCGCGCCGCGCCCGCTGCTGATGCCGCGCGTGTGTCTGGCGGAGCAGCTGATGCGCCCCGACCCGCAAAGCACCGCGAGCGAGACGGAGACGCAGGCGGCCTGGCTCGCGGAGCTGGAGGACATTGCCGACGCGCTGCTCCACGAGCCCTCCGGCTCCCCCTGGGCGGCGCTTTTCCCCGCGCCGCCGATGGGCAAGCCCGCCGTCTGGGTCGAGGATACGGCCAACATGCTGCGTGCGCTGCGCCGCCGCCTGGAGCAGGAGTGCGCCACGCAGCGCTACGCCGAGGGCTGGCAACAGCTGCACCATGCCGCGACTGAACCGAAGTTCCGAGCCTATATGGAGCGCATGGGCGAGCGCTGGGAGCTGCTGCAGCGCCTGTGGGCGCGGGTGGACGCGCGCCTGCGCGCGGCGGGCAGGGTTCCGCAGGAGGAGGCCATCGCCCGGCTGCTGCAAAACCCTGCCCCGTTCCGCGGGCGCGTGGTGCTGCTCTGCGTGCCGGAGCTCGCGCCGCAGCTGCGCGCCTATCTCGCACGGGCTATCCGCGGTGGGACGCGCGTCGAGCTGTGGATCAACGCGCCGGAGTCCGAGAGGAGGAACCTGGACGACTGGGGGCAGCCGCTTGCTACCTGGGCGCAGCGCGATATTCCCCTGCCGCTCGAGTCGCTGCACACGGCGCGCGACGCGCGTGCGCTGGCGCTGGAGGCGCAGCGCCTGGCCGACGGCTGCACGCCGCAGCAGGTGGCGCTGGTGTCCTGCGACCGCTCGCTGGATGCGGCGCTGTGCTATCACTTTGCCCACCCGTGCAAGGGCGAGCCCTGGCAGCTTTTTGTGCCCTCGGGGCGCCGCCTGACGGGCTGCGAGGCGGCGCGACTGCCCAAACTGCTGCGCGCGGCGGTCGAGGCGCAGGCGCTCGAAGCAGCGGCGCGGCGCGAGAACGAGGGGGCGCTGCGCGCGGCGGAGGAGGAGGCGCTACTGGCGGTGACGGCGCTGCTGCGCTCGGGGCTGTGGCTGCGACTCATGGGCTGCACAAGCTCCCCTGCGGGGGTGGCCGCCACGCTGGAGAGGGTGCAGCAGAAGCACCTGCCCGCCAAAACCGCACGTTTGGAGCAGCTGCTGGCGGGGGAAGCTCCCGAGATGGTCGCTGCGCTGCGGCAGACTCTGGCGTGGCTGCAGCGGCTCGGCTCGGCTCCGCAACACGACGATGCTTGGCGGGAACTGGCGGCGGCGCTGCGCCGACAAACGGCTCCCGCCGCCGAGGCGCTGGCTACCGTAGCGGGAGACATTGCGGCGCTGTGCGCACGGCGGCTCTGCCCGCCGGAACGCGCCCTGCTGCTGGCGGAGCACGGCATGGGGCAGGCTCTGCAATCGACGGCCGAGCCCCCGCTGCCCAAGTGGGAAACCCACGCCGATTTGCTCGGTTGGCGCGAGGCGGCTTTCGCGGCGGCTCCCCGGCTGTTGCTCTGCGGGATGCACGACGGCTGCCTGCCCGAGCCGCCGCCGGAGCATGCCATGCTGCCGGAGGCGCTGAGCTGCACGCTGGGGCTCTGCTCCGTCGAGAGCCGAGCGGCGCGCGATGCCTTTTTGCTCACCGCGCTGCTGCACAGCCGCCCGACGGGCGAGTTGCACCTGCTGGTGGCGAAGCAGCAGATGGACGGCACGCCCATTCAACCCTCCCCCCTGCTACTGCGCGCTCGGGGGCGCGAGCTGGCCGAGCGCGCGAGCAGGCTGTTTGCCGATGCGCCTGAGCCCCCGCCGCAGCCCGAAGCAGTGGCGACCTCCCTGCTCCCCGCGCGGGAATCAAGCGAGGAGTGCGTCGAGACCATCCGCCTGCTGGGCAAGAGTGCCGCAGATAATCCCTACGCTGCCCCGGACAAGCCGATTTCGCCCTCGACGCTCAACAGCTTCCTGCGCTGCCCGCTGCGCTTTTGGCTCCGTGTACTCTTTGGGCTGAATCCCGATAAGCTCTACCCCGAGGACAAGGTGGATCTCGATGCGTCCGAATACGGCACCCTGCTGCACAAGCTGCTTTGCCGCCTGACGGAGCAGTTCCCCACGGCGGACTCTCTGTCGCTCGGCACCGATGTGCCGCTGGTGGCGCAACAACTCCCGGAGACGGCCTATGCGCGGGACTTCGGCACCTCCCTGTCCCTGCCGCTGCGGATGCAACGCGAGCTTATGAGCGAGAGTCTGTGCTCTTTCGCCGCTCTGCACGAGCAGGAGCTGCACCGGGGCTGGGAGGTCGTTGCGCGCGAGATGGAACTGCTGGTAGCGCTCGATTTGGGCGAGGACATGCCGCCCGCCCGGCTGAGCATGACCCTCGACCGCGTGGATTATCACCCCGGGGAGCAGCGCTGGCGCATTCTCGACTACAAGACGCACAAGAATGCGCCTGATGCGGAACACCACAGCCGCCCGAGCGACCCGGAGCGCCTGGAAGCACTGCTGCCGGAGCTGCCGCTGCTCTCTGTCCGCAGTGCCCGAACGACATCGCGGCACCGCTGGCGCAATCTCCAGCTCCCGCTCTATGCCTACGCGCTGCAACAGCTGGCGGACGAGCCCCCGACGGCGCTGTTGCCCTGTCTGCGCGAGCATCCCGAGGCTCGGGAGGCTCTGCGCCGCCTGCCGCTGCTCGCCTACATCAACCTGCCCCGCAACGGAGCCCCCGCCACGCTGACGGAGCTGCATGCCCCGGCGAATGTCCAAGCGCCCTTTGACGGCGAGGGGCTTGAATCGGCGCTGACTTGGGCGCGTGCCCTCTGCCGCTTCCTCCGCCGGGGCGAGTGCCTGCTCTCTGCCGAATCGCTGGGGGAGAATACCCCCTCAAGCAAGGCGGAGAACCTCCTCAGCCGCCACGATCCGCGCCTGCTCTGCGGGCTGCCCGCTCTGCCCACCGCTCAACCCACGTCCCAAGATGTCTGACACCCGCACCCTCCCCTATGTTTCCGGCAATGTCATCGCTGCCTCGGCGGGCACCGGAAAGACCTACAGTCTCAGCTCGCGTTTTCTGGCTCTCATGGCGCTGGGGGCGGATCCCGCCTCGCTGGTGGCGCTGACCTTCACCCGCAAGGCGGCAGGCGAGTTCTGCACGCGCATTTTTCGCGATCTGGCGCAGGGCGCGGCAGCATCTCCCGCGCCGGGGCAGCGCAATCCGCTGACTGTGCGGCTGCTGGAAACGCTCTCGGGGCTGGTGCCCGTGGGTCGGGGGGAGGACTGCCTGCTGCACCCCGCGAGCAATCCCGTGCCGCTGCTGCCGAGCACCGAGTTCGGCGCGGGCGCGGATGCGCTCATGGAGGAGTTCTGCCGCCGCCGGCGCGAGGAGGCGCAGCCGCCCAAGGCGCCCGAGCAGCTCTGCCACGCGTACCCGCAGCTCCCCGCGGATTGGGATGAGGGCTTTTTCCAACAGCTGCTCGAAAAGTTGGTACGCGCTATGCCGCGGCTGACGCTCGCCACCTTTGACAGCTTTTTCCAGCGCATTGCCTCCGCGCACTGCGCGGAGCTGGGCATCAGCGAGCTGCATCCCGTCACGGGCGAGGATGCCGACCGTGCCCGCCGCGCGGCCATCCGTGCGCTGTTGCAGGCCGCCGAGGAGCACGAGGAGGCATTCTGCGAGTTGTACCGCGATGTCGCGGACGAGGCTTCTGACAATATGGTGCAGCGCTTGGAGGGGCAGATTAAAACCTTCCTGAGCCTTTTCCACCGTTTTCCGCGCGCGGAGCAGTGGTCGGGCGCAGCCTTTGCCCTGCCGACGAATGATGAGCGGGCGCAGAAGGTCATCCGGCGCACGCAAGGCATGTACCGTCTGATGCAGCACTACGATGCCGTCTACCGACGCAGCGTGCTGAGCGAGGGGCGCTGTACCTTTGACGATGTGGCTCGGGCGGCGGCGCAGCTGCTGCGGCGGGACGATTTGCCGACAGAGGCGGCCTTTGACCTCAACACCCGCCTGCGCCATTGGATGTTGGATGAGTTTCAGGACACCAACCCGCAGCAGTGGGCGATTCTGGAGCCTCTGCTGGACGATGCGCTGCAGAGCAGTCTGCCCGCAGAGTATGAGTTGGAGGGGGGGCAGCGCTATGTAGCGCACGAGTCAAGTGTCTTTGTGGTGGGCGATGTGAAGCAGAGCATTTATGCCTTCCGAGGCGGCACCCCCGACATCCTGCAGCAGATGCTGCCCGGCGAGCACCCGAACCGCTGGCGCTCCTATCTGGCACCCACCGAGCTGCAGCTCAACTACCGCTCGGCTCCCCTGCTGCTGGGGCGCGATCCTGCGCGCCCCACGGGCTTTGTCAATCGGCTCTTCCGCCGACTGCACGACATGGCACGGGAGGAAGGTCGTCCCGAGGATGTGACCGCCCTGACGCCGGATTTTTACCACCACGGCTCGGCAAGGCAGGATTTGGCGGGCTATCTGTCGGTGCAGGCGCTGCCGGAGGGCGATGCCGAGGAGACGCGCGAGGCGATGTATCGCGAGGTGGAGGCCATCCTGCGCGACAAACTCTGCGAGGGCGGTCGCCTGCGCCCCGGCATCAGTGTCGGCGTGCTCTTGCGCAGTAACAAGGAGCTATTGGGTCTTTACAGCTACCTGCGCTCGGTGTTCGGGGACTCGCTGCCGCTCTGCATGGTCAGCGATGAGTTTGTGGCGCTCAACACGGTGATGGGCGAGCTGATGTTGGAGTTTTTCCGCCACCTGCTGCACCCGAGCGATGATTTCCGCCGCAAGCTGCTGGAGATGTCACCGCTGCGGCAGCTCATGCAGGAGCACGGCACCGATGACTGGCAGCACCTGGCGGAGACTCAGGGCTACGCGGCAATCGTACACCGGCTGCTCGCCCTGCTCGACCCGGGGGAGCGCAGCCGAACCGCGCAGGAGTGGCTGCAGGCCGCTCAGCAATTCGATGCCGTGGGCGGCACAACGGAGGAGTGGGTTCAATCCGTCTGCCGCCTCAGCTACACGGCTGACCCGCCCGAGAACAGCATTCGGCTCATGACCATGCACAAGAGCAAGGGGCTGGAGTTCGATGCCGTCATTCTGCCCCTCATCAGCTCCCAAAATATCGACGACACGCGAACACTCAGCTACCTGAGCACGGAGGACGGGCAGAGCGTGTTGCTGAATCCCGGGGATACCAAGCTGCGGGAGCAACTGGGGCTCGGGGCTGCGGTGGAGCGCTGGCGGGCGCAGCGGCGCGCGCAGGAGTACAACCTCCTCTATGTGGCCGTCACGCGCGCCAAACAGGCGCTCTACATCCTGCTCCACGGCAAGGCGCGCCCCCGCAAAGTCAACACCAAGACGCAGAGTTACAAAAAGGAAGTATCCATGACCACCCCCGCGATGATTCTGCGCGCGCTGGGGCTCATGAAGGACTCCCCGCAGCGCGAGCAGCCCGAGGGCTGCGAGCTGCTCCTGGAGGAGGGAGAGACCGAGTGGTGGCGCGGGCGCGCACTTGCACCGAGCCCTGCGGCGGTCTCCCCCCTCTGCGGCCTGCGGGCGGGCAAACTCCGGCGCCGCAAGCGCACGCCCTCGACGCTGCATGAGGACAGGTCACCTGCCCCCGCTGTGCTCAGCACCGCCGGGCGCGAGGCTGCCGCGTTCGGTACGGCGGTACACGCCTGTTTCGAGCAGCTCGAGTGGCTGCGCGCAGACGAGGAGCCCGCGCTCACGGGACAGTCCGAGGAGGCGCGGGCTCTGGTGCGCGCCGCCCTGCGCGAGCCCTCGGTGCGCGCGCTCTTCACCCGCCCCGCAACACCCTGCACCGTGCTCAACGAGCAGCCGCTGGAGGCCGTTCTGCGCGATGGAACCTGGCTCTCGGGCACCATCGACCGCCTGGTGCTGCACGGTGCGGATGCCGCCTGCACGCGCATTCTCGCCGCCGACATCATCGACTACAAGACCGACCGCGCCGATGCGCCGGAGCTTTTCCGCCGCCATCGCGAGCAAATGCGCGCCTACCGGCAGCTCATTGCCGCCGCGCTGGATCTGCCACTCGCGCAGGTGCGCGTCACGCTCGTCTCCTGCCCCGACACAGCCGCCGCGCGCGCCCTGCCCTTCCCGCCCGAGCAGCTCGGCTGAGCGTCGGGCGGCGGCTCAGCGGCGCGGCACGAACTCGATGAGGGTAATCTCCGGCGGGCAGTTCACCCGCAACGCCACGCGGCTGTAGCCAATGCCGCGGGTGATATAGAGCCAGCCGCCGCCCGGCAACTCGTGGCGCCCGCCGCGCTGCATCTCGGGGCTGTACTTGCCGTTGCGGCGCAGGGGCAACCCGCTCGGCCAGCAGATCTGCCCGCCGTGCGTGTGCCCCGCCAGCACGCCACTGACCTGCGGAAAGGCGTATTTCAGGAAAAGATAAGGGCTGTGCGTCAGCACCACCAGGGGCGCGCCCTTGGTCGCGCGAGCCGGCAAGCGCCGCGCCACATCCGCGCGGCTGCCTTGGTAGATAAAGGAAATGCCCGCAAAACTCACCTGGCGCCCGCGCCCGAAGCGGTGGCGCAGCACCCGACCGTCCGCCGGGGTGAAGCCGACCGCGCGCAGCGCCGCATCCCAAGCGGGGGAGTCGTGATTGCCAAGGATGTAGAGCACGCGCGCCCCGCTCTGCGCCAGCGGCGCCAGACAGCGCGCCAGCGTCTCGGGAGCCATGCTCCGCGAGGGCTCAAGACCATAGGCATAATCCCCCAGCAGGGCAACCACGGCGGGGTGCAGGGCGACGATTTGCTGCGCCAGCGCTCGCATCGCCTCCTCTTCCCCGGCGGCGGCGTGTAGGTCGCTCACCACCGCCATGCGGGCGGGAGCCCCCTCGGCCCAACCGATCAACGGCAGCTCCACGCGCTCCACCACGGGCGTCTCTGCCCGAGCCGACAGCGCAAGGGCAAGCAGCAGCACGCTCAGCAGTCGGGTGAGCATCCCTCCTCGGGCGCAGTGGGCGGTGCAGCGCTCTTGCGCGGTTTGTAGCTCGTGAGCCGGGTGCGCTTGCGGCGCTGCGACTCAAAATGCTCGGGGTGTGCCGCCGCCCAGCGCTCATAGAGATCGGGGCGGTTGCGGCGCGTGCGCTCCAGCGACTGCTCCAGCTTCCACTCCGCAATCGCCTGGTGGTTGCCGGAGAGGAACACGGCGGGCACCTCCATGCCCCGGAACACATTGGGCTTGGTGTAGGCGGGAGCCTCCAGCAACCCGTCCGCGAAGGACTCTTCCTCGCTGCTGCGGGCATCGCCCAGTGCCCCGGGCAGCAGGCGCGCCACGGCGTCAATCACCACCACGGCGGCAATCGCCCCGTTGGTCAAAATGTAGTCGCCGATGGAAATCTCCTCGTCCACCAGGGTGTCAATCACCCGCTGATCGACCCCCTCGTAGTGCCCGCAGAGGATGATGTAGTGCGCCTCTTCCCCCGCGATGCAGGGAGCCGCCAGCTCGCGCGCCACCGCCTGTGAAAAGACGCGCCCCTGCGGCGTCATGAGCAGCACGCGCGTGTGCTCGCGCCGCAGCTCCTCCACCGCCTCAAAAATGGGCTCGCACTTCATGAGCATGCCCTGCCCGCCGCCGCAGAGGTAGTCATCTGTGCGGCGGTACTTGTCGTGCGTCCAATCGCGCAGCTGGTGGGCGCGAATGCGGATGAGCCCGCCCGCCGCCGCCCGACCCATGATGCTGTGCGAGAGCGGCTCGGTAATCATCTCCGGGAAGAGCGTCAGCACATCAATCTCCAGCATGGCGAGTCGGGCGGGTTGTCCCTCTCAGCGGGGGCTCAGGCTTGGGCGTTGTGGCGCAGCATCGCCTCGATGTAGCCGTCGATGTTGCCGTCCATCACGTCCTGAATGTTGCCGGACTCGTAGCCCGTGCGCAGATCCTTGACCATCTGGTAGGGCGCAAAGACGTAGGAGCGAATCTGGTTGCCCCAGGCGATGTCGCCCTTCTCGGAATACTGGCGGTCAGCCTCCGCGCGCTTGCGATCCTCCTCGATTTGGATGAGGCGCGCCTTGAGCATGCGCATGGCTTCCTCGCGGTTGCGGAGCTGCGAACGCTGCGTCTGGCAGGCTACGATGATGCCCGTGGGCAGGTGCGTCAGGCGCACGGCTGTCTCCACCTTGTTCACGTTCTGACCGCCCTTGCCGCCCGAGCGGTAGGTGTCCATCTTCACATCGGCCTCCTTCACCTCGATTTCGATGTCGTCCGCAATTTCCGGCGTGGCATCCAACGAGCAAAAGGAGGTTTGGCGTTTGCCCGCTGCGTCGAAGGGGCTCATGCGCACCAGACGGTGAATGCCGCGCTCGTTCTTCAGGTAGCCATAGGCATACTCGCCCTCGATTTTGATAGTCACCGAGCGCACGCCCGCCTCGTCGCCGTCCGTGCTCTCCATGATTTCGCTGGTAAAGCCGTGGCGCTCGCAGTAGCGCAGGTACATGCGCATGAGCATGCTCGCCCAGTCGCAGGCCTCTGTGCCGCCCGCGCCCGCATGGATGGTGATGTAGCAGCCGGCGGCATCGTGCGGACCGTTGAGCAGCGTCACCAGCTCAAACTCCTCCAGGCGCTTGACCCAGGCCTTGTACTCACTCTCCGCCTCGGCGGCCATCTCGGGCTCCTCGGCGGCCATCTCCACGGCCACCTCCACATCCTCCAGCCCGCTCTCGAGCGCGCGATACTGCTCCATGCGGCGCTTGAGGGGGTTCACCTCGTTCATCAGCTCGCGCGCCGCCTGCGGGTCATCCCAAAAGTCCGGCGCGCTCATCCGCGACTCCATCGCGGCCACTTTCTCTGCAATGCCATCGAGGTCAAAGATAGCTCCCGAGCTCGGAAAGACGGCTGCGCATGGCGGCCGTGTCGAGCGCCGAGAGATCCACATGGGTCGTCGTCTGATTCTCCATAACGACGGGCATTATACAGGCAGCCCGCCCGTTTGTCAACGCCACAGGCGGCGCGCTTCGCGGCGCTCGGCGCTCACCTGCTCCTCTGTCGCCCCCAGCGCGCGCAGCACAGCACCCGCCATCGACAGCGCCGCCTCTTCCTCGCCCGCGATGACGACCTCCGCCCCCTCGCGGCGCAGCTCACGCGCCGTGCGGATATACTGCGTCTGAGCCAGCACCTCGATGCGAGGGTTGAGCGAGCGCGCCGCCTGCGCAATCTCGCGCGCGGGAGCCGCCGTGGAGGAGATGACAATCGCCATCGCCTGCTCGCAACCGGCCGCCTGTAAAATCGCCCGAGCGCGGGCATCGCCGTGCAGCACCTGCACACCCTGCGCTGCCAGCGCCTCCACCGTGTCGATGTTCATCTCCACCACCACGACATCCACCGAGTGGCGGCGCAGAATCCCCGTCAGCAGCTCGCCGCCGGGGCCATAGCCCACCATGATGACGCGGAAACAATCCTGCGAGGGCGGGGGCAGCGCGGGTAGCGGCGCGCTCGGCTCCCCGCGCTCCATCACGCGCAGCAGGCGCGGAATCAGGCGGTAGAGCAGCGGGTTGAGCGTGATGGACACCACCGCCACCCCCGTCACCACATTGACCGCTGCCGCATCCAACAGCCCCCACTCCTGCGCCGCCAAGGCCGCCAGAATGAAGGAAAACTCACCCACCTGACTGAAGGAGCCCGCCACCTGCAGCGCCATGCGCACCGGCTTGCCCAGCCAGCGCACGCTGTAGTACACCGTCAGCGGCTTCACCACGATCGTGAAGAACAGCATGGCCAGCGCCAGCTGCCAGGTCTCGGCCAGCTCCTGCCAATGCAGCCCCATGCCCACCGAAACGAAGAAAAGCACGGCAAAGGCATCGCGCATGGGCAGCGCCTCTGCCGCCGCGCGGGCGGCAAAGCGGCTCTGCCCCAGCACCATGCCGGAGAGAAAGGCACCGAACTCCATCGAGGCGCCGAACACCCGCGCCGACAGCACCGCGATGCCCAGCGCAAAGACCAGCACCGCCAGCGTGAACATCTCCCCCGAGGCCGAGCGCGCCAGCGAAGTCAGCAGGCGGTGGATGACAATGCGCCCGAGGTAGGCCACGCAGAAAATCAGCGCCATGAGCTTGAGCACCATGCCCAGCAGCGCCTCGCCCACCGAGCCGCCGCTCACCAGCGCCGGCAGCAGCACCAGCAGCACAATGGTCAGAATATCCTCCACCACCAGCCAGCCCAGCGCCGTGTGCCCCGCCGGGGTTTGCAAGAGGCAGTTGTCCTCTAACACGCGGGTGAGCACCACCGTGCTGGCCACGCTGAAGCAGACGCCGAACATGGCCGCCGAGGCGAGCGAGGCATCCGCCAGCGCGTAGTAAATCGCGCCCGCCAGCAGGGTATGCAACACCATGTTGCCCAGCGAGCCGGGCAGTGCCACCCGCTGCACCGCCAGCAAATCGCGGAAGTGGAAATGCAGCCCCACCCCGAAGAGCAGCAGCACAATGCCGATGTGCGAAAACTCCTGCACAATGTGATTATCCACCTCGCTCACCTGCGGTGAGCCGGCAATCATCCCCGCCAGCAGATAGCCCACCAGCGGCGAGAGATGCAGCTTGCGGGCGAGCATGCCCAACAGCAGCGCCAGCGCCAGACCAATGACCAGAGATTCAATCATTTGCGGAAAAAGGATGTGCCGAGCATCCCCCACGGACGCCCATGCTATCATCCTAGCGCAAGGCTCTGCCGTCGTCAATCGACTTTTGCGTCGCAAAGCTCCCTCGTCCGCGAGATGGAGGAGATCGTCGACGAGGTGGTCAAGGAGCTCGATCAGCGCATCGAGCCATCCGGGCACCGCTTTACCGACCCGCGCCTGCGCCTCGGTGTGCGCGAGGACAAGGAGACAACGACGAAGCGCTGAGGCCGCGCCTTACAAGGCAGTAAGGGGGTAGGAGCGGTTGCCGCCGGGCAGCAGCCCCGAATCACGCGCTCGTACAGCTTGTCCGGCTCCGGAGCCGGTCCCGCGGCTGCCGCATCGGGCGCAAAAAAGCTTTCGGGGCAGCGCAGCTGCTCGCGGTTGCTCAGGGGGCGCAGTTCCAAAATCCCCATGCGTCCCGCCAGACTTTCGCTGATACCTTTCATCAGCCGAAAGCGCTGTGAGCCCGTCATCCAGTACATGCCGGGCTGTCGCTCCGCGTCCGCCCTCTGCTTGATGGCTCGCAACAACGCAGGGGCATACTGGATCTCATCAAGGCAAAGCGGTCCCTCATAGTGGGCGAGAAAATCCTGCGGGTTCTGCTGTGCTGCCTCAGCCAGCTCCGGATCATCCAGGGTGATGTAGCGCATCCCCGGCGGCAGCATCGAGCGCAGCATCGTCGACTTACCGACCTGACGCGCCCCCGTCACCAGCACACAGGGAAAGAGCGCCGACAGACGATGCACTGTGGCGCACATGCTGCGGGTGTAGGGAGGCTGCTCACTCATGCCGGCAGCATGATACGGCATCCATCCCCGCCTGTCAATATGCAATTTTGCAGCGTGGCTGCAAATTTTCTGCAACCGCGCTGCAAAATTGCATAAGTTACTTGCAAAGCTTTGACTGCAAGCGTCTTGCAACGCCGCTCAAGACTCCCTGCCCTCACTCGGGGAAAATGTCGCGCAGGTCGTTGTTGCGCAGGGCGGGAGGGGTGTCCCAGTCCACGGTGTCGCGCGTACCGTGGCGGCGCGGGGGAACGGGGAGGGTGCCGGTCTGCGAGGCGGGCGCGAAGCGCGCCAGATCGTCATCGGGAGTAAAACTGTCCTCATCCAGGCGGAAGACGGCTTGCTGCGGGGTGCTGCGGCGGGGGGAAGGCGGCGGCGCGGGCGCGGCAGGTGCCGGGGCTTCGGGAGCGTGGGGCTCAGGCTCGGGGACGACGGGAAGAGGCTCCTCGGGGGGCTCGCTGCCGAAGATGTCGTCCTCCGCGCTATCCTCGGCGGCGACCTCACTGCTGTCTGCGTCCTCCTCGGGCTCGGCGTTCTCTTCGGACTCGGCGTTCTCTTCGGGGCTGTCCTCCTCTTCCACCGCAGGGGGCGGGCAGGCAGCGGCGGCTTTTTCCGCCTCGACGGCGGCACGGAATTCACCGGCGTCGATGCCGGCCAGCAGGCTGACGCGGATTTCATCGCCCAGGCGTTTCTTGACACCGGCACCGAAGAAGAGTTGCACGGCGTCCTCGCCCTGCGGGAGCCCGGCACGGATGATGTCCATGACGGTGTGCAGCTCGGCGAGCGACATGGTGCTGCCACCGGCGATGTGGACGATGACGGTGTGGGCAAAGCGCAGCGATTGGTGGTAGGCCGGCAGGGGGGATTCGAGGGCGGCGCGGGCGGCTTCCTCGGCACGGCGGGGACCGGTGCCGCTGCCGCTGCCGAAGATGCAGCGTGCGTCGTTGTTGCGCAGGGCGGCGATGAGTTCGTCGAGCCCAATGTTGAGCAGCCCGGGAGCCGTGGCCATCATGGGGATGGCGGCGGTGAGCTGAGCGATGAGCGCGTTAGCGGCTTCGTAGACGCTTTGCAGGGAGTCCTTGGAGTTGAAGAGCTCCTCCATGTAGTCGTTCTCGAAGCAGCAGACAATGTCGGAACGCGCAGACACGGCGTCGAGCGCCTGCTCGGCCTGCGCGCGGCGGCGGCGCCCCTCACCCGCAAAGGGCATGATGACGACGGAAACGAGGAACACGCCCGCTTCGGCGGCCATTTCGGCCAGCAGAGGGGCGACGCCCGAGCCGGTGCCGCCGCCCAGCCCGACGACCATGACGAGCAGGCGCGCCTCGACCAGCAGTTCGCTGATGGCGGCGCGGCTCTCCTCCAGCGCCATGCGACCGACCTCGGGGTCGCCGCCGCAGCCAAGCCCGTGGTTGAAGGCGGCTCCGAGTTGCAGGAACTCGACGTTGCCGCGCTCGCGCCCGAGGCGTTCGTCGGGCGAGATGATGCACATGCGGACGTTTTCGGCACTCGAGCCGCTGAATTGCTGCAGGATGTGCGCCCCGGCGCCGCCGAGGCCGATGATGACAATGCCGTCTTCGCGGTGGGGGGTGTCGGGATAGCGGAGCATGGGAGCCGTGGGGATAATCGGGTGGGAGAGAGGGCTCAGTGCGAGCTGCGGAAGAAGTTGAGGAAGCGGCGGATGATGCCGATGTCGTTGCCGCGCAGGGCGTCGTCGTCATCGCGCTGGGCGTAGCGGATGAGACCGATGGCGGTGCAGTAGCGCGGGTCGGCGAGATAGGAGTAGCCGCGACCGGGCTCCAGCGGCGCGGGCTGATGCACGGGCAGGTTGAAGATGTAGCGCGCCAGCCCGTCCAAACCGCGCATGAGGCTGGTGCCGCCGGAGAAGTAGACGCTCATGCCGGGGGTGCGCAGCAGCTCGGGGTCAACGGCGGCGATGCGCTCGCGCACCATCACCAGGGTTTCGCCCAGGCGCGCGCGGATGATTTTGTTGAGCAGACCGCGGGGGATGGTGGCCTCGTGCATGCCGTGTTCGCCCGTGTATTTGGCGAGCGACTGGTCTTTGACATCGCCGAAGGCGTTGCCCTCGGTGCATTTGAAGACTTCGGCGGCGCGGTTGTTGATGCGCTGCTCGGTGTGCTTCACGATGTCGGCGTTGATGGTATTGCCGCCGACGGGCAGGCAGCCGGAGGCGATGACATCGCCGCCCTTGTAGCAAATGTAGTCGGTGGTGCCGCCGCCGATGTCGATGAGCAGCGCGCCGGCATCTTTTTGCTGGCGGGTCAGCACCATCTGCGCCGTGGCCAGGGGGGCAAAGACGATGTCCTCCACCTCCAGCGGCACCTTGCGCACGCAGAGCAGCGAGTTCTGCAGCCGTGTGGAGATGCCGTGCACGATGTGGCAGTTGACGTCCAGCGTGCGTCCGGTCAGCCCAATGGGGTACTGCGTCGGCTCGCCGCCGTCGATGGAAAAGCCGCCCAGTTCGCGGTTGAAGACGAAGCGATCGGAGCCCAGTTCGAGCTTTTCGGCTTTTTCCTTGGCGATGTTCACGTGCTCTTCGTCGATGATGTGCTCATCATCGGGCAGGCGGAAGGAGCCGGTACAGGTTTCGCCGACGATGTGCTCACCTGTGACGGAGAGGTAGACGTTGAGGATGTCGACATCTGCGTGGTCTTGGGCAAGCTGCCAGGCGTCGCAGATGCACTGGCGCGCCATGCTGGGGTTGATGATTTCTCCCTTGCGGATTCCCGCGCTGGAGACCTCGCCGATGCCGATGATGGTGGCGGTGGCATCGGGGCGAATCTCGCCGACCACCATGCAGGTCTTGGAGGTTCCGATTTCAAGACCGACGAGGATTTTGGATTGGGCCATGGTCGTGTAGCGTGTGGGAGTATCGGGGATTATATCAGATGCGGTACCGCCGCGCGCGCGGAATGCGCGTCATAAGTGCTCAGTTCTGCTGCAAAACCTGCCGACAGGTTTCGGGCGTGGGAACAAGCTCGGGCATGAGGGTGACGTATTCCTCGGAGTACTTCTCGGAGGGGCGGAAGAGGAAGCCGGGCTCACGGCTGCGCAGGGCAAAGGAGGTGGGGCGGAAGAGGGGGTAGGCGCGGTCGGTGCCGGAATCGTAGCCTTTTTCGCCGGTGTAGCTGCCGTACACATAGTATTCGGCGTTCTGGTCGCTGCCGTAGACGGCGTTGGGCAGGGGTGGCTCGGGACCGCGGTCGGGCGTGTGCATGGTGCTTTCATCCATCATGACAAGCTTGGCCGTGCGCCAGCTCTCGCCCGGGCGGCGCAGATAGCCCCAAAAGCGGGTATAGGGGATGTGGTAGCGGCGGCCGATGTAGTAATCGCCCTTGGGTTCGGCGGCGATAGCGGCTTCGCGCTCGGCGACGGCGCGGCAATCGCTCTTGAGGGTGTCACAGGCGCTGAGCAGCAGGACGCAGAGGGGCAGGAGGCATTTGGTGGCTGTCACGCCCCTGTTCTACCCCATGCTCAGGCAGCGGTCAAGCGCATAATCAGCGCAACCCCGGGGCAGTTTCTCATCCGCCGGTGATGCCACCCGGGGGGCAGCTGCTGCGGGAACGGGCGCTGTGCAGGTTTCCGATGCGAAGCGGGGCTCATTTGACTTGTCTGCGCAGCGCTTTTGTGCTACCCTGCCCACGCAACCACACACCACGATGATGAATGCTATCCCCAATGTTTTGGCGGGGCGTTATGCCTCGGATGCGATGAAGGCGATTTGGTCGGCCGAGGGTCGCATTGTTCTGGAGCGCGAGTTCTGGATTGCGGTCATGAAGGCGCAGCGGGATTTGGGGCTGGATATTCCGCAGGAGGCGATCGAGGCCTACGAGCGCGTGAAGCATGTGGTCGACATTGATTCGATCAATGCTCGTGAGCGTATCACGCGCCACGATGTCAAGGCGCGCATCGAGGAGTTTTGCGATTTGGCCGGCTGCCAGCACATCCACAAGGGGATGACGAGCCGCGACCTGACGGAGAATGTGGAGCAGTTGCAGATTCGCCGTTCCATGGATATTATCCGCGACAAGGCGGTGGCGACGCTCGCCCGCATGGCGGCGCACGCCCGCCAATGGCGCGACCTGGTGTTTGCGGCGCGCACGCACAATGTGGCGGCGCAGGCGACGACGATGGGCAAGCGCGTGGCGATGTTCGGCGAGGAGATGCTGCATTGGACGCATGCTTGGCTGAGCACGGCGGAGCGCTACCGCGTGCGCGGGCTCAAGGGCGCCGTGGGCACGCAGCTGGATCAGCTCTCGCTCTTTGGCAAGAATGCGGCGACGGTGTCGGAGCTGGAGGCGCGCATTTGCGCGCATTTGGGCATTCCGCAGAAGTGGGTCAACGTGGGCCAGGTGTACCCCCGCTCGCTGGATTTCGAGGTGATTTCGGGCTTGGTGGGGCTTTCCTGCGCACCGAGTTCTTTCTGCAAGACTTGGCGTTTGATGGTGGGGCATGAGCTGGTGACGGAGGGGTTTGCCAAGGGGCAGACGGGCTCCAGCGCGATGCCGCACAAGATGAATCCGCGTTCCTGCGAGCGTGTCAACGGTTTCCACGCGATTCTCAAGGGGCACCTGGGCATGATCGGCGGGATTATCGGCGACCAGTGGAACGAGGGCGATGTGTCCTGCTCGGTGGTGCGCCGCTGTGTGCTGCCGGATGCCTTCCTGGCGGCGGACGGTTTGTTCGAGACCTTTATCACGGTGCTGGATCAGATGCAGGTGTATGAGCCGGTGATCCGCACGGAGCTGAACCGCTATCTGCCTTTCCTGATGACGACGACCATCATGATGGCGGCGGTGAAGCGCGGCGTTGGGCGCGAGGAGGCGCACGAGGTGATTAAGGAGCACGCGGTGGCGGTGTCGAATGATTTGCGCGAGGGGCGAATTTCCGCCAACGATTTGCTCGATCGCCTGGGGGCGGATGCGCGCCTGCGCCTGAGCCGCAGCGAGATTCAGGAGATTTACGATGCCAATGCGGGCGATACGGGCATGGCGGGAGCGCAGGTGGATGCCTTCTGCGCGATGACGGAGGAGCTGACGGCGGCTTATCCCGAGGCGGCGGCGTATCAGCCGGGCTCGATTCTGTAAGGGGCTATGGCTGCTCACCGCGAAGTGCTGCTTGCCGAGGCGGCGGGCTATCGCCTGACGTCTCACCGCCTGGTTCAGGGGGATACGGAGGTCACCTGCGAGCCCGGGCGCCTGGTGTATCGCCGGGGGGAGGTCGTGCTGCGCGAACTCCCGCTGGCGGAGCATCCCCTGCCCTCGGCGCCGCGCTACGCGGGCAGTATTCCGGTGCTGGCGGCGGCGTATCGCTTGGCGCTGCAGGAGCTGGCGGCGGGGATTTCTCCCGAGGGGCTGATGCCGGCGGGGGCGAATTGGGATTCGGTGTGGACGCGCGATGTGGCTTATGCCGCCGCGCTGGGCGCGGATATCGCCGCTCCGGATGCCGTGCGGCGCAGTTTGGAGAGCCGCGTGCGCCATGGGGTGGTGGTGCAGGATACGGGGACGGGCGGTGGTTGGCCGGTGTCGACGGATCGCGTGGTGTGGGCGATGGGTGCTTATGCCTATGCGCAGGTGACGGGCGATGCGGATTGGCTGCGCGATGCGGCGGAGGTGCTGACGGCGACGCTGGCGCAGGATGCGGCGGTGTTGCCGCAGGGGACGCCGCTGCGCCCGGGCGAGACCTCGTTTTTGGATTGGCGCGAGCAGAGTTATCCCGCCTGGATGAGCACGGCGGAGATTGCCGCTTCCTATGCGCTGAGTACAAATGTTCTGTATTTTATCTGTCTTTCGGTGCTGGCGAAGATGCTGCGCCGTCTGGGACGCGAGGCGGAGGCGGCGCAGCGCCATCGCGAGGCGCTGGTGCTGGCGGAGGCGATTGAGGCTCATTTTTGGAATCCGGGGACTCGCTGTTACAACATGCTATACCGCCCCGGGGAGCCGCCGGAGGAGCGCTCGGATGCGCTGGCCTCTGCGCTGGCGGTGCTTTCGGGCTTGGCGGGGGAGCATGCGGCGGAGTTGATGGAGCATTTGCCGCGCTCGCCTTGGGGAACACCTGTGTTTGCGCCGTACAAGGCGGAGCCGGTGTCGGCGTACCACAATCGCGCGATTTGGCCTTTTGTGGAGGCTTTTGTGCTGCTGGCACAGGCGGATTTGCAGCAGACGGAGGGGGCGGCGTTTTCGCTGACTTCGCTGCTGCGTGCGGCGCTGGCTTTCGGCACGAATAAGGAAAATTTCCACGCGGAGACAGGGCGGGCGGAGGATACGCTGCTGAATTCCGACCGCCAGCTTTGGAGTGTGTGCGGCATGCTGGGGGCTTTTTACCGCGGGCTGTTCGGTGTGCAGTTCGAGGGGGAGAATGTGGTGCTGTCGCCCTGTGTGCCGCGTGCGTTTGCCGGTAGTCACTGGCTGAGCGGGCTGCGGGTGCGCGGGCTGCTGCTGGATATTCACCTCAACGGTTACGGCACGGAAATCGGCGCGGTGATGGTGAACGGCAAGCCGGGTTCGCCCGTCATTCCGCTGGATGCCTGCGGGCATTGGCAGGTGGAAATTGAGCTGATGCCTGCCGAGGGTGCGGAGTCCTCCCCTGCCCCGGCGGCAACGGAGGATTTGCCCGATGTGCTGTGGGCTCACCCCCATGAGCAGGCGCTGCGCTGGCACCCGGTGCCGGGGGCGGAATCGTACTGCATTTACCGCGATGGGCGCGCTTTTGCCACGACTTGCGATTGCTTTTTCCCCTTGCCTTCGCCTCCCCGGCGCTACCACCGCTACAGTGTGCAGGCGCAGGGGTGCCGGGCGCTCTCTGCCCCCAACCGTCCCTTTAGTTGTGCCCCGGCGGGGGCGGTACACCGCTTGCTGCCGGAGCGCATTGGCGAGGCGGCGGAGTATCGCGTGGAGCACGGGCAGGCTTGGCTGGATTTGCGCCCCTGCACGGCGCGGGTGGAGTATGAGGAGCTGTGCTTGGCTCCCGAGGAGGCGGGGCATTACCGCTTGCAGTTGCACTACGCGAATGCGACGGCAAGCATGCGCGACGGCGATACCTGTGCGCTGCGCGAGTTGTGGGTGGACGGTGTGTTCCGTGCGGTGCTGGTGCTGCCGCACCATACAGAGGCGGGCTGCTGGGAGGAGGATGCGCTGACGGCGCCGCTGGAGCTGGCGCTGACGCCGGGGCGACACCGCTTTGCCCTGCTCTGCACGCCGCGCTGCACCAACGGCAACGGGGAGCTCAACCAGTGCATGGTGCGGGCGCTGGAGCTGATGCGTACGGACGGATGACAACTCCCCTGCCCTCCCGCGCGGAGCTTGCTCCGCTGTTTATCCTCGGTCCCACGGGCAGCGGCAAGAGTGCAGTGGCGCTGGAGCTGGCGCGCTTGCTGGGGGCGGCGGAGATTGTTTCGGCGGATGCGTACCAGGTATACCGGGGCTTGGGGGTGCTGACGGCGGCTCCCTCGCCGGAGGAGCGGGCGGCGGTGCCGCACCATTTGGTGGACTGCATGGAGCCCACGGAGAACAATGATGCGGCAGCACATGCGCGCCGGGCGGCGGCGGCAATTGCGGCGATTCAGGCGCGCGGCAGACGACCGATTGTGACGGGCGGCAGCGGGCTATATGTAAAGTTTATTTCGCACGGTATTTCGCCCGCGCCGCCGAGTGATCCGGCGCTGCGGGCGGAGCTGGCGAGCCTGCCTCTGCCGGAGCTGCTGCGCCGCTTGCAGGAGGCTGATCCGGCGGCGGCGGCGGCGGTGGATGTGTGCAACGCGCGTTATGTGGCGCGCTATTTGGAGATTGTGCTGACGGGCGGCAAGCCGCTGGCGCACTGGCAGCAGAATTGGCGTGAGCCCGCCGGTCCGGGTTGGGTGATTACCCGCGCGACGGAGGAGCTTGATGCGCGTCTGGCGGCGCGCTGCCGGGCGATGCTGCGGGGGGGGGCTATCGAAGAGGTGGCGGCGCTGGCGTCCGTGCCGCTTTCGGCAACGGCGGAGAAGACGCTGGGGCTGGCGCTGATTCGCGATTGCTTGGCGGGGCGTCTGTCGCGGCGCGATTTGGCTCCGGCGCTGAGCTTGCTGACGCGGCGCTATGCGAAGCGCCAGCGCACTTGGCTGCGCCGCGAGGCATGGCTGCGCCCACTGCCGATGGGGGCAGCTGATTCACCGTCAGCGGCAGCGGCGCGCATCGCCGAAATGTGCTGATTGGGCTCAGCAGCCGAGCCGCCGCCCTTCGCCGTCCTCCAGCGCGTTGCAGAGCAGGAGGATAAGGTCGATGAGCTGCCAGATGAAGAAGAGTCCGCCGGTGAGCAGCTGCAGAATGCCGGAGATGGGGCGACCGAGGTAGATGCGGTGGATACCGCAGATACCGATGCAGCCCAGCAGCCAAAGGCAGAGGGCGGTGCCGCGGGATTTGTCGGAGATGTCGTTGTTCATGCTTGGGGGGTGGTGAGAAGTTGTCGGGCGCGGGTGCAGAGGGCCTCGGGGCTGTTGGCGAGCTGCTCGTCCTGCACTTCGTACAGCAGCTGCTCGAGCAGGCGGCGAATGCCGGGTCCGGGTGCCAGTCCCAGCTGCATGAGCTCGCGCCCGCCGATGGCCAAATCGCCCACGCTGAAGGCGGGGGGCTCGTCCTGCGCTTCGGCCAGCAGGGCTTGGGCACGGTGCAGGTCGGCGGTCCAGCTTTCGCGATGTTCGGGGGCATGGGCAGCGAGGTCAGCGCGCTGCACGTCGAGCAGGCGTTGCGTGTTGAGCAGCCCGAGTTTCCCGATGAGTCGCCGCATGGCGGGCAAATCCTGCGGCAGGGCTCTGTCGTGTTCTCGGATGAGGGTGACGACATCGCGCCGGGTGTCGTTGTCGCTCTTGAGCCGCCGCAGGATGCGCTCGGCGAGCTGCGCCCCTTGCTCGGGATGCCCGTGAAAATGGTCGATGCCCGCGGCATCGGTGCTACGGCAGGCGGGTTTGGCGATGTCGTGCAGCAGGAGGGTCAGGCGCAGGATGATGTCCGCGGGGGCGGCTTGCACGGCGTGGGCGCTGTGAGTCCAGACGTCGTAGCAGTGGTAGGGGCTGTTTTGCGGGGCGCCGATGCAGGGTTCCAGTTCGGGGATGACGGCGGTGAAGAGTTCGGGAAAACCCAGCAGCATGCTCAGCACATCCCGCCCTTCCAGGATGCCGCGCAGCTCGCTGAAGATGCGCTCAGCGCTGATGTGTTCCAGCAGATGGCGGTTGCGACGCAGGGCGTAGCCGGTTTCGCGCTCGGGAGCAAAGCCGTAGCGCGCCGCAAAGCGCAGAGCGCGCAGCAGGCGCAGCCCGTCTTCGTGAAAGCGTGCATCGGGCTCGCCGACGCAGCGGATGAGTCCCGCGCGCAGGTCGTCCTGCCCACCATAGAGGTCGATGAGCCCGCGCACCGGGTTGTAGGCCATGGCGTTGATGGTGAAGTCTCGCCGCGCTAAGTCTTCCTCAATGCGCGGCACGAAGGAAACGCTGTCGGGGTGGCGTCCGTCGCTGTAGCTCCCGTCGGTGCGGAAGGTGGTGACTTCCACGGGTCGCTGCTCGGACATGATGGTCAGCGTTCCGTGTTGCAAGCCGGTTTTGATGACATGAAAGCGGCGAAAAACGCGCAGAACTTCCTCGGGCTGTGCCGAGGTGCAGATGTCCCAATCTTTCGGTTCGCGCCCCAGAAGGCTATCGCGCACGCAGCCGCCCACAACGTAGGCTTCATAGCCGTAGCGCTCTAAACGCTCGACGATGTTACGGGCATGGTCGGGTATCTGCATGGTGTGATTGTAAGCTCTGCGGCGATGGATGTAAAGCTAGTAGTCCGTCGGTTGTCCGTTGCGGCGGCGCAGTCCTTCTTCGATGGACTGCTGCATGAGTTGTCCCTGACGGCAGGACTGCCCCTCAGGTGTATTGCTGTAGGTGTAGTCGCACATGTCGGTGCTGCGACGCACTTTGGCCCAGTGTTCCAGCGCTTGGCGGTGACCTTCGGGATAGGTTTTGGCCAGGAACGCGGTGGTGTTGGGTTCGTCCATCACCTCGCGATATTCCAGATCGCTGTGATTCCAAACCTTGAGCTTACCGCTGAACCACCAGGCATCGATGACGACGGATTGCTCAAGCCCTTTCCCCCGCGGGGCGATGTAGACGCAGTGGTGCTCGCTGCCCTCGCGATAGTCCATGACGCAGCAGCCGAGGCGGAAGTACTGCAGGGGGCGGCGGCGCAGCTCGCGGAAGAGGTCGTGCTGATAGTGCCAGCACAACCCACGCTCGCGGACGGAATAGCGGGAGTTGACGAGAAAGTTGTTGAACCATCCGAGCATCAGCGGACGGTTGACGCGCGCAATCGCTGCGCCGCCTTTATAAGCGGTGTCGGCTAACCAATGCGCTTCTTCCTGCACATCTTTGCGCTGGCGCAGGCTTTCCCGGGTCAGGTTCAGGATTTTGTTTGCTAAGGCTTCCCGCTTTTCCACAATCAACGGTGTGTCGGCCCAGGAGGGCGAAGGTGCTGTCGCGCAGCTGCTCAACAAAAAATGCGCTGCGAGGAACACAGCAAGTGTGTACAGGTATTTAGCCAAAAACATCTTCATCAGTAGTTCGTGGGACTGCCGGGATGTTCGGTCTTGCCGCGCAAGATGTTGTCGTACATGCGGCGGTACTGCGCCGAACGCCGGGTTTCGTCCGTCCAATAGGGTTGATACTCGCCATCGGCAGCGCGTAAAATGCTCCAGTGCTCAATGGGCAAGCTGTGTCCTTCGGGGTAGTAGCGCTCCTGCTGGTGACAGACTTCGGGCAGGTCGCGCCAGCGTTTGGAGCTGAGCTCGCGGGCATCATCGACTTTCAGGCGCCCATTCCACATCCACGCATCCAACACCCAGGCATTCGGCCAAAGGCCTTCTTTGGCCGCAATATAGACGCAGTTGTGCTCCGAAGCCTGCTCCATGTCGCGCACACAGCAGCCGAGGCGGAAATAACGCAGGGGTCGGCGGCGCAGCTCGCGGAAGAGGTCGTGCTGGTAGTGCCAGCACAGTCCGCGATCTTGCAGGCGAGCGTTGATGAGGGCGTTGCCTGCCCACCCGGGGAAATGCGAGTCGTTGATGCGTGCAATGCCGGCGGCGGCTTTATAAGCGGTGTCGGCTAGCCAGCGCGCTTCTTCCTTGGCATCGGTTCGCTGTGCTGCCGGCAGCAGCGCGAGCAGATGCTCCGAGAGGGTGGCGCGGCGCTCCGTCACCAAGGGGCTGTAGGCATAGCCCACGGGCGGCGGCGAACAGGCGAGCAAGACCAGGCTAAGGGCAAGGACTGCGCAAAGGGATTTCACGGCGGCGACTTTAGCACAGGCTTCTCGCCGGTTCAAGTGAGAATGCCGCGCAGCAGGACATGCCCATCAATGTTGCGACATTGTTCGACCTGCAGCCGAAACTCTTGCGGTAAAAAGGAGTCTCCGGGGAGCACCGCGTCTTTCCCCCCGCTTAACAGGGGGGCAATCTCCTGCATCCATTCGTTGACCAGTCCTTCTTCCAGCAGCCGGCGCAGGAGCTTGCCACCGCATTCCAGCATGAGATTGACGACCCCGCGCTCTTCGTGCAGCCGCTGCAAAAAGGCTTTCCAATCGTACACAGGTCCGACGACCAGGCTGCGCTCGGCTGCGGCGTCGCAGAACATGCGGTAGCCCCTGCCCTGCACCGCTTCCGGTCGCTGCGTAACAACGATGCGCCAGGGCTGCTTTTTTTCGGCGGGAATGGGGGAGATCGGCGTGCGAATGGTCAGAGCGGGATTATCACTGCGCAGGGTTCCGCCGCCGATGAGGATGGCATCGCTGCGCAGGCGCAGTTCGTGGGCATAGCGCAGGGTTTCGGCTGTGCTGATGAAGCGCTCGCTACGACGCGTCAGATGTCCGTCCAGCGTGGTGGCGACCTTAGCGGTCACCCAGGGACGCCCCTGCTGCACGGAAAAAGCCCAGGAACGCAGCAGGAGCTCGCAGGCGGCGCGTTCGACGCCGGGGCAGACGCTGATGCCGGCCGCGCGCAAAAGGGCGTCTGCGCGCCCTTGGTGGCGTTTGTCCGGGTCTATGGCTCCGTAGACGACGCGCGTGATGCCGGAGGCGAGGATGGCATCGGTACAGGCAGGGGTGCGTCCGACGCTGGAACAGGGTTCTAAGGTCACATAGAGCGTGGCGCCGCGCAGGTATTCGCTGTTGCCGCGTGCATGAGTATCGGTCAGTGCCCGGCGCTCGGCGTGGGGACCTCCGGCGCAGATGTGGCGACCCTCACCGAGCAGGCGTCCGTCGCGAACGATAACGGCTCCGACCGGGGGGTTGGGGCTGCTTGTGCCGTAGCTTTGGTAGGCAAGCTTGAGGGCGCGCTGCATCCAGAAGGCGTCTGCGTTGACGGAGGATTCCGAAGGGCTGCTCATGATGATAGGGAGATGTGAAGGATGGGGTTGAAGAAGAGATGAAGTTGTAGAAGATATAGTTTTTATAAAATCATCATCATCAGGGCTGTGAATAAGTGAATATCTTCTGCATGATGTTGATGATCAATAAATTAAGAATAATATCTTGGTGAATGAGTCGGTGGATAAGGCTTCTTCGGACGGTGAATGAAACTTATTCACTGCTCTGTTCACCACTTATCAACAACTTATTGACAAAAGATTGTGAATAAGTACCATAAATCTTTGATTATCAGTGATTTATTCCTTGCCTAAAAACTCGTTGAAGAAAATAACGGGAGCCATGAACGGGATGGCCGCATTGTAAACGATGGTCAAAGGCCAGTCGATAAATACACGATCCGCTTGGACTAATAGCTCTACAGGGAGCGGAAGCTTCGCATCCGGGACGGACGGGTCATCGAGATAGAGTGTTTGTTGCGGCAGCATATCGACCTGAGCCATGACCTGATGGGTGGCGGGCGTTGTTTCGCTGATAATGGGTCGCTGACCATTCCGAATCTCCAGGCGGATTTCATCCAGCAGACTATCTGTGTAGGCATAGCCGTCCCGGCGCTTCAGAACCATCGCCGTTCCGGCAGAAATCGGAAGGAGACACGCGTTTCCGCGTTCGATTGAATGCCATTGAACCTCGTTATTGTCAGTCAATAGAACACTGTCAAAGATATTGGGATGCTGTTTGCGCAGTGTCTCACGGTGTCCGAGTAGATAATTCTTGCCCTGTTGCGTTCCTTGCTCAATCGGAAGTTGAAGACTATAACCGGGTTTAGAACGAAAAGCCTCGGCTACATTGCGGTGTGTTTGTACATAGGCGCAGGAAGAGAGAATGAACAAGGGAAAGAGGATCCACTTCATGAGCAGAGTCTAGCATGTGTGGCGTGTGGGAGCAAGGGCTGATTTGTTCCACATGGAACAAAAGGTCGGTTCAGGGAGACGGCGACGGCAACAGCGGTGGCAGACAAAGTTCCGTGGGCTGGCGGAGTTCCCGGGCTTGCTCCTCCCAGATGGTTGAAGAATCTCGGAAAACTTCGGCACGCACGCGAGCCTTTCCCTCCTCAAAGCAGCGCAGAGCACGTCGATGGCAGACTGCCGAGATGGGACCGGAGCTTTCTGCTTGTATCTCCTGTCGGAACAAACTCATATATTCATCAGCATGATTCAACCACTCGCTAGCTTCCCCTGCCCTGCCCCGGGCATGAGCGTATCGCGCCACCGCTAAAGCAACAAGGGCGCTTCGATAGTTGAGCCGTGCCTTCTCATCCGCGCGATTTTCCCCCGAGACGACCAAGGATTTGGCAGACTGAATTTCGGATTGACTCGGTGCCTGTGGACTGCACAGGAGGAGGCGCAGGGGGATGAGCTGCGTCTCCCAGCGTTTGTAGAAATCAACGGCAGTCGCCATGTCCTGCATCGGCACTGCTCGGCACAGACCCTCGAGCATCGCCTGTGCTTCGTTGAATTGCCCTGCTGACCACAATGCCATCACGAGGTATGATTGCGCAATTTCGTGATGAAGGCGCTCGGGGGGAGTTTCCTCGCTTGCCAGACGGAAGCATTGCGCAGCCTCATCGAACTCCTGTCGACGATACAGGAGATGACCACGCAGCAGTTGCGCTTGAGGACTGATGTCCGAAGCGCGCGCTGCAGCCTGTATCGCCTCATCCGAGATTTGCTCCGCATCTTCCTCCACCAGAGCGCGGGCATAGGAAAGCAACTTGCTTTCTCCACAGCAACGACGCAATTCCTCATAGCGTTGAAGAGTTTTTCCTGCGTCGCGCTGAGCATAGTGCGAGAGAATGATACTCCAAGCCGCTGCTAGATGATCACGGCGAAAACGCTTGGCGCGTTCTGCGAAGGCATCTGATGCTCCCGACAAATCACCACAGGCAATGGTAAGCAACTGCTTGAGATAAAAAAGTTCCGGTGGCGTCAGCTTTGTTGTTTGCTCACTATTGACGAATTCAGTCAGTTTTGCCAGCCGTTTGCGTCTTTCTCCCTCGTTGTCCCTACTGATGAGCAAGCCGCACAAGGCTAAAGGCTGCTCGGGAAACTCCGCCAGGACAGCCTGAAAATGCACCTGCGCCGATTCGACGTCACCGAGTACAAGTTCCTCGAGTCCCAGGCTACAGTTCCGCGTTGTTTCAGCGCTGCACGAGCCACCTAAAGGAATGAGCTGCTGCGGTTCCGAAACAGCAGGTGCCGCCGTTGCTGAAAAGCAGCAAACGGCGGCACAAGAAAAAGCCTGCAAAAGTTCCATGTGGAACTTTATATCACATACGCTCGGGCATTTCAATGCCGAAAAGACCCATGCCTTGTTTCAGAATGCGCGCGGTCAGCTCGCACAAAGCAAGACGGGTTTCACGCACAGAACCCTCGCTCTTGAGCACGGGGCAAGCTTCGTAGAAGCTGTGGAATGCTTTGGCCAATTCGTAGAGATAAGCAGCCAAGAGATTCGGGCGGCAGTCATCGAGTGTTGCGGGCACAACCTCGGCATAGCGAACCAGCAGACGCGCCAGATGAATCTCGGCGGCTTCGGTGAGGGTCAAATGACTCGGCGCTGTGAAAGATTCGCCGATTTTGCGGAAAATCGAGCGTACACGAACATAAGAATTCTGCAAATAAGGTGCCGTATCGCCGGTGAGTGCCAGCATCTTGTCCCAGTCAAAGATATAATCGCTCAGGCGATTTTGCGACAGCTCGGCAAATTTGATGGCGCCGATACCCACCTGGCGCGCCACGCGAGCTTTATCCGCTTCGGGCATATCGGGACTTTTGTCCTCGACAACCTTGGTCGCACGAGCAATCGCTTCATCAATGACATCTTGCAGACTCACGGTATCACCGCTGCGCGTCTTGAAGGGACGACGATCCTTGCCCAGAATTGAGCCGAAAGCGACATGGCGGAAGTCGCCGCTGATGCCGCGCATGCGTTCGATGTCAAAAATTTGCTTGAAATGTTTTTCTTGTGGTGCACCGACCACGTACCAAATGGCATCGGCCTTGAAATGCTCCGTGCGATAATCCAGCGTTGCCAAATCGGTTGTCGCATAGAGGAAACCGCCATCTGCCTTGCGAATAATCGCGGGTACGGGAAGCCACTCGCCATCCTTACGTACGAGGAAGGGGTCTTGCTCGGGCTTATGGAAGCCATCGGAAAAGACGCACACCGCCCCCTCACTTTCGCGGGCAATGCCTTTGGCCAGCAGATCCTCGACCAGCGGTGCCAGTGCATCATTGTAGGCGCTTTCACCCAGCCAGTAATCAAAATGAATGTCAAGTTGGGCGTAAATTTTCTCCAAACCGACCTTGGTGACAGCAATGCACTGCCTCCAGATGCCCAGATTCTCCTCATCCCCACTCTGCAGCTTGACCAATTCTGCTTTGCAATCAGCGAGCAGGGCAGGGGTTTCCTTGCACTTAGCATTGACTTCCTTGTAGACACTCAGCAGAGCGTCGATGGGATTCTCTTGCAGTGCTGCGGGATTCAGAAGATGCTTCCAGCCCCAGAGAATCATGCCGAACTGCGTTCCCCAGTCGCCAATGTGGTTGTCCGTAATGACGCGGTGCCCCATGAAACGAGCCAAACGACCCAGTGTATCGCCGATGATGGTGGAACGGATATGACCCACATGCATGGGCTTGGCCACATTCGGTGCCGAAAAATCAATGACCAAGGTCTTGGGATGTTCCACCTGGGTCACACCCAGACGCTCATCCCCCAGCATGGCCGCGGCTGTTTGCGCGTAGAACTCCGGCTTGATGCGGAAGTTGATGAAGCCCGGACCGGCAATATCGACCTCAGCCATTTTGCTGCAGGTCATTTGCTCCAGTACCTGAGCTGCCAGAGCACGCGGATTGCAGCGCGCTTGTTTGGTCAGCAGCATGGCCGCATTGCTCTGGTAGTCACCGAAGCGCAGATCGGCCGCTGCCGTCACCTGTGCCCGGAAATCCGCCGGCAAGGCATCGCCCAGAACTGTTTGCAGCGCCTCCGTCAGGGATTGTGTTAAAAGAGAGGGAATCGTCATGTCGGCGCGTATTGTACTCACTCATCTCTTGTTTGTCAAAACATATCCGTGAGTCGATGTTCCATGTGGAACAAAACTGTTCCTGCATCTTGCTGCCTGTGGAACATCATTTTTCTTGCATTCGAGCACTTCTTAGGGTATAGAAGATAGCAGCTGCTGTGCTCGTGACGCGTGGTTCAACAGACCCGAACCGTTGTCATCTATTTACGGGGCATTCGGCATGCGGGGTATGATGTTCCGTCCCATGGAGGATACCTCAGAGGACCCCCACCGTGCACCCACCTGACGTTAAAGGGAACGTGGTTCTCTTACCACTTGACGGCACAGCAGTGTTTTTGTGTGTGGGGCGGGGATCTGATAGAGCGCTCGGAGAGAGGAGGGCGGCGGCGAAAAAAAACCGCCCTGCGGGTCAGGCAGGGCGGTGCAGGGAAGGGGGTTTGTATTACTGGCGGCTGTAGTTGCCGGGATCCTGGGTGATAGTCACATCGTGCGGGTGGCTTTCCTGCAGACCACCGCTGGTGATGCGGACGAAGCGAGCATGTTCGCGCAGCTCGCTGAGATCCTTGGCGCCCAGGTAGCCCATGCCGGAGCGGATGCCGCCCACCAGTTGGAAGATGACATCGGCCAGCATGCCCTTGTAGGGCACGCGAGCCTCCACACCCTCGGCCACGAGCTTGCCGCTGGCGTTCTGCCCGTAGCGGTCGCCGGAGCCGGCGCGCATGGCGCCCAGCGAACCCATGCCGCGGTAGGTCTTGAAGTTGCGGCCTTGGTAGTGGACAATGGCACCCGGGCTCTCCTCGCAGCCGGCCAGCATGCCGCCGAGCATGATGAGATCGGCTCCGGCGGCGAGCGCCTTGACAGCATCACCGCTATAACGGATGCCGCCGTCGGCGATGACGGTGACGCCTGCGGGACGCGCCACCTTGGCCACCTCCTGAATGGCGGTAAACTGCGGCATGCCCACGCCCGAGATGATGCGCGTGGTGCAGATGGAACCCGGCCCCACGCCCACCTTGATGGCAGAGGCACCCGCCGCGATGAGGTCGCGCGCGCCGTCCTGCGTGACCACGTTGCCGGCAACCACGGGTTTGCCGAGTTCGCGCAGCTTTTCGATGACATGCAGCACACGGCTGGTGTGCCCCGTGGCAGCGTCGATGAACAGGGCGTCAGCTCCGGCCTCCAGCACGGCCTGGGCGCGATCCCAGAACTCGGGACCCGGCCCCACGGCGGCACCGCAGCGCAGGCGTCCGAGAGCGTCCTTGGTGGAATCCTGGAAAGCGTCGCGCTTGCGGATGTCCGTGTCGGTGATGAGGCCGACCAGCCGCCCCTCCTCGTCAATGAGCGGCAGCTTTTCGATGCGGTTGCGGTAGAGAATCTTGCGAGCCTCTTCGGGCGTGGTCTCGGGATTGCCGGTGATGAGGCGCGAGACCGGCGTCATGACATCCGCCACCGTCATGGTGTCCAAATCATGCCCGTCGAACACGCGCATATCGCGACCGGTGATAATGCCCTCCAGCTTGTCACCCTCGCCCACCACGGGGAAACCGGAAAAACCGTGTTCCAGCATAATACCCTTGACACGGCTCAGGCTCATGGAGCTGGAGACGGTGATGGGTTTGGTGATGACCGCGTTCTCAAAGCGCTTGACCTTGGCTACCATGGCGGCCTGCGCATCGATGCGGTTGTTGCGGTGGATGACGCCCAAACCACCCTCGCGCGCCATGGCGATGGCCATGTCCACCTCCGTCACCGTGTCCATCGGAGCGGAGAGAATGGGGAGACGCAGCGGGAAATCGGCACAGAGTTGCGAAGAAGGATCGGCCTCGCCGGGAAGAATCGTGCTCAGGCAAGGCAGCAGGAGCACGTCGTCAAATGTAAGTCCAAGCTGAATTTCTGCCATAGCGGAGATTACATCAGCCACCCCCCCGATGCAAGACTTTTCTCGTGCTTTTTGTGTGAAAAGCGTTCCTTATTCGCGAGTAAGCCCGGGCTAACATGTTCTTTGTCATTGCACGCGCCCGTCCGCTGTGCTATAAGGGCGCCATGGCAGCTACATCGTTTACCGCTCGGATGGCATCCACGCTCGGCATGGATGAGTCGCTCATCATCCCCTATGGCTTTGACAAGGCCAAGGTCAGCCTCAAGGCTCTGAAAAAAGAGCATGGCAAGCTGATTCTCGTCAGCGCTCTGACGCCCACCCCCGCCGGCGAGGGTAAGACCACGGTGTCGATCGGTCTGGCTCAGGGACTCAAGGCCATCGGCAAGCGCCCCTGTCTGGCGCTGCGTGAGCCCTCCATGGGGCCGGTCTTCGGGCGCAAGGGCGGCGCCACGGGCGGCGGTGCCTCCAGCATCACGCCGGGGGAGAGCATCAACCTCTGCTTCAACGGCGATTTCTCCGCCATCACCTCGGCCAACAACCTGCTCGCTGCTGTCATTGACAACGCTCTCTTCTACAAGACCACGCGCCTCGACCAGAACAAAGTGACCTGGAAGCGCGTCATGGACATGAACGACCGCGCGCTGCGCAGCATTGTCATCGGTCTCAACAAGAACGGTGTGCCCCGCGAGGACGGCTTCAACATCACCCCCGCCTCCGAAATCATGGCTTGCTTCTGCCTCGCGGAGGATTTGGACGACCTGCGCCGCCGCATCGACAACATCGTCGTGGGCTTCACCGCCGATGACGAAGCCGTCTATGCCAAGGAACTGGGGGTGACGGATGCCCTGCTGGCCATCCTCAAGGACGCCATTCGCCCCAATCTCGTGCAGAGCCTGGAGGGCGTGCCTGCCTTTGTCCACGGCGGCCCCTTCGCCAACATCGCCCACGGCTGCAACTCCGTCATCGCCACCAAGATGGCTCTCTCCTACGGCGAATATGCCGTGACGGAGGCCGGCTTTGCCTTCGACCTGGGCGCTGAGAAGTTTTTGGATATCAAGTGCCGCGCCGCCGGGCTGGCGCCCGATGCCATCGTCCTTGTCGCCACCATCCGCGCGCTCAAGATGCACGGCGGGGTCGACAAGAAGAACCTGGAGCCTGCCGATGTCGCCGCCGTCCGCCGCGGGCTGGCCAACCTGGCTGCTCACATCGAGAGCGCCAAGAACTACAAGCGCCCCGTCACCGTGGCCATCAACCTCTTTGCCGCCACCGACACGGCGGAGGAAATTGCCGCCGTCAAGGAGCTCTGTGCTGAGATGGGCGTGGGCTGCGCCGTAGCCGATGTCTTCGGCAAGGGCGGCGAGGGTGCCAAGGAGCTTGCGCAGATGGTCGTGGAGAGCATTCAGCCCTCCTACCCCGCCTTTGAACACCTCTATGACCTCAACATGAGCGTGGAAGAGCGCATGCGCACCATCGTGACCAAGATTTACGGCGGCGATGGCGTGGTGCTGACCAAGGCGGCGCAGAAGAAGCTGGCGCTCATGGAGAAAAACGGGCTGACGCAGCTGCCCGTCTGCATGGCCAAGACCCAGAACTCGCTCTCCGACGATGCCTCGCTCGTCGGTCGCCCCAAGGGCTTCACCGTCACCGTGCGCGACTTCGAGATTGCCAACGGCGCGGGCTTCCTCGTGGCGCTCTGCGGCGACATCATGCGCATGCCCGGCCTGCCCAAGGTGCCCTCGGCCTGCGCCATCAAGGTCGACGCCGAAGGCAACATCAGCGGCATGAAGGGCTGATTCTTCTCTGCATCCATACCGCAACGACCGACGCTCTTCCCGAGGGTCGGTCGTTGTGCATTCCGGGGGATGGGGGCTGCGTTCAGGCAGGCAGCTGCGGCGGGGTGCCGACCAGCTCCAGCAGCTCCTGCGGGCTCAGGTGCAGCAGCAGCTTCTCCATGCCGCCTGCCAGCAACGCGTCGGCCATGGCGCGCTTGTCCGCCAGCATGCGGTGGATATTTTGCTCGATGGTGCCGCGGCACATCATGGGGTGAATGACTACGGGATTTTTCTGGCCGATGCGATAGGCGCGGTCGCTCGCTTGGTTCTCCACCGCCGGATTCCACCAGCGGTCAAAGTGAATCACATGGCGCGCGCGCGTCAGCGTCAACCCCGTGCCCGCCGCCCGCAGCGACAGCACCATGAAGGGCGGACCCCCCGCCTGTTGAAAAGCGCGCACTGCCGCCTGCCGCTCCGTCGGCGCCATCCCTCCGTGCAGCACCAGCCCCTCGCGCCCGAAAATACCCGCCAAATCATCATGCAGCGGCTCGATGAGCCGGCGATACTGCGTGAACACCAGCACCGCCTCGCCTGCCGCCGCCATGCGCCGCGCCAGCTGCTCCAGCTGCTGCCACTTACCGCTTGCCGCAGGGTCGTACCAAGACTCGCCGGCATATTGCGCCGGGTGGTTGCAAATCTGCTTGAGACGCCCCAGCACCGGCAGCACCAGCGACAGCCGCAGCGCCGGATCCGGCTCCGCCGCCACCGCCCGCAGCCCCTCCACCTCGCGCGCGTACAGCTTCGTTTGCAGCGGCGTCAGGTAGCACCAGGCCGGCTGCTCCGTCTTGGGCGGCAGCTCCGGCAGCAGGGCAGGGTCGCTCTTGAGGCGCCGCAGCATGAAAGGACGCACCAGGCGCCGCAGCGGCGTGTAGTCATGCCCCATGGCGCTCAGCAGCGCCGTAAACTCCTTGTCCCCCCCCAACAAACCCGGGTTCAAAAAGTCAAGGAGCGATTTTAATTCCATCAAATTGTTCTCCACCGGCGTACCCGTCAGCGCAATGCGCCGCGAAGCGCTCAGTAAACGTGCAGACCGGGCGCGCGCACTGCCACTGTTCTTGATGGCCTGTGCCTCATCGAGCACCAACGCGGGCAGCGTCACCCCCGCCAGCGGCTCCGCCAGGCGCGTGAGCATGCCGTAGGTCGTGAGCGCCACCTGCACATCGCCCAGCAGCCCCTCCGGGCGCAGGCGCAGCTGCTCCTGTTCGCCGCGGCTCAGCGCGTAGGGATGCAGCAGCCGCACCCGCAGCTGCGGCGCAAAGCGCTCCAGCTCCTCGCGCCAATTCTCCAGCAGCGAGGCCGGAGCCACCACCAGCGCCGCCCGCTCCTGCAAAGCCCCCGCCGCCTGCAGATGCAGCAGCCAGGCAATCACCTGCAGCGTCTTGCCCAGCCCCATGTCATCCGACAGGCAAGCGCCGAAACCCGCCTCCGTCACCCCCAGCAGAAAACGCACCCCCTCGCGCTGGTAAGGGCGCAGCAGCGCCGCCACCCGGGGCGGCAGCAGCGGCTCGCGCGGGCAAAAACACAGCCGGCTGAGCATCGGCGCCAGCAGCGGCCCCGCCACCACGCGCGGCTCGCCCTCCGGCAGCCCCGCAGGGCGCTGCGAGCGCGGCGCCAGCAGCCAGCGCAGACCCGCCGTCAGCGGAATACCCCCCGCCGCCATGCGCGCCGCCTGCCGCCAACTCTCCAGCAACTGCCGCAGCTTGGTGCGATCCAGCCGCACCCACTCACCGCGAAAGCGCACCAGCCCGTCCTCCTCCCCCGCCAACAGCTCCTCCAACTCCTCCGGCGTCAGGCAGCGATCCCCCAGCGCCACCTGCGGCACAAAGCGCAGCAGAGAGCCGATGTTGAGCGCCGGGGCGCGGTTCACCTTGCCGCCGCCCTCCGCCGGGTCGAGCTGCACCTGCAACTCCGCCTTTGGCGGCAGGCTCTTCCATAAATTCACCATCCGCACCTCAATGCCCAGTGCCTCGACCATGGGCAGCGCCTCCAAAAACGCGTAGGCCTGCCGCGCGCTCCAGCCGCAAGGGCGATACACCGCGCGGCTGTTGACAAGCTCATGGAAAAACGCGCTTTGCTCCGCCAGCGCCCGCAGCGGGCGCAGCAGAGCCGCCAGCGCCGGAGCATCCCCCGCGCAGAGCTGCGCCGCCAGCCCCAGCGGCGCGTGGCGCGGCTTGCCATCCGCCCCCGCACGGTGGACAAACGTCGCCAAAAAGGCAAAGGGTGCGCCCTCCGCCCCCTCACCCGCATTCTCCGCCAAGTGAAAACACAGCGTCCCCAGCTGCCGCCAACCCTCGCCCAAGCGCCCCAGCCACTCCGAGGCACTGCAACACTCGCGCTGCGCTGCCAGCTCCACCGCTCCCGGCAAGCCCGCAAACCAGGCCTGCACCTGCGCCGCCCCCACCGCTGCACCATACAGCGGCGGCATGGCCACCAGCAGGCGCGCCGCCTCCTCGCCGCTTACGCGCACGGCCGCCGCCGGATCCGCATCCCCGCGCCGCAGCGCCCGCGCCAGCGCCATGAGCCGCCGCCGCGCCTGCTCCTGCAGCCAGGCCATCAGTGGCGAAGCCCCCGCCGGCAGCCCGAAGCGCACCAAATCCAGCATCCCCGCCGCCGCCGACTGCGCCAGAGCGCGCTCCAGCCGCGGCAGCAGCCCCGACGGGCACAGCCGCAGATTCCCCGTCTCGTCCGTCGTCAGCGATACCTGCACACCGCCCATTCTAGCCCGCTGTTTGTCGCGCGGCAAGCGATTTTGCTGTATCGGACATGAGCATTGACAAGGGGGGGGATGGCGTGTTATGGTGAGCACCATGAAGCTCGTGAGTTGGAATGTCAACGGTCTGCGTGCCACCCTGGGCAAGGGGCTGGCGGAGAAGATGGATGCATTGGCACCGGATGTGCTCTGCCTGCAGGAAATCAAGGCGCGCCCCGAGCAAGTGCGTGATGCCTGGGTGGACTCCTGGGCCCATGCGCTGTGGAACCCTGCACAGCGCCCCGGCTACAGCGGCACCCTCATCCTCTCGCGCGTGGCACCGCTGAGCACCTCACTCGGCATCGGCGACCCCGCCCACGACAGCGAGGGGCGCGTGGCCACCATGGAATTCACGGATTTCTTCCTCGTCAACTGCTACACGCCCAACTCGCAGAACGAGCTCGCGCGGCTGCCCTACCGCCAGGAGTGGGATGCCGCTTTCCGCGCCTACCTCTGCCGCCTCGCGCAGCTCAAGCCCGTGATTTTCTGCGGCGACCTCAACGTGGCGCACGAGGAAATTGACCTCGCCCGCCCCGATGCCAACCACTTCTCCGCCGGATTTTCGGATGAGGAGCGCGCCGGCTTCAGCGCCCTGCTGGCAGCGGGCTTTGCCGACAGCTTCCGGCGCCTGCATCCCGACGCGCGCGACTGCTATTCCTGGTGGAGCTTCCGCGGCGGAGCCCGTGCGCGCAATGTCGGGTGGCGCATCGACTACTTCGGCGTGTCCGAAAGCCTGATGCCCCGCGTGCGCGCTGCCGAGATTCACCCCGACATCACGGGCTCCGACCACTGCCCGGTTTCGCTGGAGATTGATTGAGCTCCCATGCGCCGCGTGCTCCTCAGCCTGTTGCTCACTTTCCTGCTGATAGCGGGGGCAGGGGGGCTGTTGTGGTGGGGCGTGTGCTCTTCTCGCGAACTGCGGGTGGAGCGGGTGCTGCTGGAGCTGCCGCAGTGGCCGGATGATGGGAAATGCTTCCGCGCGGTGCTCATCACCGACTGGCATTTGTGTGCCGGGCAAGGAGAGCGCGCTCGGCAGCTGGTTGACCGCGTGCGTGCGCTTCAGCCCGATGTCCTCTTCTCGCTGGGCGACTACCCCAACGGCTTTCGCGCCGGGGCGTCTCTGCCGCGCGAAGAGACGGAGCGAGTGCTGGCGCCGCTGTTGCGCGACATCCCCTGCTACTACGTCATCGGTAATCATGACAACATGGGGCGTGACCCGCGCCTGCGCCTTTTGGGGGCGCAGGAGTGCCACGGGGTGGTGCGGCGCCACCATTTCGATGCGCAGCACCCGCTGGACATTGGCGGCTACCTCACTGCCTACGGCGGACCCTTGCAGCCGCTGTGGAAAGAAGCGACTTCCGCAGTCGAGCTGCCGCGCATCATCCTCTCCCATTACCCCAATTCTTTTTGGCGATACGCGCCGGATGCGGCGGACGCCATCTTCTGCGGTCACACACACGGCGGGCAGCTCTGCGCCCCGGGCGGCTACACGCGCGAGCGCTGGCGCGGCGGCTGGCACCGCGCCGCCGGGGGGCAGCGGCTCTACATCGCGCGCGGCGTGGGATGCAGCATCCTGCCTTTCCGCCTCTTCTGCCCGCCGGAGCTCACCCTCATCGAGCTGCGCGGCTGTCGGCGCCCCTGAGCGCAGCGGGGCTCACTTGCCCAGACAGAAGGTGGAGAACACGCGGTCGAGCACATCCTCCGTATCCACCTGCCCGGTGATGCTGCCCAGCGCATCCAGTGCCCCGCGCAGGAACACATCCGTCAGCTCCGGCGGCTCGGCGGCGTGCAGACTCTCTTCCGCGCGCTCCAGCTCCTCCAACGCCTGCTGCAGGGCGTAGCGGTGGCGGGTGTTGACCGCCACCAGCGTATCGGCGCTTGCCCCTTGATGCAGGAAAAGCCCGCGCACCGCCGCCGCCAGTTCCTCGCGTCCCGCCCCCGTGCGGCAGGAAAAGCGCAGCCCCTCGCTGCCCGCCCAGTCGGGGTGAGTCGGCAAGTCGCACTTGTTGAGCAGCAGCAGGCGCGGCACCCCCGCAAAGACAGGCAGCGGGGCAGGGCGGGGCTGCGAGCTGTCCGCCACCTCGATGATGAGGTCGGCCGCGGCTCCCGCGCGGCGGCTGCGCTCCATGCCCTCGCGCTCCAGCGCATCGGCACTCTCGTGCAGCCCCGCCGTGTCCGTCAGGCGCAGGCAGAGCCCGCCCAGCAGCACGCGCTCCTCCACCGTGTCGCGCGTTGTCCCCGCGCGCGGGCTGACAATGGCGCGCTCGTAGCCCGCCAGCAGATTGAGCAAGCTCGACTTGCCCACATTCGGCGCGCCGATGATGGCCGTGGCGATGCCCTCGCGCAGCACGCGCCCCTCGCCCGCCGTGGCCAGCAGCGCTGCCAGATCGGCGCGCAGCCCGCGCAGCTGCGCCAGCAGCGCGTCTGCCGTGGCAGGCTCAATATCCTCCTCGGGAAAATCAATGTAGGCCACCAGCTGAGCCGCCACATCCAGCAGGCTGTCCAGCGCGGCGCGCACCCGCGCACTGAGTGCGCCGCCCAGCTGATCCTGCGCCGCGCGCAGCGCCAGATCGCTGCCGGCGGCAATGACATCCATAATCGCCTCGGCCTGCGTCAAATCCATCTTACCGTTCTCGAAAGCCCGGCGCGAGAACTCCCCGGGCTCCGCCGGGCGCGCGCCGCAACTCAGCAGCCGCTCCAGCACCCGCGCGCACACCAGCATGCCGCCGTGGCAGGAAAGCTCCACCACATCCTCCCCCGTAAAGCTGGCCGGGGCGGCAAACAGCGTCGCCACCGCCGTGTCCAGCGTGTGCCCTGCCGCATCGCGCACCCGCAACAGCGTAGCACGGCGCGGCTCCAGACGGCGCCCGCCCGTGCAAGCCTCCACCACGGCGCGCGCAGCGGAACCGCTCACCCGCAGCACCGCCAGCGCCCCGTTGCCCGGCGGGGTCGCCAAAGCCGCAATTGTATCCTGTGCCATGGGCACATCATGGCACAGAGCTGCCATGCGCGCAACGATTTTTCAAAAAGAGGTCTTTGATTTTTGGGAAAGCCATCTTAAAATTGGGATCATGCGTCTTCGGTGAGCGCTTTTTCGTTGCCGCGCTTTGCCTGCTGCCGGGTGTTTTACCTCGGTCTATGTGTGGGGGGAGGCAGATGAATGGCATGTTTTTCCGCATTGTCCGTGTTTTCTTCTTGCCATCAGCCCGTAAGATGGTACAGTGAACACTGTCCGGCAACCTATCCTTGATTGTTGGGCATTTCAACCATTCAATCTCATACAAAAAGATGAAGACCGTTGCTATCCTCGCCCTGACCGCCGCCGCTCTCGTTTCCTGCCAGCAGCAGCAGCAGCAGCCCGCCCCCGAGCCCACTCCGGCTCCCGTGGCTCCCGTCTGCAAGGGCAAGTAAGGAGGCTTCCCCCGCGGGGGCGAGGGGTTTAGTGCCCTGCTGCCGTTTCCTGCGGGGAGCTTTCGCAAAGAACGCGCTCGGATG
Source organism: Akkermansia sp. (assembly GCA_051884385.1). Lineage (GTDB taxonomy): Bacteria > Verrucomicrobiota > Verrucomicrobiia > Verrucomicrobiales > Akkermansiaceae > Akkermansia. The sequence continues at coordinate 78,331 of JBJEVN010000011.1, forward strand.
CTCTCCGAGCGCGTTTTTGTTTGGGTATAGGGGAGGGAGGGAGCCCGCAGGGCGCCTCAGCGCAGGCGAGTGAGCTTGGCACCCCGCCGCACATCCTCCGGGCAGAGGCTGTAGGCGCCATCGGCCCAGGCGGCGGCAAAAGAGCCGGGGCCGGCGGCTCCCGCCGCCGCCCGCTCGCCGATGAGCCCCATGAGCACGGCACAGGCCGTCGCTGCATACAGAGGGCGGGCTTCGACCGCCGCGCAGGCTGCCGCCAAGGCTCCCATGGCGCAGCCCGCACCCGTCACCAGTGTCAGCATCGGGTGCCCGTTGGCGCAGCTGAGCTCCTCCGCGCCGTCTGTGATGAAGTCGCGCGCGCCCGTCACCAACACGGCGGCTCCCGTCTTGCGCGCCAAATAGCGGGCAGCCTCCTGCGCCGCCTCCGTCTCCAGCGTGCTCTCGGGGCCGCGTCCCCCGGCGTTGAGCCCCGCCAGAGCCGCGATTTCCGAGGCATTGCCGCGGATGATGGTCGGCGCGGCGGGCAGCAGCTCGCGGCAGAGCTGCGCGCGCAGCGAAAGCAGCCCCACCGCCACCGGATCCAGCACCCAGGGAATGCGCTGCGCCCGCGCCGCCGCCACCGCGCGGCGCATGGCGTCGGCCTGCGCGGTCGAGAGCGTCCCCACGTTGATGAGCAGCGCGTTGGTGCAGGCCGCCACCATCTCTTCCGCCTCGCCGCCGTCGCAAAGCATGGCCGGCACCGCACCGATGGCCAGCAGCCAGTCCGCCGTGCGCGTTTGCACCACCTCGTTGGTCAGCGAGAGCACCAGCGGGCGCTGCGCCCGCAGGCGCTCCAGCACCGCCACGCAGGACTCTGCCAAGTCAGGACAGGACGTGCTCATGACAGCAGGGCGCGCGCTGCCGCGCGGGGGTTAGGGGAGGAACAAATTGCCGAGACAACCGCGATGCCCGCCGCGCGCCCCGTCGCACGCAGCGCGCGAGCTCGCGCCGCATCGAGCCCACCGATGGCCACCACGGGCACGGGGGAAAGCGCCGCCAGCGCCGCCCAGCCCGCGATACCCAGATCCGGCGGGGCATTCTTCTTGGAGATGGTGGGGAATACGGGGCCGCAGCCCACATAGTCGACCAGCGCGGGATCCACCGCACGCATCTGCGCCTCGTTCGAGACGGAGAGCCCGAGAATCATGTCGCGCCCGATGAGCCGCCGCGCCTCCGCCACGGGTGTGTCGCGCTGGCCGATGTGTACGCCGTCGGCACCCAGCTCCAGCGCGAGGGCGAGGTCATTGTTGACAATGAAGGTCACGCCCGCCGCGCGGCAGAGCTCGCGCAGCTCCCGCCCCTCGCGCAGCCGCTGTGCGCGGTCGGGTTGTTCGGTGCGGTATTGCACGATAGTGACACCGCCCGCGATCGCTTCGCGCACGGTCGGCAGCAGACCGAGGCGGCACTTGGGCGGCTCATCGGTCACGAGATAGAGGGTGTAATCAGGATTCATGGTGGTGAGAGGAGGCGGTGCAGGGACCCTCGCGGAAGCAGGGGTGCGGTTCGTTGTCATCGTCGGGCGCGCTGCCCGGGGGCAGGGCGGCTTCGTGCGGCAGCTCGGCCTGCAAGCCGAGCCGCTCCAGCAGGGCGATATCGCGCTCGGGCGGGGCGTTGCGCGCCGTCAGCAGGCGCTCGCCAAGGAAGAGCGAATTCGCCCCGGCGTAGAAGCACAGCGCCTGCGCCTCCGGCGAGAGCCGCTCGCGCCCCGCGCTCAGGCGCACATGCGACTGCGGCAGCGCCAGACGCGCCAGCGCCACCATCCGCACCGTCTCCAGCGCATCGGGCGCATCGGGACGGCGGCGGCTCATGGGCGTGCCGGGGATGGTGATGAGCGCGTTGATGGGGAAACTTTCCGGCTGCGGTTGCAAGCCGGACACCACCTCGAGCAGGCGCAGGCGATCCTCGGGCGCCTCACCGAGACCGATGATGCCGCCGCAGCACAGCCGAATGCCCGCACGCTGAATGTGGTCGATGGTTTCGAGCCTGTCCTCGTAGCGGTGGGTGCTGACAATCTCGGGGTAGTACTCCGGCGAGGTGTCGAGGTTGTGGTTGTAGGCGCTCAGCCCGGCGTCGCGCAGGGCATCGGCCTCGGCCTGCCCGATGATGCCGAGCGTCGCGCATACCTCCAGCCCGAGCGCGCGCACCGAGCGCACGATGTCCAGCAGCTCGGCAAAGCGCGGGTCGTTCGCGCGGATACCGCGCCACGCCGCCCCCATGCAGAAGCGCGTGGCGCCGTCGGCGCGAGCTTGCAGGGCGCGCTCCAGCACCTGCTGCTTGGGCATCAGCCCGCGATCCGGCGTCAGCCCCGTGTGGTGGCGCGCGCTCTGGGCGCAGTAGGCGCAATCCTCAGAGCAGTTGCCCGTCTTGAGCGAAAGCAGGGTGCAGACCTGCACCTTGCCCTCCGGCCAGTGGGCGCGGTGTACGGCGTGCGCGCGCTCCACCAGCGTGAGCAGGGGCAGCGCGGCGAGTTCCTGAAGTTCGGCGTAGGTCATGCGGGGGTTGCGGTGGTGAGGGTTTCGCGGCAGCGCAGCGCCCAATCGCCGAAGCCCTCGTCGGGGCGGCGCTCGGCGCTGTAGGCGCGCAGCAGGGAGTCCAGCAGGGCGGGCAGCTCTGCCGCCGGAACGGCCGTGCGCGCCAAGTAGGCCAGGCGCGAGCCGTTGGCAGCGCCGCCGAGCCACAGGTTATACTTGCCGGGCGCCTTGCCCACCAGTGCCAGCTCGGCGGCGTAGGGGCGCGTGCAACCGTTGGGGCAGCCGCTCATGCGCAGGGTGATGGGCTGCTCCCACAGCCCGTAGGTGCGCAGCGAGGGCTCCACGGCTTCCAGCAGCTTGGGCAGGAAGCGCTCCGACTCGGCAAAGGCCATGGGGCAATAGGGCAGGGCGGAGCAGGCGGCGCTCTGCTGCCGCAGCGCCGAGAGCTGCTGCCCGACCCCCTCCTCGCGCAGGATGCTCTCGATGCGCTCGCGCGTCTCCGGGGCGATGTCGCTGAGGATGAGGTTCTGGTTGGGGGTGATGAGCAGCTCGCCGCGGTGGATGGCGGCGATGCGGCGCAGCGCCGTCTTGAGCCGACGCTCGGGGCGGTCGCTGATGCGCCCGCCCTCGGCGCAGATGAAGAGGCGCTCGGGGCTCGGGCGGCGGTCATCGGTATTGCTGTCCAGGCGGAAAGGGCGCGGCTCGGCCAGGGCATAGCCCAGCTGCCGCTCCAGCGCGGCGCAGAAGGCGGGCAGCCCCAGGCGCTCGATGGTGTAGCGCAGGCGCGAGAGCTTGCGGTCGCCGCGGTCGCTGTGTTCCTTGTGGAGCAGGAGCACGGCGCGGGCGACCTCCTCCGCCTGCTCGGGCGTGCAGAAGCCGATGACATCCGCCACGCGCGGGTGAGCGGGCACCTTGCCGTAGGCGCTGCCCTGGCCGCCGCCCACCAGCACATCATAGCCGGCGATGTGGCCGTCTTCGCCGAGAATGGCCACCAAGCCCAAATCCTGGGCGTAGACATCCACCTCGTTGGCGGGCGGCAGGGTCAGCGCTATCTTGAACTTGCGCGGCAGGTAGGTAGGACCGTAGAGCGGCTCCTCATCCGCGCCGCTGTAGAGGCGCTGCTCGCCCAGCCAGAGCTCGTGGTAGGCGCGGGTCTGCGGTTCGAGCGCGCGGGAGAGCCGCGTGCCGAGCTCCTGCAGCTCGGCGCGGGCGGCGGCGGGTTCTCCGCCCGCGCTCACCATGACATTGCGCGTGGCATCGCCGCTGCTGGCGATGGCGCTCAGCGCGGCCTCGTGAATCCCGCGCAGGGTGTCGCGCAGGTTCTGCTTGATGATGCCGCGAATCTGCACGGCCTGGCGCGTGGTCAGCTTGAGCGAGTCATCGCCGCCGAAGCGCGCGGCGAGGGCGTCGAGCTGCAACCACTGCTGCGGGCGCAGCCGCCCGCCCGGCAGGCGGAGCCGCACCATGAAGGAAAATTCCTTCTCCTGCCCGGCGCGCTGGCGTGCGGCGCGGGTGTCGCGGTTGTCCTGCAGGGTGGCACCCAGAAATTTGAGCAGCTGGCTGTCATCGGCGGGAATGCCGCCCGTGCTGCGATCGTCCAGAGCGGCCGCCAAGCCGCCGCGCAGGAAATCGCTCTGCTCCTTGATGAGTTCGTTTTCGGTTCGTTTGTCCATGAGAGCTGTGTGTGTTAGGAGGGGGTGAGACCGCGGGTGCGGCGCAGGTGATTCTCCAGCGGGGAGAAGAGGAGTTTGTCGGTCAGCAGACCGATGAGGAGGATGACGAGCATGATGGCCATGACCTGATCCATGCTGCTGAGCTCGCGCCCGTAGTGTAGCAGCTGCCCGAGCCCGAAGCCCGTGATGATGGGCACAAAGATTTCCGCCGACATCAGCGAGCGCCACGCAAAGGCCCAGCCCTGCTTGAGACCGCTGAGGATGTAAGGCGCCCCGGCGGGCAGCGTCACCAGCACCAGCGTCTCCCACGGGCTGTTGCCCATGGTGTAGGCGGCGCGTTGCAGGCCGGGCGGGATGTGCTCCATGCCGTTCTGCACCGCGAGGATGACCGACCACAGCGTGCCCATGATGACCACGAAGAGCAGGGCGCTCTCCGTCTGCCCGAACCACAGCGTGGCCATGGGCACCCAGCACACGCTGGGCAGCCCCTGCAGCCCGAGCGCCGTGAGCCCCAGCGTTTGGCGCACGAGCCGCACATGGGCGCAGAGCATGCCCAGCGGCACGCCCAGCAGCACGCCGACGGCGTAGCCGGAGACCAGCCGGCGCAGGGTGACGACGATGGCCGTGCCCAGCGTGCCGTCGCCGAGGCTGTGCCACAGGTAGCCCGCCACGCCTTCCGGTGGGGGGAAGAGGTAGCTCGGCACGGGCTGCCACTGCGTGACGAGGTGCCACAGCAGCAGCAGCAGAACGAAGAAGAGGGGGGTGGTGAGTTTGCGCAGCATGGGAAAGGGGTTCAGAGTTGGGGGTCGAGGGAGGCGAGGCGCAGATCCTCGGTGACGGTCTGCGCCATGCGGGCCAGCTCCGGGCAGTTGAGCCCGCGCGGGCGCGGCAGCTGCACCGGGTATTCGCGGATGATGCGCCCCGGCGAGGGCGAGAGCAGCACCAGGCGATCGGACAGGCAGATGGCCTCGCGCACGTTGTGGCTCACCATGACGATGGTGGTGCCGTTGTCGCGGTGCAGGCGCTGCACATCGGCGTAGAGCTGCTCGCGCGTCAGCGCATCCAGCGCGGAGAAGGGCTCGTCGAGCAGCAGCACCTCCGGCTGCGGCGCCAGCGCCCGCGCAATGGCCACGCGCTGGCGCATGCCGCCGGACAGTTCGTGGATGCGCGCGCGCAGGTAGCCCCCCAGCCCCACCTTCTCCAGCGCCTGCTCAGCGCGGCGGCGGCGCTCCTCGCGGGTGAAGGGAAACTTGCGCATGCCGAAGAGCACATTGTCCAGCACATTCAGCCAGGGCAGGAGCGCCAGCTCCTGGAACACCATGGCGCGCTCGCGCCCCGGGCGCACAATGGGGTGGCCGTTCTGGTAAATTGTGCCCTCGTCGGGGCGCAGCAGGCAGGCCATCATGTTGAGCAGCGTGGTCTTGCCGCAGCCGCTCGGCCCGATGAGGCAGACGAACTCGCCCTCCTGCACGCGCAGGCTCACCCCCTCCAGCGCCCGGTGCATCCCCCCGGCGGAGGGGAAGCACTTGCTCACGCGGTCAATGAAGAGTTTGTCGCTCATGCTCAATCCGGTTGTTCGGTGGCATCAATGCCGCTGATGTCGACGCCTGCCTTGAGAAAGCCCGCTTGTTGCGCCCGGCTCACATAATTCTCCAGCCAGACGGCGGGAAGGCTCGTGGTGAAGCTGATGCTCGGCCAGGCGGCGGCCACTAATTCGGGGTCGATGCGGCTGTGCGTCAGTTCCTCGAGCTCTTGGCAGACGATGGCCTGCGCCTCCTGCGGGTGCTCGGCGATCCAGGCGGTCAGCTCAGCGTGCGCCTCGGTGACGGCGCGCGTGATGCCGGGGCGGCGGTGCCGTATCGCCTGCGAGGTGGCCAGCACCGTGCTCAGCGAATCATCGCGCACGACGATGCGCGCCCCCTGCTGCCGCAGCAGGCGCGAGACCCAGGGCTCGACGGTCCACACCCCCGCCGCGGCGCCCTTGCGCAGCAGTTCGCCCTGCTCGGGGTTGGGCGTGGGCAGGATGGTGACCTCGCCGCCCGTCTGCGACACCTTGAGCCCGGCCTCGCTCAGCCAGGCACGGCAGGCAATATCCTGCGTGTTGCCCAGCTGGGGGGTGAGAATCGTCTTGCCGCGAAAATCCGCCGGTTTTTGCAGCGGCGAATCGCCCGGCACCACGAGCGCCGCCCCACCCGTGGCCGCGCCCGACAGCAGGCGCACATCGGCTCCCTGCGTCTTGGCAAAGGCGTTGATGGCGGGGGAGGGCCCCACGTAGGTGAAGTGTACCGAGCCGGCGAGCAGCGCCTCCATGGCGCTCGGCCCGGCGTTGAAGGTGTACCACTCGATGCGCACGGGCTTGCCCGCGAACTTGCGGACATGCTCCTCGATGGGGCCGCGGCCCTCGCGCGAGAGGTGGTGGGCAATCAGCCCCTGCGCGTGGGTGATGTTCGGGAAGTGCCCGAAGCGCAGGACAATTTCGTGCCCCTTGTCGGGGTCATCGCCGCCGCAGGAGGGCAGCACCAGTGCGGAGAAGACAGGCAGGAGGCGGGTGAGGAGTTTGCAGATATTCATGGTGGTGGGAGTCAGATGTTGTATTGGGCAAGGGAGGGATCGGCCAGCAGGTCGGCCAGCGCTTGGATGCGGTGCGCGGCATCGGAACCGGGCGGCAGGATGAAGTAGGACGAATTGGGCGAGTCGGCGGCGCTGCCGACCCACACATGCAGGGAGAGCGGCTCGGCCAGGTGCTGCAGCTCGCCGGCGGCACGCTGCGGGAACTCCCGCAGCGCCGTGACGCAGATGATGCCCGCCTCGGCCAGCGCATAGGCCAGCTCCACCTCGTTTTCCGGGTGGGGATGCTCCGTCGCGTCGATGGAGTAGGTGTGCAGGTGGCGGCGGAACAGCGTCTGCTCCAGCTGTCCGGCAGCGCGGCGCACCGCCTCGGGCGACACCCCCGCCAGCAGCACCGTGCAGCCGTCGTGCCCGTAGCGCTGCACGCGCTCGGCGCGCGAGATGAAGCTCGTCGGCACCTCCTCGCCGATGGTGTTCAGCACGGCGTTGCGGCGCGGGTGGCTCTTGAGAATCATGCCCGCTCCGGCGGTGGCGTTGCTCACCGGGTCGATGAGGATGAAGGCTCCCGTGCTGCGGTTGCGCGAGTAGGCATCGAAGAAACAGGGGGTGTGCGTCTCGATTTGCACTCTTCCCACATGGTTGAGCGCCAAGGACTTGGGATGCGTGTGCTCCAGCGTGTTGACGTCGATGTCGTAGGCGAGCTTGGTGATGCGCCCCTGCGTGTTGCGCCCGGCCTGGCGCACGATGTAGCTCTTGCCCTCCTCCAGCGGCTGCTCATCCATCCAGATGACATGTGCCTCGAAGCGCTCATCGATGGTCGGCAGATTGTCCGCGCGCACAATCATCTCGCCGCAGGAGATGTCGATCTCGTCCTCCAGCTCCAGCACGACGGCTTGCGGCGTGAAGGCCACCGGCAGGTCGCCGTCCGCCGTGACAATGCGGCGCACGCGGCTCGTGCGGCGGCTCGGCAGCGCCATCACCTCGTCCCCGGGGCGGATGATGCCCGACACGATGCTGCCCGCAAAGCCGCGGAAGTTCAGATCCGGGCGCACGACATACTGCACCGGGAAGCGGAAGTCGCGGATGTTGCGGCGGTCGCCCACATCAATGGTCTCCAGAATCTCCAGCAGCGGCGCGTCGGTGTACCAGGGCGTGTTCCCCATGGAACAGGTGACATTCTCGCCCTCGCGCGCCGAGATGGGGATGTAGCGGATATCCGGAATGTCCAGCGATTCCGCAAAGGCGGCGAACTGCGCGCGGATGCGGCGGAACACATCCTCATCGTAGTCGAAAATATCCATCTTGTTGACCGCCACAATCAGGTGGCGAATGCCCAGCAGCGAGACGATGAAGCTGTGGCGGCGCGTCTGCGTCAGTACCCCGTGTCGGGCATCGATGAGGATGATGGCGACATCGGCGGTCGAGGCTCCCGTGGCCATGTTGCGGGTGTACTGTTCGTGCCCGGGGCAGTCGGCAATGATGAACTTGCGCCACGGGGTCGTGAAGAAGCGGTAGGCCACGTCGATGGTGATGCCCTGCTCGCGCTCGGCCTTGAGCCCGTCGAGCAGCAGGGCATAATCAATCTGCCCCGTGCCCGCCGTGCCGTTTTTGGCGCTGGCGCGGCGCAGCGCCGTCAGCTGGTCGTCAAAAATCAATTTGCTGTCGTAGAGCAGGCGCCCGATGAGGGTCGATTTCCCATCATCCACCGAGCCGCAGGTCAACACGCGCAGCAAGCCCTTCTTTTCGTGTTCGTTCAAATAATCGTTGATATTCATCGTTCCCTCTCTGTGTTAAAAATAACCCTCGCGCTTCTTTTGCTCCATCGAGGCGTCGCCGTCGTGGTCGATGATGCGCGTCGAGCGCTCGCTCAGTCGCGTCTGCATCATCTCCGCCACGATTTCCTCCACCGTTGTCGCGGTGGACTCCACCGCCCCCGTCAGCGGGTAGCATCCCAGCGTGCGGAAGCGCACCGTACGCATCTGCGGCACCTCGCCGGGGCGCAGCGGCAGGCGCTCGTCATCCACCATGATGAGCGAGCCGTCGCGCTCCACCACCGGGCGCGGCTTGGCAAAGTACAAATCGACAATCTTGATGTGCTCCATGCGGATGTACTGCCAAATGTCCAGCTCCGTCCAGTTCGAGAGCGGGAAGATGCGCACGCTCTCGCCGGCGTTGATGCGCCCGTTGTAGAGATTCCAGAGTTCGGGGCGCTGGTTTTTCGGATCCCACTGGTTGTGGCGGTCGCGGAAGGAAAAGACGCGCTCCTTGGCGCGGGATTTTTCCTCATCGCGCCTCGCCCCGCCGAAGACGGCGTCGTAGCCCCCCGCCTCCAACGCCTGCAAGAGCGCCTGCGTTTTCATGATGTCGGTGTAGCGGCGCGAGCCGTGCGTGAAGGGCGTGACCCCCGCCGCAATGCCCTCCTGATTGCTGTGTACACGCAGCTCCAGCCCGTGCTCGCGGGCAAAGGCATCGCGGAAGGCAATCATCTCGCGGAACTTGAAGGTCGAATCCACATGCAGCAGGGGGAAGGGCAGCCGCCCGGGATAAAAGGCCTTCATGGCCAGGTGAACCAGGACGGAAGAATCCTTGCCGATGGAGTAGAGCAGCACCGGGTTTTCAAACTGGCTGACCGCATCGCGAAAAATGTCGATGCTCTCGGCCTCCAGCTGCCGCAGTTGCGTGATATTGTATTCAGACATAAGGGATATGGTGTGTGTTATCGGCGGGGGCGGTTGTGAAGCCCGCATTCTCGTTTGTCTGCGCTCTCCCACCACCAGCGGCCGTCGCGCAGACCCTCCGTGTAGCGCACCGCGCGGGTGCAGCAGGCGCAGCCGATGCTGGGGTAGCCGCGGTCGTGCAGAACATTGTAAGGCACATCGTGCGCGCGGATGAAGCGGCGCACATCGCCCTCGCTCCAATCGGCCAGCGGGCAGTACTTGACCAGGCCGGGGTGGGCGGCGTCCTCGGCGCTGAAGGCGACATCGCTGCGCGTGGGCGACTGCTCGCGGCGCAGCCCGCAAATCCAAGCCTGTTTGCCCGCCAGCGCGCGCTCCAGCGGCACCAGCTTGCGCACGCGGCAGCAGGCGCGCCGAGCCTCGGCACTCGCGCGGTGTCCCTCCGTGCCCTGCACCTGCAGCAGCGCCTCCACCTCCCGCGCCTGCGGCACATAGCCGCGGATGCGGATGCCGTAGTGCGCTTCGGTGCGCGCCCAGAGCTCATAGGTCTCTTCAAACAGGCGCCCCGTGTCCAGCGTGACGAGGGGGATGTCCAGCCCGTTGCGCACAATGAGCTCGGTGAGCACCTGATCCTCGGCACCGAAGGACGTGGCCAACACCACGCGCCTCGCATGCTCGGCGGCAATGGACTTCAGCATGTCTTCCGCCGTGGGCGGATTCTGTTCGTCAATGTAAATCATATTGTTTCTATCGGCGCGGTAGGTTATACCTCGAACAGGTGGCTGTCAACACCTTTTTCGAGAATTCCCTAAATTTCTACCGACTTTATATGAATTTCTGACGGCTCAAGCCTGTCGCTGCCCATCTCCGGCCGCATCCGGACGCAAAAAACCGCCGAAGCTGCACCCGACAGGCAGAGTCTGAATACCGTTGCTACCTCTCGGTCCTGGCGGGGTTTTCCAGCTCTGCCTCCGGGGAGCTCCGGCGGCGAGGCTGAGTATGCCCGAGCGGGTGTCGGCCGTCAAGTGCAAATCGCGTGTGCGCGGCGGGCGGGCTCGCGCTGACGGACATTTTTCTTGCCTTGCTGCCGCTGCCTGCGCATACTGGGGTTATGCACCAGATAGCTTTTAACGAGATTAGTGCGGCGGAGATTTCGGCCATTCCCACCTTGGAGCAGCTGGAGCTTTTCTTTGCTTTTTCGGTGGACGAGAAGATGCTGCGCGAGGGTCCCGCACCGGATTCGGATTTTGGGGTAATCGAGCGTCAGGGGCGCCGGATTTACCGCTTCCGCACCAAGCAGTACCGCATTTATTTCACGATTGAGGATGGCGTAGTGGTGGTGCAGCGGGTGCTGCATGCGGATTCGCTGAAGGATTTTGTGTTCCGTTCGGGCTTGGGTTCGGTGTCGGAGGATCGGGCGCTGGAGAAGTCGCGCACCTTTTGGAAGCTGATTGAGGACGGGGAGCACGCGAAGCGTCAGGCGGTGCGGTGAGGGCGCTGGGTCAGGCTTTGCTCGGGTCTCCGGCGCGGGTGGCGGCGGTGGCGGGGGCGACGCTGACGCAGCTGCTGCGGATGCGCTTGTTTCTGGTTCCGGCGGCGGTGGCGCTGTTGGTGCTTCTGCTGCAATTTGTCCCGTATCAGGAGGGGGTGTGCGTGGAGTTTCAGGGTGTGGCGCAGCTGCTGTTCCTCAAGGATGTGTGCTTGGGCTGCATGCAGTTGTTCGCGCTGCTGTTTTGTGTGGCGGCGACGGCGTTGCTGATTCCGCGCGATGCGGAGGATCGCATTCTGTACACGATTTTGTGCAAGCCGGTGCCGCGTTTTGATTATTTGCTGGGGAAGTTCCTGGGGGTGGCGGCGTTGCTGCTGCTGGTGGTGGGTGTGTTGGATGCGTTGATGGTGCTGCTGTTGGAGTTGCGCGGAGCTTCGCTGGCGGCTGCGCTGCAGGAGCAGCTGACGCTGGCGGGCTATTCGCCGGAGCAGGCGGAGCCGTATCTGGAGCAGGTGGCGGAGGCGGGCAATACGTGGAATGTGCAGCGGGGGATTCTGGCGTCGCTGTTGGGCTACGGGGTGCTGACGGGGCTGACGCTGCTGATTTCCTGCTGCACGAGCGGCTCGCTGGTGAGCATGATGTTCGGTCTGGGGGCTTATGCGGTGGGGATGTTTCAGGGGACGCTCTTTGCGCTGTTGTCGGCGGGGCAGGGGGCATCGGCGTCGCTGCAGGTGGTGCAGCGCGCGGTGCAGTTCCTCCTCCCGGATTTCAGTCTGTTTGCGGTGGCAGATGCGGCGGCGGCCGGTACTCCGCTTTCTTGGGGGATGCTCGGCGCCTTGGCGCTGCTCGCTTTTTTCTACATCCTCCTCCACCTCTCCGTTGCCGCGCTCATTTTCTCTCGCAAAGAATTTTAGGTTTGGTGCGTGTTATGAGCCAATGCTGCGCTATTTTAGGTTTGCTGCGTGTGATGAGCCAATGCTGCGCTATTTCGGGTTTTGTGCGTTTGTAGAAATGCTTTTTGTTGAAGAAAGATGAACGGTGAGTATCTGTTTTCGGTGGCGGTGACGCTGATGATTATTCTCGACCCTTTCGGCAATGCGCCGATTGTGCATAGTTTGCTGCGGGGGTTGCCGCCACGCCGTCGGGCGTGGGTGATGGCGCGCGAGACGCTGTTTTTTACGCTGGTGCTGCTGCTGTTTTACGCCTTGGGCGGTTCGCTGCTGCGCTATTTCGGGATTTCGGAGGCAGCGCTGACGCTGACGGGCGGCTTGCTGCTGATGCTGATTGCGGTGGGGCTGGTGTTTCCGCGTATCAATGTGCTGGAGGATGGCTCGGCGGGGGCAGAGACGGGGCGTCCCCCGGCTCACGAGCCTTTTTTGGTGCCGATTACGGTGCCGCTGGTGGTAGGCCCGGCGGGGATGGCCTATGTGATGTTGCAGGCATCGTTCAGCCACGGTGTGTGGGCGCATGTGGGTTCGGTGGGGGCGATTGTGGCGGCGTGTTTGGCGACGGGGGCGCTGATGGGGCTGGCCTCGGGGCTGATTGCGCGGGCGGGGCGTTTGTTTGCGGTGGTGTTGGAGCGGGTGATGGGCACGCTGCTGGCGATGATTGCGCTGGAGATGCTGCTCAACGGGGTGTCGATGTACATTCGCACGCTGCCGTGAGGGAGGAGGAGCTCAGGGAGCGTGCGCAGGCGGGGGAGCCGGCGGCGTGCGCGCTGCTGGCCAAGCGTTTGCTGCGGGGGCGGGGCTGCGCGCGCGACTACGAGCGCGCGGTGGAGCTGCTGAATGTGGCGGTGGCGGGGGGCGATGCAGATGCGCTGTATCGCTTGGGGAAGTGTTATCTCAAGGGCATCGGCTGCACGCGCGATGCGGCGGGGGGTGTCAGTTGTCTGGAGCGTGCGGCGCGCAATGGCCACGCGGCGGCGGCGTTGCGCTTGGGCTGCTGTTTCGAGGAGGGACTGGGGGCACCGCGCAGCGCGGTGCTGGCGGCGTACTGGTTCCGCCGGGCGGCGGCGCTGGGGGAGCCGCGTGCGACGGCGGCACTGCTGCGCTTGGCGCGCTCGTGAGGGGGGGCTGCGCCTGCTCTGTGCGTTGAAATAGCGCGCGCTGCCACGATGTGGGCTTGACCTGCCGCCCTGTTGTGCCACAATGGCACGAGCAAACTGTTCGCACGCTCATGTTACAGACCCTTCACCATCTCATCAACACGCCGGCGTTTTATTTCATCGTCGGCACGCTGCTCATTGTGCTGTTTTTTTGGTATTTGGCTTCGGAGAATGACCGTGTGAAGCGCAATGCCGGCACCTTGTTCATTGTGGGTTTGTCGGCCTTTTCGCTGCTGTCGCTCTTCCTGAACGGCATTCACTACGGTATTGATATTTCCGGTGGTGCGGAGCTGACGATGGAGGTGCAGCCCAAGCTGGACGACCGCGGGGTGCTGACGCCGCCGACGGCGGAGGATATGGAGCAGGCCTGCAATATCCTCAATGAGCGTTTGAACGCGACGGGCACGAGCGAGGTGCAGATTCTGCACTCGGGCAACAAGATTCTGATTCAGATTCCGCAGCAGGATGCCGATCCCGTGGTCAACAAAGAAAAGATCGACGCCATGGAGAAGATGCTCACCAAGATGGCCAAGCTGGAGCTGCTGGCGGTGTACCCGGAGAGTGAGCGGGTCATCGCGGATGAGGAGACGCAGCAGGCTATCGAGCTCTATGAGCAACGCCGGGCGGATTATGATGCCAAGGTGGCGGCGGGGGCGCGCAACGTGGTGCCCCCGGCCATGCCGCGCATCCCCTCGAAGTTCGGGCTGAATGATTACATGATTCGCCCCTACCCGCACACGGATGACGAGACGGGGGAACCGGTGCTCGACCGCCACGGCCGCCCGGTGATTGAGTACATGGTGCTGCAGAAGCCCTACGCGGCGATGCAGAAGGATATGTACATCACGGGCAAGGAGGTGTCCTCTTCCCAGCCGGACTATGTGCGCAAGGGCTATGTGGATGTGGTGCTCAACCGCGCGGGGGCTGCCCGCATGGGGCGCCTGACGGGGGCGATGCAGATCGGTCGCGACCGCCTGGCGGTGGTGCTCAACAACAGCATCAAGTGCGCGCCGACGGTGCAGGCGGTGCTGCACAAGGAGTTCAATATCTCGGGGCTTAACGGCAAGGGTGAGCCGGAGGACATTTCCAAGGCACTGGCCAACCCGCTGTCGAGCGATTTGAAGGTGGAGGGGCGCAAGGATGTGTCGGCGCAGCTGGGCAAGAGCGCGCTGGAGCAGGCGCAGATTGCCGGTCTCATCGGCATGCTGGGCGTGTTTGCCTTCTGCTACTGGTACTACCGCTCGGCGGGCATGGTGGCGATGGTGGGTCTGGCCATCAACGCGCTGACGCTGCTGGGGCTCATGAGCCTCTTCGGCTTCGTGCTCACGCTGCCAGGCATTGCGGGTATCGTGCTGACCATGGGTGTGGCGGTGGATGCCAACGTGCTCATCTACGAGCGCATGCGCGAGGAGCGCAAGACGGGTCGCCCCTTCATCGTCTGCCTGCGCGCGGCCTACGAAAAGGCCTTCTCGGCCATTTGGGACTCCAACATCACCTCGCTGATCACGGCGGTGATTCTCTTCTGGATTGCCAGCGGCTCCATCAAGGGCTTTGCGGTGACGACGAGCGTGGGTATCATCACCTCGCTCATCGGCGCCATTGTGGTGACGCGCGTGGTCTTCTTCTGGGCGGAGCGCCTGGGGCTGATGAAGGATTTTGTCTTTGCCCGCGCCCCCTTCGAGGGTCGCTGCTTCGATTTCCTCAAGTGGCGCAAGCAGGCGATGGCAGCGTCGCTGGTGCTCATCCTCGGCTGCATGGCCTACATGGTGGGCATTCGCGGGGAGAAGTCGCTGGGCATTGACTTCACGGGCGGTACGACCTCGACCTATGTGGTGCCGGATTCCTGCGCGCTGGACTACAAGCAGGCGGAGAGCACGGTGATGGGCATGAAGCTCTCCAAGGTGCCGACGATTCAGGAGTTCTCCAATGCGACGGATCGCAACATCAAGATTCGCTGCGCCAGCAAGGAGGAGGCGCTGCTCATCGACCGCACCCTGCGCGAGCAGGTGCCGCACATGAACGAGCTGCAAGCGCCCGATGTGGAGCAGGTGAGCGCGGCGCTGGGCGCGACCTTCCTCAAGACGGCCTGCTTCGCGCTGCTGATGGGCATGCTGGGCATCACGATCTACCTCTCCATCCGCTTCGAGTGGAGTTTCGCCATGGGCGCGCTGGTGTCCATCGCGCACGATGTGTTCGGCATCATCGGTCTGGTGGTGCTGCTGGGCACGGAGCTGAGCATCATCCACATCGGCGCCTTCCTGACGGTGGCGGGCTATTCCATCAACGATACCATCGTGATCTACGATCGCATCCGCGAGCGCCTGCGTCTGGCGGCACCCAATGAAAAGCTCATCGACATCATGAACGAGGCCATCAATTCGACGCTCTCGCGTACGCTGCTCACCTCGGTGTCGACCATCGCGGTGCTGGTGGCGCTCATTGCGCTGGGCGGTCCCGCCATGCGCGATTTCTCCATCACCATGCTGCTGGGTATCGCCATCGGCACCTACTCGTCCATCTACATCGCCGCGCCCATCGTGCTCTACTTCGACCGCAAGCACGACCTGCGCGCCGAGTTGCAGGCTCAGGCGCAGGCCGATGCCGAGGTGTAAGCCCGCTCACCCCGCCGCTGCGTGAAGCACTATCGCCTGCTGCTGCTGTTCTGCGCTGCTGCGTTCGCCGCCGCCCTGTGGGGCTCGGTGGACTGCGGGACGCGCCTGGCGGCGGCTCCCGAGGGGGCGGAGGCGGCGCACCTGCGGCGGCTGATTTACTTCCACTTTGCGCTCTCGCAGCTGGCGGTGCTGGCGGCGGTGGCGCCCGTGCTGCTGCGCCATCGCGCGTGGAAGCGCTATTACCTGCTCATCAGCTACAACGAGCGCGGCATGCAGCTCAACCCGCCGGGCATCCGCATGCCGCGCGGGCGGGTGTACCGCTGCCATCTGCACAATCTGGCAACGGCGGAGCTGCCGCCGGCAGATGCCCCCGTACTGGTGTACCCGCTCTTCATGCTCAGCGGCAGCAGCAGCGGCGAAAGGCTGGTGCGCGAGCTGGATGCCGCCTATGCCTGCGCGCGGCGGCGCTTGTACTACCAACCGGTGCTCGGGGCCAGCCCCTGGCTGGCGCGCGCGGCGGCGGAGCGCATCAGCACGCAGCTGCGCCCCGGCACGGGCGTGCTGGTGGTGGCGCACGGCTCACCCTTGCCCGAGCCGCCGCCGGAACCGGCGCTCTTCTGCCGTCGCCTGCGCGAGCTGCTGCCCGGCACGGAGGTGGTGCTGGGCTATTTCGGCTGCCAGCAGCCGGCGGCGTCGGCGCAGCTGGCGGGCATGCAAGCCGCGCATGTGCTGCTGCTGCCTTTCCTGCTGACGGAGGGGGTACACACGGCCAAGGATTTGCCGAGCGAGGCGGAGGCGCGCGCTTGCGGCAAGACGCTGGAGCGCCTGCCCGTGGCGGCGGAGCTGCTGCCGGGCTCGGGGAGGGAGGAGGAGGCATGAAGCTCGCGCTCAAGGTCACCCCCGGGGCGCGGCGCAATGAGCTGCTGGGCTGGGAGGAGGATTACCCGAGCGTCGGGCGGGTGCTGCGCCTGAAAATTGCCGCTCCCCCAACCGAGGGCAAGGCAAACAAGGAGATTGTGAGCTTCTTAGCTAAAAGCCTGGGGCTGCCCAAGAGCGCGGTGGTGCTGGTGCATGGCACAAGCGGTCGCATCAAGCTGGCGGAGCTGCCGGACAGCGCGCGCGCGGCGCTGGCGCGGTGGGCGGGGGAGTGAGCGCCGCGAAAGCTGCGCTGCCTGCATCGGGTGCGACACGCGCCCTTATCGGAAAAAACTGTCGGGCAGGAAGCCGCCCGTCATGATTTTGAAGCGCAGCGTCAACCCCGCCACAAAAGCCGCCGCGAGGATGATGATGACGTAGAGCGGGGTGATGAGCGTGACAATCGGGTTCTCCTTCTTCACCTTGGGCAGGCGCGCGGGCGCGCTGCGGCGTGCGGGTGCAGCCTTGGGCGCCGCTTTCTTCGCTTGGGCGGGGGCGGTCGCAGGTTCTGCGGGAGCCTTGCTTGGCGCTGCCTCGGTCGCCAAGCTCAGCCGATAGCCCCCCAGCTCGAACACGGCACCCGGCTCGACAAGGGTGGGCTCCGTCAGCGCCGCTCGGTTGAGCAGCACCGCTCCCTCGGCGGGGCTCAGCCTTACCTGCCCGTCCGCAAAGTTCAGCGTGGCGTGTTGGGGGGCAATCCCCTCGCCCTGCAGGGCAATGGTGCTCCCTTCGGCGCTGCCCAGGGTCCAAAGGGCAGCGTCGGCGGGCGTTTCGTAGCTCAGGGTCTGTCCGGCGGGGTCGGTGAGGTGCAGCATGGCCATTTCGGCTATCAGTATGGCACATGCGCCCGCGATTGCAAGCGCAATTTCGCCGCCGTCCAAGCTTAGCGCCCCTTTTCGGCGCGCTCGCGCGCCGGCGCTATGTCTTCATACTCGCACCGTCACAACGCAGGGCAATTGTAATCGGCTCATTTAGCCGATACTGAGCCGATAGGAATCTCACCTTTTCTTCTGCTTGAGCAGCTCGATGTCGCCGCCGCGTTGGCGGATGCGCCGGGGCTCGGGGCGCTTGAGGCGCAGCTTGACGCGGTGGCGGTAGCCGCCCGCGCGGGTGCTGACGCGCACGGTGGTGAAGCGCGATTTGTCGCACTGGTGTCCGCGCCCGGCGGGGGAGGCCTCGGGTGCTTCGCGCACGGGGGTTTGTACGCGCTGGAGCAGGTCGAGGAAGTCCGGCCCGTCGAGCTTGAGCTCGGGCTCGGCGGCGGGCGCATTCGGGTCGGCACTCGGCAGCTTGTCGGCATCGCGCGCCTCGATGATTTTGTTCATCTCGGGATCTTCGCTGCGCAGGGCGGCGGCCTCGTCCTCGGGCTTGATGCTCTCCAGCAGGTCATCACCCGGTTGCTGCGCGTTGTCGGGGTGGTTGCGCAGGTAGTTCTCGAACTCGGGGTCGGGCTCGGCGCCGTTGCGGATGGCGCGGTTGTAGGCGCGCGCAGCGTCGGGGATGCGCTTCATCTCCGCATACAGGCGCGCCATGTTGTAGTGGGCATCGCCCAGCCCGGGTTTGAGCTTGAGGGCGGCGGCAAAGTGCTTGAGCGCGCGCTCGTATTCGCCGCTGACACCCTCGATGTTGGCCAGGTAGAAGAAGGCCTCGGCGTTGCCCGGGTCCAGCTCAATGGTGCGGGCGAAGAGCTGGCGCGCCTCCTCCATGCGGTCGAGGCGGTAGTAGCAGATACCCGCCATGTAGTACGAGAGCGCCAGGTCGGGGGTAAGCCGCGTGGCGCGGCTGAAGTATTCGACCGCTTCCTCGCATTTGTTGCGGTAGAGCAGAATGGTGCCGAGGTTGACCAGCCCCGCCACATGGTCGGGCTGCGACTCGCAGAGGGTGCGGTAGAGCTGCTCGGCGGCGGTGTAGCGCGCCTTGGAGAAGGCTTTGGCAGCCAGTGAGGCCAGCGCTTCCACCTCCAGACTGTCGCGCACGGCTTGCGCGGCCTCTTGTTGCCCCTTGTCCGTGCCCTGCACGGCATTCATGATACGTCGCTCGGCATCCGTGAGGTCGAGGCTGCTCTCCTCATCGAGCTTTTGCAGGGCGGCGAGGGTGCCGGGGTCTTGGTTCTTGATTTGCTTGTAGGTCTCGATGAGCAGCTTGCGCCCTTCCTCCTGCATGGCGATGGTGCGCTTCTGCTTGGCAATCACTTCGCGCAGCAACTGGTTTTCCTCCGCCAGCGCGGGGTCGACCACGGGGCGTCCCGCCTGCACTTCGAGGTCGGCTTCCAGGTTGTTGAGCCGTTCGGTGAGCTCGGAGACGCGGCGGCGGTAGCCCATGTTCTCGTCGTAGATTCCGCTCATTTCCTCGCGCAGGCGCTCGGCCTCACTGCGCGCCTCGCTGAGCTGCTGCGCCAGCACGGCCTGTTCGTCACCGTTGCCCGAGGCCTGCGCCTCCAGCGCGGCGATGCGCTCCTGCGCTTCCTTGAGCTTGCGGTCGAGTGTGAGGTTCTGGTCGAGCAGCGCCTTGGTTTTCTCAGGGCTGTTGAGCTCTACAATGGCACGAAGTTGCTCGTTTTCGGCCTTGAGGGCGTCGCGCTCGCGCGTCACACGCTCCAGTTCCTCCTGCGTCTTGGCCAGCGTGGTTTCCAGCTCGGCCACCTTGGCCTCGGCCTGCTGCCGCGCTGCTTCCGAGGCGCGGTACTTGGCCTCCATCTCCGCGAGCTGCTGCGAGAGCGAGTCCACCACCTGATTGCCCGCCGCGCGCTCGGTGGCAATCTGCTCCTGTAGGCGGTCGTAGCGGTCTTTGTATTGCTGCTGCGCCAGTTTGGCGGCGCTGAGCTCCTGTTGCTGGCTCTCGAACTTGGTGTTGAGCTCCCTGTAGGCCAGCGCCATGCGGCGGCACTCCTCCTGCGCGCGGGTCAGCGCATCGTAAAGCTTGCGGTACTCCCGGCCGCTGTCGGCATCGGGTTCCTTGGGTTCAGGCGCGCCGGGTTGCACCCCGGCGGGTCCCGGCAGATTCTGCGGCAGGGCGGGCTCCAGCGCCAGCGGCTTGCCCGGCTGGCGCCCCGTGGGCACAGGGGCTTCCTGCGCGCGCTTCTTGTAGTTGGCCAGATTCTCAGCCAGCAGCTTGCGGCGCGTGGCGACGAGATTGCTCTTCCACTTGGGGAAATCCTTGACAATGCCGGCGAGTACCTTTTCTGCCTGATTCCCCTTGGCGATGGCGGCGTTGTAGTTCTGCTGCGCGGCCAGCTGTTCGGACTCGCGGAAGAGGCGGTAGGCCGTCAGGTAGTATTCGGCGGGGTCTTTGATGGCGCGGGAGGCAGCGCTGCCGGGGGTAGTGCCCGTGCGCACCACTTGCGCCTGCACGGGGAATCCCGCCGTGAGGGCGAGGGCACAAAGGGTCAGGGCGGTGGCAGTGAGAGGTCGCGGCATGGTGGGGGAGTGCGCGTTATGATACCCGCTTGCGCGCGGGGGGGCAAGGGGAAAGTGCGGCACCACGTGGCGGCAGGGGCAGATTGGACTCGCCACGGCGCGTCACTTGTGTTATCCTGCGGCGCATGAGCGATTTGCAGTGGAACAGCGTTGAGCTGGCGCCCGAGGAACAGCCGCGCGTGGCGCTCGCCGACCTGCGCGAGATGGCGGCCGACCTCGACCCCGAGGATTTTGACGAACCCGTGCAGGAATTTTTGGAGGAGCTGGAGCGTGCCGAGAGCGGCGAGGAGCTGGCGCGCGCGGCGACTCTGCTGTTGCAGGACGAGGTGGATTTAGCGCCGGACTTGGCGGAGTACGGGGTGGAGCCGGATGAGGCGCTCATCGCCCTGCTGCTGGCGGCGGGGGCGGATGTCAATGCGCGCAACGCCTACGGCCAGTGCCCGCTGCATCTGGCGGCGCACTACGGCTACGAGCGCGTGGTGGACATGCTGCTGACGGCGGGAGCCGACCTGCGCGCCAAAAACGCGCAGGGGCGTTTTGCTGCCGAGGTCGCGGCTACTTCGGCGCTGCACGAGCGGCTGCGCCCGCCCTACCGCCCGGCGGACGATGAGCCGTTGCCGCCGCATATCGAGGATGCTGACCTCGAGGAGCCGGAGGAGGGGGAGCCCTGCTCCTGCGGACACCACCATCATGGGGACGATTGTTGCTGCGGGAACCATCATTCTTAACACGAAACATCTATGCACGAATTTCTCAATCTGTGTATGCAGTGCATTGCCGACTGGGGCTATGCGGGGGTTTGCCTGCTCATGGCGATGGAGAGCTCGATTATTCCGGTGCCCAGCGAGGTGGTGGTGCCGCCCGCGGCGATTGTGGCGGCGCAGCCCGGCGCTCCGATGAGTTTCTGGGGGGTGGTGCTGGCGGGCACGGTGGGTTCCTACCTCGGCTCCTGCTGCATGTATGTCTGCGCGCTGCTGCTGGGGCGTCCGCTGGTGATGCGCTGGGGCAAGTATTTCTTCATGCCGCCGCACAAGGTGGAGACGGCCGAGCAGTTCATGCGTGCTTACTCCACGGCGGGTATTTTCTTCGCGCGCTTTCTGCCGGTGATTCGTCACCTGATTTCCATCCCGGCGGGCTTGGCGCGCGTGAACTTCGCCTCTTTCAGCGCGGCGACCATCATCGGCTCGGCTATTTGGTGCGCGGTGCTGGCTTGGTTCGGCGACAAGGTGGGTAGCGAGCACCCGGGCATTATGGACAGCCCCGAGGCGCTGGTACAGGCGGTGAAGGCCGAGTCGCACCTGGTGGTGCTGGGCGTGCTGCTGCTGGCGCTGCTCTACGCGCTGATGAAATACCTGACCCGTCGCACGAAACACTGAGAGCTTCGCGTATGTGGAAACAATTGTTCTGGAGTCTGTGTGCCGCTTGGCTGGGCTGTGCGGCTCCGGCGGCGGAGATGCTGCTCATCCCCACGCCGCAGAGCCTGGAGTGGCGTGCGGGGGAGCTGCGCCCCGGTGCGGCGGGGGTGGAAATCGGCTTTGAGGCCGGGGAGGCGGGGCATGAGCTCTACAGCGTGTTGCGCGAGCTGGGGGTGCCCGCGGCGGTGGTGAACGGCGCGGGGCAGGTGCGGGTGCGCCCGATGGCGCTGCCGCCGGGGGCTTACCTGCTGGAGGTGGCGCCCGAGGGGCTGACGCTGGCGGGCGATGTGCATGCCGCGGCGGCGACCTTGGCGCAGTTGCGGCGCGAGGGGGGGGCTTTTCCTGCCTGCCGCGTGGTCGATGCGCCGCTCTACGCGCACCGCGGGCTCCTGCTGGACGAGGCGCGCAGCCCCCTGGGGGCGGAGGAGGTGCGGCGCGTGCTGCGCCTCATGGCGCGCTACAAACTCAACCGCCTGCACTGGCACCTGACGGATGACCAGGGCTGGCGCGTGGACATCCGCAGCTACCCGCGCCTGACGCAGGTGGGGGGCAGCCGCGCGGAATCGCCCCGCCCCGAATCGCGCTACGAGGGCGACGGCCGCCCCCTGAGGGCTTTCTACACGCAGCAGGAGATTCGCGAGCTGGTGGATTATGCCCATCGGCTGGGCATCACCATCATCCCTGAGTTTGAGATTCCCGGCCATGCCACGGCCATTTTGGCGGCTTACCCCGAGCTGGGCAACACGGACATCCCCGGCTATCGCGCGCCGACCGTGTCCTGCAAGTGGGGGGTACACCGCACGGTGCTGGCACCCAAGGAGGAGACGCTGCGCTTTATAGAGCAGGTGCTCGATGAGCTTTGCGAGCTCTTCCCGCACGCCGAGACCATCGGCATCGGCGGTGACGAGGTGCCGCGCAGCGAGTGGGAGCAGAGCCCCGCCGTGCAGCAATTCATGCGCGAACGCGGCATGACGCGCGCGGCAGAGGTGCAGGATTTCTTCACGCGCCGTGCGGCGGCGATGCTGGAGGCGCGCGGTCGCCGCGCGCTCTGTTGGGACGAGGTGCTGGAGTCCGACTCCCTGCCGGACAATGTGCAGTGCCTCGTGTGGCGCGGCACACCTGCCGCGCGCTTGGCCGAGCAAAAGGGCGTGCCGGTCATCCTGTGCCCGCGCTCGCATTTCTATTTCGATTACCCTCAGGGGCATGCCCCGCGCAATGGGCAGTACAACGGTTTCCCCGCCAAGGGGGTGTTCCCCTGGCAAAAGCTGCTGCGCTATGACCCCGCACAGTACCCCAACGCCGTGGGGGTGCAGGGCAACGCCTGGGGCGAGGCCATCCAAAGCCCTGCCAAGCTGGAGTACATGCTGCTGCCACGCCTCTGCGCGCTGGCGGAGGTGGCTTGGGCTCCCGCCGAGACGCGCCCGAGCGAGGCGGACTTCCGCCGCCGCATCGAGGCGCAGTACCCCTCTTGGGATGCCGCCGGGCTCAACTTCCGCGAGGAGGACGGCACCCCGCGCCGCGATCGCGCCGCCGCTGCCGCGCAGGGACCGGCCGAGGAGGACAACCCCCATGCCTTCGACATGACCGCCGGCGAGGAGGAGCCGGCGGGCAGCGCCCGCTGAGGGGGAATCTGCGGAGGGTCGGGCGCAAGATATGGGGGTGCCGGTGCGCAAAGTCTCTCTAATATAGCGATTGGGGCTTCTTTTCGCTTGCCATAACGCGCGCGGGGCGCTACAATGTCATGCAACAAAGGACATTTATGAAATTCTCCCTCGCGAAACAAGTGCTGCTGGACGGCTTGAACAAGGTGGCGGGCGTGGTATCCACCCGCCCGAGCATGCCCATTCTCTCCAACGTGTGGTTGGAGGCGAAGGAGGGCACCCTGCGCCTCAAGACCACCAACATGGAGCTCATCATCGCCACGCAGGTGCCCTGCATGGTGGAGAAAGCGGGTGCCATCACCCTGCCGGCTAAGAAGTTGCAGAGCATTATCCGTGAGTTGCGCGACGGCGAGGTGACGGTGGAGGTTTCGGGAACGGTGGCCACCATCCGCTGCAACCGCGCGCAGTTCAAGCTCAACGGTTTGTCCGCCGACGAGTTTCCCGGCACGCCCGTGTTCAAGGAATCGCGCGAGTTCCGCGTGCCGCAGGCCATGCTCAACAAGGGCTTCCGCTACACGGAGTTCGCCATCGCCAACGACGGCATGCGCTACGTGCTCAACGGCATCTACACGAGTTTCCGCGACGGCAAGCTGACGCTGGTCGCCACCGACGGTCGTCGTCTGGCGCTCTTCGAGAACGAGCTGGAGTTCCCCGAGAGTTTGGCGGTGGACATCGACATCCCCAGCCGCGCCGTGGCCGAGCTGCACCGCCTGCTGGGCGATGCGGGCGAGGTGCAGATCCGCATCACCACGAACCAGGCGGCCTTTGACTTCGGAGATACCCTGCTGGTGACGAAACTCATCGACGGCAATTACCCGAACTACCGCCAGGTGATTCCGAGCCGCTACAACGAGCGCATCACCCTCTCGGCGCAGGAGCTCAACGAGACGGTGCGCCGCGTGTCCCTGCTTTCTGCCGAGAAGTCCAACACGGTGAGCTTCCACTTTGTGCCCGGCATGATGAAGGTGCAGTCCAGTGCCAACATGGGCGAGGCTTGCGAAGAGGTGCCCATCGACTACGACGGCCGCGAGCTGCCCATCGCGTTCAACGCCGACTATGTGCTCGCGCCGCTCAAGGCCGTGGGCGAGGGCGAGGTCTACCTCGACCTCATCGACTCTTCCAGCCCGGGGGTCATGCGCGTGGCAGACGAGTTCCTCTACGTGCTCATGCCCATGCACCTGTAAGGGTGCCCGAGAGCATCGGAGCAAGAGCGGGCGGGTTTCCGGCAAGGGAAGCCTGCCCGCGCTGTTGTGTGGGGGGGGGGGGGAATCCGCGGTCGTGTCGTTCCGCGCAGGAGGGCGTCGCTGCTCAGCAGCTCTCGGGGTCCAGCGCGTAGCGCGCTGCGGCCAGGCACATGAACACCGCCGTTTCCACGCGCAGGATGATGGACCCCAGCGAGGTGGGGATGTAGCCCGCAGCCTCTGCCGCGGCGTACTCGGCGGGGGAAAAGTCGCCCTCGGGACCGATGAGCACGAGCGCCTCGCGCTGCCCGTGCGCGCGCGCTTCCTCCAGCACCGCACGCAGGGGGCGGGCGTGGGGCACGATGGCGGCGTTCAGCTTCAGCGCGGGCAGATCGTGGCGCTGTAGAAAAGCCGCGTAGCGCTGCGGCTCCTCCACCAAGGGCAGCGTGTTCACTCCGCATTGCTTGCAGGCCTCCAGCGCCGTGCGCCGCCATTTCTGCGCCTTGGCGCGCCCCTCCTTGGCATCGAGCCGCACGATGGTGCGCTCGGTGAGCAGGGGAATGATGCGCGCCGCGCCCATCTCCACCGCCTTCTGCACAATCAGATCCATGTTCGAGCCCTTGGGGATGGCGAGCGCCAGCGTGAGCCCCGCCACGGGGGGCAGGGCGGGCAGCGGCTCGCAGTCGCCCAGCACCAGGCAGTTGCCCGCGACCGAGAGGATGCGCGCCCGCGCGGCCGCCCCCTCGCCGTTGAAGAGCTCGCAGACGTCGCCCTCGCGCAGGCGCATCACGCGCAGGGCGTGGTGCGCCTCCTCGCCCTCCAGCGTGACAGAGCTGCCGCGCGTGAGTGCGGCGCCGGGGCTGTAGCAGCGGTGCATGGCTGCAGGCTTAGCGGAGGAAGCGATCGGCGCGCTTGCGGAAGGCCGTTGTCTCGGGCTGGTTGGCGTCCTTGAGCGTGTCGCCGAAAGCCTGCAGCGCCTTGGTTTGCGCGCTGTTGAGTTTGGCGGGGGTCTCCACCGTCAGCTCCACCATCAGGTCGCCGCGCCCGCTGCCCCTGAGCTCGGGCACGCCCTTGCCGCGCACGCGGAAAATCGTGCCGCTGCCGGTGCCTGCCGGCACCTTGAGGGTGGTGGGGCCGTCGAAGGTCGGAACCGTGAGGTTGCCGCCCAGCGCCGCCGTCAGGAAGGGGACGGGCATGCTCAGGTGCAAATCCTGCCCCTCGCGGGAGAAGAGCTCGTGCGGCTTGATGTCGATGAACACATAGAGGTCGCCCGTCTCGCCGCCGTGGGTGCCGGCATCGCCGTTGCCGCTGCTGCGCAGCTTGGTGCCGGTGTCCACCCCGGCGGGCACATGCAGGGTGATGGTCACATCCTTGTGCACGCGACCCTCGCCCCGGCAGGCGGGGCAGGGGTTGGATATTGTCTGCCCCGCGCCTCGGCAGGTCGGGCAGGTGCTCTGCTGGACAAAAAAGCCGCTCTGGCGGGTGACAACGCCCGAGCCGTGGCAGGTGGGGCAGGTCTTGAAGCCCGCCGAGCCATCCTTGGAGCCCGTGGCGCCGCAGGCCTCACAGGGCACAAGGCGCTCGATTTTGAGCGTCTTGTCGCAGCCGCGCACCGCCTCCTCCAGCGTGAGCTCCAGGTCGTAGCGCAGGTCGCTGCCGGGTTGGCGCGGGTCGGTCCGGCGGCGGCGTGTTTGTCCGCCGAAGCCGCCGAAGCCGCCACCGAACATTTGGGCAAAAATATCCATCGGGTCGGAGAAGCCGCCGAAGCCTCCGCCTCCGCCCGCGCCGTTCATGCCGCCGTTCTTGAAGGCATCGTGCCCCATGCGGTCGTAAGCGGCGCGCTTGTCCGGGTTGCTGAGCACCTCGTAGGCTTCGCCCAGCTCCTTGAATTTCTCCTCGGCCTCCTTGTTGTCGGGGTTGCGGTCGGGGTGGTACTTCATCGCCAGCTTGCGATACGCCTTTTTGATGGTCGCATCGTCGGCATCGCGCGCCACCCCCAGCACCTCGTAATAATCCTTAGACATCGTGTTCGGTCGGGGTTAGGCGTTGGCGTCCCCGGCGGGGGCGGGTTGCTCGGGCGCGGCCGCCGTCACCACATTGACCGGGCGCAGCAGGCGCCCGCGCAGCGTGTAGCCCTTGCGGATAATGCGCAGGATGGTGCCCTCGGGCTGTTCGGAGGCTTCGCTCATGATGGCCTCGTGCAGGTTGTGGTCAAAGGGCGCGCCGGGCTCGCAGGCAATGGGCTCCACCCCCTGGCCGGCGAGGAAATCCTGCAACTGCTTCTGCACCATGCTCATGCCGATGTAAATCATCGACGAGCTGTCCTGCCCGGCCATCTGCATGCCCATCTCGAAATTATCCACCACGGGCAGCAGCTCCTCCAACAGACTGCGGTTGGCGTACTTGTTGAACTCCTCGCGCTCGCGCACGCAGCGCTTGCGGTAGTTGTCGTACTCGGCGGCGGTGCGCAGCGCCTTGTCGCGCCAGCGCGCCAGCTCATCGACCGCGGCGCTCGTCTCCTCGGCGTTTTCCTCCACGGCGTCGGCAAATTCCTGCTCGGGCTTGGGCTGCTCGCAATCGCAGGCATCGCATGGTTCCTTAGATTCCGGTTTCATGGCTTCATCTTACCCGCTGCCCCCTGCGGCGTCAACCCCCGCGCGCGTGTGCTGTCGCATTTGGCTCTAAAGACGAAAAAATGACCTATTTTGAGGTTTTGGTGTTGACATGACGAAAAATTCATGTATACTGCCCGCGCCGATGGTTTCCATCGGACGAAAGGTTCGAAAGAAAGGAGAATAAGAACATGAAGAGCATTGCACTGATGATTGGCTTGCTGGCGCTGGGTGCGGCCACGGCTGCCGCCAACAGCCTGCCCCCTTGCCCTGAGGCTCCCGCCATCGTCCGCTAAGCGCGGCAGAGGCTTTTTCCCCTTGTGCCCGACCGCTCAGGCGTCGGAGAGGGGGTCGGAGACCGCCACGAAACGTGGTGGCTCTTTTTTTTTGCCCCGGCTCGGACTTGCGCCCTGCGGGCATTTGTGCTAAAAGGGAGGTATGCAACGCCAAGATTATCGCGGGGCGGATGAGATGCGCCCTCTGGAGTTTGTCCTCAATGTTGCGCCGCATGCCACGGCCTCGGTGCTGTCCTGCTTCGGCAAGACGCGGGTCATCTGCGCCGTCACCATCGAGGAGGATGTGCCGCGTTGGATGAAGAATCAGCGCGTGTCGGGCGGTTGGTTGACGGCGGAATATGCCATGCTGCCCTACTCCACCCTCGACCGCAAGAAGCGCGACAGCAGCGCGGGCAAGGTGGACGGGCGTTCGGTGGAAATTCAGCGCCTCATCGGTCGCTCGCTGCGCGCCGTGGTGGATTTGGAGGCGCTGGGTGCTCGCACCATTTGGGTGGACTGCGATGTGTTGCAGGCCGACGGCGGCACGCGCACCGCAAGCATCACGGGCGCGGCCGTGGCGCTGCAAATCGCGCTCAACCGCCTGGTGGGCAGCGGCGTGTTGGAGAAGAACCCCATGCGCCAGCTGGTGGCGGCGGTGTCGGTTGGCAAGCTGGCGGGCGAGCCCCTGCTGGACCTCTGCTACACCGAGGATCGCGATGCCGAGGTGGACATGAATGTCGTGATGACGGAGCAGGGGCAGTATGTGGAGGTGCAGGGCAGCGGCGAGGAGGCCGTCTTTACCGCCGAGGAGATGGCGCAGATGCTGGCTTATGCCGCCAAGGGCGCCGCCGCCATCAACGCGGCGCAGCGAGCGGCCGTGGCGGAGGCCGACCGCCCACAGGCGGCGGACTTGGGCGCCCTGAAGGACTTTTTCGCAGGGGCGGGCAGCCGCCATTGAGTCGGCGGGGGGGCGGATGAACACGCGCGGTGCAGCTTGGGTGCTGATGACGGCGGCGTTGCTGACGGCGCTGCCCCTGCCGGGCTGTCGCCACCGCCGCCCGCCCGAGGAGCCCAAGCCGACCCGCCCCTACCCCGGGGTTAAGAACAGCCCCTATACCCTGCGCGGGCGACACTTTCGCCCCATGAGCATCCCCGAGGCGCTGCACTACCGCGAGCGCGGGCAGGCCTCGTTCTACGAAGCGCACGGCAACGCCACCGCTACGGGCGAGCGCCCCAAGAGCAGCTCCTTCTACGCCGCGCACCGCACCCTGCCGCTGCCCTGCGTCGTGCGCGTGACCAACCACAGCAACGGTAAGAGCTGCCTCGTGCGCGTCTGCGACCGCGGCCCCTTCCACATGAACCGCATCATCGACGTGAGCCGCAGCGTGGCTCACGAGCTGAACTTTGTGCGCGCCGGCGTGCACGAAGTGGAAATCGAGGTCGTGAGCGTGGGCGACGGCCCCTACCGCCGCACGCCCGACGACGCGGACTGATAAGCGGCGGAGGATTCCGGGGGGGCGAGATGCCGGCAGATTGGTCGCACAGCGGGCGGTACCTATCTCCTCCGGCGACTACAGCATGTCGAATGCTTTCAGAGGAGATTGTGTGAATTATACTATAAAATAAATATCAACACTTTACAAAAAATAACAAAGAAAACAGCCTTGATTATTTCTGGCTTCTTGCCTCCCTGAGCAAAGAAATTGC
Organism: Akkermansia sp.; assembly: GCA_051884385.1. GTDB lineage: Bacteria > Verrucomicrobiota > Verrucomicrobiia > Verrucomicrobiales > Akkermansiaceae > Akkermansia. Next base: position 107,144 of record JBJEVN010000011.1, read on the forward strand.
AGCATAAAGGTCCATCATCATGGTTTGTACTTGCTGAGTCTTGACATGAGGACTATACTACGATAATTGGGGGTGTTGGGCAGCAAGGTCATTAAAAGCCGGAATGAGGCAACTTTAGAAGCTGCTGAAAGGAGCTCATACAAATGGAACGCCTGCATCATTGATGCCACAGGCACAAATACAGCCACAAAAGGCAATGATTTGCAAACAATTCGTTTTACCTATATGTGGTGAAAATAGAATAAAAGCGATTTCTTGAGCTGTTCAATATACCAGCATTCACTATTTGTGGTGAAATGTGTACGTTTCAGAAGTGCAGCAAACGCTGCTTGACATGATATCGGAATACGCTTTGAGCCTTATGAGACATATAGGATGAGGGTAGTTCATTCAGGATGAAGGCAAAAGAATCGCACGCATGACGAATTTCAATAGTAACTAATTTCGCGCTTAACCCTATTGTTTCACCCCACATCTGGAAAAAATCTCGCATCCGAAATTTCGGGGATTCCCCCTTATCCTTGAACAGGCCATTTTCCATAGCAAAGACTTCATCTGCTACATGCACCCGCGTATTCATGACATCATAAACGGGGGCGATGCGCCATGCTCCATTATCCGCATCAATCATGGAGAAATTCTTGGCATGGGCATCACCATTGCATAGGATGTAATTCGCAAGAACCATACGGAAGAAGAGTCTCAAATCCAGCAATGGGGCAGAGGATATACTGGTGACAACAGCAGCAAGTTCCTCATAGCTACCGCGATATTTTGCATTGCTGCTGCCCCTGACCAGCAGCCCGGCAAGAGAGGAGAAATCTTCCATGTGCAATTTCCGACCATCTGGCAAAACATCAAAACGCCGGGTAAGATAGGCCGGGGCTCCGTCCTGAAAAAAACAAAGGCCGGATTCTGCGGATGGCAACTTAAAAAAACGACGACACATCCTCATGCAGAATTCCTCATTGGCAGGAATATCGCGACGCAAGGCAAACCTCTGCGGATGAGGTTTGAGAATGTGGGTTCCTTGTTCTCCGGGCTCAGTAAAACGGAGCTGCCCATCCCGAACGACAAGTGACATTTTGTGCTGGGCTCCCGATACAGAAATGGACGGAGCAAATACAGCGCCTCTCCCCGTAAGGAAGTCTTGTTTGTAGCTATAGGGAAGGATGGGTGAAACCCTCATTCCATCGAACAACTCCTGCTGCTGAGCATCCGTAAACTCTGTGAAAAATGGTTTCATTCCGCGATTACCTCCTGTACCGTTACATCACCAACGGTGTCGTGTCTGGCAAGCCTGAGCAGCTGGGAAAAGCGATCTTGCTCATCCAGTTTTAACTCGGCACAGATGCGCTCCAGATTTTCGCCCTCGGGCAGCAGACTCTCAAAAAAGGGGAAAAGGTGCTCGCTATAATAAGGCTCTTGTCTGGGAGGCATCTTGTAACACACCATGTGGCAGGTGGGCTGCTCCAGGTATTCGGGCAGGTACTGCAGCTCATAATGCCGAGACCCTTTCTGTGCGTGCCGAGTCAGTACCGCCGCCGGAGTACCTTTTACATAAACAATGGCCTTTTCTTCCTTCATGATGACTGATACTTAATACATTGTGCGTCTGGGGAGGATCGAAAGCTCCAGTCCCAAGGTTTCGAGTACCTTGAGCAGAACATTCAGCTGGGTATTGCCTACGCCACGCTCTAACCTGCTCAACGTATTGATGCCAATGCCGGTGAGTGCCGCCATTTCCTCCAGCGTCACATGTTCTTTTACTCGTCGAGCGCGAATGGCGGCACCTATTTCAGAAGAATTCACCATGTTTGGTTAATATCGCACACGATCACCCGCTTGTCAAGTTTCAACTGCAAGGCGCAGAAAAACAGGCACCATGCCGCAGCACGGTGCCTGTTGAGAATCAAATGATACGCTGAGCAATCACTTGCGGCGGCGGCGGGCTGCCAGACCGGCCAGAGCCAGCAGGCTCAGCGTAGCCGTGGCGGGCTCGGGGGTGGTGAGAGTAAGTCGAATGGCGGGGCTGTTGTACTTCCAGCTAGTAGTACCTACATTAAGCGAGGGGGTAATACCATCATTCACTTTGCCATCACTTGTCATGGTAAAGGAAACACCAGGAGAATTCGTATCATAATACATTGCCTGAATTTTTTCGCCTGATGCACCCGTTGAAAGAGTGATGGTCAGAATATCATTCTTGGTAACGAGCAGTGCTTCAGATTTATCTTGTGGTAGAACTGTAGTGAAGCATTTATTAGTGACTACATCAGGTGTACATTCGATGCTTTGCTCTCCCACGGAGAATGTAAGAGTTCGGCTGCCGCCACCGCTGTAGTGTCCACTATCGTTAGCTCCTATATATGAGAAGCTCTGAATGTTATAATATCCGGTATCGCTCAGATTTTCAGCTCCGAACAGATCCTTGATTTCAATGTAGAAGGTAATGGTTCTAACCAGGTCGGTCGCTGAGGCGGTATACTCCAGCTTCCCGCTGGTGTAGCCCGGATTCCATGTGGTAGTACCCTCAACAACATCCTGGTAAAGGGACGATGTGTTTTCATCTTTACCTGAATCAAGGGTAAACACTTGTGCCGAAGCCACACTGGCCATAGCCATGAGTGCGATTAATGTCTTTTTCATAGATAATGAATGAATGATGTGTTCATGTTAATGAGTTCTGCCAGGGTACGGGACATTCCTCGCGCGATGGAAAGTTCTCCCATACGCCCGACGCAGAAGGGTATACATCATTGTTAATGCTATGAACCCGTTTAGGTACCCGCCCAATGGCTTGTGGGAAAAAGTCGGAGGACTCATTCCCCGGGCGAAATATATCCAAGCGATACAATTATGAACTTTTTTCTTGCTACAGCATTAACAATGCTGTATACCCCCCCCCGGAGGATTGCTGCGCGTTTGCTCCCG
>JBJEVN010000012.1:0-1577 GCA_051884385.1 Akkermansia sp.
TGCGTCTCCATGGGTGACCTCCGCAAGATGGCGGACCAGTGCGCCCTCGGGGAGCTCGGCATCACCGCGGAGGGCTGCGCCAGCCTGCTTGCCGTATATGCGGAGGCGATCCCCGCCAAGCTCACCGAGCTGTTCGACAGCCTGGAGCGCACCGCATCTGCTGCAGCCGCGAAGGAGCTGAGAGCGCGCATGGAGAAGCCGATCACCCAGCTCTGCGAGCGCGCGGTCGTGCGCCTGGGCGGCTGAGGGAAAGCCAAGCGCGAGCAGCTGTCCAGGCTCGCAGGCTCAGATGCATCGGGGAGCTCAAGCCGGAGCCCCTGACGTTCACCTGCCCGCAGCGCAGGCTGTCGCCGGCACCCACACTAGCACGCTGCCGGGGCTCTGACCCACGGAATCCCCCTCCGTGCTGCCCTCTCTTCATCTGCTCCCCCACCGCAAGGACCGCCGCATGACGCAACCGCCACAGCCACCGCTCTCGCTCGCACAGCTCACGCCGGACGTCACCAAGGCGGCCTACCTCGAGCGCATGCTCGACAACAACGCGGCCAGCTACAAGCACTACTGGCTGCGCACCATCGTGCCGCTCTACCAGATCGCACTCAACCAGGGCTACGCCGTCTGGAGCGTGTGAGAGCACCTGGGAGAGAGTCCGCAGAGCCGCCAAAGTCAAGCCCTGATTTCGAACAGATGTTCTGATACTATCGGGCTGCTGACGGCAGCCAGAGACAGGTGTTGCCTTCCGCCCCGCAAGGGAGAAAGGAGGTGACACATGTGGAGTTTGCAATCGCAATCGTGCAGCTCGCAGCGGCCATCCTGGCGCTGGCGGCGGCGGTCGTGGAGCTAGCCAGCTCACGCTGGCCGCAAAGGCCCGGGCGCGGAAAAAGCGAACGCTAGCCTAAGCTAGCGTTCCACAAAAAAGGGCTCTTCGGGGGTTTCTGTGGGTCGCTGCCGAATACGGGACAGATGAATAACCCCAGGTAGATGCAGGGGGCAGCGGGTAAGGTTTTCATGCTCAGAAAATCAACCTCGCGCAAGGGCCCTGGCAGGGGCCCGGGAAGGCCGCCCCCATGCAGGACAAAAGGATACTCGAAGAAGCGCTGTGCCTCGGCACCGGGGTCGTGGAATCTCTCCGCAAGGAGGGAGACGGCACCATCGTCGCCGCCTGCCGCCCGCGCAAGGGCCAGAACAACATCTGCCCCCACTGCGGGAAGCACCGCCCCGTATACGACTGCTCGGCGTCCCCCAGGAGGTGGAGGACGCTGGACCAGGGCCCCGTGATGGCCTTCATCGAGTACGCCACGGTCAGGGTCGAGTGCCCCGAGCACGGGGTCGTCGTCGCAGCCGTGCCCTGGGCCGAGCACGCATCGCGCTTCACGCGCGAGTTCGAGCAGCAGGTCGCCTGGCTCGCCTGCAAGTCCTCCAAGACCGCCACGGCCGAGCTCATGCGCATCGACTGGGCCAGCGTCGGCGGCATATGCAAGCGCGTCTACGACGGGCTCGACGCCGAGGCGGGGGACCGCTTCGACGGCCTGCTCCGCATCGGCGTCGACGAGACCTCGTACAAAAAGGGGCACAAG
>JBJEVN010000013.1:0-29339 GCA_051884385.1 Akkermansia sp.
GACCGTAATTTTGAGGCATCCAGTTTTCGGTGACCGCTTTTTTTGAGTCAATACGTGTTTCCGCGCGGGGCGGTCGTGCGATATGATGCGGTGCAACATTGTTCCAAAGGATGTTTGACAAGCGGCGTTCTACGGCTTACAATGGGCGCGTGAGTGCCCCCGAACATCAGGCTTCCCCGCGCCCGCAGGCTCCCCGTCGGGGGGCTCCCGCCCGCCGAACGGCGGGCAAACACCCTGCCGTTTCTGCCCCGCGCGCCTATCAGGGGACGGCTGCTCCCGAGGGGAGCGAGCACTGGCTGCGCCCTTGGGTGCAGTTGAAGTATTTTACCTACAACCCGGCGGTGTTTCCGCGCATGCTGGGGGCGGTGAGTCCCGATGCCGTCGCGGGGGGGCTGATTCATGTGTACGACAAGAACGGCGAGCTCTTTGGCGGCGGTTTTTGGAACCCGCGCAGCCGCACGCCGCTGCGCATGCTGCGCCACGGCAGCGAGCCGCTGACGGAGGAGGATCTGCGCGAGGCACTGCGCCGCGCCGTCGCTTGGCGGCGCGAGGATTGCGCGCTCGATGCCGCCACCTCGGCCTACCGCGTGGTGCACGGCGATTCTGACGGGCTGGGCGGGCTGATTTGCGACCGCTACGGCGATGTGCTGAGCCTGGAGGTGAGTTGCTTGGGGGTGTGGCTGCGCCTGCCGGAGTGGCTGCCGCTGCTCCACGAGCTCTGCGGCACCACGCGCCACCACGTCAGCGTGGATGAGGGGGTGGCGCGCATGGAGGGCATCAACCCCGCTCTCTGCCCCGAGAGTGCCCCCGTACACCGGGTACGCATTGCCGAGAACGGGGTGCAGTTCGAGGTGGATTTCGACAAGGGGCACAAGACGGGCTTTTTCTGCGACCAGCGCGACAACCGCGAGCGGCTGGCGCAGCTGGTGGCGGGCAAGTCGCTGCTGGATCTCTGCTGCTATTCGGGCGGTTTTTCGATTTATGCCAAGCTCAAGGGGCAGGCGGGCGAGGTGACGGCGGTGGATTTGGACGAGAAGGCCATCGAGATGGCTAAGCGCAATGCGAACATCAACGGCTTGCAAGGCGCCCGCCGCATCGATTTCGTGCATGCCGATGCTTTTGTGTACGCGCGCCAGATGGTGCGCAACGGGCGGCAGTTCGATGTGGTGCTGCTCGACCCGCCCAAGTTTGTGCTCGGGCGCGATGAGGAGAAGGAGGAGGGGCTCAAGAAGTACCACGACCTCAACCTGCTGGGCTTGCAGTGCGTGCGGCGCGGCGGGCTGTTCGTCACCTGCTCTTGCAGCGGACTGCTAGCACCCGCAGAATTTGAAAAGGTGGTCATCAAGGCGGCGCAGCGGCTGGGTCGCCGCCTGCAAATCCTCGCCATGAGCGGGCCGGGCTGGGATCACCCCTTCCTGTCCACCTACCCCGAGGGGCGCTACCTCAAGGTGCTTTGGGCGCGCGTGCTGGCCTGAGTTTCCCGCAAACAACCGAATTCCCCACACACCGCGATGATTGCCACCCTTGCCGTTGCCCTGACGCTCGCGCTGCTGCTGGGTATGCTCGCGCAGCGCCTGAAGCTTTCCCCGCTGGTGGGCTATTTGGTCGCCGGCATGCTGGCGGCACAGCCCTGGAGCGGCACCGCCATTGATGAGCAAATGGTGGCGGAGTTCTCGCACATCGGCGTCATTCTCCTGCTCTTCGGCGTGGGCTTGCAGTTCCACTTCAAGGATTTGCTGGCGGTACAGAAGGTGGCGGTGCCGGGCTCGCTGTTCTGCATGACGCTCATCACCTCGCTGGGCATGCTGGCCTTTCACCTGCTGGGCATGGGCGAGCATGGCTGGCTCAACGGGCTGATGTATGGCCTGTGCATCTGTGTGAGCTCCACAGTGGTGCTCACGCGCGTCCTGACGGACAACAAGGTGTTCCACACCCCGGCGGGGCACACGGCGCTGGGCTGGCTGGTCTGCGAGGATATTTTCACGATTGTGCTGCTTGTTCTGCTGCCGGCGGTGTTCAGCGGGCAGGCGCTCGCGCCCGCGCTGGGCATGATGGCGCTCAAGCTGGTGCTGCTGATTGCGCTGATGTCGCTGCCGGGGCGCAGCCTGATTACCAAGACGCTCACCGCCATCTCGCGCAGCGGCAGCGGCGAGCTCTTCACCCTCGCCGTGCTGGTCTGCGCGCTCGGCATCGCCGTCGTCTCCTCCGCCGTGTTCAACGCCAGCATGGAGTTCGGTGCCTTTCTCTCGGGCATGATTGTGGGGCAAAGCCGTTTCGCCAGCCGCGCCGCGAGCGATGCGCTGCCCATGCGCGATGCCTTCGCCGTGCTCTTCTTTGTCTCCGTGGGGCTGGGCTTCAAACCCGTCGGCATGCTGGAGCACTGGCCGCTCGCGCTGGCAACCTTCTTCATCTGCTTCAGCATGAAGCCGCTGGGCGCCTGCTTCGTCATGCACCTGCAGGGCAAACCCCTGCGTCTGGCGGCCATGGTGGGCGGCTCGCTCTCGCAGATTGGTGAATTTTCCTTCATTCTGGCGACTCTCATCGCCGGCACCTACAAGATGCTGCCCGCCGAGGCGGCCAATGTTATCACGGGGGTTGCCATCTGCACCATCGTGCTCAACGCCGCGCTCTACCGCTTTGTGCCGGGTATCATCAACCGGCTGGAGGAGCGCGGCATCGGCCAGCGCCCGGTGGAGGGCAGCGTGCCGCCTCCCGATGAACTGCGCGACCGCATCATCCTCGTGGGCTACGGCCCCACGGGCGAGCTGCTCGGCACCCACCTGCGCCGCTTTAACATCGATGTGGTGGTCATCGAGATGAACATCGACACCGTCAACCGCCTGGACAAGGCGGGCATCAGCGCCCTGCTCGGCGATGCCCGCCGCCGCGCCATCCTGAGCGCGGCGGGGGTGGAAAAAGCCGTGGGCATCATCATCACCGCGCCGGCGGCGCCCGCCCTGCAAATCTCCGAGGCGGCCAAGGCGCTCAACCCGGACATCTACGTGATGGCGCACACGACCTACATCCGCAACGCCGTGGAGCTGCGGCGCTCGGGGGTGCAGGAGGTGTACTCCGGCGAAGCCGAGGTGGCCTTTGCCATGCTGTCACGCGTGCTGCGCGTGCATGGTGCCACCGAGGAGCAAGTGAACCTCACGCGCCAAGGTGCCCGCCGCCAATTCTTCGGCGAGCTCAAGGCGCAGGCCACCGCCGCCGAGCAGCCCAAGCCCTCACCTGCTCCCTGAGCGCGCGCGAAAAAGGCTTGAACGCGCGCGCAGCGGGCGCTACAATGCCCCAAGCTCGATGGCCGATTCCGCCCGCATCAGCCCCATGATGGATCAGTACCTGCGCATGAAGCAGTCACTGCCGGGGGATGTGTGGCTCTTCTTCCGCATCGGCGATTTCTACGAAATGTTTTTCGAGGATGCGGTGGAGTGCTCCGCCGCGCTGGGGCTCACGCTCACCAAGCGCCAGAGCATCCCCATGTGCGGGGTGCCTTTCCACGCAGCGGAGGGCTACATCGGCCAGATTGTCAAGCTCGGCAAGCGCGTGGCCATTGCCGACCAGATGACGGTACCCGTGCCGGGCAAGCTGGTGGAGCGCGAAATCACCCGCATTGTCTCGGCGGGCACGCTGGCCGATCTCTCGCTGCTGGATGAGCACACGCACAACTACATCGCCGCCTGCTACAAGCACAAAAACCGCTGGGGGCTGGCCTGCGCCGACCACACCACGGGTGAGTTCAGCGTGGCCGATTACGAGGATGCCGCCGCCATGGCCGACGAGCTGGGGCGGCTCCACCCCAGCGAGCTGCTCATCAGCGACGAGCAGCGCGAGCTCTTTGAGCCGCTGCACCTGCCCGTCACCCAGTACTACGATGCCTACACTTTCCTGCCCGCCGTGGCGCGCAGCTTCCTGACCACGCATTTCCGCGTGCATTCGCTGGAGGGCTTCGGCTGCGCGCATCTGGAGGCCTCTATCGGGGCGGCGGCGGCCATCCTGCACTACCTCAAGCACCAACTGCGCCGCAACACCGAGCACCTGCGCAAGCTGAGCCTGCGCCGCACCGACAACACCGTGCTCATCGACGCCGCCAGCCGCCGCAACCTCGACCTGACGGAGGCGCGCGGCGGCGCGCGCCACACGCTGCTGGGCACGCTGGATCGCAGCTCCACCCCCATGGGCTCGCGCCGCTTGCGCGACTGGATTTTGCACCCGCTGACCGAGCTCGGGGAGCTGCAGCGGCGGCAGGATGTCATCGCGGGTTTTCTGACCGAGCCTTTCCTCATGAGCAAGCTGCGCGCGGCGCTCAAGGGCGTGCGCGACACAGAGCGGCTTGTCTCGCGCCTGTCGCAGGGGGCGGGCAATGCGCGCGATTTGCTGGCGCTGGGGCTCTCCCTCGCACAAGTACCCGACATCGCGGCCGATCTGCACGCGCTGGAGCTGCAACACCCCGTCTTTGCCCCCCTGCGGGAACGCATGGGCGATTTTGCCGAGCTGACCGAGCTACTGACTCGCGCCGTGGTCGATGAACCGCCGATCACCATCAAGGAGGGCGGCATGATTCGCGATGGCTACGATGCCGAGCTGGACGAACTGCGCGCGGCCTCGCGCGACGGCAAGAACTGGCTGGCCGAACTCGAAGCCCGCGAGCGCCGCGCCACGGGCATCGAGTCGCTGAAGATTCGCTACAACAACGTGTTCGGCTACTACATCGAGGTCACGCGAGCCAACTACGCCAAGGTCCCAACCGAGCGCTATGTGCGCAAACAGACGCTGGCCAACGCCGAGCGCTTTGTGACCGAGGAACTCAAGAAGATGGAGAGCACCATCCTCGGCGCGGATGAACGCGCCCGCCAGCTCGAGTACGAGATTTTCGGGCGGCTGCGCACGCAGGTGTCCGGCTTTATCGACCGTATTCAGAGCACGAGCGATGCGCTGGCCGAGCTGGATGTGCTGCTGGCGCTGGCCGAAACCGCGCGGCAGCACCGCTACTGCCGCCCCGAGCTCGACCTCAGCCGCGATCTGCACATCGTCAACGGTCGCCACCCTGTCATCGAACAAGTGCAAGCGGACAGCTCCTTCGTGCCCAACGACACGGCGATGGACGCGACGGACAACCGCGTCCTCATCCTCACCGGCCCCAACATGGCGGGCAAGAGCACCTACATCCGCCAGGTGGCGCTCATTGCCCTCATGGCGCAGATCGGCTCCTACGTCCCGGCGGACGAGGCGCGCATCGGGCTGGTGGATCGCATCTTCTGCCGCGTGGGTGCCAGCGATGACATCGCGCGCGGGCAGTCCACTTTCATGGTCGAGATGAGCGAAACGGCGCTCATCCTCAACAACGCGGGAGAGCGCTCGCTCGTCATCCTCGACGAAATCGGCCGCGGCACCGCCACCTTCGACGGGCTTTCCATCGCCTGGGCCGTGGCCGAGCACCTGCACGATGTGATCGGCGCGCGCACCCTCTTCGCCACGCACTACCACGAGATGGTCGAGCTGGAGCACAGCCACCCCGCCGTGAGCAACTGCCATGTGGAGGTGCGCGAATGGAAGGATGAAATCGTCTTTCTGCGCAAGGTGCTGCCCGGCCCGGCCGACAAGTCCTACGGCATTCAGGTGGCGCGGCTCGCGGGCTTGCCCGCGCCCATCATCGAGCGCGCCAAGCAAATTCTCACCCATCTGGAGATGAGCGCCGCCGCGCGCGAACCCAAGGCCGCCCGCCGCAAGCGCTCCGCCGCAAGCGGCATGCCCGCCGCCGCCGAGGCCGATGTCACGCAGCTCGACATGTTCGACATGCTCGACAGCGGCATCTGAACGCCCGCGCCCGATGCGGTCGGCAATCGTCGAGCGCCCGTTGCTGCGGCTCAGAGCTCGTAGTAAGTGTAGCCGTTGAGGCCGTCGCGGTAGGCCTCGAGTGCGGCGCGGCGCTGGCGCGGGGTCAGCCGCCCCTCCTCCACCGCCTGCTCGGCCAGCCTGCGGAACTTGGCCACCAAATCCTTGGCATCGTACTTCACATAGGAGAGCACATCGGCCACGCAATCGCCCTCCTCCTCATCGGTAAAGACGGGGCGCCCGTTCTCCAGATGCACGCTGACCACGTTCGTGTCGCCCAGCAGGTTGTGGATGTCGCCCAGCGTCTCCTGGTAGGCCCCCACGAGGAACACGGCGATGTAGTAATTCTCATCGGGTTCCACCTCGTGCAGCGGCAGCGACTTGGCCACATCCTCGCGGTCGATGAAGTGGTCGAGCTTGCCGTCGCAGTCGCAGGTGATGTCCACCAGAACCGCCTTTTGCGTAGGGCGCTCGTTGAGCCTCTGGATGGGCATGACAGGGAAGAGCTGGTTGATGGCCCAGCTGTCCGGCAGGCTCTGGAATACCGAGAAGTTGGAGTAGTAAAAGTCCACCATATTGTCGGAGACCTCCTTCAGATCCTCGGGAATCTCGCTCATCTCGGAAATGCGGTGGGCAATCTGCCCCATGATGTGCCAGTAGATGGCCTCGCCCACCCCGCGCTCGCGCAGGCTGGTGTTGCCGTAGAAGAACTGCATGCGGAGCTGGTCGCGGTAGTAGTTGGCATCGTTGTAGCACTCCTGAATATTCTTGCGCGTCAGCATGCGCTGCGTCTCGTCCAGCGCCTTGAGAATCTCGCCCGCCCCCTCCGGCAGCACGGGCACCTTGGTGTCCGCGGCGGGAGCCGTCGTCACATCCAGCACATTGAACACCAGCACGGCATGGTAAGCCGACACCGCGCGCCCGGACTCCGTGACCAGCGTGGGGTGCTCCACCCCCGCCTTGCTGCACATCTCGCCCACAATCTCCACGATGTCGCGGGCGTACTCCTGCACCGTGTAGTTGCAGGAGGAGTGGAAGTTGGTCTGCGAGCCGTCGTAGTCCACGGCCAGCCCGCCGCCCATGTCCAGCGCGCCCATGGCCGCGCCCTCGCGCACGAGGTCGATGTACATGCGGCAGGCCTCCGTCAAACCCTCGCGCACCACGGAGATGTTGGGAATCTGCGAACCCTGGTGGTAGTGCAGCACCTTGAGGCAGTGCAGCTTGCCCGCCTCCTTCAGCGCGTCGACCACCTCGATGACCTGCGCTGTGTTGAGCCCGAACACCGATTTATCGCCGGCGGACTCGCTCCAATGCCCGCTGCCCTTGGCCGCCAAACGCACGCGCACGCCCAGGTTGGGCTCAATGCCCAGCTTCTCCGCGCGCTCCAGAATGGCGGGCAGCTCGTTGGGCATTTCGAGAATGAGGTGGATATTCAGCCCCATGCGCTGCCCCATGAGCGCGAGGTCGATGAACTCGTCGTCCTTGTAGCCGTTGCACATGAGGAAGGCCTCGGAATCCCGCATGTTGGCCATGGCGGCGATGAGCTCGGGCTTGCTGCCCGCCTCCAGCCCATAGTGGTACGGCGCGCCGTGGCGCACGATTTCCTCGACAATCTGGCGCTGCTGGTTGACCTTAATGGGGTAGACCCCGCGGTAGACCCCGCGGTAGCCCGCCTCGGCAATGGCGCTGATAAAACTTTCGTTGAGCTCGCGGATGCGCGCACCGAGCAGGTCGCAGAAGCGCAGCAACACGGGCGCATCCGTCCCGCGCTCGGCCAGCCCCTTCATCATGTCGTAGAGACTGACGGATTTTTTGCTGCCGTCCGTGTCCGTCAGGCGCACCGCCACCTCCCCCGCGCGGGTCACGTTGAAGTAATCGTTGCTCCAGTTGTCCACACCGTAGAGCTCGGCAGAGTCTGAGGAGGTCCAGTTGCGAACCTTGCGTTTGACGGAGGAAGAATGGGATGGCATGGCGGTGAGTAGGGGAATGAGGCTTCGGAACAGCGCCGCCCGGCAGCGCAACGCGCGCGTTTATATACCACGCACCGCGCCTTGTCAATGCGAACTTGGCCTTTTCCCCGCTCCGGGGAGGAAATTCCGCGTGAACAAGAGCTTCCGCAGCGCCCAATGACATCCCCCGCCCGCAAAAAAAATGACCCCCCGCGTGAAATTTGGATTGCCAAGAGGGGAAAAATCGTGTATACTGCCGCACCCACCACAGGCCGAGAGGCCGAAGTGACTCAGCCGGGAGGCTACAGCAACATTTCAGACGAATACAAAGGAGAGATTACGATGAACATTCTCGACACAATCAGTAAGGAGCAGATGAAGGAAGACGTGACGCCCTTCAACGTTGGTGACACCGTCAAGGTTCACTGCCGCGTGATTGAAGGTGGCAAGGAGCGCGTCCAGATTTTCCAGGGCATCGTCATCGGCAAGCGTGGTGCCGGCATCAACGAGGCGTTCACCGTCCGCAAGATTGCCTACGGCGAGGGTGTGGAGCGTTCTTTCCCCGTACACACGCCCAAGATTGCCAAGATCGAGGTGGTGACCCGCGGCAAGGTGCGCCGCGCCAAGCTCAACTACCTGCGCGACCGCGTGGGCAAGGATGCCGTCACCGTCAAGACCGCCCGCTGAGCCGCTCCCGAAGCCTCAGTTTCCCCCTTTTTGCACCGCCTTCCCGAAGCTCGGGAAGGCGGTTGATTTTGAGACGAAAGTCTGAACAATCAGGTAAAGCTAACAAAACGGCGAGTCCGCGCAGGGCTGATTCCCGCTGTTGCGAGCTTTTTCCTTGTCGTCGCGCGCTTCTCTTTCTAAAATACGGCTCGCGTTTTTCTATGTCCCGCTTTCTCGCTTTTCTTCTGCTTTGTGCCGCGCTGTTCCTGCTCCCGGGCTGCTTGCAGCAGGGGCAGCAACAACGCAACGCGCGCACGCCGATGTATGTGTACCACGAGGGTTACACGGCGCGTCTGCTGCCCAACGGCAAGGCCGGTATCCCCCGCTACGCGCCCGCACGCGTGAAGCGAGCCATTGCCGCCGCCAACCGCATCGTGGGGCGCCCCTACCGCTGGGGCGGCGGCCACGGCAAGCACGAGAGCGCGGGCTACGACTGCTCGGGCAGTGTAGCCTATGTGCTGCGCGAGGCGGGCATGCTCAAGAAAGGCGTGGAGCCCACCTCGGGCTACTTCCTGCGCTGGGGGCGCCCCGGCTTCGGCAAGTGGATTACTGTCTACGCCAAGCGCGGACACGTCTTTGCGCTCATCGCGGGGCTGCGCTTCGACACCACGGGCAGCGGCGCAGGGGTGGGGCCGCGCTGGTACACCGCCTCGCGCGGCGCGGGCGGCTTCTATGTGCGCCGCATTCCCGGCTACTAAGACCCTCTCATGAACGAAGCGAACGAACTCAACCACGGCACGCAGCGCGTCGATGCGCTCATGCAGTGCTGGCATCTCGATAACCACGATCTCGTCACCCGCTCCACCGAGCAGCTCACGCACAAGCAGGTGCAGAAAGCGCGCGCGGGGCGGCAGCTCACCCTCAAGCTCATGCAGAAGGTGGCGCGCGCCCTCAATGTGGCCATCTGGGAGCGCCTGAGCACGGAGGAAAAGGAGCAGTACTACGAGTACATCCACCGCGACCTCTTCTCCTACGCCAAGGGCTACGAGCCCGCGTGGCAAGACCCCAACTCCCCGCTCTACCCGAGCGAGGACAAGTGAGAACGCCGACTGTCCGCCCCCGCCGAGGACGCGCCGTCGCGACTCAGGCGCGGGGCTGCTGCTGGGTAATGCAGTGAATGGCGCCGCCCTCAATCACCAGACGGCGAGCATCAATACCGAGCACGCGGTGCTTGGGGAAACACTCGCGCAGGATGCCCAGCGCGCGGTCATCGGCCTTGGCCTGCTCAAAGACGGGTACAATGACCGAACCGTTGCAGATGAGGAAGTTGGCGTAGCTGGCGGGCAGCTGCTCCAGGCGCCAGTCGCGCGCCACCAGCGGCTCCGGCATGGGCAGCGGCACGACCTCCACCCGGTGCCCGTCCGGCGTGCGCAGATCCTGCAGGCGCTCGTTGTTCTCCGCCAGGCGGCGGTAGTGGGGGGAGTGCGGGTCGAGCTCCGTGATGGCAACCACCGCCTGCTCGCTGACAAAACGCACCATGTCGTCGATGTGACCGTCCGTGTCATCGCCCTCGATGCCCTGCCCCAGCCAGAAGACGCTCTGCGTGCCGAGCATGCGGTGCAGCTCGGCCTCGACCTCGCGCTTGCTCATGCCGGGGTTGCGGTTGGGGTTGAGCAGCACCGCCTCCGTCGTCAGCAGCAGCCCGGCGCCGTTGCCCTCGATGGCACCGCCCTCCAGCAGCATGCGGCTCTTCAGGCGCGGCAGATGCAGTGCGTCAGCCATGCAGCGGGCAATCTCGTTGTCCTTGTCCCAGGGGGCAAACTTGCCGCCCCAAGCGTTGAATTCCCAATCGGCCACCTGCAAGCCGCCGTCCGCCCGGCGGGTGAAGATGCCGCCGTGGTCGCGGCACCACACATCGTCCGTCGCGTGGTCATAGAGACGGAAGCGATACACGCCCCGCCCCTCAAGCAGGCGGCGAATGCCCTCGTGCAGCGCTGCGGCGGCGTTGATGCGCAGCTCGGTCTCCCCCGCAATCGCCGCCGCGAGCTCCGCGTAGCGCTCCAGCAACTCGGACAGCCCGCCCTGCCACAGATCGGCGCGGTGCGGCCAGGAAATCCAAACGGCTTCCTGCGCTTCCCACTCAGCGGGCCAGCGCAGTAAATCGCCCTGCAAGGGGTCGGGGATGGGGTTCATGTGTATTTTTTGGTGGGGACAAAGGGCTCATCCAACAACTTGCGGAGGGGCGGCAAGGAGCGGAACTGCTCGCGGCGGTCGCCCGACCGGCGACCGAACACGCCAAACTCGATCAGGTTGTACACCAGCGCGCCGACATCCTCCGAGTCGGTAACCCCCCAGTGCTCCAGCACCGGCGACGCCATGGGACCATACTCCTCCAGCGCCGTGGCGCAAAAGCCCAGGTAGAGCTCCTCGGCGCTGAGGTGGGGGTTGCTGTCGGGCTTGCGAAAGCGCTTGACGGACGCATCCAGCGCCTGCGTCATGAAGAAGTAGGCATCGGGTGCGTAGTCGGGATACTTCGCCACGATGGCATCGACAATGTCTTCCAAGCTCTGCGGCATGGCGGGAGTTTAGCACAGGGTGTTCGTACCCGCAAGCCCGCAGCGCGGCAGTTGCGCCAGCAGGGGCGCGGCCAGCGCATCGGGCAGTTGACCCGGTACCAACGCGCCGGCCCCGGCAAAGGAGCAGTAGAGCAGGCACGAACCCAGCTGGCTGTACAGCAGGCGGCTCACCACCCCCAGCGCGCCCATGCCCATCGCGGCGGTCGCGGCAGCACCCTGCGTGCGCAGCAGTTCCACCCCCGTAAGCACATCCTCCGGCGCACGCAGGGTGAAGGCAAACTTGGCACAGTCGGAGCCCAGCCGACGGGCGTGCGCGGCAGCAGCCTGCAGCTCGGCAAGCGCAGGCGTGCGCTCAAAATCATGCGCCGAGGCGATCAGTGCGACACCCCGCTCGCGCAGCTCGGCGCAGAGGGCGGGTACCCCCTCGTCCTCCAGGCGGGCGATTTCCCAATCCACCGCAGAGGCCAGCGGCAGCAGCGCGCGCACGCGAGCGCAGCGCTCGGCGGGGGAGAGCCCCGGCATCGCCCCGCCCTCGCTCTCGTGACGCTGGGTCAGCAACACAGGCTTGTCGGGGCGCAGCGCTGCCACAGCCGACAGGGGAATGTCGGCGGGCAGCGTGTCGAGCCGCAGCTCCACGGCGTCGCAGGCGGCGTGCCGACCGCCCGCGCGCACCAAGGCGCGCCACGCCTCGGCGCCCGCCACGGCGCTGACGATGAGGGGCGGCGCAGCAGGCTTGCGAAAACGCGTCAGAAAAAGATTGTCGGCAGAGTTCATGAGGGAAGAGCGTAGAGGTAAAGAGCCACCATCAGCCCCGCAAGAATCAGCTTGACCACGACACCCGCAACATAGCCCAGCGCAGCACCCAAACCGGCCTTGGCCGCCTGCCGCGCCTGCTTGTGCGCCACGAAAAACTCGGCCAGCAGCGCGCCGAAGAAAGGGCCGAGAATCAGCCCGAGCGGGAAGAAAAAGGCACCGACGACAACGCCCGCCAAGGCTCCGAGCACGGAGGCGCGCCCGCCGCCGAATTTCCTGGCCCCGAGCATGGCGGTCAGGTTATCGACGAAGAATCCGGCCGCCCCGAGCAGCACGAGCAGCACCCAGATGTACCAAGCCGGGGTCTGACCGCTGATGAGCGAATCGGCCACGCAGCCGCCGAGCACGAAGAGATGCCCGGGATAGGGCAACACACAGCCGAGAAAGCCGATGGCCGCCAGCACCCAAAAGCACAGCAGGGCAAGGTAGCGGAGGTAGTCGATGTCCATAGCGGTCGCGGGGTTTCCGAGGATCAGCCGTTGAGCGCCTGCTCGGCGTAGCCGGCGCGCTTGCGCTCGGTGGCGTTGAGGATGCGCTTGCGCAGGCGGATGCAGTGCGGGGTGGCCTCCACCAGCTCATCGGGCTCGATGTACTCGATGGCGCGCTCCAGCGAGAAGATGCGCGGCGGGGTCAGCGCGATGGAGATGTTCTTGTTGGCGGAGCGGTGGTTGGTGAGGTGTTTTTCGATGGTGGGGTTGACGGGGATGTCGATATCCTTGGGGTTTTCGCCCACAATCATGCCCTCGTACACGGCATCGCCGGGCGAGATGAAGAGCGGGCCGCGCTCCTCCATGCGCTGCAAGGAGTAGGGGCTCGCGATGCCGTTCTCCATGGAGACGAGGGTGCTGGTCTGGCGCGTGGTGATGGCACCGGCGTAGGGGGCGTATTCCTTGAAGAGGTGGGAGAAGATGCCGTGCCCGCTGGTGAGGTTGACCAGCTCGAACTCGAAGCCGATGATGCCGCGCGTGGGCATGGTGGCGCGGATGGTGGTGCGCCCGTTGCCGTTGCTGTCCATGCTTTCCAGAATGCCGCGGCGGTTGCCGAGGATGCGGATGGCACCGTTGCTGCACTCATCAGGCACCTCGATAAAGACGGTTTCAAAGGGCTCGCAGGTCTGCCCGTCGATGGTGCGGGTGATGACCTTGGGGCGCGAGACGAGCACCTCGTAGTCCTCGCGGCGCATTTGCTCCACAAGGATGGCAATCTGCATAGTGCCGCGCGCCGAGACGCGGAACACGCCCGCCAGATCCGTGTCCTCCACCTTGATGGAGATGTTGGTGCGCATCTCGCGCATGAGGCGTTCGCGGATGATGCGGCTGGTGACGTTCTTGCCGTCCTTGCCGCCCAGCGGCCCGTCGTTGATGGAGAATTCCATCTCCACGGTGGGCGGTTCGATGTCCACAAAAGGCAACGCACTGTCCTCGGGGTCGGCCACGAGGGTTTCGCCGATGTCCACATCCTCGAAGCCCGACAAACCGATGATGTTGCCGGCCTCGCCCACAGCGGATTCGACATCCTGCAAACCACTGTACTCAAACAGCTTGGTGACTTTGGCCTGCAGCTTGCTGCCGTCGGGGCGCAGAAGATAGAGAGTGTCGCCCTTCTGCACGGTGCCGCTGCTGATGCGCCCGACCGCCACGCGACCGACGTAGTCATCCCAGTCGATGTTGGAAATGAGCATCTTGAAGGGCTTGTCGGCCTCCGCCCCCTTGGGTGCGGGGATATGTTTGATAATCTGCTGCAACAGCGGGGTGCAGTCCACAGGGGGCTCGCCCTCGGGGCTGTTCATGAAGTAGCCGTCGCGCGCAGAGCCGTAGACAAAGGGGGCTTCGAACTGCTCCTCGCTCGCATCGAGGTCGAGCAGCAGCTCCAACACCTGGTCGCGCACCTTGAGCGGGTCGGCGTGCGGACGGTCGATTTTGTTGATAACGACAATGGGCAACAGCCCCTCCTCCAGCGCCTTGCGCAACACAAAGCGCGTCTGCGCCTGCGGGCCTTCGTAGGCATCGACCACGAGAATCACGCCGTCGACCATTTTCATGACGCGTTCCACCTCGGCGCCGAAGTCGGCGTGGCCGGGGGTATCGACAATGTTGATGGTGTAGCCGTTCCAGTGGATGGAGGTGTTCTTGGCTTTGATGGTGATACCCTTTTCGCGCTCGAGATCCATGGAGTCCATGGCGCGCTCCTGCACCTCCTGATTCTCGCGGTAGGTACCGCCCGCTTTCAGCAGCTGGTCAACGAGGGTGGTTTTGCCGTGGTCAACGTGGGCAATGATGGCAAGATTGCGGAATCGGGAGGGATCACTCATAACACGTCTGCCGAGTTTCGCGCTCGGGCGCGGGGATGGTAGCATACTTTCGCCCGCGTGAAAAGCCCAAACTACGGCGGAACTATCAGCTTGACTTTCGCGCCCTGTCTGCTAGGCTCCTGAGAATATGAGAGCCCCCCTGAGTATTCTCGCGCTGCTGTTGACCAGCTCCGCCCTGACGGCACAATCCTTGCAGGAGATGGTCGATTCGCTGCCCCTGCCCGAGGCTCTGCCTGCCGAGGCGAGTTCCCTCGCGCTGCCGCAGCTTCCGGGAGCAGAGCTCCGCATCGCCGGCAGCGATTGCCCTGCCCTCATTGATACGCAGGGGGTGGTGCGCCACGCGCCGAGCGAGGTGCAGGTGCGCGTGTGCTTCACGCTGACGCGCGGGGAGGAGAGCGTGACGAGCCGCGACTACAGCATCGCGGTGGCGGCGGCTCAAGCGACGGAGGAGGGCGCCAACCCGGCGCCGCAGGTGGCACCGGCGCTGCTGAGTTGGCGCGGCGGCAAGGGTGTTTTCCGCGTGGGCAAGACACTGCATCTGGCGGGAGACGCGCTCAGCCGTCGCCTGGGGCAGGAGCTGGAGGCCGATTTCGGCAAGCAGGTCGTTTTCGATGCCGCCGGGGCAGACATTCGCTTTTCCGATAAGCCCGCTCAGCCCACGGGGGAGGAGGGCTATCTGCTGGAGATTCGCCCCGACGGCGTGTGCATTGCGGCTGAAACGGAGCGGGGGCGCTATTGGGGTACGCGCACCCTCCTGCAACTGCTGCGGCAGGGCAATGAGCTGCCGATCGGCACGGCCTACGATGCGCCGCGCTTCCGCCTGCGCGGCTTCATGCTGGACTGCGGTCGCCTGCCGGTGACGCTCGACTTCATTCGCGACCTCATCCGCACGATGTCCTGGTACAAGCTCAACGACCTGCATCTGCACCTCAACGACAACTTCATTTTCCACGAGAAGTATGTGGACTCGGGGCGCGACCCCTTCCGCGAGAGCTATGCGGCATTCCGCCTACAATCCCTCATCCCCGGGCTGACGGCGCGCGATCTGTCCTACTCCAAGCAACAGTTCCGCGAGCTCATCCGCGAGGCTCGACAGGCGGGGGTCAACATTGTGCCGGAGTTCGATGTGCCGGGGCATGCGCTGGCCTTTACCCGCGTGCGTCCCGACCTGATTTACCAAGGCAAGATGAGCTACAAGGAGAAGCGCCGTTGCGAAATGCTGGATGCCTCCAACCCGGAGACCATGCGCTTCATCGGCATGGTGTTCGATGAGTATCTGCTGCCGCAGGGCAAGAACAAGCCGGTATTCGAGGACTGTGTGGTGCATGTGGGGGCGGATGAGTTCTTCGGCGAGGCAGAGGACTACCGCCGCTTTGCGGATGCGCTGCTGAGCCATGTGCAGTCGCGGGGCTACACGCCGCGCATCTGGGGCAGTCTGTCCATCAAGAAAGGGCAGACCCCCGTGCGCAGCAAGGGGGTGCAGATGAATCTCTGGAACGGAGGCTGGCAGGATGCCGTCGAAGCCCTTGCTCAAGGCTACGACATCATCAACACGGACGACGGCTGGCTGTACATCGTGCCCTTTGCTCCTTACTACCGCGCCGATTTCAACCCGCAACGACTCTACGACAGCTGGCTGCCGCAGCGCATCGGCAAGCACACGCTGCCCGCCGCCCACCCGCAGCTGCTGGGCGCG
This sequence comes from Akkermansia sp., assembly GCA_051884385.1. GTDB lineage: Bacteria > Verrucomicrobiota > Verrucomicrobiia > Verrucomicrobiales > Akkermansiaceae > Akkermansia. The sequence continues at coordinate 15,847 of JBJEVN010000013.1, forward strand.
ACCTACGCCGTGTGGAATGACCAGATTGATTTGGAGTATCGCGGCTACGGGGCGGAGGACACCTGGCCGAGCATCGTGGGCTGCATGGAGCCGCTGGCGCAGAAAATGTGGGGCGGGGCAACAACGGGGCTTTCCTTTGCGGACTATCAGACGCTGGTGCATCGCATCGGCGAGGCGCCGGGCACACAGCGGCAGGCGCTCCGTTGGCTCCGCGAGCCGCTGGAGCTGGAGAATCCGCCGCTGCAGCTCGGCAAGACGGGGCTGGCACCCTCCTACCGAGCGCTGCTGGAGCTGACGATTCCCCGCGCCGAGAAGATGATTCCCCTGCTCCGCGGGCCGGAGGGCACGGTTTTTGCGTCCGATGCTGCGGGGAATGTCGGCTTCACCCGCGCGGACAGCGTGCGCTTTTCCTTCAACACCAAGCTGCCGGTCGGTCGCCGCTGCACGCTGGAGATTCTCGCCCGTCCGGGCAAGACGGAGATTCGCATCGACGGGCAGCCGGCGGGACATCTGACGCTGCCGCTCTGCCACGGCAACGACAAGGATTTGGTGTCCACGCTGGTGCTGCCGCTGGCGCAGGTCGGCACGGGCAATGCGCGCGTGCAGGTGCATCGCCTGCGCGTGGAGCCGCTGCCGCCCCTTCTGCACCGCGATTTGCCGCTCGACCACCCCTCGGCGGCGGCAGAGCCCGCCGCCCCCGCCGAAGTGGCCACCCCTGTCCCCACCGAATGATGAATAGCGCCGAGGAAGATTTTGTACGAGCCGCCGCCGCGTTCAAGACGGGTCACGGGGCGGAGGGTGCCGAGCTGCTTCGCCGTGCGGCCTTTGCCGGGCATACGGAAGCGCAGAATCAGCTTGCACGCATCTACTTTGCCCAAACGAAGAGGCGTGAGGATGTGGGCGCGCTGGAGAGCGCTGCGCTGCAAGGGGACCATGTGGCGCTCTTTGTGCTGGCCATGTGCCTGCTGGAAGGCCGTGTGTGCGAGCGCGACAGCGACAAGGCACTGGCTGCCCTGCGTCGAGCCGCACAAGCAGGCAACCGGATGGCGAGCAGTATGCTCGGGGAACAACTGGCGTAGGACACCCATGGCCGTCGTGCTGTTCGACATGGACGGAACCCTCTTCGAGGGCGATTCCCAGCTGCGCTTCTGCCGCCGGGTGCTGCGGCGCTACCCGTGGCGACGGCTGCATCTGCTGATTCTCCTGCCCGCAGCCTGCGCTGCGCCCTTTCTCGGCGGCAGAAGCTGGCTCAAGCGTGCGTTTCTGACCTACGCCTGCGGTCTGAGCCGCGAGACGCTACAAGCCGAATCACGCGCCTTTGTGCAGCAGGAGCTGCTACCCGCGCTCTATCCCGAGCTGCTCGCGCGCCTGCGCGCCCACCAAGCAGCGGGCGATGAGACCGTCCTCTGCTCGGCCTCGCCCGAGTGGTGGGCACAGGAGGTGGGTGCGGCTCTGGGCTTTTCCCGCACGCTGGGCACCCCCGTGCTCATGGGTGAGCGTGTGCCGCTCTTCCCGCGGTTGGCACCGCCCGGCAACAACAAGGGGCACAACAAAGTGCTGCGCCTGGCGGCCATCGGCATCGAGCAGGCGGAAGTCGGCTACACCGACAGCGCAGCCGACTTGCCCATGCTCTCCCTCTGCCGCCGAGTCGTTCTGGTCAATCCCTCCCCTGCCCTCGCGGCGCAATGCCCCGAGGCAACGGTGCTGCACCCCGCGAGGCATTTGAATCCGTTACGCTTTGTGCTCGGTGCTCTGCTGGGACTGTGAGGCGCCATCGCGAGCTTACATCTGCCACGCGCCTTACCCATCATCGCCTCCCTGCGAGCTCCCGGCATCGGCATCCTGCCGCTTTTCCCGCCCCGAATGGCATAAAAAGCACGCCCTGCGTCTTGCGCAGGGCGTGCCAAGTTTACCATGGAACCACCGGGAATCAGGGATTCACCAACCCGTCATCGGGGAAGAGTCCGGGGGTCGAAGTGCCGGCGGTGCTGGCCTCCCCGCCGCGTCCCGTGTCGCGCTTGCGCAGGGGCTTGCCGAAGGGATCAATCACCTCAGCGGTCACGAAGATCATGAGGTTCTTGCGAACGTGGGACTCCGCCTCGGAGCGGAAGAGACGTCCGACAAGGGGCAGATCGCCGAACACGGGCACCTTGTCCTCCACCTTCTGCACCTCATCCTCAATCAAACCACCGATGGCGATGGTGTGACCATCGTACACGCAGGGGTTGGAGTTGACGTAGCGACGGCTGAACACAGGCATGTCGATGCGGTTCTCCGTCAGCATCACCTGCTGAATCTGGCTTGCATTGGCCACAGCAGCCACGATGGGCGAACCGTAGTTGACGAAGCCTTCAAAGTCGACCACGCGAATCTCGAAGCGCTTGAAGCGCACGATGTCGCTGTCGCTGTCCTTGAGAGACTCAATCTGGAAGCGCATCATGATACCGACCTCTTCCACCGCCCATTCCGAGGGGTTGGACGGAGCCGCGATGGGGTACGAGCTCGAGTTGCTGTTGTTGTTATCGTTGTTGTTGTTGGAGCCCGTGCTGTTGGGAATCTGCGGCGCATCGTAGGCGATGGGGTAGATGAAGCGGCGAATCACCTCAATCTTCGCGCATCCCTGCTCATCGTTCTGGTCGCTGGCCAAGGGATCGGGAGCGGGAGCATACTCCATCTGGTCATCGCCGCTGACCACAAGGCTGGGAGCCGACATGACATCCACACCCTTCTTCTGCGACAGCCCGCGCATAATCATCTGGTAGGAGCCGGAATCGTAGATGCCCGAGAGGGACAGCACACCGGGAGCCACATTGGAGGTCGCTGCCGCACTAGCCGAACCGGAAGCAATCAGGTTGGAGATAGCACTGCTGCTGATGGCGCCCGAGCCGCTGCGCAGACCACCGGTCATCAGACCATTGGTAATCGTGTCGGTAGCCGCACCGGTTTGAGAAATCGGCCAAGAACCGCTCTTGGGCGCATTGTTCGTCCAGCCGCTGCCACCGTTGGTGACAAAGTCCTGGAACGCGCGCTTGGTCGAGGCATTCGCACCGTTGACGCCACCAAGGAATGCCGTACCGGCATCGTTGATGGAGAAAGGATTGATCACCCAGTCAAAGCTGAGCTCTTCGTCATTCTGCTGAGAAATCTCCACGAACTTGGTGCTGACCTTCACCATCTTGGGCATGTCCTGACGGAACTTGTTGATGGCTTCCTCGACGGCATCCAACTCGTCATCCGTGTTGACCACCGTCAGCACCCCCGTGGTGCGGGAATACTGCGCACTGGCACCCTGCAGGAACTGCACACCCATGTCGATCAGCGAGGCCTTCGCATCAATCTTGCGGGAACGGGGCTTGGAGGAAGAGGCAAAATCGGAATCCTCATCATCGCTCTCCTCGTCATCACCGGAGCCACTGCTGAAGAAGGAGGGACGCACGGCCCACTGGCGACGCGACATCCGCTGGGAAGCAGCTCCCTTCTGGTATACCACCACAGCCTTATCCTCAACACGCATCTCGCAGCCGGCTTTCTCACACATGAGCTTGAGCAGGTCAGCGGCGGTCACATCCTTGAGAGAGAGGCGATCAATCACGGCAGGCTGAATCTCCTTCACCACCGGAGCCGGAGCAGCGGCGGGGGCGGAATCCTCATCCTCCTCATCATCGCCTTCCTCCTCATCTTCGTCATTGGACGCGACCGGCGCAGGAGCCGGAGCGGGAGCGCTGCTTTGCGCCTTTTGATAGATGAAGTTAATCGACAACCCCGCCTTGCGAGCCTCGGCACGCAGGAAATCCAGCGCATCCTCCATGGGGGTTTCCTCAAAGTTGACGCTGGCGATGTGCAGGCTGTTGAGATTCTCGGAATTACGCAACACACCCTCGGAGAAGTTTTGAGTGGCTTCGCCGCCGCCCAGCTGAGCGTCGGGCAAATCCTGCGGCTGCTGTTCCTCCCAGAGGGCATCGACCTCCGCCAGCGCCTTGGCACGGAACGAGTCATACGCAGCCGTGTAGTAGTTGGCGCGGCGCTTACTCACCTGCTCCTGACCACGACGAGCGGCCGTGTTGTACGGGTCGATAGCAATGACGCGATTAAACTCGGCGTAGGCAGCATCGTAGTTACCCAGATCAAGATAACCGTAAGCCAGCGTCAGCAGGCGGTTCACCTCTTCGACATTCTTGACATGCTCAGGCGTCAGAGCAGGATTGTTACGCACCGGATCACGCAGCAGCGAGAGCTCCTTGCGGGCACGCTGGTTGTTGGGGTCGCGGCTCAGGACATCGAGCAAAAGCTGTTCGGCATCGTCATAACGACCGACGCGGGAGTATTCAATGGCCACGGCGACGGAGGCATCGCCGATGCTCTTGACGATGAACTCCTGCATCTTCTGCGTGGCGGGAGCCTTGGGAATGGTGTTCCAAGCGGCCTGATACTTGTCAAGCGCGTCCTTGTACTTCTTCTCGGAATAGGCCGTACGACCTTCCTGCAGAAGCTGCATCGCCTCAGCCGTCTTGGCCTGACGACGAGCCGTTTCACGAGCATTGATACTGTCCTGAGGAGCAGCGGCGGCGCTACCCGCATAGACGGCGGTAGGCCCAACCTTGCTGGTACCGGCAGCGGTCGAAGTGCTCAGGTAACCGACAGTACCGGCCTGCACAAAGGGGCAACCGGCAGCAAGGCCCATCAGCAACAACGCGCGCTTGGAATGGATGAGAGGTGCGTGGTTCATGGTAATGTCTAATTTATGGCAGAAAAGTTGATGAATGTAAAGTCTACAATTGATTTTTTTGGAGAGAATGTCCGTTTTTTGAACTCATTTTTTGGAAGCCGATGCTTTTTTGGAGGCCGCCGGGATGTTGATGGGGCTCTCGGTACCCTCCAACAGGATATTGGCGCTGCCGGAGGCATCAACGGATTCGAGCTTGGCGTTCATAGGCTTGCCGTCGCTGTACCCGCCGGGAATCACGAAGTTGCCTCCCAGCTGGCAGGAGATTTCGTCCTGCCCCTTCTTCCCGGCTGCGGTGCCGCCCGTCACGCGGAAGACAACCGTCGTATCAGAAATGGCGTATCCCTTCTCGTTGGCGGTTCCCTTGTCGCGCGATCCGGGGATGGGCTTACCGGCGCGGATGGTAAACTCCTTTGCGCCCGAAGCCGTCACATTATCACGCACCTTCAGCACCGTTTCCTCCGAGGGGCTGCCGCCGACCAAGAAGCTCTTCTTTTCAAAGCCGAGGAGCGTGAAACGCCCCGTGCTTTCGCCGGCCTTCAGGTCAAAGCTTTTCCCCGGAGACACTTTCGTCTTGTAAGAGGGCGAGACATCCGCAGCACTGTTGAAGATGCGGATTTCGATTTCTGAGGGATTATCCTCCAAAAGTGCGGGGAAGACAATCAGGGCTTTGGCCACGCTGACGCTCTTCACCTCGAGCTTGGGCTCACGCCCGGTCTGCACCAGGGGAGGATAGCTCGTCGCATCAGCCGGCTGCGTATGCGCCAAAAATTCTTCACGGTTGGTAAAACCGTCGTTATCACTGTCGAGTTCAAGTCCGTCGGCACGTCCCAGCGCATCGGCGATACCCGAGGTGATGAACCACGTGTTGGGAACATCGCCGTGGATATTCTGGGCGGCGGGGTCGTAGATGTCGATGACGGTGTTCTTCTGCTTGTCGTCCAGTGTAATCTGCCACAGTTCGGTAGAGTAGAACAGCGGAGCCATGCGGGGCTTGCCGTTGATGAGTGCTCCCTCGGGGGCGGCATCGCTGATGGTGCGGTCGCTCTTGAGATTGTCTTTGACCCGCTGTGCCTCGGCAGTGAGGGAGCCCTCGCCCTTGCCGGAGTTCACTTGAGTGTCGGGGGCGAGGACTTTGGCACCGTACAGCGTGTAGCCACCGTAACCGGCCGCGGCGATGCCCAGCAGCGCACCGACGATGAGAATGTTTCTTCCGGAGTTGGATTGATCGGCCATGAGAATGATTGGGGGTAAAACTTACTTATTCTGTGCGGAGTTGAAGTAGAGCACCTGCATGTTGAGATGGACACGCGCTTTCTCCTTGGGGTCACCCGTGAGGCGTTTGGCCACGGAGCGCACGGCCGTTCCCTCAGCTGCAGCCTGGCCGATGTCATCGCCGACATTACCGCCGCTCGGCGCCTGATAGGGGTCAATGCCCGGTAGATTCTCCATTCCCTTGACGGAGACCCCGGTGATAAACAGCATGTAGTCCTTATCGTTCACAATGGTGTTGATTACCTGCGGCAGGACACCGCGGGGCGCCTCGAAGGCCACCTCGAAGCTCAACGGGAAATACGCCGGAGCCTTTCGGCTGCCCTTGGCCGTCTCCTCCGCCGCCTCCGGCAGAGGGGCGCAGAAGATTTTGTCCAAGACCGACGCCCCGGAGTTCAGAATCACCTCGGCCACACGACTGACAGCGCGGAGCTGGAAAGCACGGAAAGGCACATCGACCTCCACGGGAGCGGAGTTCTTGAACGCAGCCATCCCCAAGTCAGCCGCAGGGGAGGAGACGACAGCGCCCTTCTCGCCGGCCAAATTGCCGATGCGGGCAATGTTGTCGCGGAGCATATTCTGCATGTCCTGCGCGCTGAGTTTCTTGCCGTCGCCGTGGCAGACGGCGGCGTAGGACTCCAACTGCTGTCGCAGCTCCTTGTCGACCTGATTCACCTGAGCAAAAGCCGCCTTGAGAGCTTCGCGATTTTTGCGTGTGGGCGGAACCTCGGCATTGTTGTAGTCCTCGAATTGATCGCTGATGGTGCTCAGTTCTTTCTGAGCCTGAGCATAATCCTGCGTGCGCGTAAATCCGTAGTAAGCAACCCCGCCGAAGGCGAGTGCAAACACGGCGCTCAGAGCAACAACGGTCTTGTTTTCGCTGATGTTCATGGAAGAAAAGTAGGGTTAAGGACTGCGATTACTTGTTGCCTTTGTCCAGCTCAGGAATGGCGATGGGTGTCTTAAGGGGCATCACCATCATGAACTTCTCCACATAGTCGGGCAGTTTGCCCTTCGATGCCTTAGAGTCGATGAACTGGAAGTAGTGGTTGAGATCTTTTTGCACAACGGCATTTTCGTAAGCGAACAGCGAATCAGCGCTACGCTCGTCGAAGTTGCGATCCACCAAGTCGTAAATGGCCTGGCGCTGCGCCGTACTGCGCTCATCGCCGGGATTCTTGATGGTATAGCCGCTCACATAGATGGCCGTGACCTTGGGCGCCTTGTTGCGTTTACCGGCATCGACCTCATCAGGAGCCTGATTAATGGCCGAATCATTGCCCGCATTGCGGCTGCGGTTCATGTCAATGAGGCGTGTCCCCTTGAGCTCGGCCGACTCTGTCAGCGAGGTAGCGGCCACATCGTAGTTAATCAGCGGTGCGAACTCGGTGAACCAGAACTTGACGGAGGCACCCCGGGCGGAGAGCTGCCGGATGATGTCTGCATAAGCATAGCGCATGTTGTAAATCTCCGCCACCTTGTCGATATCCTGCATGGTCTTTTGGTATTTACCCTGCACGGCTTCGATCTGCTCAGCGATGCGGGCGACCTCCTCGGCGACCGGCTTGACTTTCCTGAGTTTCGCCTCGGCATCAGAGGCCGTACTCTCCGCAGCATAGGCGAAGAAGCCGGCTCCGGCCAATGCGAGCACTCCCGCCACCGCCACCTTGGGCAACAGCGCCTTCTCGGCGCGTTCCTTGCCCACGCTGGTCGGCACAAGGTCAATATCGAACTCTCCCGCCTGCGCACCGCTGACGGCAGCACCCACGACGGCACCCAAGCAAATGGAGTCCTGCTCCAATGCCTCGGCGTCGACCTTGCTGCCTACGCTGAACGCCTGCAACGGGTCAAAATACTCCACGGGGATATTGAGCGCGCTCTGCAGGTACTCCAAGGCATAGGTCAGGCGCGCACCGCCACCGCAAATGTAGGCCTTGACGGGGGCGCTGCCCTTGTACTGGGCGCGATAGTGGTTGATGGTGCGCTGAACTTCGGAGGAGAGGCGTCCCATCGCGTTGCGAATGCAGGCTGCCAACGCCGCCTCCTGCTCACCCATCCCATCGGTATGTCCGTTACCCAAGGAAACGACACCCTGCTCCACCTTAAACTTTTCGGCATCGCGGTAGTTCATGCCGAACTCGCGGGCAATGCTGTTGGTGATGAAAGAGCCGGCAGCCGTCACCGAACGGGTGAAAAAGCGCCCTGCTTCGGCAAAGATGATATCGGTTGTCTTGGCACCGATATCCAAAAGCATCACGGGCTCCGTCTCTTCGGAATAGGAGATTCGGAAAGCGTTGTACAAGGAGGTAATAGAGCAGTCAACGCTGCGGGTACGCAGCGAATTGTTCTCCACCTGTGTATTGAGATCATCCAAAATATCTTTCTTGATGGCCACCAGCAGCACCTCGCGCTCGCCCTCGCCGCGATCGGCCAGCTCTTGGTAGGAGTAGACAATGTCTTCCAACGGGAAAGGAATGTGCTGCTGCGCCTCAAAGCCTACCTGCTCGGCCAAATTATCATTGTCGAGCGCCGGGAGCTTCAGGAAGCGCATGAATACCTGTTGACCCGAGACAACATTGCGCACTTCACTGCCGCGCACATTGAGCTCCGCCACCATCTCGCCGATAGCGTTGCTGACGTAGTCCATGCGCATGCCCTCTTCCACAGGGTCGAGAACGATGTCGCGGCGGGCATAGCGCGAGAGCGCAAACCCGCGACCGACCGGCGTAAAGACGCCCATGGTGACGCTCTGAGCGCCGATTTCCAAGGCGACGGTTTTCTTGTAAACAGCCATATCTGTCGTGTAATCTGTTGATGAAAATGAAGCAGCACAGCCCCTCCCCTGCCGGGAGGGAACCAAAAGATTTTACTTGGCTTTCTTCTTGGATTTCTTCTCCTTGGGCATACCTTCCGTCGGTGTCTCGCCCGTGCTATCGGAGGCATCACTCATCTCCCCCATCGCCGACGAGCCTCCGGAAGCCGTGTCTGCCGACCCGTAAAGAGGCTTGGTCGGCGGGAAGGTGGGAGCATAGAACGGCGCAAAGGGAGTCTCCGAAATAGCCAACAGCTCGGCATTTTGCTTGTTGGCGCTGCCTTTCTTCCACCATGCCCCGCTGAGCTTCTGCTTGTACTTGGCGCTGACGATGTAGAACGGATCTTTTTTGGGGTGCATGCAGTTGGACCCCTCGAAAGAAGCCTCGACGGCAACGGCAATCAGCTTATCCTTGAGCTCGATCTTTTCCTTGTCATCGCCGAGAATTTTCTTAGCATTCGACGGGGACAGGAAAATCCCCGCATTCATAAGCCCTTCCATCCAATCCTTATTCTCGGAGGCTCTGCCGCTCAGGGGGATCTCGACATAGGTAATTTCCTTGTCCAGCAGAATGGGCGCAGCATCCTTACCGGCGCCCTCAAAGGCGGCGTAAATATGCACGTTGAGCTCGCCGACAAAGTTGGGATTCTTGTCACCGCGGCACTTGCCGTTCACCCTCAGCGGGATGGTAATGTATTGCCACGAAGCGAGCTTCTCCGAGCCCTTTCCCTTGGACTCCTTCACACTGAACCCCATCGTCGGCGGCGTGATCGGCTCAACCTTCAGATCGCTGCCGCCTTGCACGTCCAGCGAGACGTTTGCGTATTCCGCATTGAGCGCCGACGCCACAGGCAGACCGAAAAAGGCCGCCACAGCAAGAGGGAGGAGCTTTTTGTTCATGATTGTAAAAAAATTCAGATGTGTGCTATCTTTATACACAATGGGCAGTCGCTTGGCGAGAAGAAACTTGTTTTTTCGCTGTTTTTTTTGGCAGCGCTTCGCGCGCACGTATGCACCATTGTGTGTCTGCACGCCGAATTCACCTTGTCGCTGCACGTCGGGCTGTGCTATAAGGGGGCTCATGCCTACCGCCCTGCTCTACATCCACGCGCTCGATCCCGTCATTTACCGATTGGACGGGATGGGGCTACCTTTGGCTCTCCGCTGGTACGGTCTGGCCTATGTGGCAGGCTTTGCGCTGGGCTATTGGGTGCTGCTGCTGCTCTCGCGACGCCGTCTCTACTGCGTCCCGCCCGAGAAGCTCGGCGATTTCATCACCCTAATCTGCCTCGTGGGGGTCATCTGCGGCGGACGACTGGGCGAATTCTTCTTCTACTGGCTGCCCGAGCAAGGGCTCAGCGGTTTTCTGCATGACCCGCTGTGGGTCTTTCGCGTGTGGGAAGGGGGCATGGCCTCCCACGGCGGCATCATCGCCGTTCTGCTGACGGCCTGTTGGTGGGCGAAGCGCCATGGCTATTCCGCGGCGCAGATTGTCGACGGGCTGGCCATCGTCAGCCCCATCGGCCTGTTTTTCGGGCGCGTGGCCAACTTTATCAACGGCGAGCTGTGGGGGAAAATCACCGATTCGTGGTGCGCCGTCAAGTTTCCCACGGAGCTGCGGGCTGCCCCCGGCGACCTGCTCTATCGCGCGCACAACGCAGCCGAACAGGCAGCCGGAGCGCAGGTATCGGCCTACATGCAGTCAGGGCAGGACTATTGGGATGCCCTGATGCAGCTCTGCCGCGAGCACCCTGCCGCCCTGCAGGCGCTGGCCGGATACCTCCCGGCGCGCTATCCCTCGCAGCTCTTTGAGGCGCTGGGTGAGGGGGTGCTGATTTTCGCAGTGCTACTCACACTGCGCCTGACGTGGAGCAAGGCACCCGCCGGCATCTTTTCAGCGCTGTTCGCCTTCCTGTACGCCGCCGCGCGCATTGTCTGCGAATGCTTCAAAGAGCCCGATGCCGGTGTGTGGTACGGCATCACGCAGGGGCAGTGGCTCAGCCTGCTCGTCGTGCTCATCGGTCTGATTTTTCTCGCCATCGCCCTGAAAAACGCCCGCAAAGCGCTTTGAGCCCCCCTTGCCCGAAAAAAACAAAGAACCAAGAAAAAAAGGCTTGCATCGCCGCTCACTTTTGTGTATATTCCCTCTGCACGCTGTTTCGACAGCCTGCAAGAGACAAGGGTAGGTTCCCGAGCGGTCAAAGGGGGCAGACTGTAAATCTGCTAGCGTTTGCTTTCGATGGTTCGAATCCATCCCTGCCCAGTTCTCATGCGGAGGTAGCTCAGTTGGTAGAGCAACACCTTGACATGGTGGAGGTCGTAGGTTCAAGTCCTATCCCCCGTATCGGTCAAAGGCGGCATCGCGAGTCGGTGCCGCCTTTGTGTTTGTCGAACCCCGGCAAGATACGGCAAAATGCGGGTCAAGCCTCTCAGGGCTCCACTTTGCGCTTGCCAGCGCGCGGCTGCGGCGTTACAATGGGCGCGTGAATCCGGCGCGCGCAGACGCGTGCGTCATCTGCATTCCAACCCACAATATCACGTACCATGCCAGTACCCACCCAAGAACAGTACATCAAGATGCTCAACACGGCCAAGGAAAAGGGCTATGCCTATCCCGCCGTGAATGTCACCACGCTCGAAGTCATCAACGGAGCTCTCAAGGCGTTTGCCGAGGCTAAGTCCGATGGTATCATCCAAGTTTCCCTCGGTGGCGGTCAGTTCGCCTCCGGCACGGCGGTGAAGGATTCCGCCATCGGTGCCATCGTGATTGCTGAGGCGGTGCATCGCCTTGCGGAGCAGTACGATGTGTTCGTAGCTCTCCACACCGACCACTGCCAGGCCGACAAGGTGGACAGCTTCCTGCGCCCCCTGCTTGCCGAGTCCAAGCGCCGCATTGCCAACGGTCAGGGACCGCTCTTCAACTCCCACATGCTCGATGCCTCCGCGCTGCCGATGGCCGAGAATCTCAAGATTTCGCAGCAGGTGCTCAAGGAGTGCGCTGAGGTCGGCATCGTTCTCGAGCTCGAGATCGGCGTCGTCGGCGGCGAGGAGGACGGCGTGGACAACAGCGGCCAGCACGCCGCCAAGCTCTACACCTCCCCCGAGGATATGCTGCTGACCTACGAGACCCTCAATGGTCTGGGCGAGTTCATGCTGGCGGCCACCTTCGGCAATGTGCATGGCGTGTACAAGCCCGGTGCCGTCAAGCTGGAGCCCAAGATTCTCCGCGACGGTCAGAAGGCGGTGCGCGACAAGCACGGCGTGGACATGCGTTTGGTCTTCCACGGCGGCTCCGGCTCCGACCTCTGCGACATCCGCGAGGCTATCTCCTACGGCGTGGTGAAGATGAACATCGACACCGACACGCAGTATGCGTTCTCCAAGCCCATCGTCATGCACATGTGCCAAAACATCGACGGCATGCTCAAGATTGACGGCGAAGTGGGCAACAAGAAGGTGTACGACCCCCGCTCCTACCTCAAGAAGGGCGAGCAGGGCATCTGTGAGCGCCTCAAGGTTGCCACGCAGGATCTGCTCTCCGAGGGCAAGACTCTCTTCGGTCAGATCTGATTTCCGCCACACCTCATTTTCCTCCGGCGCGGCTGCTCCCCGAGCGGCCGCGCCTTTTGGCGGGTCAACACCCGTTTTGTAAGCAGGGAGTTCGCCGCGCTCAGGTAGAGCATCTACTCTCTCGTCTGCTTCCCTATTTTGTTAGATTGTACTTGCGTCCTCGCTCCACAAAAATAGACGAAGAGCCCGCCGATCCTTTTATGTAAGTAAAGTTGATTTTCAAGATAACTTAGACATATTCTCTTGACAAGGCTCACCAAACCCGATAATGTCTTTCTCGGAGTACTGCGTTCATGAGACAGGAGCTTCCCTATCGTCAAATGGAGTTGGGTGACACCTCGCCCGGCGCACCGCCGTTGTCCCCGGATCAGGTGCGTGAGCAGGCGGAACAGGCGCGCCTGCGCATGGAGTACTACGAGGCGCAACGCGCTCAGTACGAAGCTCAGCAACGCGCCATTGAAGAAAATGACGCTCAGAAAAGTCTTTTCAACGCCGGACTCAACGAACTGGGCATGAAGCTGCACAACGCCGTCAGCCGTTTGGAGCGCGAGCTGGAGTCCATGAATCGTGAGCAGCTCGAGCTCTCCCGCATCACCGAATGCCTCCGCCGCCACCTGCAAATCCTCTCTGCGCTGCAACCGCAGACCTGGAAACCCGCAGAATATCAGGAACGCATCGCCGAAGCCCTGCCGAAATTGGAACGCGCCGAGAACGATTTTAACGAGGCCTACGTCGGGGGGAACCACTACCGCCACACGGACATCATGCGGCACAAGCCGGGATCCGACGAGGAGCGCCGCTTCAGCCCCGCCGTCCTCGGTCGCCAGTTTCTCAAAGGCCTGGCCTTCCATTTGCCGCTGTTTCTGCTGCTGCTCATCAGCTGGCTGATCTACCTGCTCATCATCCACTTCTGACACCTTCCCCGCACCATGTCCCGTTCCTCCTCGCTGCAACGCCTGCTTGAGCAAAACCGAACGCAGCCCCGCGGAGCAGCCCCGCGCAGCGTTCGCCCCCCCATAGGTCCCAACACCCTCGGTCCGATGGAGGAACTGATGGAACGACGCAGGCACAGGCACCCGGTATCCGTTTCGCGAAGCACGAGCAACAGCGGCTCCT
>JBJEVN010000014.1:0-6635 GCA_051884385.1 Akkermansia sp.
TCGGAATTTTTGGATAAACAGATTGTCGAATCTGTCTAAAAGCACAAAATTCAACATCTAAGCCCCATACACGCCACAGACTACCCGGCTTGACCTCCGCCATCAGGACTGCTATGCTAGACACATGCAATGGGAACAACTACTTTGCTCCGCCCGACTGAGCACCCTCGAACAAGCTCACGACACCACCCCATCGCCAACGCGCAATACCCGACGCAGCCCCTTTAACCAAGACTACGGACGCGTGCTGTACTCAAGCGCTTTTCGGCACCTGCAGGACAAAACCCAAGTCTTCCCACTGGGACGCAACGACTACGTACGAACGCGACTGACCCACAGCCTCGAAGTAGCCAATGTCGGCCGCGGACTCGCCGTGCGGCTGGCCGACATCATCCGCGAGCGAGAGCCCGAAAGTGCCGTGCGATGCCCCCTGCCCTGCCTCGGCGACATTGTTGCCACAGCCTGTCTGGCTCACGACATCGGCAACCCGCCCTTCGGCCACTCCGGAGAAGAAGCTATCACCGCCGCCCTCGTCGGCACCCCCTACGAGAGCTTCCGCTTCGAGGGCAATGCCCAAGGACTCCGCGTCCTCTGCCACAGCGGCGACAGCATCCGCCACCACGGCATGGATCTGACCGTCGCCACCTTGGGTGCCTTTGCCAAATACCCCTGCACCGGACCCGGCGGACGCTACAAAAAATTCGGCATCTACCACAGCGAAGCCGACAGCTTCGCCAAGGTCGCCGAAACATGCGGGCTCCTTCCCCTGGCTGATCACAGCTGGGCGCGCCACCCCCTCGCCTACCTGACGGAAGCCGCCGACGACATCAGCTACCTCATCGCCGATGTCGAAGACGCCTACGTCTCCGGGCTCATCAGCTTCGACGAAGCCCGCGAGCTACTCTGCTCCCTGCACGGCGAAGAAAGCCACCGACAGCACAGCGAATTAAGCCCCGACGCCACCATCCGCATGGCGCGAGCCATCGCCGTCGGCCGCTGCATGGACGATGTCACCGATGCGTTCGACACGCACTACGACGCCATCATGGCCGGGCAGCTAGTCCAAAGCCTGCTGCAACTCGTCCCGGACGCCGCCCGAGACGCCTACAACCGAGTCAAGCAATTCTCCAAGCACCGCATCTACCAAGCCCCGAGCGTCGTGCAGGTCGAAGTAACAGGCTTTCAGGTACTGCGCTCCCTCATGGAATTATTCATGACCTGGGTCGAAAAGCCCCACAGCGCCCTCGGCAGGAAACTCGCCCTGCTCCTGCCGCCCAATGCCGCAGAACAACAGGAACAAGACGCACGCTTCCGCCACCTCATCGATTACCTTTCCGGAATGACGGATTCCGATGCTCTGCTGAGCTATCGCCGACTCTTCGGCATCTCGGGTGGGATGTAAACAAGCTCAGGAAACACACGAAAATGCCCCCGTTGCCGGAGCACAAAAAAGCCCCCGTTCCCGAAGAACGAGGGCGTGCAAAAGAGAGCTGCAAAAGCAGATCAACCCAGCGTGGGCTTCTTGGCGCGACGCACGGCACCGAAGCGCTTCTGGAACTTGTCGATGCGACCCTCGGTATCCACAAACTGGTTCTTACCCGTGAAGAAGGGGTGCGAATCGGAGGTGATACCGGCGGAAATCACATAGTGCTCCACACCGTCGATGACCTCCGTCTTGGCGGACGTCACCGTAGAGCGGGTGACAAAACGACGCCCCGTCGTGATGTCCACGAACACAACGGGATGATACTTGGGATGAATATCTGCTTTCATAATCGTAGGTGTAGCTGCGTTACCATCGCAGCACGGGGGCAAATTGTACATTTTACCGAACAGGAGTCAAGACATTTTCCAGTCATTTTGCACCGAGCACGGCGAAGCTGTACTTGACACGAAGCCTCTTCTGCGTTAGCATCGCCCCATCATGCAGCAGCTCATCGAATCCATCGGCAAATATCTCTTGGCGGTCGTCTCGCCGCTGATTCAGAGTCCGCAGACGGCGGAGCTGCGCGTGGCGCAGAGCGAGGACGGCAAGATGCTGCGCGTGCGCCTGTTGTTGGAGCAGGGCGATGTGGCTCGCGTTATCGGGCGCAACGGCATGACCGCCTCCGCCATCCGCTCGCTGGCCAAGGCGGCGGGGGACAAGCGCGGCATCAAGGTTGTGGTGCATATTCTCTCCCGTCAGGAGGTCGAGGCCTGAATCCGGCCATTGCGCGGCTGCGCCATGCAAGCGGGATTGTTCAGCGAGGATGCATCGCCGCCCGACGCGCGCGCAGTGCGCGTGCTCTTGGACGGCATGCAGGATCGCGTGTTTGACTACGCGCTGCCGGCGGACGGTTCCGCTGTCGTTCGCGGCAGCCGCGTGGAAATTCCCCTGCGCGGACGCACAACCACGGGCACGGTGCTGGGCTTTTCGGAACCGCCGCCGGGCGTCGCGCTCCGGCCGCTGCGGCGCTGCCTGAGCGAGGAGCCGGAGCTACCCCCTGCCCTGATGGATTTGGCCGAGTGGGCAGCGAAGTATTACGCCGTACCCGTGGAGCAGATGATTCGCTGCATCGTGCCGGAGCCGGTGCGCCGCGAACGCCACGAAGAAAAGACGCGCAAGATGGTGCGACTGCTGCAATGGCCCGAAGATGAAGCGCTCAACAAACTCACCCGCCGCGCACCGCGTCAGGCGGCGGTGCTGCGCTACCTGCACGACAGCCCCGAGAAGTGCGAATCGCTGAACGATCTGGGCGGCAGCTCGGTGCTGCCCTCCTGCCGGGCGCTGGAGCACGCCGGACTGGTAGCCATCGAAGAGGAAGCCGTCCGCCGCGACCCGGCGGCAGGGGAAACCTTTGCACCCAGCGAACCGATGAGCCTCAATACGGAACAGGCGGCCGCGCTGGAGCAGATTGCCGCCGCAGCGGAAGCGCGCGACAGCCGCCCCCTGCTCCTGCAAGGAGTGACGGGCAGCGGCAAAACCGAGGTGTACCTGCAAGCGGCGCAGAAGGTGCTGGAAGCGGGGGGCGGCGTGCTGATTCTTGTGCCGGAAATCTCGCTGACGCCGCAGACCATGGCACGCTTCAAGAGCCGTTTCGCGGCGACCCCGGGGGCAGTAGCCATTCTGCACAGCGCCATGAGCGACGGCGAACGATTCGACGAGTGGCACGCCATCCGCCGCGGGCGCGCCCGCATCGCCATCGGACCGCGCAGTGCGCTTTTTGCCCCGGTGCAGCGCTTGGGGCTCATCATTGTGGACGAGGAGCACGACGCCTCGTACAAGCAGGAGAACAGCCCGCGCTACCACGGGCGCGATCTGGCCGTGCTGCGCGCCAAGCTGGAGGGGGCGGCCATCGTGCTGGGCAGCGCCACCCCCTCGCTCGAATCCCTGTACAACGTGCAGGCAGGCAAGTACCGCCTGCTGCGCATGGACCACCGCGCCGACGGGCAGCGGCTGCCGATTACGCGGGTGCTGGACATGCGCTCCGAGCCGAAGGACAAGCGCTACCTGGGCATCCTCTCCGAGCGGCTGCGCCAAGGCATCGACGACAGGCTGCACGCGGGGCAGCAGGTCATTCTGCTGCTCAACCGCCGAGGCTTTGCCCGCGCCCTGCAATGCCCGGACTGCGGCTACACCGCCACCTGCGCGCAGTGCTCGCTGCCCATGACCTACCACGCCACGGAAAACCGCCTCATCTGCCATGTGTGCGGCTACCGCGCGGTGGTGCCACGCCAATGCCCCGACTGCAAGGGCGGCGGGATTCTGCTGGAGGGCTGCGGCACGCAGAAAGTGGAGGCGCTGCTGCGGCGCTGTTTCCCCAAGGCGCGCCTGCAGCGCGTGGATGCGGATGTGACCGTGCGCAAGAATGCCCTGCGCGATATTCTGGAAAATTTCCGCGCCCACCGCATCGACATTCTGCTGGGCACGCAGATGATTTCCAAGGGTTTGGATTTTCCGGGGGTGACGCTGGTGGGGGTGCTCAATGCGGATTTGGGGCTCAATGTGCCCGACCCGCGCGCGGCGGAGCGCACCTTCCAGCTGCTCACGCAGGTGGCGGGGCGCGCGGGGCGCGGCGAGCTCGACGGCGAGGTGATGATTCAGACCTACAACCCGCAGGCAGCGGCGATTCAGTTTGCCCGCCGCCACGATACGGACGGCTTTGCGGAAAAGGAGCTGGCGCTGCGGCAGCAGATGTATTTCCCGCCCTACTGCCACATGGCAGTGCTCACCGTGCGCTCGGAGCAGGAGGAGCTGGCGGCCTTCTCTCTGGACACGCTCTACCGCCGCCTGCGCGCCGCACTGCCGCCGCAGGTGCTCATCACCGAGCCCCTGCCCGCCCCCCTGGCCAAGGCCTACGGGCAATTCCGCTACCAGTGCACCCTGCGCAGCAGCTCAGCGCGCGTGCTGGCCGACATCGGCGCGCGCGAAATCGCGGCGCTGGGCGCGGGCGAGGGCATCACCATCACGCTGGACATCGACGCCTATTCTTTCCTATGAGTACCAAATCGGAACAAGCGCTGGACTTCTTCTACCGGGGCTTCAGCTGCGCGCAGTCGGTGCTGGCACCCTTTGCCGCCGAGCTGGGCATGAGCGAGCAGAGCGCCCTGCGGCTCGCCGCCCCCTTCGGCGCGGGTTTGGGGCGCATGCGCGGCACCTGCGGCGCCTTCAGCTCGCTCTGCATGGTGGCGGGGCACTGCTGCGGCAACACGGAGGGCACGGTGGAGGGCAAGGAGCGCATCTACCGCCTGACGCGCGAGCTGGCCGCGCGCTTCACCGCCGCGCACGGCAGCCTGCTCTGCCGCGAGCTGCTGCATCTGGAACCCGGGCAGACCGAACCCGCCGCGCCCGGGGAGCGCAGCCCCGCCTACTACGCGGGGCGCCCCTGCATGCGTTGCATCGCCTGGGCAGCGGCAGAGGCCGAGCAACTGCTGCACCATCCCCCGAGCGAGCCGCCAAGCCCGGAAAGCCCCCTTTCTCAGCCAGGGCGCGTATTTTGACTTGCGTTTCGGCGCAAATCGGGTATGCTGACGGCAGCGGGGCAGCAGCTCCGCCCCTACCGTTATGCCTAGCGACAATCTTCAGCACCTCGAGCAGAACTACATGTGCGACCCCGATGCCGACGGTGGTTTTGTGTACACCACGGCGGAGGCCGCCATCAACTGGATGCAGAAATACTCCCTCTGGCCCATGCCCATGGGGACTTCCTGCTGCGCGATTGAGTACATGGCAGCCTCGTGCTCGCGCTACGACATTTCGCGCTTCGGCGCCGAGGTGAACCGCTACGCCCCGCACCAGGCAGACTTCATGTTCATCTGCGGCACCATCACCTACAAGATGGCCATGCTCGTGCGCCGCATCTGGGATCAGATGCCCGAGCCCAAGTGGTGCATCGCCTGCGGCGCCTGCGCCTGCTCGGGCGGCATGTTCCGCAGCTACTCCGTGCTGCAGGGGGTGGACAAGATTGTGCCGGTCGATGTGTACATCTCCGGCTGTCCTCCCCGCCCGGAGGCGCTGCTGCAAGGGCTGATGACGCTGCAGGAGAAGATTCAGCAGACAAACCACCCGCTCAAGGACTTCTTCAAGACTCACGAACTGCGCAGCGCGCGCAACGCCGCCACGATTCCCGCCGCCGCCATGGGGCTGGAGAGCTGAGCCGCTGCCGCCGAACCGCACATCACGCCGACCATTCCGCGCTGCCACGAACCACTTATTGCTATGCCTACCCCCACGCTTTCCGAACGCCAGGCTGCCGCTGCCGCCAAAATCCGCGCCCGCTACCCGCAGGTGCAGGCGCAGGAGTTCCGCGGCGACAGCTCGCTGACCGTCGCTCCCGAAGATCTGCTGCATGTCATGCACTACGCCAAGGAATCCTGCGGTTTCGACATGCTCGTCTGCGTCTCCGCCGTCGACCACCTGGGCAGCGAGCCGCGCTTCGAGGTCTGCTACACCATCACGCGCGCCGAGTCCGGCGATAACCTGCTGGTGCGCTGCCCCGTGAGCGAGAGCGACGCCACCGTCCCCTCGCTGGTGCCCGTGTGGCGCTCAGCCAACTGGCTGGAGCGCGAGCAGTACGACCTCATGGGCATCCGCTTCGCGGGGCACCCCGACCTGCGCCGCATCATGATGTGGGAGGGCTATCCCTACCACCCCCTGCGCAAGGAGTTCCCCGTGGCGGGCAAGGATTTCGAGCAGGAGGGGCTCGCCTTCACCCAAAAGGCGCCCACGGCAGGCGGTCCCTTCACCACCACGCCCGGCGGCAAGACAGCCGGCGAACGCGAGCCGCGCCCCCGCGCCTGAGCCGACGCGGGTTCTTCCCTATCCTCGGAGGAGCAAGGCGGCCGGCTTTGCTCCTTCGTTTATGCTCTCAAGCCTCATTCGTCTATGTCCTCCCTCTCTCCCGATTCGGATCCCGTCGCCCGCGCCCACGCCTGGGTGGGCGATGCCGTGCTGGCGCTCTATGTTCGCGAGTGGATTCTCTCCTTCAACAACGGAGCTATTGACGGCGCGCTCTTTGTCGAGTTCACGAGCAACAATTTCTTGCGCCTGACGGGCAACGCCACCGGGGTGGAAGCGCGCATCGGCATCATCTACAAGGAGCAGGGGCTGGCTGCCGCCCATGCGTGGATTGAGACCAACCTGCGCCCCAAGATGG
>JBJEVN010000015.1:0-28835 GCA_051884385.1 Akkermansia sp.
CGTCGATGGTAGTCGGACGCCAGGTCCCGCGAGAGTAGATAGCTGCCGGAGCTAATCACGAGCCGCAAGGGTAACACCTTGCGGCTCGCGTCGTTTACAGAGGCCGAGCGGGACCTGCGAGTGTCCCCATCTGCGGCGGAGCCGCAGGGAATTCTCCCGATGCCGAACATGACGCATTATCGGCTTGATTTCGATGAATGGAACGGTGTATCATGCCACCACGATGCGGATGCGGGTTATGATGATGATGCGGGCTGTTTTGCTGTTGGTGCTACCAAGCGTGGCGCCGGCAGAGATGCGGCATGGGATGGCGGTGGCTCTTCAAGGCGAGCCGATGGAGTCGTTGACACGCGATGAGCACGAATGGTTCCCCCTCATGAGTGTGGTGAAGCTGCCGCTGGCTGTGGTGGTGCTCCATCAGGTGGAACAAGGCAAGCTCCGGCTCGAGGAACAGTATCGGCTGCAGGAGGCGGATATGGACGCGAACACATGGAGTCCCCTGCACAAGCGCTTTCCGAAAGGCGGCACGTTTTCTCTGGAATCCCTCCTGCGAGCCTCCTTGTGCGAGAGCGATAACAATGCATGCAATTATCTCTTCCGCCTCGTCGGCGGACCGCAGGGGGTGCAGCAGCTGTTCAACAAACACTACGGTGCGGATTTTCCCCTACACATCGTCGTTACGGAGAGGGAGATGGCAAAAGATGTTGCTGCTCAAGTGGCGAACGCTGCGACACCGGCGGCCATGCTGCGTGTGCTGGAGGATGTGCATGACGCCGCGTTTGGGACGACGCAGAACCCCTTGCTGTCGCCACCCATGGCACGCTTGTTGCTGGCTTATATGGAGCAGTGCTCAACGGGGCAGGAGCGTTTGCGGGCGGGGCTGCCGCGCGTGCCGCTCTCCTTCGCCCACAAGACAGGGTCGTCCGCCTCCGTGGGCGGGATTACAGCGGCGCACAACGATGTGGGTATCATCTGCCTGGCTGATGGCCGCTATGCCTGTATCGTTTCCTTCATCAGCGCTTCGACGGAGGATGTCGCTACTATGAATCGCGCTCATGCCGAGCTGGCGGAAAAGACCTACCGAGCGCTCACAGACAAATAAACGAGTGTGCGAGCGCCTCGGCGCACCCGATGAGGTCAGGGGTGTCGGGGGCAGAGCGGGGTAGTGCGTCGGCGAGCAGCAAGCGCGGCGGCAAGCAGGGCGCAGAGCAGCACCGCCCAGTCGCCCGCCAGCGCGTAGAGGGTGAGCCCGGCGCGGCGGTCAACGGGGAGTACGGCGTAGCTGTAGCCCGCTAGCTTGGGGCTGCCGTCTGCCTTGAGCAGGCAGTCGATGATGGCTCCGTTGGGCGCGATGGCACAGGTGTGCCCCATGTTGGCGGCGCGCACCATCGGGCGGCGCAGCTCGATGCAGCGGAAGGCGGCGTTGCGCGCTTGCTGCGCGCTGCAGGCGCTGCCCCGGAACCATGCATCGTTGGTGACATTGACGATGACCTGCGCCCCGGATCGGGCAAAGCGGCGCAACAGGTCGCCCACGGTATCCTCGTAGCACACGGCGGGGATGACCCCCACGCGCTCTCCTGTGCCGGGAAGGGGGACGGCGAGCGGCTCCGTGCCCGAGCCCGGCAGGATGCCCGCGCCGACCTGGGTGCCCGTCAGTTGTGTGTAGATATCGCCCAGCCAACGGATGTTTTCGACAAAGGGGATATACTCGCCGAAGGGCATGAGGTGTTGCTTGGCGACGGTGAGCGCGCTGCTGCGTCCCTCCGGGAATACGGCCATGTTGTTGTGCATGCCGACGTAGCGCGCCCCCTGCTCATCGGGGCTCCAGAGCACCTCGTCCGCCCCTGTGAACAGCACAAAATCCTGCCCGCCGATGGCGCGGACATCCGCACGCACGCGCGGCAAGGCATCGGGGCCGAACAGGTGCTGCTCGCTCAGCGGGTCGGGCAGCAGCTCACCGGTGGCGAGGTTGCGGTGCAGCGCCGAGCCCAGCGCACTCTCGGGCCACACGACCCAGAGCGGCAGCTGCTGCACCAGCCCGACATCGCGGTGTTGCAGGGCGCGCTGCGCGGTGCGCCGCTGGATGTCGAGGTAAGCGGCGTGCGTTGCGCGCAGGTAGCGGCCGTAGAGCGAGGTGTCGATGCCGCCGGAGGCGATGCGCTCGCGCTGGTCGATGTTTTCTTGCAGGGCAAGGACGGGCAGCGGCAGTACACCCTCTCGCCGCAGCATGACGCCGGGGGCGTAGGCCTTGGACAGGAAGAGCCCCCCTGCGAAGAGGGTGAAGAGGACGACCACGGCGCCGTGAAAGTCCCAGGGTGCGGCAGCGCTGCCCAGGCGGCGGTATTGCAGCCAGCTGCGCCGCAGCGCGCCCCACAGGATGATGTTCGTAGCCACGGGGAGGAAGGAGAGCGCGGCGGTGCCCACAAACTCGGCCCATTGCACGAGCGAGAGCCCGCTGTAGAGCGCGGTGCCCAAGCTGTTCCAACTGAACGCCAGCGTGCCGTGGGCGCGCAGCCACTCGATGCAGACCCACAGCGCCCCGCCGCCCAGAGCGCTGCGCAGGGTGGAGAGCAGGTCGCGCCGAGCCCAGAGAGCCGCCTCCGCGCGGCTGCGGATGCTCTCGGGCAGGGGCTCTATATGCGGGCGCAGCAGGCTGTTCATCACCCCGCACCACAGGGCGGGCAGCAGAGCGTAGAAGGCCATGAGCGGCAGAAAGGCCAGCGCGATGAACACCGGCAGCGGGATGAAGAACACATAGCCCACCTGCACAATCCAGCTGCAAGTGGCGCTGAAGAAGCCCATGCCCCACAGCCAGCCCGTGCGGAAGCCTCGCCAAAAACCGCCGGGGGCGAGCCACAGCAGGCAGAGCAGCGGCAGCAGCGCCACCCACACCAGGTTGCCGAGGTCGACCGGGGGGAAGGCCAGCGCCGTCATCGCGCCGCCGGCAAGTGCCGCTGCGGCGCGCAGCAGTCGGCGGAGAAAAGGGCGGCGGGGGGCGGGGCGGGACGTGGTGCTCATGGGCGTCAGCGGCGAATTTCGGGACGGATGCAGATGGTATGCCACGGGCGTGCCTCGGCGGCACCTTCGGGGCAGAGCTTCACCTCCAGCGTCCACAGCGTCTCCTTCGGGTTGATCAGGTGCGCCTGCATCTCCGAGTCGCTGCCATAGCCGACTTCGAGCCGGATGGTGGCCTGCCCCTCGTGCGCTTGCAGGGCGCTCTGGTCGCGGGGTTCAAACTGTCCGTGGGCATAGGGCAGGCGGATGGGGTCTCCCACCTCGCGCCCCCAGGTGTCGCGGAAGCTCAGAATCAGAAACCCGCTGCCCGGTGTTTCGCCCAAACCGAGGCGCGCCTCGGGGTAATAGGCGGTGCGCAGCATCATGCGTTCGTCGCCCTGCGAGCTTTTCCAGTAGGCCTCGGCGCTGCGCATGCAGATGCCCTCGCCCTGCCAGGGAAGAGCGTCGCTGGCATCGCGCCCGGTGTAGGAGGGAAGACCATGGATGAACCACGCGCACAGCCCGAGCAGCACAGCGGCAGTTACCAGTGCCAGCAGGGGGAAGAAACGGAGGCGCCGGGACAGGGATGAGGGGATATGGATTGGCGGCATGCGCCTATTGTGGCGCTAAAAAAGAGCCGAGGCAATAAAAAAGGATTGCATTTTCAGGGAAATGAGTGAAAAATACCCCGGGGCGTCTGCCCTCCACACACCAACCACATACACGCTCATGGCCGATATCGACGAAAAAAATGAAAAGAATGTCCCCGGTAAGTTCTATGTCGACAGTAACTGCATCGACTGCGACCTTTGCCGCGAATCCGCTCCCGATTTCTTTGGCCGCGATGATGACGAGGGTCTCTCCATCGTGATCAAGCAGCCCACCACCGACGAGGAGATTGCCCAGTGTCAGGAGGCACTTGAGGGCTGCCCGGTGCAGGCAATCGGCGATGACGGCGAATAAAGCCGCTGCCGCTTAATGAACGTTGGAAGCGGTCTTGGGTGCGCAATGCTCCAAGGCCGCTTTACTTTTCGGAGCGATGCCGCCGCGCCGCCGTAAGCCGACTGCTCCGCAGGCGTCGCCGCCGATTCCGGCAGCGCCTACGGAGCGCCGCGCCTCTGCTGCGGCGTTCGAGCTTTCCCGCCGCCGCCCGCAGCGCTTGGCGGACGGCAGCTTGCGCGTGGAGCGTTGGCGCAGCCGCGCCCGGGGCGAGCGCGATCAAGCGGAGGCGGATTTCTACGGCGTGGGTCCCGAGCTGCCCACGGGGAGCCATCTGCGGGACATGCGCTCCTTGCTGGGTGAGGTGCTGGCGGGGCTGCCGCTGGAGGAGGAGAGTTTTTCGGCAGAGATTTTGGCCGAGGCGTGGGAGCGGGCGGTCGGCGTGGCCTTGGCGCAGATGACGGCGCTGCTGTCGGTGGAGCGGGGGCTGGCTCGCATCCGCGCTGCCCACCCCGCGGCACGCTATGAGTTGACGCGGCTCAAACCGCGCATCATCGCCGCGCTCAACCGCATTTTGGGCGAGGGCTGTGTGGAGCGCGTGCGCATCGTCAGCCGCTGAGCGGCTTCAGTCGTCGAGTCGCCCGCGCCACTTGAGCGCGAGCATGATGCCGGCACCCATGAGAATGCCGCCCAAATGCCCGGCCTCGCCGCCGGCATTGCTCCAGTTGAAGAGGATGGTGGCGACGGCAATGCCCATGACCAGCAGGGCAAAATTGCGCATGCTCAGTGTGATGGGCGGGAAGAGTAGGCTGATTTCCACGCGGGGGTAGAGGAAGGCCACCGCCACCATGACACCGTAGATGGCGGCTGAGGCTCCCACCAGCGGCACATACTCCCAGGGCATGGTCCACATTCCCTCATCGCCGAGGCTGATGCCGGTGCTGTACCAGCCCAGCCCCGCTAGCAGCGAGGAGAAGAGCGCCCCCGCCACCCCACAGAGCAGGTAAAAGGCCAAATAGCGGCGCGGCCCGAAAAAGCTCTCCACCGGCGGGCCGAAGAAGTACAGCGCCCACATGTTGAAGAGGATGTGCATCATGTTGGCGTGCAAAAACTGGTAGGTGACGAAGCGCCACACTTGCGCGTGCCCCACGGCATCGACCCAGGTGTAGGCGCAGAGGTTGAAGAAGAACTGCTGCTTACCCAACAGGCAGAGGGCAAATACGAGTACGTTGACGATGATGAGCGCCTGCGTGACGCTGACGGAACGGGATTGCATGTTGCAGGGTGAGATACTCGGGCAGCGGTCAGCGTTCAAACAGGCGCGCATCGAGCCGCCGCTCGATGCCCAGGATTTCTTCGTAGGTCAGGATGTGCTCGATGAGGCAGCCGACCGCCTCGGCTCGCTCGGGACTGAGCCCCGCCGCCTCAATCATGAAGCGGTGCAAGATGCGGTGGGCGCGGATGACCCCGTCGGCGTAGGCTCGTCCCTTGGCCGTCAATTGAATGGGGGCATAGGGGCGGTAGACAATCATGCCCTCCTCCGCCAGCTGGCGCATGGCGGCGGTGACGCTGGGTTTCTTGACCCGCAGCATCTGCGCCACCTCGCTGACCTGCGCTTGCCCTGAAGGGCTTTTGTCGCAGAGCAGCCCGATGGCCTCCAGGTAATCCTCGGCGCTGCGGCTCATGCGCTCGGGTAATTCGTCCTCATTCATGGGTGTGGGTTCTTGCGGAGCGTGGCGACACACTCCAGGTGCTTGGTTTGCGGGAAGAGGTCGAAGGGTTGCACTTCCGTCACGCTGTAGCCGGCCTTGGCGAACTCCGCAAGGTCGCGGATCTGCGTGGCGGGGTTGCAGGAGACGTAGACGACGCGTTGCGGTCCGAAGGCGAAGAGCTGGTCGAGGAACACCTTGTCGCAGCCCTTGCGCGGCGGGTCAATGACCACCGCCGTCTGCGCGGCGGGGAAGTCGACCTCGGCGAAGATGGCCTCGGCGCTCGCGGCGAGGAACTGTGCGTGCTCGATGCCGTTGCTGCGGGCGTTGGCGCGCGCCCAGTCGGCGCTGGTCTCGCTCACCTCCACCCCCAGCACACGCTCAAAGTGCTCCGCCAGCGTCAGCGCGAAAAGCCCGCTGCCGCAGTAGGCATCGACGAGGAAACGCGCTCCCTCGGCGCAGGCCTGCTGTGCCACATAGCCCGTGAAGGCCGGGAGAATGTAGGGGTTGTTTTGGAAGAAGTCGCCCGCGAGGAATTGGAAGCTCAACTTGCCCACTTGCTCGGTGCAGACGGCGTTGTTGTTGGTGATGACACTGCCCTCGCTCACCCGCATGAGCAGGGTCGCCCCGCGGCGATACTGCGCGGCGCTTTGGTGCACGACCTTGCGCAGGGTGGGCAGGGCGGCGTTGATGGGCTCCATGGCGATGGCGCACTGCTGCACATCGCAGACCTCGCTGCGCGAACCTGCCCGCAGAAAGCCGATGTTGCCAACCTTGGCATCCTTGGGCTTGTGGAAGTGCGGTGTGATTTTGGAGCGGTAGCCGTAGGTGCGCGGCGAGGGAATAGCCGGGCGCACAGGCAGCTCCAAACCCGCCTGCAGACGCAGCAAATCGGCCACTTGTTGCGTTTTCCACGCCAGTTGCTGCTCATAGTCCAAATGCTGGTACTGGCAGCCGCCGCAGTAGCCGAACACGGGGCAGCGGGGCGCGATGCGCCGGGGCGAGGGCTCCAGCACTTCCACCAGATCGGCTTGTGAGAAATTCTTGTCGTTGCGGTATACGCGCGCCCGCACGCGCTCGCCGGGCAGGGCATAGGGCACAAAGACCACTCGGTTCTCCACGCGACCCACGCCCTCGCCCATGTTGGAGAGTGCGTCGATGCTCAGCTCAATCTCCTCGTGGTAGGCAAAGGGCACGGGCACAAATCCTTTCGGCGGTGTAGCCATCAGTTCCCCTCCTCCTCCTCGTTGGGTGTCAGTTTGCCGTTGATGTCCATCGGAAGCTTGGTGCCTCGCAGGACGGGGGAGCGCAGCCCGTGCAGCTCGGCCGCATTGGGCAGGGGCTCGGCGGAACCCTCGCTGACGGCCTCCTCCGGCGGGGCAAAGCGGCGCAGGCGCAGCCCGCCGGTGCTCAGGTCAGCCAGGGCGGGGGTGATCTCCTCCTCCGGCAGCTCGCCGAGTGTTGCGGGCTCGGTGGCATTGAGCAGCTCGCGCGCTGTGGCCTGCTGCTCCGGCGTCGGTTCTGCCTTGGGTGTCTCGGCGGCGGCGGGGGGTGCCTCGGGCGCGGCGGCGGGTTGTGCCTCGGGCGCGGCGGCAGCGGGAGGGGGTTCCTTAGTCCCGGTGCAGGCACTTGCGAGCAAGCCCGTGAGCAGGAGAAGGGAAAGATGTTTCATATTACTTGAGCTTACCACCCCTCCCCCTCCGAGGCAAGACCAAAGACCTGCGCCCCTTGAGCGTCGCGTGGTATTGCCGCCGCGCGCGTAAGAAAAAGTGAGACTGTAAAGAAATTGCCTTGACATTTGAGATTCTCAGCGTAAAATCTCCCCACCAAAACGAGAAACCAACCTTTTTTTACTTTCATTATGGCACACACTCAGTCCACTAAGAAGCGCATCCGCCAGACCATCGCCCGCACGGCGATTAATCGTTCTGTCCTCTCCCGCGTCCGCACGCTGCGCAAGAAGCTCGCTGCGGCGGTTGAGAGCAAGGATAAGGAGGCTGCTGCCGCTGCGTACAATGCGTTCGCTTCGGCGATTGACAAGGCTGCCAAGCGTGGCACCGTGCCGGCCAACCGCGCGGCCAACTACAAGAGCAAGGGTGCCAAGTCCCTGGCAAGCATCGCCTGAGTCCCCTTTCAGGTTTATCGTTTTTGAGCCGAGCGGGGTGTCGGTCTGTGCCGATACCTCGCTCCTTGTATTCACCCCCTGATAGACAGCCATGCCCCGTCCCGACTATAAAGAGATTGCCACGACCATTGTGAATGACCCGGCTTCCTACAAGATTTGCCTGGTCTGCGGTGCGCTGGTGGATCAGTCGGCTGACACCTGTCCGGATTGTGCAGCCTATCGCTTTGACGCCGATCCCAAGCATGTGGCCGACTGTGCCATCGACCTCGGCACCCGTCCCCCGTCGGCGGTGACTCATCTTGATCGTCCGGCCTGACAGGGGCTGCCTGTTTGGTTTCAGTAAATGCCGCCGCGCCGCGCTCGGAAGGCTCCGGGCGCGGCGCTGTGCCTTCTGCGGGGAGGGGCTCAGAGCCGAATGGCGGCGCTGCTCCATGTCAGTCCGGCACCGAAGGTCACCATCAACACGATGTCTCCCTTCTTGGCGCGTCCGCTGCGCACGGCTTCATCCAGCGCGATGGCGCAGGCGGCTCCCGAGGTGTTGCCGTATTTTTGCAGGTTGACGAACACACGCTCGGCGGGGATGCCCAGCCGCTTGGTGACGGCGTTGATGATGCGCAGGTTGGCCTGGTGCGGAATGACTAGCGAGATGTCCTCGGGCTTGATGCCCGTGCGCTCGATGAGCGAGAGCGCCGATTCGGTCATGTGTTCGACCGCGTGGCGGAACACCTCGTTGCCGCGCATGGCAATGGTGAAAAGTTTTTCGTGGATGTTCTGCTCGGTGGTGGGGATGGCCGTGCCGCCGCCGGGAACCAGCAGCAAATCGGCCAAGGTGCCGTCCGAGCCGATGTGCGAGGCCAGAATGGCGCTGTCTCCCGCCTTGCCGCTGCCGGTGCGCAGGATGGCTGCCCCGGCGCCGTCACCGAACAGAACGCAGGTGGAGCGATCCTCCCAGTTGACGATGTGCGACAGCTTTTCGGCCGAGACGATGAGGGCGGTCTTGGCCTGCCCGCAGCCCACATACTGCACCGCCGTCTTAAGCGCAAAGAGGAAGCTGGAGCAGGCAGCCGAAATATCGAACGCGGCCGCATGGCTGGCGCCGAGCTTGGCCTGCACATAACAGGCGGTGGAGGGGGTGTAGGTGTCGGGGGTGATGGTGCCGACGATGATGAGATCCAGCTCATCGGGGGAGACGCCTGCTGCCTCCATCGCACGCTGCGCGGCCTTGGTCGCCATATCGCTGGTTGTTTCATCGGGCGCAGCAATGCGGCGCTCCTCGATCCCCGTGCGGGTCACAATCCACTCGTTGGAGGTGTCGACCATCTTTTCCAAATCCGAGTTCGTCAGTCGGCGTTCGGGAACGTAGGAACCCGTGCCGATGAGCGCCACGGGCAGTCGCTTAAAGGGTTTGGTGAGATCATTCATGGCGGTGACAAACCGAACTCGGGCGCTTGCTTGCCGAGCTCTGAGTCTACTCTAGCATGGCGGAGCCGCTTTGGCGAGCGCTAAATGCGTTCATGACGAGCCGGCAAGGAACGAATCCATGGCGTTCATTGGGAGAAGAGAGTCGGAAAACAAAAAATACTAGGAAGGACTTGACGATTCGTGCGGTTTCATTTACGCTAGAAGCAGCAGTTGAATGATTTCCCTGCTTCAGGGCGGTCGCTGCGCTTGTTCAACTCTTACTTAGACAATAATCATATGAAGAAGACGCTTTTCTTGGCCGTCGTTCTGGCGGGGGTTTTTGCTCCTGTGCACGCGGTGGATCATTTTTCGAGTACGCTCCCTGCCGGGTGTACAACTTCCAATATGACGGGCATCTTGGTGAACGAATCGAACAACACCATCACCGTTGGTTGCTACAAGGGTGATGCTGCGATGGACGTAGTAAGTGATGCCACGCTCACGAAACAACTGTTCATTGGAGGTAAGGGCTATGGGCAGCCTGTGACGACGGGGGGTAGCGGTGTGGTGACCGTCAAGGAGGGTGTGACCTTGGATGTTACGGGGCAGGTCGGCGTGGGTAACACGCAGATTGCCGGGGCAGAGGGTGTTCTGATTTTGGAAGACAATGCCACATTGATTGCCGACCAGATTGTCGTGGGTTCTCAGAACGGCCACGGGAAGGTGATTGTGGGAGCCGGCGCGACGATGACGACGGATCGCCAGGGCTCTAATCCCGGTTCCGGAAGTTATGAGAAGACCATCATCATTGGTGGGGCTCGTGTGGATGATGCGGGCAATCCTGTTTCTTCGTCGAGCAGCTGCTCGGGAACCGTGGTGGTTGAGGCGGGCGGTAGTCTGGAATCGAGCGCCGGTGTGTTCGTGGGTTCCTACGGTTCCGGTTCGGGTACGCTGGAGTTGAAGAGTGAGAATGTGGATTTGACCAAGGTGACCATCGGCGGTGATTCGCCTGCGACGGGTGAAGTGATTATCAACGTGGCGACGCCCGCTTCTCCCGGTGCTTCTCCTGTAACGGCTTCCATACAGGATGTGACGGTGGCGGACGGCGGCACGCTGTATGTGAAGCAGGGTGCGTTGGAGGTGAGTTCCCAGTCTGCCGGAACATCGGGAACCATCGAGGTGAAGCAGGGAGGTTCCGTGCTGGTGGAGAATACGAGTTCTGCGCAGTCGGCTTCGCTGGGTGCTGAAACCGTGAATGTTGATGGCGGCTCGGTGACGGTGGTGGGCACCGGTTCCACCTTGACGGCAGAAACGGTTGACCTGAAAAACGGTGCAACGGCGGAACTCGGCAATAGCGGTACGCTGGGGGTTTCAACGATCATGACGACCGATCGTTCGTCTACAGTGGTGTTCTCCTACGATGATGTGAAGGATACGTCAACGTCGACCGGAACGATTGAGTTTACCAATCAGGCTGCGGCGGCAAGCTCTCAGATGCAAGGCGCTGCCGTGGTCAAGGTCGGGGGCGCTGCGGGGGATGGAATCATGGCTGGGGAAACACTTCAACTGACAACGGTGGTCGGTGATACCTCGAACACCACGGTAGCGTTTGACGGTGGCTATTTTGCCGATGCCGGAGGTGCGGTGGTGGAGCTGGAGCAGACTCTGCAGCAGGGTCAGAGCGGCACTGTGTTGCAGTTGACACAGAAGGATGTCAATAACATTGTGGCCGCTCTTTCCCGCGAGACCACGGCCTCATCGATTAACAGCCTGAACGGTGCGCTGACGGCCATGACGGCTTTTGCCAACACGGTCAAGGGGCAGATTGATGCGCCGCACTCCGTCAATCTCCCGGTCGGCAATATCGCCACGGATTCCAAGCTGGCCTACACAGGGCGTTATCTGGTGGGTGCCAATCGCGTCTGGCTCAGCGGCTACGGGCAGTCGGATCGCCGCGCTTCGGATGCCAAGGGCGTGGGATACCACTACGAGGGCGGCGGCTACGCTGTGGGCTATGACCGCATCGTGACGCCGAATATGTATATCGGTGCCGCGCTCGGTCACACAATGGGTAAGTACAAGGCCAACGACGATTTGCTCCGCGACCACCAGAACGGGGTGAACTTCTCCCTCTACGGTCGCTACACGCACCGCATGAAGAAGAGCGACAACTCGCTCAACGTGGATGTTTACCTGGGCTACGGCAACACCCGCAACCGCGCCCGCGGCGCTTTCTACGCCGGCGGTGACGATGTGACCGGCCGTTGGAACGACACGAGCCTCGCCGGCGGTGTGACGATTTCCTACGACATCATCCTCTCCGACAGCTCCATCCTCAGCCCCTTCATCGGGATTGATGCTACCTACGCGATGCAGGAGGACTTCTGCATGAACAATGCCTCCGGCAGCTCCCGTATCGACTATTCGGACGGCAGTGCCTCGTTGGTGACCATGCCCGTGGGCTTCACCTATCGCTACGTGTCGGCCATCTCCAACACGGAATACCTCATTCCCTTCCTGCGCGTGGCCTATCTGGCAGACCTGAACCGCACGGATCCCCACGCGGACTACGTGCGCGGCAATGCGCAGAAGGCGCGTGCCTATGGTGCCACCCCCGCCCGCAGCGGTGTGGAGCTGGGTGTCGGTCTGAACTGGATTCTCAACAGCCAGTGGATGACGGGCGCGGGCTACACCCTGCAGGAGCGCAGCGGCGACTGCGACCAGCGCGTGAACGCCTTCGTCAGCTACAGCTTCTGAGGCTGACGGGGCAGTCCCCCGAAAAAATCTCTGCGGCAACCGCGTCGGGCATCGGCGCGGTTGCCTTTTTCTGTTGAGCTTTCAGGGAGGGCTGTGCTAGAATGGCGCGCGTGATGAGCAAGGCTCTTGGGTTGACCGGCAAACTACTCGGTGCGGTGGCGCTGCTTTTGGCGGCGGGTGCCTGCCCTGTGCTGGGGGCAGAGGGGGTGTATCGCTGCGGCGTGATGCTGCTGGCGGCGGGGGGCTGTGCACTGCTGGCGCTGTGGGCCGGGCTGCACCTGCCTTGGGCGCGCTGTTCCCTGCGCCGGCTGTGGCTGGCGGGGCTGCATCTCTCGCTGGTGCTCTTGCTGGTGGGGGTTGGGCTTGATGCGGCGGGCGAGTTGCGCTGCCCTTTTCTCCTGCCGGCCGATGGGCGCAGCGAGCTGAGTTCCGTGCTGCGGCCGGACAATCGCCGTGAGCCGCTGGGCATGAGCCTGTGTTTAGAGAGCTTTGAGGTGCAGCGCTATGCGAGCGCAGGAGCCCCGGTGAAGGACTACCGCGCGCGCTGTCGTGTGACCCCCGAGGGCGCGGCGCCTTTTACCGCTGAGCTCACGGTGAACCGCCCGCTGGACTGCGTGGGCTGGCGCATTTCCCTGCTGGACTACCGTCGCTACCGAGGGCAAACCCTCGTGCGCCTGCAGGCGCGGCGCTCGCCGGGGAGACTCGTGGTGCGCGCCGGGCTGGTGGGCACCATGCTCTTCAGCTGCCTGTGGTGCTGGTGGCCCAAGCGGAAGGAGGTGGCGCCGTGCTGAGTGTGGCGGTGCAGGGGGCGACGGTGGTGGCGCTGCTGCTCTTTGCAGCGGCGCTGGTGGCCGAGTGCTGCCGCTGCCCGCGCGGGAGCAACGGACTGCTGGGGGCAGCGTGGGTGGTCACCCTGCTGCTCTTTGTGTGGGACTGGGAGCTGGCGGAGGCACCGCCCTTTGGCAACATGCGCCATGTGCTGAGCTTCCTGCCGCTGGTCAGCGTGCTGCCCGTGCTCTTTGTGCGCGGCGGCTGTCGCCTGCAGGGCTATATGGCCGCGGCCTCGCTGCTCGCGCTCATCGGAGCCCTCTGCATGCCGTTGCAGGCAGGCTGGCGGCAGGCTCCGGCGCTGCAATCGCCCTGGTTTGCGCCGCATGTGACAGCCTATGTCGTTTCCTATGCCTGGCTGACGGTGGCTACGCTCATGGTGTTGCTCTCCTACCTGCGCCCGGCTGCGGCGGACACGATGCTGCGCGCGGCGGAGCGCTTGGTGGTGCTGGCCTTTCCGCTCATGACGTTCGGTCTGGGCAGTGGGGCGCTGTGGGCCGATGACGCCTGGGGAACCTACTGGTCCTGGGACATCAAAGAGGCTTGGTCGCTGATCACCTGGGTGCTCTACCTGCTGTGGTTCCACCGCCGCGGCTCCGGCACCTCCCGGCAGCGCCGTCCGCTGCTGCTGCTGGCCTTTGCTGCCCTGGTGATTACCTTTTTGGTGGTCAATTTGCTGCCCGGTCTTGCCTCGATGCACAGCTATGCCGGTTGAGCCCCCGCCGGGAGCCTTCACTTGGCGGCGGGAAGCTCCTGCAGGCGACGGCGGAAGCGCTCCAGCCTCTTGGTGAGCGCTTCGTTGTCGGGGTGCGAGCGCACGAGCTCGGAGAGTTGCGTCTCGGCCTCGTGGAGCCAGCTGAGCGCGTTGAAGACATCTCCCGTTTGCAGAGCCACCGTGGCAGACAGACTCAGGGCATCGAGATAGGTAAACTGTAGTGCGATGTTGGCGGGGGCTCGGCGGCGCAGCGTGTCGGACCAGCGTCGGTACTGCGTCAGCTCCTCGGCAGCCAGCCCGCGCGTCTCATCGCTCCCGCTGTGCGCCACGGCCAAACTGCGCCAAGCACCCAACTTAATGAGGTTGATATCGATGTCATCGGGCGAGGCGGCCAGCAGCGCGTCGGATTTTTGCATGAGGGTGTTGCACATGGCGATGGCGCGAGCGGGTTGCCCCGTGCGCAGCAACGCCTCCACCATAAACGCGATGGCGCGGCATTCCATCGTGGGAAAGTCGGCGTTGTTCGGGTCGAGCGCCTCCAGCTCATGCACCAGTTCCAGGTGCTTGCCGAGGGCATCGAGCGCTTTGCGGTCGTATTCGCGGTCGCTGTCGTTCTCCTCGCTGCTTTGGCTGAGCTCGATAAACAGGCGCCCATTGTCGTAGAGAGCCGTTGCCAACCCTCGTTTGTAGGAAAGGCGGTAGGGCTGTGCCGCGCTCAGGCGGGCGTAGATGCTGTGCTCCTCCTCGTAGAGGTGGGCGGCGTTGGCGTAGTCCCCTTGTTCCGTAGCCAGGCCTCCGCGCAGGTGCAGGCAGTCGGCCAGCTCCGTCTGTGCCGGGACGTGCTCGGGGTAGGCAGCGGTGAGCTCGCGGCAGAGCGCCAGCATCTCGTCGAGTGCCTGCTTGCGACATTCGGTGTCCCCCTCGGGTTGCGCCACGCGCGCCATCATGCCGAGCGCGCGCGCCAAGCTGCAGCGGAAATCGGGGTTGTCGGCGTGCTCGCGGCTCAGCTCGCGCAGCAGTGCCACAGCCTCGGCCGAGAGCGCCCGCGCGTTGGGGATAAGGTTGCGTCGGCGCGCCACCTCGGCACGCATGGTCAGCGTGCGTGCCAGCTCGTAGCGGGCGCGCCGATCATCGGGATTGTCGCGCACCAGCTGCCGCTCCAGCTCCGTGGCCTTGGTCAGCGCTGCAGTGGCCTCGGGCAGCTTGCCCTGCTCCACATAGACGGAGCCGAGGTTAATCCACGCCGTAGCCATCGCATGCGGCAGCTTGTCATCATCGCGATCCTGCGGCATGGTTTCCATCTCGTCCAGATAGCGCTTGAGCCGTGTGCCGAGCTGCTGCTGCAAGCCGATGCTGCCGGGGATGTCCGCCAACTCCTCGTTGAAATCGTACAGGATGCTCTCGGTGAAGCGCAGACTGCTGCCGTAGACGCGGCGTGCCTGATCGCGCTCGTGCAGCGCCCACAGACTCACCGCCCCGAACACCGTCAGCGCGAGCGCGCTGCCGACAGCCAGCAGGCGCGTGCGCCGCAGCCGGCGCGGCGAGACGGGCAGCACCCCCTCCTCGATGGCGGCGCGCCATGCCCCGGCATCCTGCCAGCGGTCGCGGGGTTTGAGCTCCAGCGCGCGATCCAGCGCTTGCAGAAAACTACGCCCGTAGAGCGCCTCCGGGCGGCTGCGCCCCGCCAGCGGTTTGTAGGGGTCGGGCGAGGCGGCGGCGCGCATGTCCGCGCGCGGGGGCATCATGCGCGTGATGAGGTAGAGGAAGGTAGCCCCCAGCGAATAGATGTCTGTCCAGGGACCGAGGCGCTGCGTCATGGCGCTGTCCGTGGCGGCGGTCGCCTGCTCGGGTGAGCAGAAGCCGGGGGTGTAGATGTTGCGGTAGACCTTGCCGGGTTGCAGTTGCCGCGCGCTGCCGAAATCGAGCAGCACGGGCTGCCCCTCGGGGGTGATGCGGATGTTCTCCGGCTTGATGTCGCGGTGCACCACGTTGTGCTGTTCCAGGTAGCTGAGCGTGTCGAGCAGCAGCAGCAGCAGGCGCTTGATGCGGCGCGCCTCCTGCGCCTGGCGCTCGGGATTCAGCGAGTTGTGCGGCGAGAGCTCCAGTGGAGCCCCCGCCACAAAGGGCATGACGTAGTAGGCTGTACCGTTGGACTCGAAGGCGTTGAGAATGGGTACAATGCCGGGGTGCTGCAAGCCCATGAGCACATTGACCTCCTCAGTGAACTCCGCCAGGGTGGCGCGGAAGAGCTCCTCGTGCTCGGGGGCGGTGTAGGTGACCGTGCGCCCATCCTTTTCTCGGGTAGCCAGTCCCTCGGGAATGTGCTCCTTCACCACCACGCGGGCGCCGTTGATGCTGTGGCGAGCGCGGTAGGTGATGCCGAAGCCGCCGCGCCCCAGCAGGTCGGTGATGATGTAGTCGCCTACCTGACTGCCCTTGGGCAGGGGCGTGCGGGAGTCCGGCGCAGGCTCCTCGCCGGTGGGCTGCGGCGCTGCCGCCCGCGCCCGGGGAATCGGCGGGGGAACAAGTGGCGGCGGGGGGAGGGGCGCGGACATCACGAAAGATTCTTGCAGAGGGTGAGTTGATTGACCCCGGACGCATCCACCTGATAATGCGTCTCATCGAGGGGGAGCGGGGGCAGGGTGCTCAGGGGGTTCAGGCGCGGTGCGGCATAGCTCAGCCGCAGTTCGGCGCGCTCCTCATCGCAGCGGATGGCTAGCTGCACCGCCGTCGCCGGGGGCAGCGCCGCCAGTATGGCGCGGGTCGTGGCATGCAGCTCGGCGATGTCGGCCGGAGCGGCAAAAACCGCCTCCAACGCCTCGGAAAGCATCTGCTCCGCCCTCTGCGGTTCGCCCGCCGCGAGGCAGAGCTCGCTCCCGGCGCGTTTTTTACCACGGTATTCCAGCGCCAGCATGGTGACATCCTCTTGCAACTCGCGCCCCTCGCCCAGGAAACGGCGCAGCGCTGCGCGCACTGCCCGCGGAGCATCGGCCACGGTGGGCGCGTGCTCGCCGAGCGCCGCGCGCAGCCGCGCTCCGCCGAAGGGAGTGTCTGCGGCATCGGCGGCAGACGTCACCCCCTCCGTGTAGAGGAAGAGGCGGTCACCTGGCTGCATTTGCAGGCGGCAGCCCGTGTAGCGCGCATCGTCGAACAGACCCATGACCGGCCCCGAGCTCATGGGCAGCGGTTCATAGTCGCCACCCTCGTGCTGCAGCAGAGCCTGGGGCGAACCCGCGTTGATGAAGCGCAGCTCCCCCGTGCGCACTTGTAGGCAGCCGTAGAAGAGCGAGAGGTGGATGCCCGTGCTCTGCCCCTCGCACAGGGCGGTGTTGACCGCGCGTGCCAATGTCTCCGGTCGGGCACCGCTGCGCGCCACCGAGCGGATGAGCGACATGCAGCGCATCATGTACAGCGCGGCGGGAATTCCGCTGTCGGACACATCCGCCACCAGAAAGTGCAGCTTGTCCTCCCCCGGCATGAAAAAGTCGTAGAAATCGCCGCTCACCGTCATCGCCGGTACGCAGACGGCGTAGAGGTCGAACTCCGGGCGATTCGGAAAGGCGGGGAAGCGTCCGGGCAGGGCGGCGCTTTGGATGGAGCGGGCGAGCTCCAGCTCGCGGTTCATGTTCTCGCGCTCCTCCTCACCGAAAAAGCGCAGGGTGTCGACCATGGCGTTGATGTCCGAGGACAGGCGGCGGAACTCGGGGGTGTCCGTCACTTCCACCCGTTCGTTGAGGTCGCCCGAGGCAATGCGGCGCAGACTCTCCACCACGCACGACAGCCCGCGCAGCACATAGCGCTGGAGCAGGTAGGACACGGCGCCGAACATGGCGAGAAAAAGCAGCAGATTGCTCAGCAGCATCGAGTAGAGCGTGTTCTTGCTCGGGCGGTACATATCCGCCGTGGGGATGAGCGCTACCAGGCGGTAGCGCGCATTGCCCACCGCGTAGGCAAAATAATCGCCGTCGGGGAACGACAGCTCGCTCACCCCCTGCAGCGGCACCGACAGCAGATCCGTGCCTCGGTAGGGCAGATTGCCCCGGTTGAGCAGCGCGCCGCCGCGGAATACCGCGATGCGGGCGCGCTCCCCCGGGCGGAAATGCGGGGTGAGCTTGGCGATGCGATCAGCCGAAATCGGCTGCGCTGCCTCGGCGGGCGGAAAGCCCAGCAGCACCAGCCCCGGGGCATCGCGGCGCGGCACGCCGGCGTATTGCAACGAATGCGCCTCGCTCGCATTGCCGAAGCGGTGCATCTCCGTTTTGCCGTCCCCGGCGGCAGCGGCAAAATCGTGCAGGGCATCAATATCCTCCAGCTTCTTGCCGACCCATTCACCGGGGACGGCCGCGACGATGCTCCCCTGCGCATCCGTGACGAGCACGCGCACGGCGCCCACGATATTGCCCAGCTCCTGCAGTTGCTCGGAGTGGCGGATTCGCTCGCTATCCACGCGCAGAAACTCGGCCAGTGTGCGCGCACTCTTCAGATCCAGCTGCTCGCAGGTGTCGCGCATGCGCGTCGTGCTGTCATCCTCGTGCTGCAACAGCTCCAGCATGTCTGCCAATCGCGCGCTCATCAACTGCCGCACGCGCTCCTCCGCATGCTCGCGTAGGTGGGTATAAGTCAGCACACCCGTGACCGCAAACACGGCCATGAGCAGCAGAGAGAGCCCGAGGAGAAAGGTGCGGCGCATCGCAACGGCAGAGGGATACGCCCTTACTCTAGCACAGCACCCTCCCCGCTTCAAGTCAGAATTGGCGTGTTAGATGCCCTCCGGCTCCAGCAGCAGGACGCAGCTCTGCATGGGGCGCGACCAGTGCAGCGGCAGACCCTGCGTCATCAGCAGGTCGCCGCCCAGCACCCGCCCCTGCAGCGGGCAGCGGCAGCCCGTCTCATCCGGCAGCAGCTCGCGCAGCGTGTAGCGGCGGCTTGCGCAAAGCCCGTGCAGGCGGATGCGCGTGTGTTGGTCGGTGAACAGACGCTCGGTCGTGTAGGCCAGCAGCAGCGCGCGCTCGCCGTCCGTGTAGAGCAGGGCGCAGTCCGACCCCTCGTAGGGCGACACCAAGCGGTGCAGCTCGCCCAGCTGCACCAGCGGGCGCAGATCGTGCGCCAGCGCCAGCCGCTCGCGCAGCTCGGCGCTTTCCTCCGGGCTCAGGGTGCGCGGATCCAGCTCCAGCCCCACCCGCCCCATCAACGCCACATCGCAGCGGAACTTCAGGCTCGTGCGTCGCCCCGTGTACAGGTTCGGACTCACCGTCACATGGCAGGCCAGTGCCTGCGGCGGCAGAAAGTGCAGCGCGCTCCACTGGATGCGCAGGCGCTGGTAAGGATCTGTGTTGTCCGAGAGCCAAAACTCCTCGTGGTAGCGCGCGGCGCCCAAATCCACCCGCCCGCCGCCGCTGCTGCAGGCCTGAAAAGTGACCTGCGGGAACGCCGCCCGCAGCGCCGCCATGCGGCGGTAGTACAGCGCAATGGCGTCGAAGTACACATTGCTCGCGAGCTTGCCCGGCAGCGAGGTCGCACCCGGATCGCTGATATTGCGGTTGCAGTCCCACTTGATGTAGGAAATGCCCGGCTCCGCCGCCAGTGTCTGCGCGACAAAGCGGCTGTAGTCCACCCCCGGATCCAGCACCAACTGCCGCCGCTTCTCGCGCGGCGGCAAGCCCGGCAGCGTCATTGCCGCATCAGGGTGCTCCGTATACAGACGGCTGCGCGGCGAAATCATCTCCGGCTCCATCCACAGCCCCAAGTCCACCCCCTCCGCGCGCGCCTGCCTCGCCAAGCCCGCCAGCCCCTGAGGCAGTTTGCGCGCATCGGGCTCCCAATCGCCCAGCGAGCTGCTGTCGTCATCGCGCGCGCCGAACCAGCCGTCATCTACCACAAAAAGCTCGACACCCAGTTGCACGGCGGCGTGCATCATGGCGTGCAGCGTGGGCTCCGCCACATCAAAATGCACCCCCTCCCAGCTGTTGAGCACACTGCGGCGCAGTTCGCCGCCGCGCGGCAACACCCGGCGGCGCAGGTGGCGGTGCAGGCGGCGCGACGCCTCGCCCTTGCCACACTCGCTCAGCACCAGCAGTGCCTCCGGCAACTCCAGGCACTGCCCCGGCGCCACGCGGTAGGGGCTGTGCTCAAAATCATGCCCCATGGACACAAAAGCATGCCCGTAGCAGCTGTGCTTCACGCTCAGGGTGTAATTGCCGCTCCACGCCAGCGCCCCCAGCACACAGCGGCCGCTCTCCTCCGCGGCCGGAGCATCCAGCGCGAGCACAAAGACAGGTGAGCCCTCCTCCGAGCATTTCAGCCCCGTTGTCGAGCCGAGGGCGAGCGTGCTGCCGCGCTCTACCCGTTGCTCGCGCAGCTCATTCTCCCCCGCCCACGCGCCGCGAAAGCTCGTCAGGTAGTACGCCTCCGCCCGCAGCGGCAGCGCCAGACTCAGCCCGCGCAGCAGCAGCAGCTCCGCGCCCGTGCCATTGCGCAGGCACACACGCTGCGTCAGCACATCTTCCTCAGGAAACACCCGCAGGCAGAGCTCAATCTCCAGCCCGGCAAAGCGCACATCGCGCAGCTTCAGCCGCAGCCCCTGCGGCTCCTCCTCGCAGCCCGTCAGACGTAACTCCACCGCCCGCGAACCGTCGGGAAGCTCCAGCTGCAGCGCATACTCGCCGCTGTAATTGCCCCACGGCGCCGTCGCATCGCGCTCCGTGGCGTACAGCGGCCAAGGGCAGGGCTCATCCGCCAACGCATCGTCCGGCTGCGCCAAACGCGCCCCGAGATAGGCCAACTGCAGCTTGCCCGCCGCATCGCAGCGCAGCGAGAGCTGGTGGTGTGCCGTCAGCAAATGCCACGTCTTATTCATACAGTCGCGCCTTGCGGCGGGCGGCGCGCAGGCGCTCGCGCTCCGCGAAAGCCTGTTTGCCCAAGTTTGAGTTCGGATCCGTATCCCGCGCCGCCTCCAGCACCGCGATAGCCTCCAGCAGCTTGGCCTCCGTCTCGGGCGTGTGCGCCCCGCGGTAGCCCCGCGCATATTGCTGCATCAGCAGCGGATACAGGCAGCGCAGCCCCAGCAGCTGCCGATCGGCCGGAGTGGCTTTCGGATGATTCATCAGCGCGCGGCAACTCGTCAGGCACAGCTCCGCAATCTCCTCACTCATCGGCTGCGCCAGCGCCATGCGTGCGAAGAGCAAATACTCTTTAGCGCGGTAGCGGCGCTCCGCCGCCGCCTCCGCCCTCTGTGGTGCCTCAGCCGCCTGCTCCGCCGTGCGCAAGGTCTCCGGCGTCAGCTCGCGGAGCGGCAGTGCGGCAAAATCGCCTTCTTCGTCGCCCAGCACCAGCGCGGGCAGCTCCGCCACCCCCGCCACCATAGCCTGCGCGG
Source organism: Akkermansia sp. (assembly GCA_051884385.1). Classification (GTDB taxonomy): domain Bacteria; phylum Verrucomicrobiota; class Verrucomicrobiia; order Verrucomicrobiales; family Akkermansiaceae; genus Akkermansia. The sequence continues at coordinate 20,841 of JBJEVN010000015.1, forward strand.
CGTTGACCGCATCGTGCATCGTGCGGCAGGCAGGCGCCAGCGCCACAAAGCGCAGCTCCTGCTGCGGATGTCGCTTGCGCAGCGGTGTCAGACGTCGGCTGAGTTCTTCCGTATCACTCCCCACCTCAAAATACACCGTCGCCCGCAGCGCCGAGTCGGGCGGCGCGGGGGTTGCCGAAGCCATCGCAGCAGGAGCCCCCGCCGCAGGGGGAATCGCCTCTTGAGCAGCCGTCAGCGGCAACAACGCAGCGCTGAGCAGAAGTCGGCGCATCAGTCCGCGCGACGGATGGTGATGCGCTTGAAGCGCGACTCCGTCTCCTCCGACTCGGTGCAGATGCCGGGGAGCTCGGCCAGCGCCTGATGCACCAAGCGGCGTTGGTAGGCATTCAGGCGCTCCATCATCAGCGGCTTGCCCGTTTGCAGCACCCGCTCGGCGCGCGAGCGCGCGCGGCGCAGCAGCCTGGCCTCGGTGCGCGCGCGGTAGCCGTCGCAATCCACGCGCACTCGGGGAGCCGCCGCCCACTCGGCCTGCACCAAGCGGTTGATCAGGTACTGCAAATCATCGAGCCGATCCCCCTCATCGCCGATGAGGTGCGCGGCATCGGGGCTGTTGAGCAGCAGCGAGATGCCTTCCTCGTAGGGTTGCACCTCGACCGTGTACGCGAAGCCCAGCGGCGCCAGCACCGCCTCGGCGGCGCGCAGGCTCAACTCCGTCAAACGCTCTGTATTGGCCATGGCGCTCGGCTCAATCGCGCTGCTGCCCCAGGAAACGCAGCAGGAACAGGAACATGTTGATAAAATCCAGATACAGCGTCAGCGCGCCGAGAATCGCCCCCTTGCGGCGCAGCTCCTCGTCCTCGCACAGCCCCTCCTGCAGCAGCTTCTGCGTATCGTAGGCCGTCAGCAGAGCAAAAAGCACCACCCCGACCGCCGAGCAGACCAAATCCATGAGCCCGTTGCCCCAGAAGATATTGACCACCAGCGCCAGCACCAGCCCGAAGAGCAGCATCATCAGCGTGCGCCCCCAGGCAGACAAGTCGCGCTTGGTGCAGGCTCCGTAGAGCGACATCGCGCCGAACATACCCGCCGTCACCCCGAAGGTCAGCCCCAGCGACTGCTGCGTGTAGAGCGTCAGCAGCGGACCGAAACTCAGACCCGACAACCCCGCAAACACCAGCAGCAGCAGCGCCATCGCCCCCGAGGGCAACGCCCGCGCGCCGAAGCACATCACCACCACCGTGCCGATGTAGAACAGGCACAGCATCAGCTGGTGCTGCAAGACCCAGGTCAGCGTATCGACCGAGTGGGCGGTCGCCACGGCTACTGCCGCCGCCGTCACCAGCGTGGTCGCCATCCACAAATACACCTTGTTGAGGTAGGCCTTGGCCAGCTCAGGCGACACCTGCACCGGCTGCAACGCCTCTTGGATACGTTCTGCATTCATGCCCTCAGCCTAGCGCGCACGCGAGCGTAAGTCAAGCCGCAACTGCGCTCGCGTGCGCGAAGCGTGCAGAAAAGAAACGCAAGCAGAACAGCGCGGAACGACTCACCAAAAATCCCCCTCCCCAAAGTCGCGCGGGGAGGGGGTGTTTTTCCGAGGAGCTCGCTGTGAAAAAAACACGAAACGCAGCGAGCCCGCGGGGAAAGGGGGGGGGCATCAGCCCTTGCGGCGGCGGCGGGTCGCTAGCCCCGCCAGCGCCAGCAGGCTCAGCGTCGCCGTGGCGGGTTCAGGAGTCTGGGTGAGGCTGACGCTCATATTGGCCACTTTGAGGCCATTGAGCGCCATCTCGTCATACCCCGGAGCTCGCACGCCGATCGAGTATTTATTTCTTTCAGCTTCGGAATTGTCCCATTCGACATCCGAAAGCGCATTGACGGTTACTGTTTGATCCCCTGCGGTGATCTTAGCCACACCTGACTCCAACGTGAAGCGAACATTCGTCCAGGTGTCCTTGCTTAAGGTCAACGTAGAGACATCTTCAGCATAATCATTATTGCTCGCAAATGCTAACTGACCGCTGGAGTTGACAGCGAGAGTAAAACCGCTATCGTTTTTGCCTGCGTGAAGAATTGTCTGCCAGTAGGAGCCGCCGGTAAAGTTCAGATCCATGCTGAACTCCAACTTTGCATCCTTCTGGGTATTATTGGCCAAGATAAACCAGTCATACAAAATGGACGTTCCAAGCTCCCAAAATTGGACCGAATTGAGAACTGTTGTTTTCTCACCGAATACCGTTTCTGTAGTCGTGGTGAGTGTGCTGGACGAGCTGGTGCCGCCCAAAGTTGTCCCCAAGTGAGCAAAATCCCATGTGTAGGTCGTTGTTGTTGTACATCCCGAAGTGATGATCTCGGGGCCGGCTGCATAGGCGGCTCCCAGACCGCAAATGCCCATCAGGATGGTTAATGTGTTCCGTTTCATAAGCAGTATAGTGTGTCGGAGTAATCCTTTTTATTGCTCTGCCGAGGATAGGTATACAGCATTCTGAATGCTGATTAAACATCATGCATTGATTGTAAATTATTTGCAAAGAATATGATGCGGCGCTTGTCCGGTGAGGGAAAAAGTCTCCGGTGAGAAGAAATGTGAATCTTTTAGGGAAAAAACGCATTTTGGGCTTGCTACAGCATTCAGAATCCTGTAGGGCGGCGCGTGGGCGGTGGTTCGGAGCACTCTCCGAAATCGGGGGAATTGGTGGGGAGGTAAGCCGCAGAAAGACCTTGCGGGCAGGGGGGGGCTGTGCTAGCGTCAGGGGCATGATTTGGTACCCCTACGCGCAGATGAAGCACATGCCCGCCCCCTACCGCATTGTCGATGCCGAGGGCGTGTACCTCACGACCGACGACGGGCGGCGGCTCATCGACTCCGTCTCCTCGTGGTGGAGCGTCATCCACGGCTACAAACACCCCGCCATCAACGCCGCGCTCAAGGCGCAGATCGACCGCTTCTCCCACGTCATGCTCGGCGGGCTGAGCCACGAACCCGCCCGCGCCCTCTCCCGCCGCCTGCAGGAGTGGCTGCCGGGCGATCTGGACTACTGCTTCTACTCCGACAGCGGCAGCGTGGGCGTGGAAGTCGCGCTCAAGATGGCGCTGCAATACTTTGTCAACCGCGGTGAGACGCAGCGCACCTGCGTCCTCGCCCTCGAACACGCCTACCACGGCGACACCTTCAAAGCCATGGAAGTCGGCGACGACGAGGACTACCACTTCATCCTCACTGCCTACGGCGCGTCCGCCAAGGCACATGTCCGGCACATCCCCACCACCATCCCCGCCCTGGAGCGCGCCTTTGCCGAGCACCATGCCGAGCTCAACGCCTTCATCGTCGAACCCTTGCTGCAAGGAGCCGGGGGTATGCGTATGTATGGCATCGACTTTCTGCGCCGCGCCCGCGAGCTTTGCGACCAATACGGCGTGCTGCTCATCTTTGATGAGGTAGCCACAGGCTTCGGCCGCACGGGGCACCGTTTCGTCGCCGATCTCGTGTTGCCCGACATCCTGGTGCTCGGCAAGGCTCTCACGGGCGGCTACATCGGCCACGCCGTCACCGTAGCCAACCACAAAGTCTACGAGGGTTTTTACGACGACAACCCCGCCCACGCCCTCATGCACGGCCCCACCTTCATGGGCAACGCGCTGGCCTGCACCGCCGCGCTGGAATCCATACGCCTCTTCGAGGAGGGCGACTACCTGAGCCGCATCGCGCGCATTGAGCGCATCATGCGGCGCGAGATGGCGGGCTTTGCCGACTCTCGCGTGCGCGAGGTCCGCATCATGGGTGGCTGCCTCTGCGTCGAGGTCGTCGACCCTGCCGTGCTGCAGGGCTACCAAGAGTTCGCCGCCGCGCGCGGCGTGTTTGCCCGTCCCTTCCTCTGCTGCCTCTACGCGATGGTTCCCTACGTCATCACCGAGAGCGAGCTCGTGTGCATCACCGATACCATGAAAGCCTGGTTTGCCGAGCGCCGCGCATCGGCTTAATCCTCCTCACCCTCTGCGGCGCAGAGCCCCGCATCCTCATCCCCGTCGGGGTAGTCCGCTGCGCCCGGCAGCATGGCGCGGCGGCGCTGTTCGCGCAGGGCATAGGCCTGCCGCAGCTGCTCGCGGCGTGCCAGCCGCCGTCCCCATGTGGCCGGAGTCGGAGCTCCCTTAGGAGCGGGGAGAGCGGCCGCCTCGGGCGTGGCGAAAAACAGCATCAAATCATCCCCCGCCCATTGCCACAACGGACTCTCGCCGCGCAGCTGCCGCACCTGCGGCAGGCTGAGCCCCAACTCCGCGGCTACGGCGGCATCGTCCAAGCTCCCCAGAGCGGGGAAACAACCACCCGTGCGCCGCACCGTCGCGTGGCGACACAGTTGCAGCGTAATCGCCCGATCCGTCGGGCGGCTTCGTCGAATCATCTTGTGCCAAGCCGGCTGAAGCGGTGGCAACGGAACTTGCGAATCAAAATGAGAATTCTGGGGCATAGGGCGGCATTATAAAACAGACCCTCCAATCTAACAAGCGCCGTGTGAGGGTCGCCCATGCATTTCACCGGGCATGCCCCGTATAGGGAAGAGCGTCAGCCCGGAACGGCAGTCTTGCCCTGTCCCGCACAGCGGCGCAGGCACCCCGTTTCATCGGAGCGTTTTCCCGCCAACAGCTTCAAGCGCAGGAATAAGCTGATTTTAGACTCGCTTTTCAGGCAAAAAGGAGTATCATCTCCCGCGCTATGTCCGATACGCAACCTGTGAACCATGCTCCCGGCTCTTCCGAGGAAGAATTGATTGCCGTGCGCCGCGAAAAGGTGGAGAAGATTCGTGCTCTTGGGGTCAACCCCTATGGCGGACGCTTCGCGATTACCACCACGGCGGCTGAACTCAAAGCCGACTTTGCTGAGGGGAAACAGGTGAAGCTCATCGGGCGCATCACCGCACTGCGCGACATGGGGCGCACACAGTTCTTCACCATCGGCGATGTGCGCGGCAGCATCCAGTGTATGCTCACCCGCAAGGCCGTGCCCGAGGAGACCTGGGCACTGTGGAAGCTGCTGGAGCGCGGCGACTGGATCGGCGTGGAGGGCGAAAGCTTTATCACCCGCACGGGGGAACCCTCGGTGCGCGTTGAGAGCTTCAAACTGCTCTCCAAGGCGCTGCGCCCCATGCCCGACAAGTTCCACGGACTGGCCGATCAGGATCTGCGCTACCGCCGCCGCCACCTCGACCTCATGAGCAATGCCGAGAGCGCCGACCGCTTTGTCAAACGCTCGCTGATCATTCAGGAAATCCGCCGCTACCTGACGGAGCGTGGCTTCCTGGAGGTGGAGACCCCCATGTTGCAGGATGTGGCGGGCGGCGCGGCCGCCAAGCCCTTCGAGAGCTACTACAACGCGCTCAAGAAGCAAGTGACCCTACGCATCGCCCCCGAACTCTTCCTCAAGCGCCTGCTGGTAGGCGGTTTCCCCAAGGTGTTTGAGCTCAACCGCAACTTCCGCAACGAGGGTGTCGACCGCCGCCACAACCCCGAGTTCACCGTGCTGGAGGTGTACGAAGCGGGCGGCGACTACGAGAGCATGGCCGACATGATGGAAGAGATGATTTGCTCGGTGGCCGAGAAGATTTTCGGCACGCTCAAGTTCGACCAGTACGACGACAACGGCCAATTGCGCTGGACGGTCGACCTGACGCGCCCCTGGCGCCGCGCCGACTACAACGATTTGGTCAGGGAAGTGGCGGGAGCCGACTGGTTCGAGTTGACGCCCGAGCAGCGCCGCAGCCGCGCCGAGAACGAGCTGCACGTGCAGATCGGCGAGGAGCTGGACGACACCGCCGTCACCCAGCAGGTCTACGAAAAACTCGTGGAGGAGAAGCAGGCCAACCCGCTCTTCGTCTGCCATGTGGCGCGCGACCTTGTTCCCCTGGCCAAGGCGAACCCCGAGAACCCCGAGGTGGTGGATGTCTTTGAGCTCGTGATGAACGGGCAGGAACTTTGCCCCGGCTACAGCGAGCAGAATGACCCCGTGGAGCAGCTGGAGCGCCTGAAGCACCAGGCCGGCGAGGAAACGCAGAAAATCGACTACGATTTCGTGGAGACGCTGGAGTCCGGCATGCCCAGCGCGGGCGGCATCGGCATCGGCATTGACCGCCTGTGCATGCTGCTGACGGGAGCGAGCTCCATCCGCGACATCATCCTCTTCCCCCAGCTCAAGAATCGCGCCTGAGCGTGTATCCGACGGGGCGATTCGTTCCCTCCTATTGGCATCGAGCGGTGCGGGAATTGGCTCGCACCGCTCTTTCGTGCGTGTTACAGCACAGCGAGATGCCCGAGGGCAAGAGTCATTCGTCGCTGTTTTGCCGCTGACCAAGGGATGCCTTCGTCTGGCAGAGCGTAGCCGCTTCTGCGGTAAATCTCATAGTTCATGAAGCAAGTAAATAGCAGAGATTCCGGCTCAAAAGGTAACGAAGCTCAAGCGGCAAGTTTTGCCATAGATTTGCGTTTAACAACTGCTTGCTGCAGGTGGGTATAGCCTTGCTATTGAGGTGGTCGTGAACACACAGAGCCTGGAGTTGCTGGCGAATCATTAATAGTGACTAATGAGTTTTTTTGAAAATGTGACTAACATGTGCGGAACTGGCTGCACATAGGCATTGGGTTGATTGCCTACGTACGGGACGGAAAGGGCCAGGTAGAGCAGGGAAGGAATCAGCAGATAACGGGCTGAGAAGAGCCGACAAAGGCGTTGATTCCATTGAGCGAGTTGGTGTTGGTAGGGAAAACTCAAGTTGATATTTTGCAGAAAGTGAAAGGCAATCAGCGAAAACATGATCCAGTAGGAACACACCCGACGGAAATCGCACGATACGAAGGTAAACATGGGAAGCAGAGAAAGAAACAAGAGACCAGAAACGGCACAAAAACGTTGCATTGCGTTCTTGTTCTTCGTGTGTCCGAAGAGGAGATTGAGGACAAGGTAAAAGACGGTTCCTATGAAAATTCCCCTGAGGATGACAGCGGGAATTATCCGTATTGGGGACGACGGAGAGTAGCTCGGCAAATAGATTGAAAAATTTGCGCGCAGAGTCATGAGGATGGTGTCGCTCATTCCCCATGCAAGAGCACCAATGGAATTTCTGCTAATGACTTGATTGTAACTGTCCGGAAAAATGTACGTCCAGGAATGGCAGATATCTTCTGCAATTTGGGCATTTCCTTTGAAGAAACAGCACAGAAAAAAGGCGCTGATGGGGATGGCGCAGATGAGAAATCGACTAAAGCGCCGATAAGGAAGCTCGGAATCGCAAAGGAAGAGGAGGCAAAAGAGCGGAACGGCGATAAAGAATGCAGCCTCATGGACATTGAGCGTTATCAGTAAAAGAAGAAGGGTCAACGTGGTTTTGAGATGCGGATTGCGGAGTTTGGTATAAGAGTAAAACGCAAATGTCAAGAGACACATCACCAGAAAATCCTTTCTGATAATATCTAAGCCCAAGAGCCCATAAGTGGTCGGCAGAATCCATAGTTGGAGCTGATGTTTTCTGCATATTGCAACCATTATGGCTGAAAACACGAGCATGGATATGATACAGATGGGGAGGATGATATAACGGGGATCGAGCTGAAGCGGAGAGCACAGTTGGTATAGGATTTCTCCTACAAGACCGCGGCGTACAAACCCGCCCTGATAATTAATCAGAAACTCCGAATTGCCATATGATGTTTCGCTGAAGATGTCATTACGATATCTACGGTATAGTATAAGAGCAATAATGATGAAATTGAGCAGTGCGCATAGTTTCATCCACCAGCAGGGTAGGATTTTATCTGTTCGGAGGAAAGATAGAAAAGTAGAGTTTAAACGGGATAAATTCCACATAAAAGGGGTTATATTGATTTTAAAAATAAGCTGCGGAATTGTAATCACTCCTAATGTTGATGTCAAGATTTTTATGTTGGTCTCAAAATGGGGGGCTGTTTCAAATCCGCTGGTGTGGGAGAGGGGGTCAGGAGAGATAAATGGGG
>JBJEVN010000016.1:0-28399 GCA_051884385.1 Akkermansia sp.
CAACAGCATTAGGAAAGCTGATTTCCCGGAGGAAACGCCTCCGTCTCGCTCTGGTACAGCCGTGCGTGGCAGCGGGAACAGAGCTGTATCTATGAAAGGTCGTTTTGCCTCAACATAAAAGCGTACCGAAAGGGGGTGTTGTCTCAAGAATAAACGCACCGAAAAGATACCCCCTTTCAGCCCGCTTGGTAAGCCTGCCCTAGGGCAACGGATTCAATGCGTTGCGCCGCATGGGTTTTTTTTTGGCGAGTCCGCGCCTGAAGCTTGCGGAAGGGGACGGATGGCCTGCTTTCTTGACTGATAACCAACGAATGGCACGACTGCATCAATCATCGCTCCCTTGGCCTTTTTGCCCTTCGTGCGGGAAGATTCCATCCTCGCTCGTTCGGGGAATCTATTTCGTTCTTGTGCGCTCATTTTTAGCGGCATGTGTTGATGATGGCGCGCTTCTTTTTGAGGCAACAGCGCAATTCCGTCCGATGGCGTTTTCTTGCTTCCCCTGCTTCGGTGCGTTTTGTTGAGGTAGCGCGTTTCGGGAGTGTTGACAAAGAAGAAGATTGCTCCGCGACCCGGGGCGGGGTAAAATAACACCCGTATGCGATTTTTCTGTTCTCTTGCCCTAGCTCTCTCGGCGGCGATGCCGCTGGTGGCCGCGCCCGAAGCGGAGGGGGGTGTTGTCAATCGTATCGCGGCGACGGTCAACGGTCGCCCCATTACGGCCTCCGAGGTGCGCGCCCGCATCGGTCCTTACTTCCGCGAGCTGATGATGCTCTATCCCAAGCAGGGTCCCCGCTTTAATTCGGAGCTGGTCAAGGCCAAAAAGGAAGTGCTCAACGATCTTATTGACCGCGAGCTGGTGCTCAGCGAGTTCGAGAACAGGGGCTATGTGATGAAAGAGGATCAGGTTGCTCAGGAAGTCAGCCGTCGCATCCTCATCCAGTTCAACGGCGATCGCGACCTGTTTTTGGAGAATCTGCGCCGCAGTGGCATGACCCTGACCGACTACCACGATTCCGTTCGCAAGGAAGTGACCGTGGCTGCCATGCGTGCGGGGCGCTACGAACGCGGCATTCCCCCCACGCCGGATGAAATCCGCGCCGAGTATAACGAAACGAAGTCGGAGTACCGCGATTTGATGAAGGACTCGATTGAGTTCGATAAGATTTTTATCCCGGCCATTGACCCGGAGGATGAATTCTCCACCCCCGACTCGCAGTACCGCAAGGCCGAGTCTCTCCGTAAGAAGCTTGATGCCGGGGAAATCAGCTTCGCCGAGGCGGCACGCAGCTGCTCGCGCGACATTCATGCGCAGGATGGAGGGCGATGGCCCGAACTCAAGCGTACGGATTTGGCGGTGGAGTTTGCCCACGTTGTGTTCGCTGCCGAGCCCGGGAAAGTGGTTGGTCCCCTGTTGGATCAGGCCGGGTTTACGCTGGTGAAGGTGCGCGCTCGCCATTTGGCACCCGCGCCTCCTCTGAGCGACCCGGAGGTGAAGCAAAAGGTGGACGATGCCTGCCGCCGCAAGCAGAGCGAGAAGCGCTACCGCGAGTGGGTGGAGCGCCTGCGCAACAAGGCTGTGATCCGCACCTTCATCTGAGGCTTGCTGTCCTCTGGTTATTCGCCACCGTTCGGAGCCCCCGGATGGTGGCGCCTGTTATCTGTCGCGAGGCAAATTGAACGGCTGCATCCGGATCGTTCTCTTGACCTTTGTGCGGGCATATTCCATCCTCGTCTGCCGAGGAATCTTTTTTGTTCCGGTGCTCTCATGTTAAGCGATATGTGTTGATGACGGTGCGCCTCTTTTTGAGGTAATGCGGGGTAAATTTTTTCTGCTCGCTTTGCATCGGTACTTGTGCTATACTGCGCGTGCTATGTTATCGGATCGTACCAAAGCCGGCATCCAGCGCGCACCGCATCGCAGCCTTATGCGCGCGACGGGGATGACGGATGAAGACATCAGAAAGCCTTTCATCGCCATCTGCAACTCGTTCAACGAGGTTATTCCGGGGCATGTGCATCTCAACAAGGTGGCGCAGCTGATTAAAGAGGAAGTCCGCAAAGCCGGGGGTACCCCCATCGAGTTCAACCTCATCGGCGTGTGCGACGGCATCGCCATGGCGCACCAGGGCATGAAATACTCGCTGGCCAGCCGTGAGCTCATTGCCGACAGCGTGGAGACCATGCTCTCCGCCCACGCCTTCGACGCCTGCATCTGCATCCCCAACTGCGACAAAATTGTGCCGGGTATGGTCATGGGCGCGCTGCGCTGCAACATCCCCACCATCTTCTGCAGCGGCGGCCCCATGGCCGTCGGCAAGGGCATTCACGGCGAGGATCTCGACCTCAACAGCGTCTTTGAAGCCGTCGCCGCCTGCACAGCGGGCAAAATCAGCGAGGAAGAGCTGCACGAGGTCGAGTGCCGCGCCTGCCCCGGCGCCGGCTCCTGCTCGGGCATGTTCACCGCCAATTCCATGAACTGCCTCTGCGAGGTGCTCGGCCTGGCGCTGCCCGGCAACGGCACGCTGCTCGCCCTCTCCGACGAGCGCAAGGAGCTTTGGCGCGCCGCCGCCCGCCGCGCGGTGGAGATGGCGCTGCAGGGCGGTCCGCTGCCTCGCGACCTCGTCACGGAGAAGAGCATCGACAACGTGTTCACCTGCGACATGGCCATGGGCGGCTCCAGCAACACCGTGCTGCACACCCTCGCCTTTGCCGCCGAGGCCGGGCTCAACTACGACCTGCATCGCATCGACGACATCTCCAAGCGCACCCCCAACATCTGCAAGGTGGCGCCCAGCTCGCACTGGCACATGCACGACGTGCTGCGCGCGGGCGGCATCATGACCATCCTCGCGGAAATCAACCGCATCCCCGGCGCGCTCAACACCGACACCCCCACCGTCAGCGGCAAGACCCTCGGGCAGCAGATCGAGGGGCTGCATACGCAGGACGAGCGCGTCATCCGCACCGTTGACAAACCCTACTCCGCCGACGGCGGGCTGGCCGTCCTCTTCGGCAATCTGGCGGAGCAGGGCGCCATCGTCAAGAAAGCCGGCGTGCTGCCCGAGATGATGGTTCACCGCGGTCCCGCCGTCATCTTCGAGAGCCAGGAAGCCGCCTGCGAGGGCATTCTGGCCGATAAGGTGAAGGCCGGCGATGTGGTCGTCATCCGCAACGAAGGCCCCAAGGGCGGTCCCGGCATGCAGGAAATGCTCGCCCCCACCAGCTACATCATGGGCAAGGGGCTGGGCAGCAGCGTGGCGCTCATCACCGACGGTCGCTTCTCCGGGGCCACGCACGGCGCCTGCATCGGCCACGTCTCGCCCGAGGCCGCCGAGGGCGGGCTCATCGGTCTGCTGCGCGACGGCGACATCATCAGCATCGACATCCCCGCCCGCCGCATCTGCGCCGAGCTGAGCGATGAGGAAATCGCCGCCCGCCGCGCCGTCTGGAAACCCACCATGCAGGACATCGCCGGCAAGTGGCTCAAGCGCTATCGCAAGCTCGCCGCCAACGCCGCCAAGGGCGCGGTGCTCGACGCCTGATTCACCCCCGGACACGACGGATACATGAGCAAGAGCACACAAAATCCCATTCTCCGCTACTTTTCCGAGTTCGGGGTGCTGCGCGAGTGCGGGCGCGACTTCTGGTTCACCAATTTTATCCAGTTCTTCGACGGGCTCGCCTACTTCACCCTCATCATCGTCTTCACCCTCTTCCTGGGCAAATACTGCGGGTTCAGTGATGCCAACGCCGCCTACTGGGTCGGCATGTACACGCTCTTCCTCTCGCTCTTTGCCTTTGCAGTGGGAACCATCTGCGACATCATCGGCCTGCGCAAGACCTACACCATCGGCTTCGGCGTCCTCATCGCGGGGCGCCTGCTCATGGGGCTGGGGCGCGACTTCGGCGTCTCCGTACTCGGGCTCAACCCCGAGTGGGCGCAGGTTATCGTCATGCTCGGCATCGGCACCATGGCCTTCGGCTCGGCCTTCATGGGCCCCTGCATCTCCACCTCCATCCGCCGATTCACCACCCTGCGCGCCCGCCCCACGGGCTTCAACTTCTACTACCTGTTCATGAACATCGGCGCCCTGCTCGCCGGGGTGGGTATCGTGGATAATATCATGGCGTGGAAAGGCGATGTGGAGGGGCTCTACTGGGTCGTCAACCTCGGCACTGCCTACGAAGTGGTAGCCTTCATCTTCACGCGCCTGGTGAATGAAGACGCCTACGCCGTGCCCGAGGAGCGCATCGACCGCAGCAAGCAGAGCGTGCGCCGCCCGCTGGAGCTCATCGGCCAGGTCGCCCGCGAGCGCGCGTTCCAAAAGCTCATCGTCTTCCTCGTGCTCACGCTCGGCGTGCGCTTGGTGTTCACGCTGCAGTTCCTCGTCATGCCGCAGTACTACACGCGCACCATCGGCGATGACTTCCAGCTGGGCTTCATGAACAGCCTCAACCCCTTCATCATCATCACGGGGCTCATCGTGCTCATCCCCATCGTTACGCGCTTCAGCACCGTCAAGCTCATGATTGTCGGCATGTCCATCTCCGCCTGTTCGCTCATCCTCATGGCCGTGCCGGCAGAGTGGTACTTCATCTTCCCCGGCATCGACACCCTGGGGCAGGCCTACTTTGTCGCCATCTTCCTGCAAATCGTCATTTTTGCCTTCGGCGAGCTGCTCTTCAGCCCGCGCTTCTCCGAGTACGTGGCGCGCGTGGCGCCCAAGGACAAAGTCGCCTCCTACATGAGCCTCTCGGCCCTGCCCATGTTCATCGCCAAACCCATCAACGGCGTCATCGGCGGGCTGCTTGTCTCCTACATGTGCTACGACGGCATCGCCGCCAAGATGGACACCGGCCATGTCGCCTTTTGGGGCAGCCCCGAGGGCATGTGGACCATCTACCTCATCATGGCCGTCATCTCGCCGCTCGCCATCATCCTGACCAAGGATTCCTTCGTCTCCGACCACCCGGAGGAAGCCGCCGCTGCCGATGAACAGGCCGAGGAAGAAGCCGAGGAGGCAGCCCGGATGGAAGAACTGACCGAAGAACACTCCTAACCCCCCCTGAGCTCACGATGTCTGAACAACAACAGAACCCAACGCGCTGGTGGCCCATCATCGCCGACATGCTCAAACTCATTGTGGTGATGGGTGGTCTGGGCGCCCTCTGCAAGATTGCCATGAAGCCCTTTGAGGCCGTCTCGCCCATCGAAACGCTCGTCTCGCTCGTGCGCAACAACGATGCCCCGACCTTTGACAAGTCCCTCCGCGAGGGGCTGGCGGCCGATGCCGACTTCATCAACGCCGCCGACAAGGAGGGGCGCACCCCGCTCATGTGGACCGTGTACGCCCACTACAACAACCCCGAGCTCGCCCGCGCCAAGGACGCCGACCGCGCCCACTTCCTCCGCAAGCTGCTGGCCGTGCCGGGCGTGGCGGTCAATGCCCGGGACAAGGACGGCTTCACCGCTCTGCACTGGGCAGCGTGGAGCGGCTTGCCCCTCTCGGCCACCCTGCTGGTGCAGGCCGGCGCCGAGCTCAACAGCCGCGAGAACGCCGGCTACACCCCGCTGATGCTTGCCGCCCAGCGCGGCAACGACGAGGTGGTGCGCCTGCTGCTGCGGCTCGGTGCCGATACCACCCCCCAAGTCAAGGGCAAGACCGCGCAGCAGCTGGCGGAGACGGCCGCCGCCGCCTACGCCAAGCGCGACAGCCGCGTCTACACCCTCATTTTTTCGGAGGAACGCCTGAAAGCCTACCGCAACACGCTGGCGCTCATGGCCGCGCCCCCCGCCCCCTGCGAGCTCAGCGAGCTGCTGAGCGAGGAAACGGCTGAAGCGCAGGCTGCCAAGGAAGCCGCTGCCGCGCCGGGCGAGGAGGAGGAGACTCCCGAGGACGCCGCCGCCGACACGGCCGAAAAAGAGGCTGCCCTGCCTGTCGGGGAATCCCCCGAGCAGCCCTGAGCCCTGCACCCGCTGTCCCTTTCGCGCGCCGCCCCTCGCCAGACGACGGGCGGCGCGTTGTGTTAGCGTGGCAATCCAAGCTTGCCGTGCGGGGGCGTATGCGCTAGAATAGCAGCACATGCCTGAGCCCCCGTCCTTTCCCGAGCTGCAGCAGGCGCTGCACAACTTCTTCGGCTTCGAGCGCCTGCGCCTGGGGCAGGAGGAGGTGGTGCGCGCCGTGATGGAGGGGCGCGACACGCTGGCCATCATGCCCACGGGTGGCGGCAAATCGCTCTGCTACCAGCTGCCCGCGCTCTGCCGTTCGGGGTTGACGGTGGTGGTGTCGCCCCTCATTGCGCTGATGAAGGATCAGGTAGATGCCCTGCAGGCGCGCGGCATTCCCGCCGCCGCCATCAATTCCTCGCTGGGGGCGGAGGAGTATCGCCAGGTGATGGACGCGCTGCGCGCGGGCGAGCTCAAGATTCTCTACGTGGCGCCCGAGCGCTTTGCGCAGGAGGGCTTCATGCGCACGCTGAGCGAGTGGCCCATCTCCCTGTTGGCGGTGGACGAAGCGCACTGCCTGAGCCAGTGGGGACACGATTTCCGCCCTGATTACCTGCGGCTGGGGCGCGCGCGGGAGGCGCTGGGCTTTCCGCAGACCATGGCGCTGACAGCCACCGCCACCGATTCCGTGCGGCAGGATATTGTGAGCACCTTGCAGCTGCGCGAGCCCGCCGTGATTATCAGCGGCTTCGGGCGCGACAACCTCGATTTCCGCGTGGTGCCCTGCGCGAAGCGCGCCGACAAGTTCGAGCGCATCGCCAAGACTGTGGCGCAGTGGAAGCAGGGCATCATCTACTGCTCCACGCGCAAAAATGTCATGCTGGTGTACGAGGAGCTGCAGCGCCGCGGCATCCGGGCAGTGGCCTACCACGCCGGGATGACGGACGAGGAGCGCACCCAATCGCAGGAGGACTTTATCTCGCGCCGCGCGGATGTGGCGGTGGCGACCAACGCTTTCGGCATGGGCATTGACCGCGCCGATGTCCGCTTTGTCATCCATTTTGAGATTCCCGGCAGTGTGGAGGCGTATTATCAGGAGGCGGGGCGCGCGGGGCGCGACGGCGAGCCCGCCGTCTGCGAGCTGCTCTTCAACCACGCCGACCTCAAGACGCAGGAGTTCTTCTACGAGGGCAGCAATCCGCCGCGGCCGCTGCTGCGTGCGCTCTACGCCTTCCTCTGCCGCAATTGCAGCTTCGGCACGCACGAGTTGCAGCTCTCGGCCGATGCCATGACCGATGCGCTGGGCAAGGACGCCAACCCCATGGCGGTGAGCACGGGGCTGACCGTTCTGGTGCATGCGGGGGCCATCGAGCGCTTTGATGTCGCGGGCAGCTTGGTCAAGGGCACGCGGGTGCTGCACCCGGAGCTCAGCTTCGATGAGCTGCAGATTGATTGGGAAGCGCTGGAGGAGAAGGCGCGCCGCGACCATTGCAAAATCGAGGCCATCACGCGCTACGCCTATTCCTGCGGCTGCCGCCAGCAGTGGATTCTCAACTACTTCGGCGAGACGGGCAGCGAGCCCTGCGGCCATTGCGACGGCTGCTGCCCGGAGGAGGACGAGGAGGCGGTGTCGCTGACGGAGGCGGAGCTGTTGACGGTGCGCAAGGCCCTCTCGGGCGTGGCGCGCGCCGGGCGCCGCCGCGCCGACGGCGCGTGGGAGGGGATTTACGGGCGCGGAAAAATCATCGACATGCTGCGCGCGTCGCCGAATGTGGCAGCACACCCGCACCTTTCCGCACTCTCCACCTTTGGCCTGCTGCGCGAGATGAGCGAGACCAAGGTGAAAGCGCTTTTCCGCGCCCTGCACAAGGGCGGTCTGGTGATGACCACGGGCGAGGAGTACCCCCTGCTGGCGTTGAGTGCGGCGGGTGAGGCGGTGATGATGGGTCGCGCCGAGACCAAACTCTCGCGCCGCGGTTGGTCGCGAGCCCCGCGCGACCCCGAGGAGCGTCTCAAGCGCGCGCAAGCCCTCGTGGCGTGCATGACGGGCGAGCTCGACAAAGAGCTGTTCGAGCGCCTGAGCGAGCAGCGCCGCGACATTGCCGCCGAACACCGCGTGCCGGCCTACCGCGTGCTGCACACCGAGGCTCTGCGAGCCTTGGCCACGGTCAAACCCACCACTATCGAGGCAGCCATGCGGCTCAAGGGGATTGGCTCGCGCGTCAACCGCCGCTGGTTGCAGGTATTTTTGGAATTGATACAGGAACACGAAGGGCTTTAAGTTACTACGAATATGTTGAAATACTTGCTAATGATGGCGACGCTGTTGGCGGGCACTCTGGCTTCGGCCGAATGGGTGTCGCCTCACCCTTTGGAGGCAGAGCAGCAAGCGCCCGCAGCGCTGTTGCCTTTCCCCGCCAAGGTGCAGTGGGGCGAGGGGCGCACGGAGCTGCCCGCTGCCTCGGGGTGGGCGCTCGCGGGCGATGCCGTGTCGAACCCCATGGTGCGCACGGCGTGGAAAGCTCTGGTGCGCGCGGCGGAGGGCAAGGGGAGCGGCACCCTGCGCTGCACCCTCACCCTCGACAAGAGCCTGTGGAGCGGCGATGCCATCCGCTCGGCGGAGGGCTATTGCCTGAGCATCGGGTCAGCGGGCATCGACATTCGCGCCGCTGAACCCGCGGGGCTCTTCTACGGCCTGCAAACCCTGCGCCAGCTGGCGGTCGACGGCTCGCTGCCCCACTGCCGCATCGAGGATGCCCCCTCCTTTGCCTTGCGCGGCTTCATGCACGACTGCGGGCGCAATTTTCAGAGCATCGACAGCCTCAAGCGCCAGCTCGACCTCGCGGCGCAGCTCAAGCTCAACACCTTCCAATGGCATCTGACCGACCACCCCGGCTGGCGCGTCGAGTGTCGCGCCTACCCCGCGCTCAACGACCCCAAGCACCGCACGCGCGACCTGCAGGGCACCTACAGCTACAAGGACATCCGCGAGCTCATTGACTACGCCCGCAAGCGCCACATCCGCATCATCCCCGAGCTCGACATGCCCGGGCACAGCGCCTACTTCAAGCGAGCCCTCGGCTTCGACATGGCCTCGGAGCAGGGGCAGGAGATTCTGGAAAAACTGCTGGAGGAGTTCTGCGCCGAAATCCCCGCCGAAGACTGCCCCATGATCCATCTGGGCGCCGATGAGGTGCGCATCCCCAACGCCAAGGCCTTTGTGAAGCGCATGAGCGACAAGCTCATCTCCCTGGGGCGGCGCCCCATGCAGTGGGGCGGACCGCACGACCTCCCCGTAGGCGAGGACTCCATCGCCCAGCGCTGGGCCGAGGGTGCCGAATCGGCCGAGCGCTCGCTCCGCCCGGAGAGCATTCACTGCCGCACCGTGGATTCCTCCATGGGCTACAGCAACCTCTTCGAGCCCTCGCTGCTCGTGCGCCGCTACTTCTTCATGCGCCCCTGCGGTGTCGAGCGCGGGGACGAGCTGCGGCTGGGGCTCATCGCCTGCATCTGGCCGGATACCCGCGTGGACGACAAGAGCAAAATCGAGCGTCACAACGGCGTGTGGCCCGTGCTCTGCGCGGCGGCGGAGCGCTCGTGGTGCGGAGCTCCGCCGGACGGCGATGCCCTCGCCCTCACCCTGCCGCGCTATGACACGGCGGCCGGGCGCGCCTACAGCCTCTTTGAGCAGCGGCTGGATAAGCTGCGCCGCACGCTCTTCCGCGGCACAGACTTTCCCTTCCGCCCCGAATACGGGGTGGAGTGGACGCTCACGCAGCCCGTCCCCACCGAGCAGGCCGAAGCCATGCGGCAGCAGGTGCTCGCCGGCACCTGGGACAAGCGAAGCGGGCTGACGCGTCGCGGCGCCTGCCTCTACCTGCGCACCCGCCCTGCCACCGCCAACATCGGCGTGTTCCGCGAGACGAAACCGGGCGTGACCGTCTGGGCGCAGACCACCATCCGCTCGCCCAAGGAGGGCATGCAGCCCTTCCTCATCGGCTTCGATGCGCCCGCCCGCTCCTCGCGCCGCTGGTCGGGCGTGGCACCGCGCGGCGAGTGGTCCTCCTGCGGCACGCGCATCTGGGTCAACGGGCAGGAGCTGAAGAACCCGCAGACCTACCGCCTGGCGGGGCAGGGGCGTTGCGTGCGCGACACCTGGTTTGCCCCGGCGAACGAAAACCCGCTGGATGATGAAGAAGTGTGGTGGGCGCACGAACCCACCCTGCTGCCCCTGCGCCGGGGGGACAACAGCATCGTGGTCGAGCAGCCCTACATCGGCGATTTTCAGTCCTGGGAAATCAACCTCGTTCCCCTGTTCCGTGCCTCCGAATCATCCGAATAACAACACAGCGGGGGCGGCTGAGCCCCCAGAGCAAAAACACCTCCCCGCCTGGCTCAAGGTGCGCGGGCCGGGCGGAGCCGTCTTTCACCGCGTGCAGCAGCGGGTGGCGGGCGAGCGGCTCGTCACCGTCTGCGAGGAGGCGCAGTGCCCCAACCGCGGCGAGTGCTGGAGCCACGGCAGCGCCACCTTCATGCTCGGTGGCGAGCTCTGCACGCGCGCCTGCGGCTTCTGCGCCACCCGCACCGCCAAGCCCGCCCCCCTCGACCCCGGAGAACCCGAGCGCGTGGCCGCCGCCGTGGCCGACATGCAGCTGCACCACAGCGTCATCACCATGGTCACACGCGACGACCTGCCCGACGGCGCGGCGGCACACGTGGCCGCCACCATCCGCGCCGTGCGCCGCGCCGCCCCCTCCTGCATCATCGAGGTGCTGACCTCCGACTTCAACGGCAATGCCGAGGCGCTCGCCGCTGTCATGGACGCGCGCCCCCACATCTTTGGGCACAACATCGAGACGGTCGAGCGCCTGACCCCCATCGTGCGCTTCCGCGCCCGCTACCGCCGCTCGTTGGACGTGCTGCGCCGTGCGCGCGAGCTCGCACCCGGGCTCGTCGTCACCAAGAGCGGGCTCATGCTCGGCTTGGGCGAGCAGCGCGAGGAGCTGCTGCGCAGTATGGACGACCTGCTGGAGCAGGGGGTCAGCATCCTCACGCTCGGGCAGTACCTGCGCCCCTCGCCCCGCCACCTGCCCGTCATCCGCTACCTGCGCCCCGCCGAGTTCGAGGAGCTGCGCGGCATCGCGCTGGCGCGCGGCTTTGCAGGCGTGGCCTCCGGGCCGTTGATTCGCTCCTCGCACCACGATGCCAATTTCCCCCCGCCGCCGGAGATTCTCGCCGCCATCGAGCGCGATGTGCGCGCTCGGGGCGAGTGGCCCAGCTGATGCAGGCGGTTTTGCACAAAAATGTTCAACAAAAATGTAAAAGTCTTGGATAGACTTTACAAAAATGTATAATGTACTGAAAAGGTTTTTCCGGCTTATCAGGTATAAGTGCCTGTTCTTCAATCTCTAAAAAAGGTGTTGAAAAAGTTGGCACGCTATTTGCAAACAGAAGAGTGAGAGCGCTTCTTGCCGCTCCGCAGATTCCAACCACACATCACTATGGCTACTGACACCATGATTGACCCGACCGAGGAGATCGCCGCCCTCTACGGCAGCGATACTTTCGGTATCAAGACGATGGAGAAATACCTCTCCAAGAGCGCATTCAAGAAGATGATGGTGACCATCCAGCAGGGTGGTCGTCTGGATCCCTCCATCGCCGATGAGGTTGCGCAGGCCATGAAGGTGTGGGCCATCTCCAAGGGAGCCACGCACTACACCCACTGGTTCCAGCCGCTGACCGATGCCACTGCCGAGAAGCACGACTCCTTCGTGGAGCCCGACGGCAAGGGCGGCATGGTCTGCGAATTCACGGGCAAGAACCTCATCCAAAGCGAACCCGACGCCTCCTCCTTCCCCTCCGGCGGCATCCGCGCCACCTTCGAAGCCCGCGGCTACACCGCCTGGGATCCCACCTCGCCCGCCTTCATCAAGCGCACGGCGCATACCGCCACCCTCTGCATCCCCACGGCCTTCTGCTCCTACACGGGCGAAGCTCTGGACAAGAAGACCCCGCTGCTGCGCTCCATGGCCTCCGTCAGTCGCCAGGCCACGCGCGTGCTCAAGTGTTTCGGCATCACGCCCAGCCGCGTGGACAGCAACCTGGGCGCCGAGCAGGAGTACTTCCTCGTGGATCGCGACCTCTACCTGCAGCGTCCCGACCTCATCGAGACGGGGCGCACCCTCTTCGGCTGCCTGCCGCCCAAGCACCAGCAGATGGAGGATCACTACTTCGGATCCATCAAGGAGCGCGTGCTGGAGTTCATGTCCAGCGTGGATCACGCCCTGTGGACGCTCGGCGTGCCCGCCAAGACCCGCCACAACGAGGTGGCGCCCGCGCAGTTCGAGATTGCGCCGCTCTTTGAGCCCATCAACGTGGCCGTGGATCACAACGTGATGATCATGGACATCCTGCAGCGCCAGGCGCTCAAGTTCAACCTCGTCTGCCTGCTGCACGAGAAACCCTACGCCAACGTCAACGGCAGCGGCAAGCACAACAACTGGTCGCTCTCCACGCCCGAGCTCGGCTCGCTCTTCTCCCCCGGCAAGACCCCGCACAGCAACCTCCTCTTCCTCACCTTCCTCGCCAGCGTGATTCAGGCCATCGACCTGCACGCCGACCTGCTGCGCGCCTCCATCTCCAAGGCCGGCAACGACCACCGTCTCGGCGCGCAGGAAGCGCCGCCCGCCATCATCTCCATCTTCCTCGGCGACCAGCTGGAGGACATCATCCGCCAGATCAAGGAGGGCGGCGCCACCAGCTCCACCAGCAAGACCACCATGGAGCTCGGCGTGGATGTGCTGCCCGTGCTGCCCAAGGACACAACCGACCGCAACCGCACCTCGCCCTTCGCCTTCACGGGCAACAAGTTCGAGTTCCGCGCCGTCGGCTCCTCGCAGACCTGTGCCTGGCCCATGGCCGTGCTCAACACCATCATGTGCGAGACGCTCGATGAAGTCGCCACGCGCCTGGAGCCCGTCGCCGGCAAGCCCGAGTTCAATACCGTGGTGGCCGAGCTCATCAAGGAGATGATCACCAAGCACGACCGCGTGATCTTCAACGGCAACGGCTACTCCGAGGAGTGGCTGGCCGAGGCCGAGCGCCGCGGTCTGCCCCACCTGCACACCACCCCCGAGGCGCTGGAGGTGCTCTCCGCCCCCGCCACCCTCGAGCTCATGGAGAAGTACAACGTACTCACCAAGGCCGAGATGCTCGCTCGCAAGGAAATCCAAACGGAGAGCTACGAGAAGCAGATCGACATTGAGGCCAAGACCTGCCTCAACATGCTGCAAACCATTTACCTGCCGGCAGTCGCCGAACAGATGACCAACATCTGCGGCACTGTTGCTTCCATCCGTGCAGCGGGCATCACCGCCGGGCTGAAGGCTGCCACAGCCAAGGCCGAGGCCGTCGGTGCCCTGTACGATGAGCTTCCTGGCAAGGTGGCCGAGCTGAGCTCGGCCATCGAAAAGGGCTGCCCCTGCGCCATCAAGCGCGCCATGGAGTCTGCCCGCGTCACCGTTGATGCCCTCGAGGCGCTGGTGGATGCCGAACTTTGGCCGGTGCCCACCTACGCCGAGATGCTCAACATCCACAGCAAGTAATCGAATCAGAGCTCTGTACTCTGGCCGCGCTCCCCGGGTGGGGAGCGCGGTTTCTCTGTCTCGTCGTTGCGAGCCCACGCTCGCGCAGCGGAGCCAGGGGACAGCCAAGCAGACAAAAAGGCGCTCCCCCCTAAGGTTGCGTGGGGGAGCGCCGGAGCGGGGAAACGAACGCAGAAAAAACAAGACGGCGTTCCTACCCCAAGGAGAGCGAGCGAAGCCTCAGGCTTGGCGGCGGCGGCGGGCAGCCAAACCGGCCAGAGCCAGCAGCGAAAGGGTTGCCGTGGTGGGCTCGGGGGTACCAAGCCCCTTAACAACTAACTGGACGTAGTCGGGACCATTGCCGGTGTTAGTATAAATGTACCCGAACTCTCCGGCCTGCAGATCCTCGTCACTCGCTACTAGACCTTTGTATTCATAACCCTCCAAGTTGTTAATGCTGAAGATTTTGCTTATGTTCTCCTCCCCGAAGTGGCAAATGCCGTAAGCGTTCTTACCGGTCATCAGGGTGCGGGTGACCACATTGCCGGGTGCGGCTGCTAATGTTGACAATTGCTCCGTAGTCAGGCTGGCAGAGAGCTTGATGGATGTAACACTACTACCGAAGTCGATTTGGTAGTAGGTGGTGATGCTGCCGGCCGTGCCGAAATCGATGGTGAACGAGGAGAGCGTAGAGCCCATAGCCACCAACCTGCCCAGGTAGATGGCTTGATTCAGCGCAAAGGAGGGGGTGGCCACATTGCTGTCTCGTGAGGGATCAAAATAGAACTCGTATTTGGAAGAATCCTCGGTGGTGAGCGTCGTGACAACGCTTT
Source organism: Akkermansia sp. (assembly GCA_051884385.1). Taxonomy (GTDB): domain Bacteria; phylum Verrucomicrobiota; class Verrucomicrobiia; order Verrucomicrobiales; family Akkermansiaceae; genus Akkermansia. The sequence continues at coordinate 14,367 of JBJEVN010000016.1, forward strand.
GGGGAGCACTATTACCATTCTGTATCAGATACGGAGCATAGCCGTTTTCTATCGTTAACAGATCATATCCGTTTGCGCCACCCCGGTAATAGAGATAAGGACTAGAAGCGGACGCCATCCCGGCCAAAGCCATGAGCGCAATAATAGACTTTTTCATGTTGGTATGTATGATGATATATGTTCCAGCAACTTGAGAAAAGATGCCCTTTTTTCCTAAACTCTTCCTGAACCGGGCAATCGACTCCAAAGCTGTTGACTTGAGTTTACAGCATTGCGAATGCTGTTCTTGCTATAAGGCTTGATTGCCTTGTATTTCGGGAATTCTATGCGTTTGTGTATAGAGCGCGAAAAGAAATGAAAAACGTTAACAATAGAATATTTTGATTGCTACAGCATTCGCAATGCTGTAGGTGCGTGGAGCGTTTCTCCCCTGTCTGCGCGGGCTCAGCGGAGGTCGCGGGGGGAGCCGACAAAAAGGCGCTCCCCCTAAAGTCGCGTGGGGGAGCGCCGGAGCGCAGGGGAAAAACGCTGAAAAAAACAAAACGGCGTTCCTCCCCAAGGGGTGCGGGCGAAGCCTCAGGCTTGGCGGCGGCGGCGGGCAGCCAAACCGGCGAGAGCCAGCAGGGAAAGCGTGGCTGTAGCGGGCTCGGGAGCCTTAACAACTAACTGGACGGAGTTGGCACTGTACTGGCCACCACCAGTATAAATGAACCCGAACTGTCCGTTCTCCAGCACCTCGGCACTCGCTACTTGGCCTACGCATTGATAACCCTCCAAGTTGTCAATGGTGATTTTTTTGGTGACATGAGCATCAATGAAGTTCCAAATGCCGCTATCGCCATTACCGGTCATCAGGGTGCGGGTGACCACATTGCCGGGTGCGGCTGCTAATGTTGACAATTGCTCCGTAGTCAGGCTGGCAGAGAGCGTGATGGATGTAACACTTTGACCGAAGTTGAGATGGCTGCTGGTGGTGATGCTGCCGGCCGTGCCGAAATCGATGGTGAACGAGGTGGGGAACGGCTTGTTAGTATTCTTATCGCCCGCAACATCCAATTGGTTCAGGTAGATGGCCTGATTCAGCTTAAAGGAGGGGGTGGTCACATTGCCGTTTTGTGAGGGATCAAACACGAGACTGTAATCGGCATTATTCTCGGTGGTGAGCGTCGTGACAACGCTTCCGTCAGCCCTAGTACTATTCTGTGCCAGATACGGAGTGTAGCCGTCTTTGATCGTTAACAGATCCTCTTCGTCTGCACCACCCCAGTAAATGAGATTAGTAGCAGCGGACGCCATCCCGGCCAAAGCCATGAGCGCAATAATTGACTTTTTCATGTGTGTATGAATGGATGATATGTTCAAGCAGCTCGTGCAGGGATACCCTTTTTTCCTAAACTCTCCCGGAACCGGGTGACCGACTCCGAAGCTGCTGAGCGCAGTTTACAGCATTGTTAATGCTGTCCTTGCCGAAAAGCTTGATTGCCTTGATTTTCGGGAATTTCGTGCGTAGGTATATCGGGCGTACGGAGCGGGAAAAACGTTCATAATAGTATATTTTGCTTGCTACAGCATTAACAATGCTGTAGGTGCGTGGAGCGTTTCTCCCCTGTCTGCGCGGGCTCAGCGGAGGTCGCGGGGGGAGCCGACAAAAAGGCGCTCCCCCTAAAGTCGCGTGGGGGAGCGCCGGAGCGCAGGGGAAAAACGCTGAAAAAAACAAAACGGCGTTCCTCCCCAAGGGGTGCGGGCGAAGCCTTAGGCTTGGCGGCGGCGGCGGGCAGCCAAACCGGCCAGAGCCAGCAGGCTCAGCGTGGCGGTGGCAGGCTCGGGAGCTTGCACTTGCAGGCTCTTCACCTCGCTTTCCGTCAGAGCGCGATCCCAAATGTGGAGATTGTCCAGCGTTGCTGAACTGACATTGTAACTGTTCCCGGCAATACCCCCGAATTGAATTCCCGTCACCTGTTGGCTTTTCCATTCGCTGATCTGCCCCACCTGCTTGCCGTCTATGTACAGCGTCAGGAGGCTTTCGGCGCCATCGGAAACAAGGGTCAGTGTCTTGCCGAGCTCGCCGACATTTCCGGCGATGCCGGTGTTGATGGATTTGGCTGTTGTAGAACCGTCAAAACCTTCTATCTTTGGGTCACTGTCTTTCGTGGAGAGAACGATAGAATCAGACTCCTTCTCACCGCCGCGGATATTCATGCAGTATTTGTACCCGTCATCTGTAGCGCCGTGGCTGTAAAGCGCTACAATGGCCTTCCATCCGCTCCCGGTTGTTACGCTCAGTAAATCGAAGCTGACGGTAAAGCTCGTGCCGGAGAATGCTTTACCAAGATCCATGTTGTAAATGCGGTTGCTGGAGTCGCCCAAGACAGCGTGGCCATCTTTCGTTGTAAAGTCTCCGGTCACGGGAGATCCGTCCCACATGTACAGTTTGAAATCGGAGTCTTGATAATCAGCCGTTCCTCCCTTATCGAAGGAATAAGAGGTAAGCAACCCGCTTTTCAGACTCTCATTCATCCCCGAATAGGAGAGCGACTCTGCGTTGGCGAGACCGGCAAGGATGCCGAAAAGAAATACGTGTTTTTTCATGACGATGGATGGAATGATTATGGGAGTTGTTCCCCTCCCGCGCAGGGATGATATAGCATTGCGAATGCTGTTTCTGCCGTAAGTGCGGATTATCATGGGGTTTAGCCATTGGGGGCGTGGGCGGCGCAGGCGTTCCATGCGGAGAAAACGATGAAAAATGAATAATTTTCTTGCTACAGCATTCGCAATGCTGTAGTTCTGCGTCTCCCGAGTGGGGGCGCAGAACGCAAAGCCCCCCTCTTCCGCAGGGAAGAGGGGGGCTGTTCAAAACGCTGTGTACGAGCTCTTAGGCCTTGCCGCCGTGGAACTCCTGCAGCGAGCGCACCTGCGGCACCTTGTTCTTGTTGTGCAGAATGGCATCCGCACAGGCGGCGGCGCTGGAGAGATCCGTGCAATAGGGGATGTTGTTGTTGACCACGGCAGCGCGGATGGCCACCTCGTCGGCGCGGGCATCGTGCGAGCCCGGGCTGTTGATGGCAAAGACGATTTCGCCGTTCTTGATGCGGTCGACAATGTGCGGGCGGCGCCCCTCCAGCACCTTGTAGGCGCGATCGCACTCAATGCCGTTCTGCAGCAGGTGAATCATCGTGCCCTTGGTAGCGCAGATGTCGAAGCCCGCCTTGGCGAGCTTGCGCGCGATGGGGGCGATGATGGCCTTGTCGCGGTCGTTGACGGAGATGAAGATGAGCCCCGACTTGGGCAGGGGATTGAAAGCGGAAATCTGGCTCTTCATGTAGGCAATTTCCGGGTCGGCATCAATGCCCATCACCTCGCCCGTGGAGTGCATCTCCGGCCCCAGCACGACGTCGATGCCGGGGAAGCGGTTCCAGGGGAACACGGCCTCCTTCACCGTGTAGTAGGACGGCACCACCTCCTTGGTGAAGCCCAGCTCAGCGAGGCTCATGCCGCTCATGACCTTGGCGGCGAGCTTGGCCAGCGGCACGCCGATGGACTTGGAGACAAAGGGCACGGTGCGCGAGGCGCGCGGGTTCACCTCGATGACGTAGAGCTCCTCGTCCTTGATGGCGAACTGGCAGTTCATGAGCCCCTTGACATTCAGGCGGGCGGCCAGCTCCTTGGCGGCGCGCATCATCTCCTTGTGCATGCCCATGGAGACGCGGTTGGGCGGGATCATGCAGGCCGAGTCGCCGGAGTGGATGCCCGCGGGCTCCACATGCTGCATGATGGCACCCACCACGCTGATATGGCCGTCGGCGATGACATCCACATCAATCTCCATGGCGTGTTGCAGGAAGCGGTCGACCAGCACGGGGCGCTCGGGCGAGGCATCGACCGCCTCGCGCATGTAGGTGCGCAGTTCCTGCTCATCGTACACAATCATCATGGCGCGACCGCCCAGCACAAAGGAGGGACGCACCAGCACGGGGAAGCCGATGCGCTTGGCCACCTCCACCGCCTCCTCCTCGTTGGTGGCGGTGCCGGCCTCGGCCTGCTTGAGGCCGATTTCATCCAGCAGGGCGGAGAAGTACTTGCGATCCTCGGCCAGCTCGATGCTGCGCGGGCTCGTGCCGATGATGGGCACGCCGTGCGCCTGCAGCGCGGCGGCGAGGTTCAGCGGGGTTTGCCCGCCGAACTGGACAATGACGCCCGTGGGCTGCTCCTGGTCGCAGATGTTGAGCACATCTTCCAGCGTCAGGGGCTCGAAGAAGAGCTTGTCGCTGGTGTCGTAGTCGGTAGAGACGGTCTCGGGGTTGCTGTTGACCATGATGGTCTCATAGCCCAGCTCCTTGAGCGCAAAGGAGGCATGCACGCAGCAATAGTCAAACTCGATGCCCTGGCCGATGCGGTTGGGCCCGCCGCCCAGGATGATGATTTTCTTCTTGTCGTTGGGGCGTGCCTCGTTCTCCTCGCCGTAGGTGGAGTAGTAGTAGGGGGTGTAGGCCTCGAACTCGGCCGCGCAGGTGTCGACCAGACGGTAGGTCGGCAGGATGCCCTTGGCCTTGCGCTCGCTGCGGATGTCGTCCTCGCTGCAGCCGCGGGCGAGGGCGATTTGGCGGTCGCTGAAGCCCAGCCGCTTGGCCTCGCGCAGGTCGAGGGTCTTGAGCCGCATGCCTGCCTCTGCCAGCTGCTGCATCTGGTCGAGGAACCAGGGGTCGATCTGGGTGAGGTCATGCACCTCGTCCAGCGTGAAGCCGTGGGTAAAGGCGGTTTGCAGCCAGAAGATGCGCTCGGCGGTCGGCACGGCAATCTTGGCGGCAATCTCATCGCGGCCGGGGTCTTTCGGATCCTTGAGGTCGAAGCCGAAGCCCCAGCGCCCGGTCTCGAGCGAGCGCAGCGCCTTTTGGAGGGATTCTTTGAAGGTGCGGCCGATGCTCATCACCTCGCCCACGCTCTTCATGCTGGTGGTCAGGCGCTCATCGGCTTTCTTGAACTTCTCGAAGGTGAAGCGCGGCACCTTGGTGACCACATAGTCGATGGAGGGCTCGAAAGAGGCGGGTGTTTCGCGGGTGATGTCGTTGCGCAGCTCGTCGAGCGTGTAGCCGATGGCGAGCTTGGCGGCAAGCTTAGCGATGGGGAAACCCGTGGCCTTGGAGGCCAGCGCCGAGGAGCGGCTGACGCGCGGGTTCATCTCGATGACAATCATGCGCCCTGTTTTGGGGTCGACGGCGAACTGGATGTTCGAGCCGCCGGTCTCTACGCCGATTTCGCGGATGACGGCGAAGGAGGCGTCGCGCATGATTTGGTACTCGCGGTCGCTGAGGGTTTGGATGGGCGCCACGGTGATGGAATCTCCCGTGTGTACACCCATCGGGTCGACGTTTTCGATGGAGCAGACCACGACGCAGTTGTCCTTGCGGTCGCGCATGACCTCCATCTCGTACTCTTTCCAGCCGAGCAGGGATTCCTCGATGAGTACCTCGCTGACGGGGGAGAGGTCGAGCCCGCGCAGCACGATTTCCTCGAACTCGGCCTTGTTGTAGGCGATGCCGCCGCCCGTGCCGCCCAATGTGAAGGCGGGGCGGATGATGACGGGGTAGCCGCCGATGGTGTCCTTCTGCACCTCCCAGGCCTCGGCCAGGCTGTGTGCGGTGCCGGAGGCAGGTACATCGAGCCCGATGCGGATCATGGCGTCCTTGAAACGCTGGCGATCCTCGCCCTTGTCGATGGCGTCGGCATTGGCGCCGATCATGCGCACGCCGTGCTTCTCCAAGACCCCGGACTTGTGCAGCGCCATCGCGCAGTTGAGCGCCGTCTGCCCGCCGAGAGTGGGCAGCAGGGCATCGGGCTGCTCCCGCACGATGATTTTTTCCACATATTCGGGCGTGATGGGCTCGATGTAGGTGTGGGGAGCTGTCTCGGGGTCGGTCATGATGGTGGCGGGGTTGCTGTTGACGAGCACCACCTCATACCCCTCCTCGCGGAGCGCCTTGCAGGCTTGGGTTCCCGAGTAGTCGAACTCGCACCCCTGACCGATGACAATGGGGCCGGAGCCAATGACGAGAATCTTGCGGATGGACGTGTCTTTAGGCATGGTCAGTGTAAACTTGCAGATATATGCCACAGCACCGCCCAAAATGCAAGGCTAATCTCATGCCGTCCCGCAAAATGTGGGCTGTTTTGAATACGCCGGTGCAGGAGATGGTGCAGGAGGGAGGGGCACGAAAAAACGCCCCCGGCAGGGTACTGCCGGGGGCGAGGAGAAAAAGGACGCGTGCCGGGCTTAGGCGATGATGCCGAGCTCTTTGCCCGCTTGGGCAAAGGCGGCGATGGCGCGGTCGAGCTGCTCCTCGGTGTGCGCCGCCGAGATCTGCGTGCGGATGCGGGCTTGTCCCTTGGGCACCACGGGGTAGAAGAAGCCCATGGCGTAGACACCCAGCTCCAGCAGACGGTCGCTCATCTTCTGCGAGAGGGCGGCGTCGCCGATCATGACGGGCACGATGGCGTGCCCCGCGCCGGCGAGGTTGAAGCCGCACTGCTCCATGCCCTTGCGGAAGTAAGCGGCGTTGTGCTGCACCTTCTGCGTGAGTTCGTTGCTGCTCTCCAGCAGGTCGAGTACCTTGATGGTGGTGGCGGCGATGGCGGGCATGACGCTGTTGGAGAAGAGGTAGGGGCGGGCTTTCTGGCGCAGGATGTCCACAATCTCCTTGCGGGCGGCGACATAGCCGCCGGAGGCGCCGCCGAGCGCCTTGCCGAAGGTGCCGGTGGTGATGTCAATCTTGCCGAAGAGGCCGCAGTGCTCGTGCGTGCCGCGCCCGCGCTCGCCGAGGACACCCGTGGCGTGCGACTCGTCGAAGTGAACCAGCGCGCCGTATTTCTCGGCCAGCGCGTGAATCTTGTCGAGGCTGGCGATGATGCCGTCCATGGAGAACACGCCGTCGGTGGAGATGAGGATGGTGCGGGCGCCGGCAGCCTTGGCCTCCTGCAGCTTGGCTTCCAGATCCGCCATGTCGTTGTTGGCGTAGCGGTAGCGGGCGGCCTTGCACAGGCGCACACCGTCGATGATAGAGGCGTGGTTGAGCGCATCGGAGATGATGGCATCCTCCTTATCCAGCAGGGCACCGAAGAGACCGCCGTTGGCATCGAAGCAGGAGCCGAAGAGGATGGTGTCCTCCGTGCCGAGGAAGGCGCTCAGGCGCTCCTCCAGCTCCTGGTGCAGGGTCTGCGTGCCGCAGATGAAGCGCACGGAGGCCATGCCGAAGCCCCACTTGTCGATGGCTTCCTTGGCGGCCTGCTCCAGCACGGGGCTGTTGGCCAGTCCCAGGTAGTTGTTGGCGCACATGTTGATGACCTTGCTGCCATCCTTCAGCCCCACCTCGGAGAACTGAGGCGTGGCGATGTAGCGCTCCTGCTTGAAAAGACCTGCCGCCTTGAGACCGGCGAGGTCTGCGACCAAACGGTTCTTAAAATCGGTGTTATACATAGCGATGCCGGGTCCCTACGACCCCGCGCGGATTGTACCCCCCTGTGTCTGCGCTGTCAATGCCCGAAAAGGTGCTGCCGGGGCTCTTTTGTTCGTTTTTCAATTTATTTTTTGAAATTTTGAACAAATGGCGGCACGGGGGTGTCTCTCCTATATCAGTCAACGCACCCGGCAGCCGGGGAAGGAGAGAGCTCCGAGCTGTCATTTAAGGGAAAGGCTGAGTTTCATAAGGTAGTAAGTGAGGTGCCGGGAGCCGTGAGGTTTCCGGCACCTTTCTTCGCAGCTCCTTTCGCGCCGTGAGCGTGTCGGTCGCGGCTCAGCGGGCGTGAAAGCGGCGTTCGATTTCGCTGAGGGCAAAGGGCAGCAGGGTGGGGCGGCCGTGCGGGGTGCAGTAGGGGATTTCGCAGCGCAGCAGCTCGCTGAGCAGTCTCAGGGGCTCGCGCAGCCAGGGCGAGATGTCCTCTCGGAGGGCGTAGAGGCGGGCGAGGCGCAGCGCCAGCAGCTCAAAGGGATTTTTGTCTTTGGCGCGCGGGAAGCGCAGCTCACCGGAGGTGAAAGCGCTGATCAGCTCGCTGAGAAAAGGCGCCGCCTGCTGCAGGGGGAGGATGGCGGGCACGGCCTCGATGCGCAGGGTGTTGTTCCCGAATTCGGAGACGATGTAACCCGCGTGTTGCAGCTGCTCGCGCAGCTCGCTGACGATGCCGCGGTCGCGCGGGTCGATTTCCAGCAGCTCGGGGCTGAGCAGGCGCTGGGAGGTGAGGGGATGGCGGTTGCTCTGCATGAGGCGCTCGAAGATGATGCGCTCGCGCGCGGCGCGGGGGGACATGAGCACCAAGCCCTCGCTGTTCTCAAACAGGCAGTAGCGCCCGTGGAGCAGACCGAGATCACGGAAGCGGCGCAGCGCGGGGTCGGGCGCCGCCGCCGGCAGGGGCGAGAGAGGGGGCGCTGAGGGCGCCGACGCGGGAGCTGCGGAGGCGGTGCCGGTCGGAGCCGGGGGGCGTGGCGCAGCGGGGGGGAGTTTCAGCTCGCGCTGCTGCGGCTCCAAAATGGGGCGCAGCACCAGCGGCACATGCTGTGCCGGGGGGGCGCCGGTCGGTGCGGGGGTGGCTGATGTGGTGGTTGACGTTGGGGCGGAGCGGGGGGCTGCCGGTGCCGTTGATGGTGCCATTGTTTGTTGCGCCGGGGGCTCCTCGCACTCTGCCGCGCTGCCACCGCGGGCGTGTGCCGCCAGGGTGCCCGCCACGGCATCCATGACGGCGAGGCTCAGCTCGCTCTCGCGGCGGAAGCGCACCTCGCGCTTGGCGGGATGCACGTTGACATCCACCAGCGCCGGATCCATCTCGAGGTAGAGGAAGAGCGCCGGGTGCAGCCCCGTGGGAAAGCCGCCGTAGCCGTCGCGGACGGCGCGTGCCACGAGGAGGCTGTCGATGGGGCGCCCGTTGAGGAAAAAGAACTGCATGCGGCGGTTGCGCCGCGCGGCGGAGAGGGGCATGAGAAAGCCCGTGATGCGCAGCCCCGGCGCTTCGGTGGGGCGGATGCGCAGCAGGGCGTCCGCCGCCTCGCGCCCGAAGAGCCCCGCGATGCGCTCGCGCAGGTCTTGCGTGGCCGGCAGGTCGAAGAGGGTGCTGCCGTCGCGCACGAGGGTGAAGCGCACGCCGGGGAAGGCGAGCGCGTGCAGCTTGACTTGGTGCTCGGCGTGGCCGCTCTCTGTCTCTTCGCTCTTGAGGAACTTGCGGCGCACGGGGGTGTTGTAGAAGAGGTCGGCGATGCTGATGTCGGTGCCCGGGGCGCAGCCGGCATCGGCGGGGGGCTGCTGCTCGCCCCCTTCGCAGATGACGCGGCTGCCGCTGATGTCCTGCGGGCGGCGCGTGGTGAGGCTGAGCCGCGAGACCGAGGCGATGCTCGGCAGGGCTTCGCCGCGAAAGCCGAGGTGGCGGATGTCGAAGAGGTCGGCAGCGCTGAGCAGTTTGCTGGTGGCGTGGCGCTGCAGGCAGAGCTCGGCATCGGCGCGGCTCATGCCGCTGCCGTCGTCGCTCACGCGGATGAGCGAGATGCCCCCGCGACGAATCTCCACGCGCACGGCGCGCGCGCCGGCATCGAGGCTGTTTTCCACCAGCTCCTTGACCACCGAGGCGGGGCGCTCCACCACCTCGCCCGCGGCCACCTGGCTCGCCAGCGTGTCGCTCATGCGGCGGATGAGCGTGTCCTCGGCCGGGGCAGCGGCATCCATGGTGCTTTACAGGTCGTCCACCAAGGCGGAGCTCTTGGCGTAGGCGGTGCTGCGCGCCTCGAAGAAGTCGGTTTTGATGAGGTTGGCGTTGCTGTACTGGCTCACCCAGCTCATGCTCGGCGGTTCCTCGCTGTGACCGGCGTAGATGGGCTCGAAGCCGAGGTTGCTGCAGCGCAGATTGCCGAGGTACCGGATGTAGTCGCTGATCATCTGCTTGGAGAGCCCGGGGATGTCATCGCCGATGACGAAGTGTCCCCAGGCGATTTCCTGCTCGCAGCCCTCGCGGATCATGCCGCGGTAGACCTCGACCAGCTCGGGGGTGAAGAGCTGCGGCTCCTCGCGCTGCAACTCGTGCAGAATGTTGCGGAAGAGCCACAGGTGCGTGTTCTCATCGCGGTTGATGTAGCGGATTTCCTGCGCGGAGCCGGGCATCTTGCGGTTGCGCCCCAGGTTGTAGAAGAACATGAAGCCGCTGTAAAAGTAGATGCCCTCCAGGATGTAGTTGGCCACGGCGGTGCGCACGAAGCACTCGGGCGAGCGGTCGCGCTGGAACTCGTTGTACAGGTTGCCGATGAACTCGTTGCGCCGCAGCAGGTGGGGGTCGTTCTTCCATTGGTAGAGCACCTCGTTGCGCTTCTGCGGCTCGCAGATGGTGTCGAGCATGTAGCTGTAGCTCTGGCTGTGGACGGCCTCCTGAAAGGTTTGGATGGCGAGGCAGAGGTTGATTTCGTTGGCGGTGATGTATTCGCCCAGTGCGGGGAGGTTCGCCGTCTGGATGCTGTCCAAAAAGACGAGGAAAGAGAGGGTCTTGTCGTAGGCGCGGCGCTCGGCGGGCGAGAGCAGGGGATAGTCCTTCACATCGGCCGCGAGGTTGATTTCCTCGGGCACCCAAAAGTTGTTCATGGCCTGGCGATACCAACGGCTCACCCAGCCGTACTTCATGTTGTTGAAGTCGTTGAGGTTGGTGGTATTGCCGTTGAGCAGCCGGCGGGCGGACACCTCGGTATCGCCCGAGGGATTAAAGAGCGGTTTTTTGGTTAACTGGCGCATGATTCGCATTCTTCGACTTCGAGACTCTTGGAGCGGATGTAATAAATGGTTTTCACGCCGCTTTCCCAGGCCAACAGGTAGAGGCGCAGGATTTGGCGCAGGGTGTATTCGTTGGTGATGTACAGGTTCATGCTCTGGGCTTGATCCACATGGCGCTGGCGGATGCCGCAGGCGCGCACCGACCAGCTCTGGTCAATGTAGTGGGCGTTCTTGTAGAGCCAGAGCGTGCGGAGACTCAGCTCGGGCGCCACGCGCGGCATGAGCCCCGTCTTTTTCTCCTCCAGGAAGAATTTTTTCATCACGGGGTCGAGCCCGGCGGTTGTGCCGGCGATGATGCTCGTGCTGCTCGTGGGCGCCACGGCCAGCAGGTAGGCATTGCGCATGCCCTGCGCCGCCACGCGCTGCCGCAGCTCCTGCCAGCGGGGGGAGTCGTAGCCGCGCAGCTCAAAGTAGGCACCCGTGGCCCAGTCGCTGCCCGCAAAGTGGGCATAGGCGCCCTTTTCGGCAGCGATGTCGCTGCTGGCGGCGACGGCCGCGTAGTTGATGGTCTCGAACACCTTGTCGGCAAACTCGAGATGCGCCTCGCTCTCCCAGTGCAGACCGTTGCGCGCGAGCATGTGGTGGTAGCCGCTCACGCCCAGCCCCAGCGGGCGGTATTGGCGGTTGGTCACCTGCGCGTAGGGCAGGGGGTAGAAGTTGAGGTCGATGACATTGTCCAGCGCACGGATGGCCGAGCGCGTCAGCTCGCTCAGCTCGCCCTCGTCGGTGACATTGATGCGCCCGAGCGAGAGGCTGGCCAGATTGCAGACCACGAAGTTGCCCGGCTTGGTCGTGGTGACGATGACGGGGTCACCGTCCACGCTTTCGATGCGCTGCTCCAGCGATTCGATGGCGCTCATGTTTTGGGCAATCTCGGTGCAGAGGTTGCTGCAGTAGATGATGCCCTTGTGCTTGTTGGGATTGGCGCGGTTGACGGTATCGCGGTTGAAAGCGAAGGGTGTGCCGGTCTCTACCGCGCTCTTGAGGATGAGGCGAATGATGTCTTTGATGGGGATGACGCGCTTGCGGATGCGCGGGTCGGCCACGCAGCTCAGGTAGCGCTCGCGCCACTCGTCGCCGAAGGAGTCCTCCAGGTGGTAGCCCTTGACGCTGTGGATTTCGTGCGGGCACATCAGGTACCAATCGCCGCCGATATTGTCGCGCGCCTGCTGCCAGAAATAATCGGGGTAGCACACGGCGGGGAACACATCGTGCGCCTTGAGACGGTCATCGCCGTTGTTGGTGCGCAGCCCCAGAAACTCCGGCAGGTCGCGGTGCCACACATCGAGGTAGACGGCCACGGCTCCCTGGCGCACACCGAGCTGGTCGACGGCCACGGCGGTGTCGTTGGCCAGGCGAATCCAGCGGATAACGCCGCCCGCCGCTCCCGAGAACCCGCGGATGGGGCTGCCGCAGGCGCGCACCTTGCCGAAATACAACCCCATGCCGCCGCCGTACTTGCTCACCATGGCAAAGTTGTCGATGCTGCGGTAGATGCCGTCGAGGCTGTCGGGTACCGTGTCGATGAAGCAGGAAGAGAGCTGGTGGAAGGGGCGGCGGGCATTGGCCAGCGTGGGGGTTGCCATGGTCACCTTGAGCGTGCTGAGCATGTCGTAGAAGCGCTGCACCCAGCTCAGGCGGTCGGTTGTCTCCTTCATAGCCAGATGCAGGGAGATGCCCAGGAACATTTCCTGCGGAGACTCCAGCACATTCCCGGAGCGGTCGCGCACGAGGTAGCGTCCCGCCAGCAGCTCAAAGCCTGAGATGTTGAAGAGCTCATCGCGTTGCGGCTGCATGAACGCAGCGGCCTGTTGCAACTCATCGCGCGAATAGGCCTCGCAGAGGTAGGCGCCGTAGAGCCCTTCGCGCACGAGATAGTCGACCTTGTCGCAGTAGCGCGCGAGCCCCAGATCCTGCTCGCGCTCGGCCAGCGCCTCGCGGAAGCGCAGCAGCGCAAAGCGCTCGGCAATCATCTCCCACGCGGGCGCCTCCTGCGTCGTCAGCTCGGCGGCAGCCTTCACCAGCAGCCCCAGCCCCTCGGCGCGCCCGATACCCATCTTGTACAGAGAGGCGAACTTGTTGGTCAGGTGCGACAGACGATAAATGTCGTCGGAGAACGCGCGCTGAATGTCTTTCAGGCAGGCATCGAGCACGGGACAGCCGCCGAAAAAGCCCAGCAGCTCCTCGCGAGCCTTGCGGGCGCGCGTATGTTCCCCTCGGTAAAGGATAAAACTCTTGACGGCATCGAAATGCCCGGCCTCCATCAGCGCAATCTCGACATAATCCTGCACGGTCTCCACCGGCACGGCATCGTCTGCCGAACCCGCTTCCATCACCTTGTCCTCGACCGCCTGCGTCAGGCGCTCGCATTCGTAGGGAAGAATCCCCGTACCGAGCCCCTGAAAGGTGTTTTCGATGGCGCGTGCGATGTTGGCGCGGCAGTAATCGACGGGCTGGCCGTTGCGCTTGATGATCTTGAACATAGTCGGACGGGGCGAAAAGAGTGAGTTCCGCAGGGAGGCGACTCATTGTGCCGACGCCCCCTCCTCTTGTCAAGGAATTTTCCGAGCGTGTTGTCGACCTCGGGGTTGTAAATTTTTTCAAAAAAGGCTTGCAATGCCCTGCCAAAAGTGCTACCATGCGCCCCGCAGTCCGCGTTCTTGCGGTTTCTTGCGAAAAACAGCGCAGACTTAGCTCAGTGGTAGAGCACATCCTTCACACGGATGGGGTCATAAGTTCGAATCTTATAGTCTGTATCTTCTACACGGTGACCATAGTTCAGCGGTAGAGCCCCGGATTGTGGTTCCGGTTGTCGTGGGTTCGAATCCCACTGGTCACCCTTAGAGCGGGTCACGTTTTTTGTACGTGACCCGCTCTTCATTTTTGCGCAATTCATTCAATATACGCCGCTTAACAAGCACTCCCTTGCATGTGTTGTAGCCTGATTTCGCCATGCTTCGGCACCTTTCCTACCCCATTCCCTCATATCAGGCACTCCCGCGCACTCTGCACTTCGTGACCCGCTTTGATACTTATTCATGTGGGTCGAAATGATTATAAAACGTTAATAGCCAATGTTTATATTTTTCTATCCCGTTGATTTTTTTATCAGAAAAAACCAGACAAAATTTGGAGTTTATAGAAAACGGATTCACTATGAAGCATTTAAGAAAGTATTAGGACAACTCGGCTCTTCGTCTATTTTTGTGGAGTGAAGCCGCGAGTACAACCTAACAAGAGCAA
>JBJEVN010000017.1:0-95948 GCA_051884385.1 Akkermansia sp.
TCGCGCCCCTCGCGGGCGCGTGAGTTGAAACAGCAGATTGAGTATCTCATGAGCCTGTACCCCGGTCGCGCCCCTCGCGGGCGCGTGAGTTGAAACCATCGACATCAGGCAAGAGCACGAGAAGAAAGAAGTCGCGCCCCTCGCGGGCGCGTGAGTTGAAACTACACAAAGGCTGGGTTGCCTGTAAGAGATACATTGTCGCGCCCCTCGCGGGCGCGTGAGTTGAAACATATGCAGTTGGTAAGAAGTTTTATAAATCAGCTGTCGCGCCCCTCGCGGGCGCGTGAGTTGAAACCCGCACATCACGCTCATCAGCCCGAGTGGGCAACGGTCGCGCCCCTCGCGGGCGCGTGAGTTGAAACTCGTGACAATCTAAAGCCGCCGAAGCACGCATTGGTCGCGCCCCTCGCGGGCGCGTGAGTTGAAACAGTCATGATTGATTGTGGGGGATGCGTTTGTGTAAGTCGCGCCCCTCGCGGGCGCGTGAGTTGAAACGGAATCGAACTGAAACCGGATGCAAACCAAAAAGAGTCGCGCCCCTCGCGGGCGCGTGAGTTGAAACCTCGGAAAAATCAATACCCATCTGCCGCATTTGGTCGCGCCCCTCGCGGGCGCGTGAGTTGAAACCGCGACACATACTGCAAGACAACCGTCTACAAGCGGTCGCGCCCCTCGCGGGCGCGTGAGTTGAAACACTGACAACCTGTTTTTCCAATGGAAAAAAGAAGGTCGCGCCCCTCGCGGGCGCGTGAGTTGAAACTTTCGAAGCTCGCCGCCTAACCACTATCCCACCTGTCGCGCCCCTCGCGGGCGCGTGAGTTGAAACTTTCATTGTTGTGTTGCGTTGTTGTGTTTTGTGTGTCGCGCCCCTCGCGGGCGCGTGAGTTGAAACTAAGAAATTTCAGTTTGTGCTTAGCGTAGATGAAATGTCGCGCCCCTCGCGGGCGCGTGAGTTGAAACCTCTTCTCCGTTTCCAAGACGGTTGATAATGTCGGTCGCGCCCCTCGCGGGCGCGTGAGTTGAAACATCACGCAAAACGTTAGCGCAACGCACAACTACTGTCGCGCCCCTCGCGGGCGCGTGAGTTGAAACTTCCTGATTTCCTCGCCAGAACATCCTTGCTCAAGTCGCGCCCCTCGCGGGCGCGTGAGTTGAAACCCCGACCCGCTGATGCTCAACACGGACGGCAACGGTCGCGCCCCTCGCGGGCGCGTGAGTTGAAACTTGTGCCCGTTGGTGTGAGTACGCCCGGCAGGGGTCGCGCCCCTCGCGGGCGCGTGAGTTGAAACAAAGACATGGCAGAACACAGCACCGATGTCATCAGTCGCGCCCCTCGCGGGCGCGTGAGTTGAAACATGGATCTGCTGGTGCCAAAAGGCGGCAATCACTGTCGCGCCCCTCGCGGGCGCGTGAGTTGAAACAGCGACCTTGGAACTGAGTTCGGCGTACTCGCCCGTCGCGCCCCTCGCGGGCGCGTGAGTTGAAACACGGGCTCCCTGACGCTCAAAAATGTAGCGTTCGGGTCGCGCCCCTCGCGGGCGCGTGAGTTGAAACCAGAAGCTAATGCGCCCGGCAGCGTCATTCTGCAGTCGCGCCCCTCGCGGGCGCGTGAGTTGAAACACTACCGTGTTGTACACGCCCACCACGGTGACAAAGTCGCGCCCCTCGCGGGCGCGTGAGTTGAAACAAAATGTTGCAGAAGTGCTTGATATGCTGCTCCGGTCGCGCCCCTCGCGGGCGCGTGAGTTGAAACAGCAGGGCTTCGGCGGTTTCTTGCGGCTGCTGCCCGTCGCGCCCCTCGCGGGCGCGTGAGTTGAAACTTGGTGCCCAGCTCCACCGTCAGACTGTCAGAAGTCGCGCCCCTCGCGGGCGCGTGAGTTGAAACAAAGAGTTCTTGATAAACTCATCAGCCGTGATGGGTCGCGCCCCTCGCGGGCGCGTGAGTTGAAACTTGTTTGACCGATTCGCGGAGTACCTGAAAGGCAAGTCGCGCCCCTCGCGGGCGCGTGAGTTGAAACTGCAAAAACAAAAATGAACCTCATTGAACAACTGGTCGCGCCCCTCGCGGGCGCGTGAGTTGAAACTTTGGCTTCAAGAGTTGTTGTTAATATGATTGGGTCGCGCCCCTCGCGGGCGCGTGAGTTGAAACAATATCCTGCGCAATCAGACCCATGCACGCATCGGTCGCGCCCCTCGCGGGCGCGTGAGTTGAAACGCTGTACAGGGCGCGCAGCTCGTCATCGGGAACAGTCGCGCCCCTCGCGGGCGCGTGAGTTGAAACCTTGCAGGCACTTTCGGTGATGATACGCGATGCCGTCGCGCCCCTCGCGGGCGCGTGAGTTGAAACCGTTCAGGATGATGCGGTACTCGGTGTGCTGCGCAGTCGCGCCCCTCGCGGGCGCGTGAGTTGAAACACGGAGTCCAAAAAGGTTAAAGTGCAGCTTGAAGAGTCGCGCCCCTCGCGGGCGCGTGAGTTGAAACGGTCAACTCTCTCATGGCTCAGCGGGTCAGTTCGGTCGCGCCCCTCGCGGGCGCGTGAGTTGAAACCAGCAGCGCGCCGCTGTCTTTGCCTCCGCTGAAGTCGCGCCCCTCGCGGGCGCGTGAGTTGAAACATGAACGGCGAGTATTGCATCTTTGTACCGCGCGGTCGCGCCCCTCGCGGGCGCGTGAGTTGAAACAACTCCCGCCAGCGCGTTCCGGCCATCCGATAGCGTCGCGCCCCTCGCGGGCGCGTGAGTTGAAACTATGCTCGGTACATCATCGAGAAAGAAATCACAAGTCGCGCCCCTCGCGGGCGCGTGAGTTGAAACATTGTCGTGCAGGTGGGATAGTGGTTAGGCTGCAAAGTCGCGCCCCTCGCGGGCGCGTGAGTTGAAACCCGCTGATTGTTGCTTACCAAAAGCTGGCGCAGCGTCGCGCCCCTCGCGGGCGCGTGAGTTGAAACAAAATCTGGGACAGGAGCAAGCGCGATAAATGGATAGTCGCGCCCCTCGCGGGCGCGTGAGTTGAAACACTTGTCCTTATATTTTAGAGAGTTACGCTTATTTTGTCGCGCCCCTCGCGGGCGCGTGAGTTGAAACAGAATAGGGCGGGTTGCAGAAGATTGTGTCAACAGGTCGCGCCCCTCGCGGGCGCGTGAGTTGAAACTCAAAAATGCCCGCTCTCATGGCGGAGGGGTTAGTCGCGCCCCTCGCGGGCGCGTGAGTTGAAACGTGTTCTTGGCGTGCTTTGGCGTAGCCTGCGGCAAAGTCGCGCCCCTCGCGGGCGCGTGAGTTGAAACCTCAATCAAGTGATTGATAACAAGTACGGGCTGCAGTCGCGCCCCTCGCGGGCGCGTGAGTTGAAACTACCTATATGGGAAGCCACATAACATTAGTCATCGTCGCGCCCCTCGCGGGCGCGTGAGTTGAAACATTCGTCCTCAGCCTCCTCCTGTTCGTAGCATGCGTCGCGCCCCTCGCGGGCGCGTGAGTTGAAACCTTGATAACCACTATCGGGAAGCAGAAGCCGCTGTCGCGCCCCTCGCGGGCGCGTGAGTTGAAACAAAAACGGTGTGTATGACATCATAACGGACAAGCGTCGCGCCCCTCGCGGGCGCGTGAGTTGAAACCTTGATTGTGCGCACATCGTGCACGCGCAGGTATGTCGCGCCCCTCGCGGGCGCGTGAGTTGAAACACTTTCATGGCAGGCAATGGTGGCAAGGTGGACTGTCGCGCCCCTCGCGGGCGCGTGAGTTGAAACTTGAAGTTGCAGGTGCCACAGCCGATGTCAAGCAGTCGCGCCCCTCGCGGGCGCGTGAGTTGAAACAACGAATCTTACGGTGGTTCAAATGAGTAAAAGAGTCGCGCCCCTCGCGGGCGCGTGAGTTGAAACTCCAGCTCCGCTTTCAGGTTCTCCTTGACTTGGGTCGCGCCCCTCGCGGGCGCGTGAGTTGAAACTCGTTCGCCCCAATTAAAACCAATAGACATTGCCGTCGCGCCCCTCGCGGGCGCGTGAGTTGAAACTCAGTCTGCAATTTCATCATCGCCGCTCAACACGAGTCGCGCCCCTCGCGGGCGCGTGAGTTGAAACCAAAATGGAAATAACCACTCCGAGCAACCTGTCAGTCGCGCCCCTCGCGGGCGCGTGAGTTGAAACATCCACCTGACGGCTGAGGTGGCTAAGACGCGGGTCGCGCCCCTCGCGGGCGCGTGAGTTGAAACCGTATTCTCGGAAAATTACCAGTACAAGGGCAAGTCGCGCCCCTCGCGGGCGCGTGAGTTGAAACTCGGGGTCAAGGTGCGGCATGGTCGGTCCGTACCGTCGCGCCCCTCGCGGGCGCGTGAGTTGAAACGATGAACTCACGGGAGAGTGGAACGAGCCCGAGTGGTCGCGCCCCTCGCGGGCGCGTGAGTTGAAACAAGTATACAAACAATGTAGACAGATACTTGAAATGTCGCGCCCCTCGCGGGCGCGTGAGTTGAAACCATAAGCTCTACAAATACGCGCAAGAGAACGACAGTCGCGCCCCTCGCGGGCGCGTGAGTTGAAACACGATAGCGAGCTTGATGGCCTATGCTATCTCTCGTCGCGCCCCTCGCGGGCGCGTGAGTTGAAACAGATTGTCACGAGAAGCAATCTTATGGCTTGGAAGGTCGCGCCCCTCGCGGGCGCGTGAGTTGAAACCGAGCCACTCGCTCGGTGATGTTGTCCTCAAAATGTCGCGCCCCTCGCGGGCGCGTGAGTTGAAACATCGTTCCAAAACGGCAGGATTTCATGGGCGTGGGTCGCGCCCCTCGCGGGCGCGTGAGTTGAAACCACCCTTTGATTGCTTCGTTGACAGCCCACAAAAGTCGCGCCCCTCGCGGGCGCGTGAGTTGAAACACGTTGCCGAACTTGTCAACGTTGTCAGCCCCGTAGTCGCGCCCCTCGCGGGCGCGTGAGTTGAAACTTGCCAAGTTTGATGCTGACGATGAGTATCTTACGGTCGCGCCCCTCGCGGGCGCGTGAGTTGAAACGATAAGCACAATGGGGAGAGTGCTAAGCGCCGGGCGTCGCGCCCCTCGCGGGCGCGTGAGTTGAAACAACTGCAAGCTAGACCTTGCGAGTGTGCAGTGCAGTCGCGCCCCTCGCGGGCGCGTGAGTTGAAACTGCGAAAAATCGCAGAAAAATCTTGACTTAGCGCGGTCGCGCCCCTCGCGGGCGCGTGAGTTGAAACGGTGGGTATGTGAAGGACGCCCCTCGCTACACATGTCGCGCCCCTCGCGGGCGCGTGAGTTGAAACAAGCAGCTTAACAGCAAGATTAACCGCCTGATGGGTCGCGCCCCTCGCGGGCGCGTGAGTTGAAACCAGCGCATCCAGCGCAACCAACTTGCGACCGGTAGTCGCGCCCCTCGCGGGCGCGTGAGTTGAAACGAGGTGCGCCTCGCGGACCTGCTCGCGGATTTTGGTCGCGTCCCTCGCGGGCGCGTGAGTTGAAACACCTATGAGCACGGCAACAAATGCCGCAAGGTGTTGTCGCGCCCCTCGGGGGCGCGTGAGTTGCTTCTTTCCTGCGAGCAATACGAGCAACTGATGCTGCCCGCTCAGCGCGCCTGCTCCTCGCAAAAGCTACGGGCGAGGGCGGCGGTGGCGGGGGGCATCCAGCCCTCGGGCAGGGGGAGATGTTGGCGCAGGCAGCGGCGCAGCTCGGTGGCGGATTCCGGCAGGGCGAGGGGAATCATGGTGCTGCGGAAGCCCGCGCGGGGCTGCGCGGGTTCGCCGCGGTGGCAGACGATGAAGTGCAGCTGCTCCGCCAGGTAGTCCGGGCGCGCCCAGCGGTGCAGTTCGCTCCATTGGTCGGTGCCCATCAGCCAGTAGAGCTCGGAGTCGGGGTGGCGGCGGCGGTAGAGCTCGACCAGGCGCCAGCTCCAGCTGGGCGGGGGCAGGCGCAGGTCGTCCTCGCTGATGCGGATGCGCTCCATGCCCGCCGTAGCGCTGCGCAGCAGCGCAAGACGCTGATCGGCGCGAAAGAGAAAGGAGTTGTCGGGTTTGAAGGGGGATTCCGCCGCCGGGAGAAAATGCAGCTCGTCGAGACCGCAGCGGCGAATAGCCTCCTGCGCCATGTTCACATGCCCGTTGTGAACCGGATCGAAGGAGCCGCCGAAGAGACAGAGTTTCACCGCATGTAAGGCGTGGAGAGGGAAAAGAAGCTGTGGCAGACGCCCGGCAGGAGCGGCATTACAGCCCCTCGGTGTCCTTGTAGGGCAGGAAACCGCCGATGGGCAGCTTGACCATCTTCTGCTCGGGGGTCAGCTTGCGGTAGTGGTTGATGAAATCCGTCAGGTTGCCGTAGTTGCCGGGTTTCTTGGGGATGTTTTGGTGACCGCAGTTGACCAGCACGTTGAAGTGCAGTTCGGCATGGAGATGCGCGGGGAACATGCCGTTGTTGGTACCGATGGTGCCGATTTGCTGCCCGCGCCCCACCAGCTGCCCCAGTTGCACGTCGATGCGGTCGAGGTGGGCGTAGAGGGTCTGGCAGCAGAGCACCTTGCCCGTCTTGGGCTCGCGGAAGGCGTGGCGCACGATGACCACCTTGCCCCAGCGCCCGCGCGCATCGGCGGCGTAGGTGACCAGCCCGATGCCGATGGAGTAGACGGGGTCGCCGAGGTCGGAGTTGCCGCCGGCGTTGCCGTTCCAGTCCTCGCCGAGGTGGCGGGGGGTGGCCAGGCGCAGCCCGCGCGATTTGTAGTAGCCGTCGCCGTTGGGGCGCCCGACGGGGAAGTCGAAGCCGTCGGCCAGCGGCACGAAGGCCCACTTGCCGTCCGCTGTTTTCTTGGCCATGACGGTGGTGGCAGACCGGGCTTGCGGCACCGCCAGCGCGAGCAGTAAGAGCACAGAAAACAAAAGTCGGTACAGGCGCGTCATGCCTGCTACCCTACCAAAACAGCCGGGGAAAATCAAGCACCAATGCGCGTGCAGACGCGCTCGCTTCGTGCGCGCCTCAGGGTTGCGGCTTGTTGTCGAGCAGCTTCTGCATGTGCTCTCGATTGGCGCGCAGCCGGGGTGCCATGCGCGATTGCGGCGCGGCGTCGATGGCGCGTGTCGTGCAGTCGATGCTCTGCGGCAGATCGCGCAGCAGGGCGTAGCCGTCGGCCATGCAGGAGTAGCAGGCCTGCGCCACCTCCGGGTGTAAATCGGGTGTTTGCAGGAACGCGCGGCAGCGTTGCAGTGAGTCCTCCAGTTCCTCTGCGCTCAGCTTGCCCGCGAAGCTCGCGCTCAGCTCTTCAAAGGCTTGCATTTGCTGCGGATAGAGCAGCTCGCGGCGGCAGCGGGCGGCTATGCCGGTGTTGTCCTGCGGGTCGGCAGCAGCGATGGCGGCTAGGATGTCGGGGTATTTGTCGCGGCAGACTTCGGGCAGGGCATTGAGCCCTGCGACGAGGCTGCGGGCGCGCTCCTCGCCGCTCTGCTGCTCTGCGGCGGCAAAGGCGGCATCGCGGGCGGCACGTGCCTGCTCGGCCTCGGCCAGGCGGGCGGCGTACTCGGTCGGGCTGTCGGCGGTGCCGAGCAGCACACCGTAGGGGCGCCCCTGCGCATCGAGCACGACGACGGTGGGCAGACCTTGGATGCGGTAGTCGCGGAGCAGCTTGCTGCGGCGCTCGCGCTCGTCGGCCGGGATGGCGTTGATGGCTTCGGGCTTGCGGGGGAAGTCGAGGGTGACGATGCCGTAGCGCCCGCCCGTGGCGGCGTCGAGCTCCTCGGTGGAGAGGATGCGGGTGTCGAGGTGGATGCAGGCGGGACACCAGTCGCTGCCGGTGAAGTCGAGCAGCACGCTGCCCTGCCGGGCGGAAGCGGCGGCGAGTGCGGAGGCGGTGTCGGGGTAGTGGGGCAGGGCGGCAGCGGCGAGACCGCTCAGCAGAACGAGCAGGAGGGGGGCTTTCATGGTGCTTGCTGAATGAACAATGCGAGACGGGAGCTAATCAGTGTTGCCAGACGGCGGCGCAGGCATCGGAGGGCATGCGCCAGTCGCCGCGCGGGGAGAGGGCGATGGTGCCGACCTTGGGGCCGTCGGGGATGCAGCTGCGCTTGAACTGCTGGCTGAAGAAGCGGCGAATGAAGGTGTGCAGGGTGCGGGTGATGAGCTCTTCGGTGTATTCCTCGCGGAAGGCGAGCAGGGCGAGGGTGCGCAGTTTTTCGGGGGAGGCGCCGTACTTGATGAAGTGGTAGAGGAAGAAGTCGTGCAGGTCGTAGGGGCCGAGGATGTCCTCGGTCTTTTGGTCGATGCTGCCGTCCTCGGCGGGGGGCAGGAGTTCGGGGCTCACGGGGGTGTCGATGATGTCCTGCAGCACGGCGGCCATCTCGGGCTCGCTCTGCTGCGCCACATGGTGAATCAGGCAGCGGATGAGGGTTTTGGGGATGGAGCAATTGACGGCGTACATGCTCATGTGGTCGCCGTTGTAGGTGGACCAGCCCAGCGCGATTTCCGAGAGGTCGCCTGTGCCCACGACCATGCCGCCCGTCTTGTTGGCGAGATTCATGAGAATCTTGGTTCGTTCGCGCGCCTGCACGTTTTCGTAGGTGTTGGTGCGCAGGGAGGGGTCGAAGTCCAAATCCTTAAAGTGCAGCAGGCAGGCCTCGCGGATGTTCACTTCCTTGGTGGTGACGCCCAGCAGCTCCATCATGCGGCAGGCGTTGGCATAGGTGCGCCCCGTGGTGCCGAATCCGGGCATGGTGACGGCCAGGATGGTGCTCATGGGCAGCTTGAGCAGGCGGCAGGCGCGCGCGCAGACGATGAGCGCCAGCGTGCTGTCCAGCCCGCCGGATACGCCGATGACGAGGGTGGCGGAGCGGGTGTGCTCCAGCCGCTTGGCGAGCCCCGCCGCTTGGATGTTGAGGATGTCCTCGCAGCGCTCGGCTTCCTCTGCCGGGGGGGGCAGGAAGGGACGCGCGGGCAGGTGGGCATAGCGCAGGTCACAGGGGGCTTTCAGCTCGCGCAGGGCGATGCGCCGCGCTGGCGGAAGTGCCGCATCCGCGCGGCTGTCGTTGAAGGAGCTCTCGCTCATCCGCGCGGCGCCCAGGCGGGCGCAGTCCACATCGGCGTAAATCAGCCCGCCGCCCATGGCAAAGCGCGTGTTCTCGGCCGCCAAGCGCCCGTTGTCGGCGATGAGGGCGTGTCCGCTGTAGACGACATCCTGCGAGCTCTCGCCGGGGCCGACGGAGGAGAAGACGTAGGCGGCGAGGCAGCGCGCGCTCTGCTGCGCCACCAGCGCGCGGCGGTAGGGGGCTTTGCCCGCCAGCTCATCGCTGGCCGAGGGGTTGAGGATGACGCGCGCCCCTTGCAGCGCCAGCCGACAGCTGGGGGGGGAGACGCTCCACAAATCCTCGCAGATTTCGATGCCGAAGCAGAGCTCGTCGCGGTCGGCAAAGAGCAGGTCGGTGCCGATGGGTACTTCGCCGAAGCCGGGCAGCTCCGTGCTGCGCACGCTCAGCTCGCGGGCGGGGCGGAATTGGCGCTGCTCGTAGAACTCGCGGTAGTTGGGCAGGATGCTCTTGGGCACCAGCCCCAGCACCTGCCCGCGGTGCAGCACCGCCGCCACGTTGAAGAGTGCATCTTGCACGGCCAGCGGCAGGTTGACGATGATGACCGGCTCCAGCCCGGCGGTTTCGGTGGCCAGCGTGGCGAGCCCGCGCAGGGCTGCCTGTTGCAGCGTGGGTTGGAAGAAGAGGTCGCCGCAGCTGTAGCCCGTCAGACACATCTCGGGGAACAGAACGACATGCGCGTTCTCGGCGGCGGCGCTCCGCACGCAATCGACCACGCTGCGCGTGTTGAAATCGACATCGGCCACGCGCACGGCGGGCGTGGCTGCGGCCAGACGGTAGAAACCGAAGGTGCTCATCCCCCCCATTCTGCCAAGATTGGGGCGCTAAGTCAATCCTGCTGTGTCATGGAGCGTTTCTTTGCCCTTGTCGCCTCTGTTTTTTTGTGCTCTAATGGGGGCGTGTCGGTGAGATATACAATTTCGGCTTTATCGCGAGAGATGGGGCTGTCTGTCCACACCCTGCGCTTTTACGAAAAAGAGGGCATTCTCAAGTATGTGGAGCGCACGAAATCGGGTCGACGCATCTATGGTGAGGCGAGCCGCGCGCGCCTGCTGGCGGTGTTGCTGCTCAAGCAGGCGGGGGTCAGCCTGCCGCATATCAAAGAGTTTCTCGATGCGACGGTGGAGGGCTATTCCACGCTGCCGGAGCGTATCGCGATGATGGAAAACGAGCGGAACGCCCTGCTGCAGCGCATGGAGGAGCTCAAGCGGGGCTTGGCGATTGCGGATTTTTTCCTGGACGGCGCGCGCAAGATGCAGCAGGCTGTCGAGCAGGGGGCGAACCCCGAGCAGGCTTTCCCGTTCATGACGCTGAAGGGCGTTTCCGATTTCCCCTTCGAGCGCGACCGCAGCGGGCGTCTGGAGCCGGGCTTCCCCAGCCAGATTGCCGACGGAGCTGCCTCGGATCTCAAGCGCGGATGATGCGCTCGGCCGCTTCGCGCGCCCAGGCATCGTCCTCGAGGATGATGGGCAGGCTGCCCTTGTAGTCGCGCGGCGTGGCCTGCTCGAACACGCGCTCCACCGTGCGCCAGATGCCGGGGAAGCTCAGGCGCCCCTCGAAGAAGGCCTGCACGGCCACCTCGTTGGCGGCGTTGAAGATGGCGGGCAGGGTGCCGCCCGTGAGCCCCGCCTGTCGCGCGAGTCGCAGGGCGGGGAAATCCCCCCAACGCGGAGCCTCGAAGTTCAGCTGCGCCAGCTCCTCCAGCCGCAGCTGCGGCAGGTGGTTCGCCACGCGCTCCGGCCAGGTGACGGCGTATTGGATGGGGAAGCACATGTCGCTGTGGCTGAGCTGCGCCAGCAGCGAGCCGTCCGCAAACTCCACCAGCGAATGCACAATGCTCTGCGGGTGAACCAGCACATCCACCTGCTCCATGGGGATGTCGAAGAGCCAGCGCGCCTCAATCATCTCCAACCCCTTGTTGAAGAGGGTCGCGCAGTCCACGGTAATTTTGCGTCCCATGCTCCAGGTGGGGTGGCGCAGCGCCTGCTCCGGCGTCACCTTCTCCAGGTCGGCGGTCGGCCAGGTGCGGAAGGGCCCTCCGCTGGCGGTCAGAATGAGCCTGTTGACCTGCGCCGCTGGGCCTCGCTTGCCCTGCAGGCATTGGAAGATGGCGTTGTGCTCGCTGTCGACGGGTAGCACGGCGATGCCGGCGGCGGCGGCGCGCGCCATGACCACCTCGCCAGCCATCACGAGGATTTCCTTGGAGGCAATGGCCAAATTTTTGCCCGCATCGATGGCGCGCAGCGTGGGCTGCAGCCCCGCCGTGCCGATGATGGATACCAGCACCATGTCCGCCTCGGGCAGGGCAGCCAGCTCGCAGAGCCCCTGTGCCCCCGTGAGCAGCTCGGTGCCGGGCGGCAGCAGCGCGCGCAGCTCGGCGGCCTTGCGCTCGTCGTACAGGCAGACATGGCGCACGCCGAATTCGCGCGCCTGCGCCGCCAGCGCCTCGATGCTGCCGTGCGCCGCCAGCCCCACCACCTCCATGCGCTCGGGGAGTTCGCGCGCTACTTTGAGTGCGCTGGTGCCGATGCTGCCGGTGGAGCCCAGGATGACGACGCGTCGTTTTTTCATAGCTGCGGTCTATTGTACGACTCGGCGGGCGGAAAGACAATCACAAAAACAGCCTCCCGCCGCCGTACAGCAGCGCCGCCGCACTCAGCAGCAGCAGGGCGGCAATGAGCCCGCGCCGCAGCGGGTGCAGCGTGCCCTGCACGTCGGGAAGCCCGGGCAGGGGCTCATCCGCCATGAACGCGACCCCGCTCTGCCCGCTGTAGAAAATCCCGTGCGGCAGGCGTCGGGCTCGGGTGAACATCGTCGTCGGGGCGAGAGCCCACGTCCCGTCCTCGAGGGTGGTGCGCAGGTGCCCAGCGCAAACGGAAAAGCGCCTCGTCTGCGCCGTGCGCTCGCGGATGCGACGGGTGGGTATGAGGAAGCGCCCGTATTCCCACAGCAACAGCAGCCCTGCGATGAGGGTGAGGGGGAGCTTGTCTGCGTTGACGCCCGCTCCGAAAGAGCAGAACAGCAGAGCGCAGGCGGTCAGCCGGCGCGGCGGGCAGAGGCAGAGCGCCCACTCGCGCTGCTGCTCGGGGCGGGCGGAGTAGGGGTGAGCCGGGGTATCGCTATGCGGCGGCGGCATGGGTGCGCCGTGGCAGCGTTCGCAGCGGCGGATGGCTGCCTCGAGCGCATCGACTTGCCCGGGGCGCAGGTCCCGCTGCGGCACAAGGAGGGCGAACTGTGCGAACATCAACAGTAGCCCGCTCTTCTGCCGCTGCATGCCTCGGAAGCTCGCCCAGGGGCGGTATTGTTTGATGCCGCTCGCCGGGATTTCCATCAGAATGCCCTGCTCGGTGATGGTGAGGAAGAAAGCCTGTGACCGATAGGGAAGGCGTCGATACAGCAACAGGGCAAAAACGAGGGCACATGCCGCCAGACCGCTGCCGAAGGCAGTTGCGGAGGATGCGGAAATCCCCTCATCGGGGAATATCAGGCTATGGATGCCGAGCAGCAGCAACGCACTTAGCAACAGAGCCTTTCCCCACGCACGAAAGAGGATGTCGAACCATCGGCGGCGCGTCATCGGCGGGATTTGGACAGTCATGCCGCCAGTGTATCATTCGTTCTCATGCACGACAAGGCAAAATCATCTTGACTCGTCGGCGGCGATGTGTTATTTGCGGTGGTATGTCAACCTGCACTCAACCCACCGCTTGTTACAATCCCATCACGGCCTATGTCAGCTTCTGGAAGCGCTATGTGCTCTTCAGCGGGCGTGCCTGCCGCTCGGAGTTTTGGTACGTATCCTTGGTCAACACGATCATCAGCTTGGTCTTGCAGGCTCTCGGCGACTCGGATGGGGGAATCCTTGGCTCTCTGTATGGTCTTGCCACCATTATCCCCAGTTTGGCTCTGGGTGCCCGCCGTCTGCACGACATTGGCAAGAGCGCTTGGTGGTTGCTGATGATGTTTGTTCCCCTGGTCGGTGCAATAGCGCTCCTGGTGATGTTCTGCCTGCCGAGTGAGGATGGCGCCAACCGCTACGGCGAGGGAGCGCTCCCCCCGGCTAACTGAGAGTTGCTTTTCTCTGCGTGGGGGCGGGAGCCGGTCGGGCTCCCGCCCTTGCTGTTTGCCCCGCGCCGGCTGCGGATCGCGCGGGGCAGGGGGAGCGGCGCTCAGCGGTGGCGCAGGGCGAGCTCGTGCTCCATGTCGGCCAGGGTGACGCCCATCTGCTCCATGAGTACCAGCAGGTGGTACATCAGGTCGGAGGATTCATAGATGAAGCGGTCGCGGTTGCCGTCCACGGCCTCCACCACGCTTTCCACGGCCTCTTCACCGACTTTTTGGGCGATTTTCTTGACCCCCTTGATGAAGAGGCGGGTGGTGTAGGAGCCCTCGGGCATGTCGCGGTGGCGCCCCTGCACCACCTCCGCCAGGCGGCGAATAAAGCCCTCGTCCTCGGGGGTGTCGAAGCAGGCGGTGGTGCCTCGGTGGCAGGTGGGACCCACGGGCTTGGCTTTGATGAGCAGGGTGTCCTCGTCGCAGTCCAGGTAGCAGTCCTGCACCAGCAGGTAGTGGCCGCTGGTCTCGCCCTTGAGCCACAGTTGCTGCCGCGTGCGCGACCAGAAGCAGACTTTGCCCTCGCTCAGGGTACGGTTGTAGGCTTCTTCGTTCATATAGCCCAGCATGAGTACCTTGAGGGTGACGGCGTCTTGGACGATGACGGGCAGCAGCCCGTCGCCGGTCTTAGAGAGATTGAGTTCGGAGAATGCTTTGGTTGTCATCATCGGATGCAGATGTTGCGTTGTTTGAGTTGGGCTTTGAGCTCGGGGATGCTGATTTCGCCGAAGTGGAAGATGCTGGCAGCCAGCGCGGCATCAGCGTGCCCGCGCGTGAGCACGGCGGCGATGTCCTCCACGCTGCCCGCACCGCCCGAGGCGATGATGGGGATGGAGAGCTGCGCCGCCAGCGCGGCGAAGGTGTCGCAGGGGTAGCCCTGTTTGGTGCCGTCGTGGTTCATGGAGGTGAAGAGGATTTCGCCCGCGCCGCGCTCCTGCCCCTCGCGCGCCCAAGCGAAGAGCTCCTTGTCGCTCGGGCGGCTGCCGCCGTGGGTCGTGGCGCGCCAGATGCCGTCCGCATCCTGCCGCGCGTCGATGGCCAGCACGAGAAATTGGCTGCCGTAGCGCGAGGCGATGCGGTCGATGAGCCCGGGGTCGGCAATGGCGGCGGAGTTGACGGAGATTTTGTCCGCGCCCGCGTCGAGCAGCCGTGCGGCGTCCTCGAGGGTCGAGATGCCGCCGCCCACGGTGAAGGGGATGTTGATGCCGTCCGAGATGCGCTCCACCAGCTTGGTGAAGGTGGCGCGCCCTTCGCGCGTGGCGCTGATGTCGAGGTACACCAGCTCATCGGCGCCGCTGCGGGCGTAGTGCTGCCCCAGCTCCACGGCATCGCCCACGTCGCGGAGCCCCACGAAGTTGACACCCTTGACGGTGCGCCCCTCCTTTACATCGAGGCAGGGGATGATGCGTTTTGCGACCATGTTTGCAGTTCGTTGAGGGTGATGCGGTTCTCGTAAATCGCCTTGCCGATGATGATTTTGCGCAGCCCCAGCGCATCGAGCGCGCGGATGTCGTCCATGCTGCCGATGCCGCCGGAGACGGTGATGTCCACCGTGGGGTAGGCGCTCTGCAGGCGGGTGTAGAGCTCTTTGTTGGGGCCTTGCAGCATGCCGTCCTTGCTGATGTCGGTGCAGATGAGCTGCGTGAGCCCGCAGGGCAGGAAGCGCTCGATGAGGGCTTCTATCGTCAGGGGGCTTTCCTCCTGCCAGCCGTTGACGGCGATGCGTCCGCCGCGCACATCGGCGCCCAGGATGATGCGCTCGCCGCCGTAGCGCGCCAGCCAGGCTTCCATGAGTTCGGGTTGCTGCGCCGCCACGCTGCCGATGATGGCGTAGCGCGCGCCCGCATCGAACACGGCTTGCAGCGCCGCCTCGCTCTTGATGCCGCCGCCCCACTCGATGTCGAGGGGCAGCGCGGCGAGCGCGCGCAGGCTGTCGAGGTTCTGCGGGGCAGCGGCCTTGGCGCCGTCGAGGTCGACGAGGTGCAGCCGGCGGATGCCCGCAGCGGCGTAGGCCGCCCCCATCTCGGCGGGGGAGGTATCGTAGGTGCGCTGCCGGGCGTAGTCGCCCTGCGACAGGCGCACGCAGCGCCCGCCGATGATGTCAATCGCGGGAATCAGCTCGATCATAAGGCCAGGAAGTTTTTCAGGATTTGCTCGCCCACCTCGCCGCTCTTCTCGGGGTGGAACTGGGTGCCGTAGAAGTTTTCGTACTTGAGCGCGGCGCTGAAAAGCTGCCCGTGCTCGGTGGTGGCGATGGTGTCGGGGCAGGTGTGGGCGAAGTAGGAATGCACGAAGTACACGGAGGCGCCGCGCTCCAGCCCGCGCAGCAGCTTGCTCTCCATGTTGCCGAGGCGGTTCCAGCCCATGTGCGGCACCTTGAGCCCGGGCGTGGGGGTGAAGCGGCGCACATGCGCGTCGAAGAGCCCGAGGCAGGGGGTGAAGCCGCCCTCCTCGCTGTCGCGGCACAGCACCTGCATGCCCAGGCAGATGCCCAGCACGGGGCGGCGCAGCCCGCGGATGACGGGCGGCAGCCCGGCGGCGTGCAGGTTCGCCATGGCTTCGTCGGCGCTGCCCACGCCGGGGAGGATGACGTGCGAGGCGCGGGTGATGCAGTCGGGGTCGGCGGTGACGCAGAACTCCGCGCCCAGCCTCCGCAGCGCGTTTTCCACGGAGCGCAGGTTGCCCATTTTGTAGTCGATGATGGCAATCATGGTGTCAATGTTCGGTAATCAGAGCAGCCCCTTGCTGCTGGGCAGGGCTTGGGAAAAGACATCGCGGCGGATGGCGGCGCGCAGGCTGCGGGCAAAGGCCTTGAACACCCCCTCGATGAGGTGGTGGTTGTTCTCGCCGCGCGCGCGGATGTGCAGGTTGCAGCGCATGGCGACGGCCAGCGATTGGAAGAAGTGCTTGTACATCTCGGTGGGGGTGTCGCCCACATACTCGCGGGTGAAGGGGACATCCCACGCAAAGTCTGCGCGCCCGCCGAAGTCCAGCAGCACGAGCGCCTCGCTCTCATCCATGGGCAGGGCAAATCCGTAGCGCTCGATGCCGCGTTTGTCGCCCAGCGCCCGGGCAATGGCCTCGCCCAGTGCGATGGCCACATCCTCCATGCTGTGGTGCTCATCCACCTCCAGGTCTCCCCGGCAGCGCAGCGCGAGGCTGATGCCGCTGTGGTGAGGGATTTGGCTGAGCATGTGGTCAAAGAACTTCAGCCCGCTGTCGATGCGCGTTTCGCCGGCACCGTCGAGGTCGAGACTCAGCTCGATGTCCGTCTCCGCCGTGCGGCGCTGCACCGTGGCGCGGCGCACACTGCGGCGCAGGAACTCGGCTACCTCGCCCCAGCGGGGGGTGATGAGCACGCAGGCCTCTGCCCCGGGTGCCTCGGGCGACAGCGGCGCCACTTGCGGATCGCGCAGCAGGATGGCGCGCGCGCCGAGATGGTGCGCCAGCTCCGCGTCCGTGTCGCGGTCGCCGATGACGTAGGACTGCGCCAGGTCGTAGTCCCCGCTCAGGTACTTGCCGAACATGCCCGTGCGCGGCTTGCGCGTGGGAGCATTGTCCTCCGGCAGGCTGCGGTCGATGAGCTGATCATCAAAGCGCACCCCCTCGCCCGCCAGCGTCTCCAACATCTTGTTGTGAGCGGGCCAAAAGCTTGCTTCGGGGAAGGAGGCGGTGCCCAAGCCGTCCTGATTGCTCGCCATGACGAACTCGTATTCGCCCAGACGCGCCAGCGAGGCCAGCCCGCTGATGGCTCCGGGGACGAAGGACAGTTTTTCCAGACTGTCCACCTGGTAGTCGACCGGGGGCTCAGCAATGATGGTGCCGTCGCGGTCGATGAACAGCACCTTTTTCTTGGGGGAGTCAGCAGGCATAGTCGGCAAGGGCGGTGAGCAGTCGGTCGTTTTCTTCGGGGAGCCCGATGGTGAGGCGCAGGCAGCCCGCGCATTGGCACACACGGTTGCGGTTGCGCACGATGATGCCCGCGCGCACCAGATGCTCGTACACGCCGTCGGCATCCGTCACCCGCACCAGCAGGAAGTTGGCATCGCTGGGGTACACGCGCTCCACGCAGCGCAGCGCGGGCAGGGCGGCCGCCACGCGAGCGCGCTCGCGCAGAATTTGCTGCACCTGCTCCCCGATGGGGCGGCGGAGCAGCTCGCTGACGGTTCGCAGCGCTGCCTCGTTGATGTTGTAGGGGTACTTGACCATGCTCATCAGGCGGATGATGCGCGCATCCGCCATGGCCAGCCCCAGCCGCAGCCCCGCCATGCCCCAGGCCTTGGAGAGCGTTTGCAGAATCACCAGACGCGGATGCTCGGGCAGGGCATCACGCAGCCCGGTCTCGGAGGAGAAGTCGATGTAGGCTTCGTCCACCACCGTAATGCCCGCGAAAGACTCGGTCAGCCGCAGCAGCTCCGCGCGGGGGAAGGCGTTGCCCGTGGGGTTGTTGGGCGAGCAGAGGAAGAGTAGCTTGCAGCGTGGCTCGGAGCATGCCGCCAGCAGCGCCTCCGTCGGCAGGGAGAACTCGGGGCTCAGCGGCACCTCGCGCAACGTGACGTTGTTGATGGCCGCCGCCACGCTGTACATGCCGTAGCTGGGGGTAATGGCCACTGCTTCATCCCGTCCCGGCTCGCAAAAGACGCGGAAGAGCAGGTCGATGGCCTCATCGCTGCCGTTGCCGAGGAAGAGGTTTTGCGGGTCAATTCCCTTGAGCTCGGCGATCTGCGCTTTCAGTTGCTTTTGGTGCGGGTCGGGGTATCGGTTGAAGCCGCTGTCGTAGGGGCTTTCGTTGGCGTCGAGGAAGGTGCCCAGACCGCCCGTGTACTCATCGCGGGCGGTGGAGTAGGGGGTGAGCGCCGCGATGTTCGGGCGCACGAGACGGTCGAGGTCGATCATGAGCGGGTGGGGGCGGAAAGTCGGACGGCGACGGCGTTGGCGTGGGCGGGAAGCCCCTCGGCCTCGGCCATGGCGGTGATGGTGGGGGCGAGCGCGGCGATGCCCTCGCGCGTGAGCTCTTGCAGGGTCATCTTGCGCATGAAGGCGTCGATATTCACCCCGCTGCAGGAGTGCGCCCAGCCGCTCGTGGGCAGGGTGTGGTTGGTGCCGGAGGCGTAGTCGCCCGCGCTCTCGGGGCTGTAGTTGCCGATGAAGATGCTGCCGGCGGCGGTGATGCTCTCAGCTGCTTCCCAAGGCTGCGCGAGCGAGATGATGAGG
Organism: Akkermansia sp.; assembly: GCA_051884385.1. Lineage (GTDB taxonomy): Bacteria > Verrucomicrobiota > Verrucomicrobiia > Verrucomicrobiales > Akkermansiaceae > Akkermansia. The sequence goes on from JBJEVN010000017.1 coordinate 18,387, forward strand.
TGCTCGGCGGCGTAGGTGTCGGCAAAGGCGAGCATGCGCGCGCGGTCGGCCAGCACGATGGCGCGGCTGTTGGCCAGCGAGTGCTGCACGAAGTCCGCTCGACCCAGGCGCGCTGCCTGGCGCTCGACCTCGGTGCTCACAGCGGCGGCCAGCGCTTCGCTGTCGCAGACGAGGATGGCCTGGCTGTCGCACCCGTGCTCCGCTTGCGAGAGTAGGTCGGCGGCGACAAAGGCGGGGTCGGCGGTGGCATCGGCCAGCACCATGACCTCCGAGGGCCCGGCGGGCATGTCGATGGCGGTGTTGCGCCCGGCGACGAGCTGCTTGGCGAGCGTGACGTAGCGGTTGCCGGGTCCGAAAATCTTGTGTACCTTGGGGATGCTCTCCGTGCCGTAGGCCATGGCGGCGATGGCCTGCGCCCCGCCCGCCTTGAACACGCGGGTGACGCCGCAGCGGCGCGCGGCGCAGAGCACGGCGGGAGCCACGCGCCCTTGCTTGTCCGTCGGGGTGCAGAGGATGATCTCGCGGCAGCCCGCAAGGCGCGCGGGGATGGCGAGCATGAGCACGGTGGAGAAGAGCGGCGCCGTGCCGCCCGGGATGTAGAGCCCCACGCGCCCGATGGGCACGGGGCGCTGGATGCAGCGCACGCCCGGAGCGGTCTCCACCTCCACCGCCTGCGGCAGCTGGGCGCGGTGGAAGGCGCCGATGTTGGCGGCGGCGGTATCGAGGGCGGTCTTGAGCTCGGGGCTCACGGCGGCTTCGGCGGCGGCAAACTCGGCTTCGCTCACCTCGAGCTGCGGCAGCTGCACGCCGTCAATCTCGGCGGAGAGTGCCAGCAGGGCGGCATCGCCCTCGGCGGCCACGCGATTGACGATGGCCTCTACGCGCGCGGCGATGGCGGGGTTTTCCTGCTCGGCGGCGCGGCGGCAGAGCCGGGGCCAATCCTCCGGGGCGGGTTCGACAAAGCAGGGAATCATGGCGATCAGGGGATAATCTTGTCGACATTGAGCACGAGGATGCCCTCCGCGCCGATGGCTTTGAGCTGGCGCACCTTGTTCCACAATTCATCGGCCTTGACCACGGAGTGCAGCGAAATCCACTCGGGGGTGGCCAGCGGAATGACCGTGGGGCTGCGCAGGGCGGGCAAAATCGTCAGCGCTTCGTCCAGCGCAGCGGCGGGCAGGTTCATCATCAGGTACTTCTGCGAGCGGCTGACGCTGGCGGACTCGATGCGGAAGAGAATCTCCTCCAGCACGGCGCGCTCTTCCTCACTCAGCGAGGGCGAGGCGATGAGCACCGCCTCCGAGAAAAAGACTTTTTCCACCTCGACCAGCCCGTTGGACACCAAGGTGCCGCCCGAGGACACGATGTCGAAGATGCAGTCAGCGATGCCGGCGGCGGGGGCAATCTCCACCGAGCCGGTAATGACCTCGATTTCGGCCTGCACGCCCTGTTCCTCCAGCCACTTGCGCAGCACGCCGGGGTAGGAGGTGGCGATGCGCTTGCCGTTGAAGTAGGCGGGACCGGTGTACTGCTCGGTCTTGGGAATGGCCAGCGAGATGCGGCAGCCGCCGAAGCCGAGTTTCTTGGCGATGTCGACCGCGAAGCCGCGCTCGGCAACCTCGTTGAGACCCACGATGCCGAGTTGCGCCGTGCCGTTGGCGACCACCTGCGGGATGTCGTCGTCGCGCAGGTAAAGCACCTCGATGGGGAAATTGGCAGCCTTGGAGAGGAATTTGCGCTTGGCTTCGTCGACCTGAATGCCGATTTCGCGCAGCAGCTCGATGCTCTGCTCATTGAGACGACCCTTGGTTTGAATAGCGATTCGCAGCATGGCGGGGAATGAGTGTGGTGAGAGATAAACGGGAGACACGAAAAAAGGCTTACCGAGCGAGGTAAGCCTTCGTGCGAACAGTAACTCCGAAACACGCCGAGCCTTACCTCATCTGAGGGAGGTATGATGATGGAGGCTGTGGTGATGAAGTGTCATCGGGTTGCGCGCTCATCCTAGCGCCGCTCCGCGAGCAGGTCAAGATTTTTTTCGTTTTTTGTATCTCTCCGCAGAGAAAAGACGTATTCCCCGTGCTCAATATTGCCGTTCTGTATACGAAATTTCCGAGAAATCGGGAATTTCCCCGCGCAGCGGTTTTGCAGGGAGATGCTGTGACGGTGACGGTCGCGGAATTCTGAGGATATAGGACTTGCTATGGGATGTCGAATGGTGTAACATCAGCGGCGTCATTTTCAGATATGGTTCCTTTGTTACGAAAACTCAGACTTGACCACTCAGCGGTTCGCTTCATTATCGTCGGGGGGCTTGCGTCTGCGGCTCATTGGTGTGTTTCGTGGGTCGTGTATTATCATATTTTGAATGGGATGACGATTTTGTCTACGCTGAGCGGCTACACCATTGGATGGTTTCTTTCGTTCTTCGGAAATCGCTTGTGGAGTTTTCGTTGTTCCGCTGAGGTGCCCGTGATGCGTTCGGCTGTCCGCTTTGTGAACTGTCAGCTGCTTACGGCTGTGTTGTTGTTGTGTGCCACATGGTGCATGCAGATGATGATTATTTTCTACTTCCGTTGGTACATCTATACCAACGACGTGGATAATACCCCGGAACTGTTGTGTTTTTGCCGTGGGGCATCGTATCCGCCCGCACTTCTGTTCGGAATGGCCGTCGCTGCGTTGGCGTCCTACCTGCTGATGAAGCGCTATGTTTTTTCACTACCTCAACGATCATCAACATGACAAACGATACCCCATTTGCCATCTGCATGCCCTTGGCCAACGAGGAGCAGGATTTTGACCGCTTTATGACTCCGCTGCGCAAGGTGCTGCGCGCGTACCCCAAGGCACTCGTCTATCTGGTCGTCGATCAGGCATCGCACGACAGGACCTCCGAGCTTTGCATGGATCTGGCAAAAGAGGATACCCATTTCCGTTATGTGTGGGCTCCGGAGAACAGGAATGTGGTAGATGCCTACCTGCGGGGGTTTCGCGAGGCCATGAAGGAAAAGCCCGAGTTTATCGTGGAGATGGATGGTGGCGGTTCGCATGACCCGCGGGTGCTTCCTGCTTTTGTCCGCGCCATGACCGAGGGAAATGAATGTGCTTTCGGTTCCCGCTACATCAACGGCGGCTCCATGGTGGGCTCTCCTTTCCGCCGCCGTTTCCTTTCCAAGTTCGGCTCGTTGTTGGCGCGCCTGCTGTTGGGCTGCCCCATGCGCGATGTCACGAGCGGCTACGAAGCATTCAGCTACGAGCTCATGGAGAAGTTGCTGGCTTACCCGCTGCGCTCGAAGGCTCATTTTTATCAGACGGAGCTGCGCTACCTTTGCCGACACCGCAATTGGATCGAAATACCCATCCATTACACAGCACCCTCGCCGCGCGTTTCGCCCAAGGCGTTGAAGAATGCTCGCAATTGTTTGATTTATTACACACTGCGGCACTGGTTCGGCAAGGCTCCTGCCTTTTAACGCCCCTTTTTCCTTGCATGGCGGGGGGAGCAGTGTATAATCGCAAGCGATCATGGCACGCATTCCTCAATCTCCGTTCGCGGCTCGTTCTCTTGCTCAGCAGCAGGAGGAGGGGAGCACGCTTCTGTTCTTCCTGCTGCCCACGCTGTTGGTGTTGGCGGTTTTTCTGCTCTGCGCTCTGTGGAACACGGAGGATGACGACCTGCCGATTGGTTCCGAAACCACTGTGAACGCTGCTCAATAACACCCCGAAAGACGATGCCCGAGGCTTCTTCCATCACCATGACGGCGCAGGGATTGCGCGTGCCGGATTTCCCCATCATTCCCCACATTGTCGGCGACGGCTCCGGCCCCGACATCTGGCGCGCCTCGCGCCGTGTGATCGATGCCGCTGTGTGTGCCGCTTACGGCAGCCGCCGCGCCTTGCAGTGGAAAGAGGTGTTGGCGGGACAAAAGGCCTTTGATGAGCTCGGTACCTGGTTGCCCGAGGAGACGATGGAGGCGTTCCGTACCCATCTGGTGGGTATCAAGGGGCCGCTGACCACGCCCATCGGCGGTGGCATTCGTTCGCTGAATGTGGCGCTGCGTCAGGGGCTCGATCTGTACTGCTGCGTGCGTCCCGTTTGTTATTTCAAGGGCATCGAGACGCCCGTCAAGGCGCCGGAGAAGGTCGACATGGTGATTTTCCGCGAGAACACGGAGGATATTTATGCCGGTATCGAGTTTAAGAGCGGCACGCCCGAGGCGACGGACTTCTTTGCGTGGCTGCAGGCGCAGCACCCGGAGCGCGCCGCCAAGGTGCGCTTCCCCGAGTCGAGCGGGTTCGGCATCAAGCCCGTGTCCAAGGAGGGCACGCAGCGCTTGGTGCGCTCGGCCATTCAGTATGCGCTCGCCACGGGGCGCCCGAGTGTGACGCTGGTGCACAAGGGCAACATCATGAAGTTTACCGAGGGAGCTTTCCGTGACTGGGGCTATGCGGTGGCGCGCGAGGAGTTCGGTGCCGAGCTCATCGGCGACGGACCATGGTGCCGCCTGCCCGGCGGTCTCGTGGTGAAGGATTGCATCTGCGATGCTTTCTTGCAGGAGATTCTCATCCACCCGCAGGAGCATTCCGTTATCGCCACGCTCAACCTCAACGGCGATTACTGCTCCGATGCTTTGGCGGCGCAGGTGGGCGGCATCGGCATCGCCCCCGGCGGCAACATCAACTACCGCACGGGGCACGCGGTATTCGAGGCCACCCACGGCACGGCGCCCAAGCTGGCGAACCTCGACAAGGTGAACCCCTGTTCCTTCCTGCTCTCGGCGGAGATGATGCTGCGCTACATGGGCTGGACGGAGGCGGCGGACAAGATTCCCGCTGCGATCGGGGCGGCCATCGCGCAGAAGAAGGTGACGGCTGACTTGGCCGAGATGATTCCCGGGGCGGAAACGCTGTCGACGAGCGCTTTTGGCGACCTGCTGCTCACTCTGATTGACTGATGCCCGACCCGCGCTTTGTTCACGCTGCTTTTTCCGCCATTGCCGAGCGCTATGTGACGGCCAATCACCTGCTGTCGCTGGGCTGCGACCTGCTGTGGCGGCAGCGGGCGGTGCAGGTGGTGGCGGAGTGGAAACCGCGCCGCCTGCTGGACATCGCGACGGGCACGGGCGATTTGGCGCTGGCCGTGGAGCGCGCGCTGCCCGAGACCGAGGTGCTGGGCACGGATTTTTGCCGACCGATGCTCGAGGTGGCGCAGCGACGCGGGCTGCGGCGCGTGCTGGAGGCGGATGCGCTGCACCTGCCGCTGGACTCCGGGAGCTTTGATGCCGCCACGGTGGCGTTCGGTCTGCGCAACATGGCTGATTATGCTACCGCGCTGCGCGAGTTTCGCCGCGTGCTGCGCCCGGGGGGACACCTGCTTGTGCTGGATTTCAGCCTGCCGAGCGGGTTGCTGCGCCCCTTGTATCGTGCTTATCTGCACCACCTCCTGCCGAGCTTGGCGGGCTGGGTGACGGGTCGGAGCGAGGCCTATCAGTATCTGGGGGAGAGCATCGAAGCCTTCCCGCGTGGCGAGGCTTTTCTTGACCTACTGCGCTCGGCGGGCTATACCTCGCCCGTCTGTCTGCCTCTGCACATGGGGGTTGCCTCGCTCTACACGGCCGAGCGCTGAACCGCGTGCCGGGTGCTCAAAAAAATGCTCCCTGACGCAAATTCAGGTGGACAAAATCCCCCCGAACCGCTACCATAGCTGCAGCGAGATTTCCCTCGGGGTAAATTTTTTACAAATAACTTAAAATCAACCAATTATGTTTAAAGGATACACTTCTAAGACGACGCCGACGCCCGCTGCTCCTTCCCCCTTTGCCGCTGATGAAATTCCGAGCGATTGGGCCGGTTCTCCGGCTGCTGCGCCTGCCGATGCGGCCGCTTCCTCCTGGGGGGCTGCGGAGCCGGCTCCGTCCGAATCTGCGGCTGCCTTTGATGCCGCTGCGGCGGCTCCCGCCGTGACCCGCAACGTGCTCAACTCCGATGTTTCGGTGGTGGGTATCCTGCGCTTCACGGACGATCTGCTGGTCGACGGCTCGGTCGAGGGCGAAATCACCTCCGACGGCGTGTTGACTGTCGGCTCCAACGCCAGCATTCAGGCGGGCGATAAGAACAAGGTGGCCATCCGCACCAAGAGTGCCATCATCCACGGCAAGGTCGTGGGTGATATCCATGTGACGGATCGCGTTGAGCTTGCCGGCACGGCCGAGTTGGTGGGTGATGTGGTGGCTGCCCGCATTGCCATTCAGGAGGGTGCCATCTTCGTGGGCAACTGCCGCGTAGGCAATCCCTCGACGACGGTGGCGGCACCGACCCCCAAGAGGGGCGGCAAGGCGGCGTCCGCCGCCAAGGTTGACAACCTGCTGGGTTGAGTTGGGTTATGCCGGAGTTCCGGACAGAGCCCCTTGTGGTGCCGTCTGTCTCCGGCCTTTTACCGGAGGGTGAGCGCGACCGGCGGGTGGCGCTCACCTCTTTCGCTACGCGTTCGTCCGAACACTGGGTGCCGCAGCGCGAAATCTGCTGCTACGAATGCGGCAAGCGCTGCTCGGTGCCCGCTGCGGCGCTTTCGGCGCACTGCATTCACTGCCACAGTCACCTGAACCTGGCCGACATGGAAATCAAGCCCGGTTCGCATCGCCTGACGGTGCGGACGGCGGGGCGTGTCCTCGTGCCTGCGGAGACCGATATTTCCGCGCCGCTCTCCGTGCGCTGCGGCGATTTGGAGATTCACGGGCACATCACGGGCAGTTTCTACTGCACGGGACGCTTGACCTTGGCGAGCTCGCTGCAGCTTTCCGGCGCGGTGCGCGCGGCGGAGCTGCGGGTGGAGAAGGGGGCTCGTGTCGTCTTGCCGGAGGGAGCGCGGGTACGCACAGCGACGGTGGCGGGTCATGTGCAGGGGGTGCTGCGCGCTCGCGGTATCGTTCGCGTGTTGCGCACGGGCGTCCTGGAGGGTGACTGCGCGGCCGAGCAGGTCGTGGTGGAGCCGGGCGGTCAGTGGCTGGGACAGCCTTTGCGCTGAGCGGGATGACCGCGTGGGGAACATGATGGATATCCGCATCACAGGCGCTTCGCAAAACAGCCTGCGGCATCTGAACTTGTGCCTGCCGGGCGGCAAGCTCATTGCGCTGGTGGGACCGAGCGGCAGCGGCAAGAGTACGCTGGCTTGTGATACGCTGTTTGCAGAGTCACGCCGCCGTTTTTTGGACTGCCTGTCGCCGGGGGCGCGCCGCTTGTTGGCACGTCCGGAGAAGCCGCGCGTGGAGGCGGTGGATGGGCTGCCGCCCGCGCTCTGCTTGCAGCAGCATGTGCCGCCGGGACAGTCGCGCACACTGCTGGGCAGCCTGACAGAGGTGCTGGACTACCTGCGGATTTTCTACGCGGCCATCGGCGTGCCGCACGACCCGGCGACGGGGGAGCGGCTGACGCGCATGAGCCCCGAGGAGATGGTGATGCAGCTGCTGGCGCTGCCGTCGGAGACGCGACTGACCCTGTTGGCGCCGCTGCCGCCCACCTTTGCGGAGGATGCCGCGGCAAACATCCTCATGCTGCGCAAGCAGGGCTACCTGCGCCTGCGCGTGGCAGGCGAGCTGCGCGAGTTGGACGATTGCGAGGCAAACCCGCCGCGCTCCGGCGAGACCTGCGAGCTGGTCATCGACCGCCTGGTGCGGCGCGAGGGGGTGGAGTCGCGTCTGGCAGACTCGGTGCAGGCGGCGCTGCGCCTCTGTGCCGAGGAGCTGCGCGTGCTGGCGCAGCCGCGGGGGGAGGAGGCGCGCGTGCTTGCCTTCCACACACAGTATCGCAACGAGGCGACGGGCTACACGCTGCCCGACCTGAGTCCGGGGCTTTTTTCGCATCTGTCGGAGCGCGGCGCCTGCCCGCGCTGCTCGGGCTACGGTACGCTGGAGACGCGCAGGGGCGAGTATACCCTTTGCCCGGATTGCGGGGGCATGCGCCTCAACCCCACGGCGCTGGCCGTCACGCTGGATTTCGGCGGGCAGGAGCTGCATCTCGGCGCCTTTTGCGCGCAGAGTGTGGCGGAGAATCGTCGCCTGCTGGAGGCGCTGGTGGTGCCGCCGGTCTATGCCGAGGCGCTGTCGGTGGCGCGCGCGGAGCTGCTGCGCCGTTTAGACTGCCTGCTGGAGCTGGGGCTGGGCTACCTGCGGCTCGACCGCGCAACCAACACGCTCTCGGGCGGCGAGTTGCAGCGCGCACGGCTGGCGGGGCAAATCGGCGGCGGGCTTTCGGGCGTGCTCTACATCCTCGATGAACCCACCATCGGCCTGCACCCCGCCGAGACGGAGCGCCTGATTGCTGCCCTTTGTCGCCTGCGCGACAAGGGGAACACGGTTCTCGTGGTCGAGCACGATCCGCAGCTGTTGGCGGCGGCAGACCACTTGGTGGAGCTGGGGCCGGGCAGCGGACCACAGGGCGGGCAGCTCATGGCGCAGGGGAGTTTCGCTGAGCTCGCGGCCAACCCGAACTCCCCCACGGGCGCGTGGCTCAGCGGGCGGAAGCATTTGGCGCTTTGTGAGCCGATGGATCTGAGCAGCGCGCGTTTTCTCTGCCTGAGCCACGCCTCCGCGCGCAATGTGCGGGATGTGACGCTGCGCTTGCCCTTGGGCGGGCTGAGCTGCCTCTGCGGGCGCAGCGGCAGCGGCAAGAGCACCCTGGTGCATGAGTGCCTGCTGCCCGCGCTGCGCGAGGGGCGGGTGCGGGGGGCGGAGTCGATTGCTCGCGCGGTGGTGGTTGACCAGAGCCCCCTGGGCAGCTCGCCGCGCAGCACCCCGGCCACGGCCACGGGGCTGCTGGATGTGCTGCGTCCGCTCTACGCCGCGCTCCCCCTGTCGCGGCAGCGCGGCTACACGGCGGCGCGCTTCTCGCTCAACGCGCGCGGCGGTCGCTGCGAGCGCTGCGGCGGAACGGGCGTGCTGAGCGTGGACATGAATTTCCTGGCCGACCTCTACACCCCCTGCGATGCCTGTAAGGGCGCGCGCTACAACCGCGAGACGCTGGAGGTGAGCTGGCGTGGCAAGTCCATCGCGCAGGCACTGGCGCAGACGGTGGATGAGGCGGCGGCGTTCTTCACTTCGCTGCCCGCCGCATCGGCCATCCTGCATGCCTTGCAGGAGCTGGGGCTGGGTTATCTGACCCTCGACCGTCCCGTGACGACCCTCTCGGGCGGTGAGTCGCAGCGCGTGAAGCTGGCGACCTATTTGGCGAAGGCCGCGCCCAAGCGCCGCCGCGCCGCCGAGGGAGAAAAGCTGCTCTTCGTGCTCGACGAACCGAGCACGGGGCTGCACTTTGCCGAGCTCGACCTGCTGCTGCGGGCGCTCTACCGCCTGCGGGCGCAGGGGCACACCCTGCTGTGCATCGAGCACAACAGCGCCTTTCAGGAGCGTGCGGACTACGTGGTGGAGTTGGGCCCGGGCAGCGGATCCGAAGGCGGACGCATCGTCTACGCCGGGTCACCCGCCGGACGCTCGGAGAGCGGGCTTGCCCGGGCGTGAGGGCTGTGTTAGAAATGCCCGGCATGAGCTCGACTCTTTCCGTTCCCCTCCTACAACGTCGGCTGTGGATTGATTGGCTGCGTTTGGCGGCGCTCTTCATAGTGGTGTGCAGCCACTGCTGCGACCCCTTTATCTGCAACCCCGACCCCGATGCCTGCGCCGATGCCCGCCTGGGTGGCGCGGGCGTCGCTGCGCGACAGGCTGGTGGTGCCGGGGCTGTGGGCGGTGACGCTCTTCCTGCCGCTCTTTGCCTTGGGCTACGCGCTGGCCTTCCTGGGCTACCGCATGGTGCAGACGGGAGCCATCAGCAGCGGCGGCAGCCTGAGCGCCATGCCGGCACAGGCCTGCGACCCGAGCTGCGTGGGGCAGCCCTATGAGGCTTCGCACGAGATTTTCCTGCTCTTTTGCTCGCCGCAGGTGCCGCTCTCGGCACTTTTGGCCTTTGGCGTCACCTGGGGCGTGGTGGCGTTGCTGCGTCGCTTAGTGCCCGGCAAATGCTTCTTGGGATGAGCCGCTGCCTCGCGCAGCAGGCGTGCGCAAGCGCTGTTCCCCTTGCCGACTCTGTTCAGATAGGTGAGCGGTGTGCGCCCGAGGGCATCGGGCGCATGGGGATTGGCACCCTTGAGCAGCAGGAAATCCACCATTCGAGCATCGTTGTTGTTGATAGCGGTCCAGAGAGCTGTTTCCCCGATCACATCGCATTGATCAATCTCGGCACCAAAGGTGAGCAGCATCGCCGGGAGCATAATGTCGTGCGAATCAACAGCAACATGCATCGGCGTAGTTTCGGAAGAAGCCAAATTAGGATCGGCTCCGGCCTTCAGCAGCTTATAGGCAATGAGGAACAGGCTGCGCTTCTGCTCCCAGTGCGCCCACTTGTAGCGGGCGAATGCGCGGGCGAGGGGCGTCAATCCGTCTCTGTCCTTGCAGTTGACCGTGTCGGGCTTGGCCAGTCGCGAAACGAGATCCACCTGGCAGAAGTGGATGGCATCGTGTAATTCAGCGCAGCGCTGCGCCGCACAGGAGCTGAGCAAGACCGCCAAGAGACCTGCAAGAGTCCATCTCATGCGTGACACCATAACAAATCTGTGCTCGCGTGGCAAGCAAGGATTTTGCTGCGGGAATGCGGTGCTGCTTCAAATCAGCTGATTTGAAACAGACCCGCATTTGGATTGTGTACGCAAAATAAGCTTGCTTGCAAGCTCTGCCCGCGTTAGGATGAGCTCCGTCGGCAGCCGGTTGACAAGCAAAGTCAAGGATGGGTGGTCGAGTGGTTTAAGGCAGCGGTCTTGAAAACCGCCGAGGGTTTGCGCCCTCCGTGGGTTCGAATCCCACCCCATCCGCTCTCAGGGCAATCGCCAATGGGCGATTGCCCTGCTGTTGCAGGAACTCGGGTGTGCAGCTTATCATTGCCGAGCCCTCGCAGTTGCTTTGCTTGTTGGTTCGTGCTCCGGCGGACCGGGTCTCAGGTGAGTAGGTTGAAGAGATAACCGGAAAGGATGATGAGTCCGCCGATGATTCCGAAGTAGAGGACGAGCAGGCGGCGGGTCATGACCTTACTGAGCAGGATAGCTTCGGGCAGAGAGAGCCCGACCACGGCCATCATGAAGGATAGGGCGGTGCCCATCGGAACTCCCTTGTCCACAAGTACCTCGAGGATGGGGACAATGCCGGCGGCGTTGGCGTACAGGGGAATGCCGCAGAGCACCCCGGCCGGGACGGACCACTGCTCCGCGCCGCGGAGGATGCCGGAGAAGAAGTCGGCGGGCACATAGCCGTGAATCAGTGCCCCTACAGCGATGCCAATGACGATGTAGGCGGCTACGCTGCGTACAATGGAAAGAGCCTCGGCGGTGACGGCTCGCCAATCGGGGGGGCGGGAGAGTGGGGTTCGGTCAGCCGGGGTTTTGGTGCTTAGGCTGTTGCGAGCCCATTCGGTGAGCATGGTTTCGGGGTGCAGGCGTGCCATCATTGCTCCGCCGAGTGTCCCGAGGAGGATGCCGCTGAGCACATAGAGCCCGGTGATGTACCCGCCGAAGCTGCCGATGAACATGGCTACGGCGATTTCGTTGACCAGCGGGGAGGTGATGAGGAAGGACAGCGTGACACCCACCGGAATGCCCCCGCGCACCAATCCGATGAAGAGGGGGATGGAGGAGCAGGAGCAGAAAGGGGTCAGCGCGCCGAACGCGGCGGCGAGCAGGTATTGCATGCCGCCGAGGCGGTGCTCCGCCAGAAAGGCACGTATTTGACCCACCGGAAGGTAGGCATTGAGCAGCCCCATCAGCCAGCTGATGCCGAGGAGCAGCAGAAATACCTTCGCGCTGTCGTAGAGAAAAAAGCTGACCGCGGAGCCGGACGCACTGCCGGGGGCGAATAGCATGAGCTCATAGGTCAGCCAATCGGCTGTTTTTTGAAGCATCGTTATTATTCAGGGGTTCAGGATGAGGGTGTCGATGCACTGCCATGCACCCTCTACCAGAAGTGCTATTCCTGTGAGGGTGGTGATAGCTCGGCGCAGGCGGGGAAGATGGCGGAGCAGGGGGTGGATGTGCGCCGCGCCCAGACAAATGCCGAGGGCGGCGATGATGATGGGCAGGGCAGAGCCCAAACCGAAACAGGCGAAGCCGATGGCGACGGGCAGAGCGGAGTTTGTGGCCAGGGGCCAGGCGCTGCCGAAAAGCAGAGCTGCGGAGGTGGGGCACAGCGCCAGAGCGAAGAGTAGGCCGAGCGGGAAAGCTCCCCACACCCCACGCAGTTGAAGCAGGCGATTCACGGTGCGCAGAGGCGGAGCGCTCCGCTGCAGGATCTCCGGCAGGGTCAGCACCTCCAGCAGAACCAGCCCGGTGAGCATCAGCAGGGGGCCCATGACATAGGGCATGCCTTTTTGCAGGGCGTAGGACAGGGTGGGGATGCCCGTGCCGATGCTCAGGAGGATGCCGAGCAGACTATAGGCGCTCATGCGCCCGGCGGCGTAGAGCAACGCGCCGAGGAGTGCCTTGCGCTGCTCGCCGAGGTACTGCGACAGGTAGCCCAGCGCTATCATATGGGTCGCCAATGGACAGGGTGCCAGCGAGGAGACGATGCCCAGGCCGAAGAGGATGGCTTCATTCATGATGCAGAAAGCTCTTCACTTCGTCGGTGACGTAGCTCTTGAAGGCGCTTTCGTCTCGGTTTAGTTCCCAAATGCGCGCCAGCTTGCGGAACTCTCCCGTGCGGCGTTGCAGCACGAGCGATTGGCTGCTCAGCTCATAGGCGGCAACACAGGCGTCATCGGCCTCCTCGCTGCGGAAACTCAGCTCACCCCTCGCCAATTCATCAGCGAAGGCGGCTGCAACGGCTTCCCGCGCCCACTGCTCCATGCGCAGGCAGGTGGCACAACGGGATCCGAAGTAGTAATAGACGAGCTGAACCGGGGTAGCGGCGGAAGCGGCCGGGACGGGTTCTGCATTCTGTCGGCCGAGGCGGCTGTTGCAGAAGCGTACGCTGCCGACGAGCAGCAACAGGATGCTTGCCCAGAGCACGAGCTGCTTCCACAGCGGGCGCTTGGCTCTCTGTCGGCAGGAGCAGCCGCAGGCGCAGCTCGGGGCAGAGGTTTGCGTCTCTTCGACGCCGTTCTCTGTCAGGAGCTTCCGGAGGGTAAGCAGATCCGGCACCTTGCCCGTCAGGAGCAGACGGCCATCCAGTTCCAAGCCCGGGGTGGTGAAGAACCCGGCTGCCGCCATCTGCGCCGCATCCGTCACCTTGCGGATCTGCCACTCCCCGGGTAAACTGTTGGTGACCTGTTGCACCCGTTGCAGGAGCTCGTCGCAGCGGGCGCAGCCCGGACCGTAGATGATGATAGTATGTATGTTCGTGTTCATGATTGGAAAAATATCAAAATGTATCAGAGAGCGAGACCAAGAGTCGGCATGGAGTGTCAGACGGAACCGCGCAGACAGCGGATGACCGATGCGAGGCAGGGGCAGGCGATGCGGTAGTAGATGTTTTTGCCGCGTTTGTCGGTGAGTACGATGCCGCTGTTGCGCAGAATGGCCAAATGGTTGGAGATGGTCGACAAATCGAGATTCAGGCCGCTGATGCTGTGGAGTTCGCAAACGCATTTCTCCCCGTGGAGCAGCTCCTCAACCAAGCGGAGACGCACGGGACTTCCCAAGGCTTTGAACAGGGCAGCTAACTGCTCGGTATTGCGGGCGGGCGGGAGATGTGGGGATTCGGATAGCATCGCCGGGGATATTATATTGTCTATTTTCAAAATGTCAATGTTTTTTTATCTCAAAACGCCACGGAGCGTTTTTTCTCCGTGGCGTATTCCCTTAGCGGTTGAGGATTTGTTCCGCCAGCGCGATGATGTCGCCCTGCGGTTCGGTGATCAGGGGGATGTCGCTCTTCCAGAAAGATTCCTGAATCTGATCAACACCGGCGTTTTCCTCGTAGCTGAAAGAGACGGCCAGGCCATTGTTGGACTCCGCTCCGCCGGCGGTGACGGAGGTCTCGACGGGGGCATCGCCGCTGAGTTCCCGCTGCTTTTCGCGGAAGAAGCGTTGCCAGCGGGGGAGGTAGTAGCTGCTCATCATCTCCGCAAGCTGGCGGTGGGCGTAGTCGTTGAGCCCGGTGTTGCCGTGGGTCCAGGTGGTGAGCAGGAGCTTGAGATTCTGCTCCATCTGGCGACGGGCTTCGGGATCTTGACCGCCCTTGGTGCGGGCTCCCTCCAGGTAGCTGCCCAGCAGGAAATGCCGCGAGGTGGCCAGCACGGCGGCGGTGTCGCGGATGAGTTGCAGGTACTGCTCGCTCGCGGCGGCAAAGCGCGCGGCATCGCGGGCGCCGTAGGCTTCCTTGATTTGGGGCAGCAACACACGGGCGCGGTCGGCGAGCACTTGGCGCACTACATCGGCAAGGTCATAGACAAAGGTCTCTTGCTGACCCAGTTGGTGCTGCTTGCCGACGTTCAGCAGGTGCCGCGCGGCTTCCTCGACCTTGGCGTAGTCGTAGTATGGCCGACCGTCGGACCAGGTGGAGGCGGTTTTGGCATTCAGCTTGGGGCGGGCGCAGAGCAGGCTCTCCTGGCACCCTTCGCGCATGGAGGTCGGGTTGTAGACGCTGTCGGCCAGGATGCTCCAGGCCTCCGTGGCGGCATCATCCCGAATGCCGTAGCGGTTGAGCACATAGTTGCTGATGAAGGCTCGGCGATCGATGATACCGTTGCGCTGATTCATGCGCTCAGTGAGCAGGGCATAGTAGATGGGGTTGGTCTCGATACCCTCGGAAATCATGCCGAGACCGCGGGACAGACAGGCCTCCCGCCCCATGAGGCTGTCGGATTCGGGCGCGTAGTTCTCGAGCACACCGAAGCCGCCGAAGAGTCCGTGGTTGCCGCCGAAGTTGGCCAGTTCGCACCAGATGTGCGGATAGTTGCGTACATGTTCGCGGGCGAGGCGGGTGCCGGGGTAGTAGGGGTCGTGCGAGGCGCGCAAATCTTTGTCGAGCAGCAGGACGAGGGTTTTCTTCGGGTCGGTACCGCTCAAAAAAGCCGGCGAGGGGTTGTGCGCCCAGGATTGCAGCAGCCAGATGGCGCCCGGAACGTTTTGCTGCATGCTGTTCTGCACGGCGCGTGCTGCATCGGCCAGTGCAATGCCTCCCGTGTGCCCGCCCTCGTGGAAGAGGTCGCCCCCGAACACGCTGCCCTTGCTGCCGTAGACTTTTTCCAGCTCCTCGTACCAAACGGACGCATAGTGCGCAAAGACGGGAGCGGTGGGGTTGAGCACATCGGGACGGCGGAAGCCGGCCACCCAGTTTCCTTGGCGGATGATGTGTCCGCGCGTTTCCTCTGTGTCCAAATCGTGCGGAACGAGCCCGACAAAAGCCTGCAACACGGGGGTCATGCCCAATTCCTGCATGCGCTGCACGAGGAATCGACCCAATTCGGCTTCCTCGCGCAGGATGACGGGCGAGACGGGCCCGCCCATCCCCTCGAGGTTGCCCATGTTCCACCAGGCGCTGAAGGCGGGGTTGGGGATGAAGGAGGCGATGCGCTCTTTCGGGTAGCCGATGCGCTCCAGAAAGCGGCTCCAGACGGTCTCCAGCCCGGCGGTGACGAGGATGTGGGTGTAGCCGTTGAGGGCGAAGATGTCGAGCTCACGCTCCCACTTGTCTTTGTCCCAATGGGTTCCGCTGTAACTGAGGGTGCAGTAGTTGAGGGCGTAGTTGATGGCCTGCCCCTCGGGGATGGTGATGCGTTGCTCGGGGAGGACAAAGTCGGCAGCGCTCTTGTTATCGCCGTTCCACGAGAAGTGTACATGAGCCATGTTGCGCAGGTACCAGCCGTAGGTGCGGATGGCCTCGCGGGTGGTGGCAGCCGTGATGAGGAGTTGGTCTCCCTCGCGGCTCAGCTGCCCGACAGTTACTTCGGGAGCTCGGCGGAAACAGACTCGCCCGGCGTATTCCGGGGTCAGGCGTTGTACGAGAGCCTGAGCGGCGGCAAAGTCGCCCCGGGGGGCGGCGACGGCTGCAGGGGCGATGAGGGCGGGAACGGCGGCGAGGAAGAGAAGTGCTTGTTTATTCATGAAAGGGACTGATAGTAAGAAGGCTGCGGATGCAGCAGCCTTGGAGTAAGAGATGTTGTACAGAACTTATTTCCAACTCCGGATGTTGGTGACGTTGTCCGCATCCTCGTCGTCGTTGGTCTTGCCCTGTCCCAAACCATCGGGTCCTTGGGAGAAGATGTCGAAGTCCGGGTTGATGCCGGGGCCGGTCTTGCCTTTCTCGTCTTCGACTTCATAGCCGAGGCGGTAGCGGTAGGGGTTGCCCCAGGGGTCAATGATGAGGTAGTACTTGCCGCTGATGCGCTTGCCGCCCTCTCCCTTGGCCGAGATTTTATACTTCATGCAGGGGATGCCCTCCTGATTTTCCGTGTCCTTTTTCTTGACAATGACCAGGGTCGGGCAGTAGGGCATGGCGGTAGCGCCATCAATGGTGTCGGGTTCGCCGTCGTTGTCGTGGTCGCAGAAAAGTGTCTTGTAGAGCACATGGGAGCTGTATTCATCGCCTCGCCCGAAGGGGAGGGTGCCGCCGCTGTCGGTGCGGTAGGCATTCATGGCGGTTTCGAGCAGCTGCACCTGCGCGGTGGCGGTGTTCTTCAGACCGCGAGCCTTGGCGTAGGCTGAGGCTTCCCACATGCCCGCCGCCAGCGCGGCGAGAATGGCTGTGGCGATGAGGATTTCAATGAGCGTAAATCCCTTGGTCGCGGTGTTGAAAGGCGGAATCTTCATAAGTTCTGTTGAGCGCGGGGGAGAAACAGCTCCCGTCTGCGGCGCTGCCGGGGAGCAGCGCCGCAGCGGGTCAGGGAATCAGACGTTCTTGATGATTTCCATCATCGGCATGAACATGGCCAACACGATGCTGCCGACGACAACGGCGAGGAACACAATCATGAGCGGCTCCAGCATGGCGGTGAGGGCGGTGACGGAGTTGTCGACTTCTTCGTCGTAGACCTCGGCGACCTTCATGAGCATGTCGGGCAGCTGACCGGTTTCCTCACCCACGTCGACCATGGAAATCATCATCGGCGGGAAGACCGGGCTGGTGCTCATGGGCGTGACGATGGACTCACCCTCGCGCACCGAATCGTGAATCTTGGTGATGGCATCGGCAACGATGACATTGCCGGCGGTGTCGCGGGTGATGAGCAACGCCTGCAAGATGGGCACGCCGGAGGAGACCAGGGTGCCGAAGGTGCGCGAGAAGCGGGCGACGGCGCTCACCTTGTTCAGATGGCCGACCTTGGGCAGCTTGAGCATGGCGTTGTCGACGATGCGACCACCCTTGGGCGTTTTCTTCCAGAAGTGGATGCCGACGATGGCAATCATCACGAGGATGAGGAAGAGGACGGCGTTGGGCACCAAGGGAATCAGACTATCGGCCATGCAGTTGTCCGAGAAGTTGAACACGAACTGCGAGAGGGCGGGCAGCTCCATGTTTTGCCCCTCGAACATCTCCTTGAATTTGGGCACGATGACCAGCATGAGGAAGACGAGAATGCCCACGGCAATCACCATGATGATGGTGGGGTACACCATGGCGGAAACCAGCTTGCCGCGCAGACGGTTGGCCTTTTCCTGATACTCGGCCAGACGGTTGAGCACGACCTCGAGCACACCGCCGACCTCACCGGCCTTGACCATGTTCACAAAGAGCTTGTTGAACATCTTGGGGTAGGCCGAGAGGGCTTCGGAGAAGGTGGAGCCGCCCTGCACGGCATCGCTCAGCGCGGTGATGGTGGCGCGGAGGTTGGCGTTGGGCTCCTGCTTACCCAGCACATTGAGGCTTTGGAGCAGGGGCAGACCGGCGCTAATCAGGGTGGCAAGCTGGCGGGAGAAGACCATCATCTCCTTCTGCTTGACACTGCCGCCGGCCTTGCCCTTGGTCTTTTCTTTCTTGGGGGCTTTGGCTTTGGGATCTTTCTTCTTGGCGGCTGCGGGTGCGCTCTTGGAGCTTTCGACGCATTCGCGCACGAGCAAGCCCTGCGCGCGGATCTGCTCAATAGCGGCAATCTTGGAATCGGCGGAAATGAAGCCGGTCTTCTCATTACCGTTCTGATCCAGCGCGGTGTATTTGAAATTAGGCATAGGTGAGAGTGTGGTTAGAAAGGGATGATGATGTGAAGATAGCAGATGCGGGGCAGAGCGTCAAGCCATTAGGTGTATTTAAGCACTTCTTCGATGGTAGTGTTGCCCTCAAAGATGTTCTGGATGCCGTCCTGGCGCAGGGTGGTCATGCCCAGCTCGATGGCTTTTTGACGGAGTACCACGGAGGGGACGTTCTGCGTGATGAGCTCGCGGATGGGGTCGGTGACCTTGAGCAGCTCGTGGATGCCCTTGCGCCCCTTGTAGCCCGTGTTGGCACACTTGTCGCAGCGCCCGCCCGTAAAGAACTGCTGGTTGCCGATGAGGGCGGGGTTGATGCCCAGCTGGTTGAGCAGACTGTTGGAGGGGCGATAGGCCGTTTTGCAGTAGGGGCAGATGGTACGCACGAGGCGCTGACCCAGCACGCCCAGCAGGGTGGCGGAGAGCAGGAAGGGCTGCACCCCCATGTCCACAAATCGGGTGACGGCGCCGGCGGCGTCGTTCGTGTGCAGGGTGGAGAGCACCAAGTGACCCGTCAGCGCGGCCTGAATGGCAATCTGCGCGGTGTCCTTGTCGCGAATTTCGCCCACGAGAATGCGGTCGGGATCCTGACGGAGGAAGGCGCGCAGCACGCGGGGGAAAGTCACGCCGATGGCTTCGTTGATGGGCACCTGCACAATGCCGTCGATGTCGTATTCCACGGGATCCTCGGCAGTGAGCAGCTTGGAGTCCTCGGTGTTGACCTCGCGCAGCGCGGCGTAGAGGGTCGTCGTCTTACCCGAGCCCGTGGGTCCGGTGACGACAAAGATGCCGTTGGGCTTGTTCACGGTGTCGACGATGTATTCGTGCAGCTGCGGGGGCAGGTTGAGATTGTTGAGGTCGAGCGCCACGCTGTTGCGGTCGAGCACGCGGAGCACCACGGATTCGCCGTACTGGGTGGGCAGGGAGTTGACACGCATGTCGACGCTGACCTTGCCCATCTTCATGACGATGCGTCCGTCTTGCGGCACGCGGCGCTCGGCAATGTTCATGCCGGCCATGACCTTAACGCGCGAGATGACGGGGTTGGCCAGATGAACGGGGGGCGGCGCCATTTCGTACAGCGCGCCGTCGACGCGGTAGCGAATCTTGAACTCCTTTTCAAAGGGTTCCAAGTGGATGTCCGAGGCTTTTTCCTTGATGGCCTGGGTGATGACGAGGTTGACGAACTTGATGATGGGGGCGGCGTTGGCTTCATCCGCGCCGTCGGAGGAGACACTCATGGTGCTCATTTCGCCCAGCAGGTCGTCCATGGCGGCCTCGGCGCCGCCGTAGCACTCCTGCAGTCGGGCACGTACCTCGTAGTCTGCCGCAACGTACAGGTAAATATCCTTGCCGGTGCTCATGCGCAGGTCGTCAACGGTCTGCGGATTCAGCGGATCTTCCAGGCAGACGTAGAGCCCCTCGCCCTCGCGGTATTCCACGGGCAGGGCGCCGTGCAGACGCGCTTGTGCCGCCGGCAGCATGTCGAGCACCTCGCGCGGGGGGACAAAGTCGGCCAGCGAGATGAATTGAGCGCCGACTTCGTTGGCGATGATGCTCCAAAAATCTTCGGGGCTGCTCAGAATGCCGAAGTCGATGAGCGTTTCCCACAGTTCCTTGCCGCTGTTGGCCATTTCGTCCCGGATATCCTTGGACGTGGCCTTGTCCAACATGCCGTTGTTGATGAATACATCAATGGCTAAGTCGTTGTTCATGTCTGTTGTGATGGGGTGTGGTGGTGGGAAGGGGGGTTAACTGGCGTCGCCGTTGGTGACGCGGATGACTTCGTCGGCGGTGGTCATGCCGGCGAGAACCTTGCGGATGCCGTCCTCGCGCAGGGTGCGCATGCCCAGCTCGCGGGCTTTTTTGCGTAGCTGCGCCGAGGTGAGGTTAGAGTTGATGAGCCCGCGCACGTCGTCCGTGACCTGGAAGATTTCAAAGATGCCGAGTCGTCCGCGCATGCCCTTGCCGCGGCATTTTTCGCAGCCGCCGGGTCGCGCGACCATGACGGGGTGGTTGGGGTCGATGCCGAGGGTGGAGGCTTGCTTGGGCGTCAGGCTGCCCTCCATCTTGCAGGAGGAGCAGAGGCTGCGGCACAGGCGCTGCGCCATGATGGCGCGCACAGCCGAGGCGATGAGGAAGCGATCGACGCCCATGTCGGCCAGACGTGCCACGGAGGAGGGGGCGTCGTTGGTGTGCAGGGTGGAGAGCACGAGGTGACCGGTCATGGCGGCTTGGATGGCGATGGCGGCGGTCTCGCCGTCGCGAATTTCGCCGATCATGATGATGTTGGGAGCCTGGCGCAGCATGGCTCGCAGGGCGGCGGCGAAGGTCATGCCGATTTCGCTGCGTATCATCACCTGGTTGATGCCGCTCATCTCGTATTCCACGGGATCTTCGGCGGTGATAATCTTCTTGTCGGGGCGGTTGAGGTGGTTCAGGCAGGCGTAGAGGGTGGTCGTCTTACCCGAGCCCGTGGGTCCCGTGACGAGAATCACGCCGTCGGGCAGGGTGACCAAGCGGTCGAAGGTGGCTTGGTCGTCGGAGAGGAAGCCGAGCTGCGGCAGACCGAGGGAGAGGGCGCTCTTGTCGAGAATACGCATGACGACCGATTCGCCGTGGTTGGTCGGCACCGTGCTGACACGGAGGTCGATGTGTGCGCCGTCGCGCAGATCCATCTCGATGCGTCCGTCCTGCGGGACGCGCTTCTCGGCGATGCTCATGGAGCTGCTCATCACCTTGAGGCGAGCCACGATGGGGCCGAGCAGTTTCTTGGGGTGGTTGGCCACCTCGACCAGACGACCGTCGATGCGGTAGCGCATGCGCACGCGGTCTTCCATCGGTTCGATGTGGATATCCGAGGCGCGCATCTCGTGCGCCTCGTTGAACATGTTGTCCACCAGCTCGATGATGGGTCCTTCGGTGTCGCCCTTGGCAAATTTGGTCTTTTCGGGGTAATACTTGTCCAGCGCCTTTTTGAGCCCTTGCTCCGAGCAGACGAAGAAGCTGACATCGCGCCCCAGGAACTGCGGCAGGCTGTCCATGGTCTGCATGTCGAAGGGGTCGGCCAGAGCGACTTGCAGCGAAAAGCCGTCGTCGCCGATGGGCAGAAAGCCGACGCGGCGCGCCAGTTCGCCCTTGACGCCGGCGATGATGCCGGGGTCAACCTCGAAAGCCGCCAAATCGACATATTCCAAGCCGGAGTTAGCCGCCGCCACCTGAGCGATGTATTCACCCGTCAGGTAGTTGTTGTTCACCAAATAGGTAATGACGCTGTCCAGCGGAGAGAGTTGGGCTGCAATCGCGTCCAAGGTGCCCTGATCAATGGCTCCCGATTCGACCAGGAGTTGCAGGAGAAAGGATTCGTTCGAGTACACGGAGGTGAAGAGGTGGATGAAAGTAAAAGGGAACCCCGCAGACGGGGTTTCTGCTGTCCTTTACTCTACACGATTCCCCGCCTTGCGTCAACAGCCCTTTTAGACGAAAATTTCATTTTTGCGTACTTTTCTTGCCCGAAAGGGGGTGCGGGAGACACGATTCCTCATTGCCTGACGCTCGTCGATGTGCTAGCATCTCCCCGTTATGGCAAATACCTCCCTAACCCCCGAGCTGGTGGCACATGTGACGAACCTCGCGTCTGCCTTTGCGCAAAATCAGAAAGTGGTTGCGGCCAAGGCACGCATCGGGCTCTTTTACCAGAATCCGGCAGCGACGGATCTCTTCCGCCGCCTCAATGAGTACGGCGAAAAGCTGCGCGAGAAGCACCAAGCGGGCATGAGCCCCTCGGAGGCGGAGCTAGCGGAGTTCGACAAGTTGCGCGCCGCCGTGGTGGAGAATGAGCTGTGCAAGGGATTTTTGGAGGCCAATCAGCAGGTGGAGGAGATGATTGCCACCGTGCAGCAGTACCTCGTGCTGGCCATCCAGAAGGGCTGCGCTCCCACGGATGAGGAGGTGGCCGCCACCCTCACGCAGCAGATGAGCAGCTGCTCCTGCGGCGGTGGCTGCCACGGCGACTGCGAGGACTGCGACAAGGAGTCCTGCAAGCACAGTGAGGGCGAGTGCTGCGGCAAGCACAAGCACGGTGAGGGCGAATGCTGTGGCAAGCACGGCGAGGGCGAGTGCTGCGGCAAGCATAAGCACGGCGAGGGCGAGTGCGGCTGCGGCAAGCACGGTGCGTAAGTCATGCGCCGGCTGCTCCTCTCGCCCCTGTTGTTCGCTGCGGCGGCGTTGGCCTTGCCGGTCTACGCCGCCGTGCAGAGCCTGCGCTCGTGGCGCGAGCCCTTCGCGTGGGGCGATTGGGGGCTGTGCGCCGTGGGCGCCTTGCTCTCCCTGCCGCTGCTACGTTGGTTCTCGGGGCGTGTGGGGATGTCGGATTCCGTGGGCGTACCGCGCTTGTGGGCTTTGCTGGGGCTGGCGGTGTTGCTCAATGGGGTCAACCTGTTTGCTTATGCCGCGCCGTGGCAGCTGGGCTTGGCTGTGTTCATGACGCTGGGCTGCATGTGCCTCGCGCCGGCCTTGCTCGGCCGTTGGGGCGCCGGGCTGCTGTGGGGGCTGTTCCTTTTCTTGGAGTTCGGGCAGGCGATCGGTATGCTCGAATACGGCTCCAGCATCAATTCCCTGGTGCTGGCCGAGACGCTGGAGGCCTCGCGCGAGGAGTTTTTCTCCTATTGCACGCCGGGCAATGCGCTGCTGGCGCTCCTGTCGGCGCTGGTGGCGGCGGCGGTGTCCTGTGCGCTGCACCGCATCCTGCGCCCCTGTTCGCGTCCGGCGCTGTTTCGCATGGGGGTGCTGTGGGTGGCGCTCGCCATGCTAGCGGGAACGTGTGTGCCACCCAAACACCGCACGCCGCAGTATTTCTGGCCGGCGACGGAGGCGGTCGCGTTGGTTGACGCGTTGGTCGAGGCGCTTTCTGTCAATCAGGAGACCATCACGCAGGCCGAGAGTCTGCCGTCTCCGGCTTGGCGCCCCTCGAGCATCCGCACCCTGCAGGGGAATGAGTCGGTGGTTTTGGTGCTGCATGTCGGCGAGAGTATCCGCGCCGACCGCATGAGCATCAACGGCTATGAGCGCGACACCACCCCTTGGTTGCGGCGGCAGAGCCGCTTGGTGAATTGGTCGAACTGCATTTCCGCCGCCTGCGACACCTGCCAGGCCGAGCTGGTCATCCTGACCAACGGACGCCGCGCCATCACCGACCGCGACCCCGCCACGCAGCCCACCACGGGTTCGATGCTCGACCTCTTTGCCGCTAACGGTTTTTCGGTGTACTCGTTCTTCGGGCGGCGCTGCGCCCAGCAGCTCAAGTACGATCGCGTGGTGCGCGTGCTGACCCGCGTGAGCCGCAAGCGTTTCAACGCTCCCGGCTCGCCTTGGACCACGGTGCCGCAGATGCAGCAGGTGCTGGCGGAGCATCCTCGGGAAAATCTCGTGTTCTTTGTCAACAACGAGGGCAGTCACGTTCCCTTTGAGCACTTCGACCGCAAGAACCCGCCATTCGCCCCCGCCGTGGGTTCCTTCGAGAATCCGGCGGCGCGTGCCGAGGAGGTCAACAATGCCTACGACAGCACCATCCATTACACCGATGAATTCTTCCGCCGCGTGGCCGAGGCGCTGTCGGGGCGCCCCTGGGTGTATGTCTACATCAGCGACCACGGCGAATATCTGGGGCACGACGGGCTGTGGGGGCGCGCCGGGCTCGGCGAGGATCGCGTGCCTTACCACCGCACCACGGGCAGCCGCGTGGGGGCTTTTGTGCTCTGGTCGCCGGAGTTTGAGGCGCTGCACCCCCATGTGGCCGAGGCGCTGCAAGGGCTAAAGCGCCATGCCAACCTGCGCGTGGGGCATGAACACCTGTTCCACACCCTGCTGGGGCTTTTCGGCGTGGAGACGCCTTATTATGACCCCACCCTCGATCTGACGAGCGGGCAGGTGCAACCCTACACCGGCCCCGGACCTGATCTGCCATGAGCAACACTCCTGCGCCCCGGCTCCGCAGTATTGATGTGCTGCGCGGCGCCGATATGTTCTTCCTGAGCGGCGGGGCTTCGCTGCTCCTGCTGACGGCGGCGGCACTCAACGGCGGTGTAGCGCCCGAGTGGCTCGCAGCGCAGTTGCGCCATGCCGATTGGGGCGCGGGCTTCACCTGCTGGGATCTGGTCATGCCGCTCTTTCTGTTCATCTGCGGGGCATCCATGCCCTTTGCCTTTGCCAAGTATCGCCGCGAGGGGGCAGGGTGGCGAACGGCGCTTCGCGTGGCGCGCCGCGTGCTGCTGCTCTTTGTGCTGGGGATGGTGGTGCAGGGCAATCTGCTCGGACTGGCGGGGGGGCATCGCAGCCTCTTCTGCAACACCCTGCAGGCCATTGCGGAGGGCTACCTCATCACCGCTGTCGTGCTCTCCTGCTGCCGTGTGCGGGGCATGCTGCTCAGCTGCGCCGGGCTGCTGCTCGGGTATTGGTTCCTTCTGAAGCATGTTCCCTACGCGGGGCAGGCGGCGGGGCTCTTTCTGCCCGAGGCGAACATCGCCCACGCTATCGACTGCGCCTTGCAGGGCTCGTGGCAGGACGGCACACCCTACACCTGGATCGCGACAGCGCCCGCATTCGGCGCCATCACCCTCATGGGGGCTCTGGGCGGCTGTGCGCTGCAGCGCCTGCGCGGTTGGCGCGCTCTGCTCTTGCTCAGCCTCGGGGGACTGGGCTGCGCAGCGGCGGGCTGGCTCCTGCGCGGGGATACGCCCATCATCAAGCACTTGTTCACGAGCACGATGGTGCTGTGGGCGGGGGGCTGGTGCCTGCTGCTGCTGGCGCTCTGCCACGCGCTTTTCGACCTGCTGCCGCAGCTGCACCGCGCGGCCTACCCTCTCATCGTCATCGGCTCCAACGCGCTCTTGGCCTATGTGTTGAGCAATTTCTACCTGCCCACGGGGCAGAGCCTGTGGGAGGGCGCGCTGGCTTTTCTGCCGCTGCCCGAGCAGGCGCTGCCCGCGGCCCTCATCCGCTACGCACTGTTCTGGCTGCTGCTGTGGCTCCTGTACCGCCGTCGGCTGTTCCTGCGCGTGTGAGGACTCAGCCCAGCAGGCTGCAGCGCATGTCGAGCGCCGCCAGCAGCGCGGTGAAGCGCGCGTAATCCTGCTCGCGGTCGCCGGAGACGAGGCAGAACTGATATTCGCCCAGCCGGGCGTCCTCCATGGCCGCATTGTGCAGGCGCAGGCGGATGACCTCCTCGGCATCCGTTTGCCGCCCACGCAGGCGCGCCTCCAGCTCCGCCGCCGGCACGCGGATGTAGACATCGGCGTAGGCGCGGCGGATGATGGGGTCGGGGCAGGAGCGGATGCTCGCCGCCCCCTGCACGTCAATATCCATCACCACATTCTTGCCCGCCTGCAGCAGCTCGATGATGTCCGCCTTGAGGGTGCCGTAGCTGTTGCCGTGCACGGTGGCATGCTCCAGAAACTCCCCGGCGCGCACCTTGTCCTCAAATTCGCCCGGCGAAAGGAAGTGGTAGTCCACATCCGGGTGCTCGCCCGGGCGGGGAGGCCGCGTGGTGCAGGAGACGGAGTAGCCCGTGAGCCCCGCCGCCTCCGCCCGGCGGCACAGCGTGGTTTTCCCCGAGCCCGAGGGACCCGACACAATCAGAAGAGTACCCAGTTTCATGGTGTTATTCGACATTTTGAACCTGTTCGCGAATCTTTTCCAGCTCGGTTTTGGCATTGACCACCAGTTGCGCCAGCTCGGCATCGTTGGCCTTGGAGCCCGTGGTGTTCAGTTCGCGGAAAATCTCCTGACAGAGGAAATCCAGCGTGCGCCCCACGGCTTCGTTCTTGCCGCAGATGCTCTCAAATTGCGCAAGGTGCGACTCCAGGCGCGTCATCTCCTCCGTCACATCGCAGCGGTCGGCGTAGAGCGCAATTTCCTTGATGATGCGCTCATCGTCCGACGGCAGCGGCAGTCCGGACTCCGCCAGGCGCTTGAGCAGCTGCTCGCGGTGGCGAAGCGCCACCCCGGCGGCGCGCTCGCCCAGCTGTCGGCGGAAAGTACGCAGGGTGCCGATGCGCGCCAGCAAATCGCGACGGAGATGCTCGCCCTCCTGCGCGCGCAGTTTGGTGAAGGCCGCCAGCGCCTCGAGCACCGCCGCCATGGCCGCCGTACGCACCTCCTCCAAGGGAATGTCGGATTCCGTCTCCTCGCCCACAATCCCCAGACGCAGCAGCGCGTCCAGCGAAAGCTCGGGAGCTTGCCCCAGCTGCTCACCCAACTGCGCCAACACGCCCTTGAGCGCGTCCAGTTTGGCGCGGTTGAGGGTGAGCACCCCGGCGTCCTGCGCGCCGTGTTGCAGCGCCAGGCTCACATTCACACGCCCGCGGGACACCGCCTGCGCCACGGCCTCGCGCAGCTCGCCCTCCAACTCGCTCCACGGGCGCGGCAGCGCCACGGCCACCTCCGTCTGCTTGCGGTTCACACCGCTGATTTCCACGCGGATACTCGCACCGCCCAGCGGAGCCGTCGCCGCTCCGAATCCTGTCATGCTGTTCATAGTTAAGAAATGTTGCCGATGAGGTCGAGAAAGCGTGCATCGAGCGCCAGCGCTTCATGCACATTGAAGCTGAGGTCGGCGCGCAGAGCCTCCAGCGCGCGCATGCGCCGCAGCAGCTCGGGCGTGCTGTGCTGCTGCGCCACGGTCGCCAGCTCGGGGAAGAGCGGCTGCACATCGGGCGCCTGCGAGGCCAGCAGCACCGCCTGCCCCATGCAGAGCTCCAGCAGCTCCAGCAGTTGCTCGCGCTCCGCGAGGCACTCCGTTTCGATGAGCGCCGCCGTGGCATCCTTCTGCTGCGCCTCCCAATCGCGCACATCCGTCCCCTCGGCGATAGCTTTGGCCTCGCTCCGGAGCGCGGCGGTCAGGCGGGCGCTGATCTGCTCGCGCCGCTCGGCCATCAGCTGCTGCATGTCCGCGCGCAGCGCCAGCGCCGCCACATCCGAGCCCAGCTGCCCCAGCGCTGCCGACACCGCCGGCAGGAAGAGCCGCTGCACCTCGCTGAGCAGCAGCCCCGAGGGCTCGCGCAGCTCCACGCGCACACAGCGCGACAGAATCGTGGGCAACAGGCGGTTGGGCAGCTCCGTCAGCAGCACGATGAGCGTTTGGGGCGGGGGCTCCTCCAGCGTCTTGAGAAAGGCATTGGCAGCCTCCTCCATCATGCGGTCGGCCTCCAGCAGAATCACCAGCTTGGTCTCCCCCTCCTGCGCCCGCAGCGCCAGGAAAGGCTCCACCGCGCGCACATCCTCGATGAGGATGCGGCGGCTCTTGGAGCTCGGGCGCAGCACGCGGCACATGGGGTGGCGCAGCTGCTCCGGAGACTCAGCCCGCGCACCGTTCAGCTCCTCGGCCAGCGCCAGAACCAGGCGGTGCGTCCCTGCCTCCTCGCTGCCCGTCACCAGCAGCGCATGCGGCAGCCGCCCGCTCCGGCGGGCATGGCGCAGCATCTGCAAGGCCTGGGACTGTGTAAACGACATCGCTTACAACTCCGGGTACGAGCCCAACACCTTGAACGTGGCACAGTCGCGGCGCATCTCCTCCAAACAGCTTTTGAGCGGCTCGGCAAGCTCATGCCCCTCGACATCGGCGAAGAACAGGTACTCCCACGCCGTGTCGCGCGTCGGGCGCGAATCCAGACAGAGCAGGTTGATGCCGAACTTCTGAAAATGCAGCAACACATTCACCAAGCTGCCCGCCACATGAGGGACGCTGAAGCACAGGGTCGTGCGGTCGTGCCCGCCGGGCTGCGTGCCCTGCTTGCCGATGACGGCAAAGCGCGTGGTGTTGTCCGCGTTGTCCTGAATATTCTCCGCCAAGATGCGCAGACCATACTGTCCCGCCGCCATGGGGCTGCCGAGCGCCGCCGCCCCCTCCTCCGCGTGCTCGGCGGCGTAGAGCGCCGCAGCGGTGGTGGAGGCGGTGGCCACCTGTTCCGCCTGCGGGAAGTTTTGGCGCAGCCAGTCGCGGCATTGCCCCAGCACCTGCGGGTGCGTGTAAATCGTGCGGATGCGGTCGCGTGCGCAGTTCGCCATCAGGCAGTTCTGCACCGACTGGTGAATCTGCGCACAGATGCGCAGCGGGCTGTGCGCAAAATTGTCCATCGCCTGCGACACGTTGCCGTCCGTGCTGTTCTCGATGGGGATGACACCGTAATTGGCTTCGCCGCGCTCCACGGCGGAAAACACGTGTTTGAAGGAGGGGTAGGGGAGCAGGGTGACGCTGTCGCCGAAGCGATTGCGCGCAGCCTGATGGCTCCAGGTTCCCTCGGGGCCGAGGTAGGCGATGCTCATGCCACCCTCCAAAAAGAACGAGCAGCTGACAATCTGCCGCCAAATGGCCAGCAGGCTCTTCTCCGGTAACACACCGTTGTTGAGGCGCAGCAGCTTGCTGATGAGGGCACTCTCGCGTTCAGGCACAAAGGTCGGGGCTCCCTCGGCCTGTTTCAGCAGACCCACCTCGTGCACGCAGGCCGCGCGCTCCTTCAGCAGCTCCACCAATTGGGCATCCACGCGGTCGATTTCCGTCCGCAGCTCGTTGAGTGTCCTCATATCGGCGGGTATTTTAGCATGAGCTTCCCCTCGCTTCAACCTGCAAATGCGCCATGTCGGCGAAAGCCGATCTCGACCAGAAGCTCGCCATGGCTTGTACCCCGTGGAAAGCGCGCCGTGTTCAGGAGCGCCTTGTCTCGCTGAGCTCCCGGTAGAGCGCGAGGTGGGCACCGATCATGTCTTCACGGCGATAGGGAGGGGGAATGGGCAGCTTTGGTGCGGGGACGTGGTGATACCAGTCGGTCAGCCGCTGAGCCATTGCGTGTGCATCGCAGGCGGGTACGCGCCCTTGAGGCAGAAAAACCTCCAGCTGTTCGCCCACGCCGCCGTGCTCATAGCCGGCCACAGGGCGACCGAGGGAGAGGGCATCGAGGGTGGTCTTGCCGAAGGATTCGGGTTGCAGGGTGAGCGAGAGGGTCACATCGCAGGCGCAGAGCACTTCGCGCAGGTCGCGGCGGTGCCCTGTCCAGGTGACAGCAGCGCTCAGACCTGCTTGTGCAAAGGCGGCTTGCAGCTCGGATTTAAGGGCTTCCTTGCCCTTCTTGCATTCGCCCACGATGACGGCGTGCGCGGGAATGCCCGCGGCGTGCAGCTCACGGAGAATGGGGATGAGGTGCTCCGCTCCCTTGATGCGGGTGATGCGCCCGGGCAAGCAGAGGGTGTATTTGCCCTGCAACTCGGGGTAGTCGGCGCGCCAGCGCGCCCACCAGGCCTCGTCGGGACGGAAGCCGGGGTAGTTGCGGTTCAGGTCGACGGAGTTGGGGATAACGCAGATGCGCCCCTCCGGGGTGCGGGGATAGTTTTCCAAAATATGCTGCTTCATGCAGCGTGAGACGGCGATGACGCGGTCGCCGGCGGCCATGATGGCCGAGTAGGCGTTGACAGAGTGGAAGCCGTGGAAGCTGGTGACGATGGCCGGGCGCTCCTCGGGGCGCAGCCGCTTGCAGGCCAGATAGCCGACCCAGGCGGGCACGCGGCTGTGCAGGTGCAGGATGTCGGGGCGTTCGCTGCGCAGCAGGGCGACCAGCGGACGGATCTGCAGGAAGGTGAGCAGGGATTTGCGACCGATGGGGCGCGTCAGGTGCCGTGCCCCGGTTTGCTCGATGGCGGGAACCATGGCGCCGCCTGCGGAGACAACAAGATTGCTGACCCCGGCGGTCTGCAGCCCCTCGCAAAGTTCCAGCACAACCTGCTCCACGCCGCCGCTGGAGAGCGAGGGAAGGAGGTGGATGACCTTCATGAGAGCAGGCGGGGGAAGTGGGCGAGAATGTGGTCAGCGGCGCGCCCGGCCTCGTTGAGCGGCGCGGCGCAGCGCGGCAGGGTGCGGGTTTTGGCCCACTCGGTGTAGCGGCACACGCTGCCGTCGGCAATCAGCATGCCGAGCCCGCGGGCGATGCGCGAGGCATCGGGCTTGTGCGGCCCCTCCTTGGCGGCCATCTCGATGATGCCTACGGGGGCTCCGCTGGAGAGCGCCTCATAGACCATCGACACGCTGTCCTGCGTGACCCACACATCCTTGGCCTGAGCCAGATGCTCGGCCACCCAGCCCGGCCCTGTGGATGCCACGGGAATGACGCGGATGCCGGGGCATGCGGTGGCGACATCGCCCGCGAAATCCTCGGGGGTGCGACGACTGGTGGTGAGCACCACGGGGGTGCTACTGTGGCGCGCGATGGCGGTAATCTGGTTGTTGATGAGCTCGGCATCCCACTTGTAGCTCTTGCTGGGACCGCCGATGAGGATGAGGGTTTCGGTCTTGGGTGTGTCCGGTTGGGGGATGATGCCGTTGATGGCGCCGTTGGTCGGGAACACGCGCGCATTGGCCGTTGCGCCGTCGGGCAGATCGTGGCGGGGGATGATGCAGAGGTCGAAGAGGGCGAGCGGCAGGCTCGGCTTCATGCAGACCATGCACAGGCAGCGCAGGTGGCGCGCCAAACTGAGCGCCGCCAGATGGGTGCCGTGTCCTGCGCAGAGGATGAGGTCGGGGCGCGGCAGGTCGAGCTCCTTGCCTTTGTAGAAGAGGCGCCCGAAGAAGCTCAGCCCCGTGATGTCGACTTCATGCACGCTGTGGGCTTGTTCGGGTGCCCGCTGCGCCGCGCGGGCGAGCAGGGCACTAGCCAGCCCGCGCGTTTGCGACAGGTGACCTTTCTTGCCGTCGCTGATGATGTAGATAATCATCGATGTCCGAAAAAATGGGGGGTTAGAGTGGCAGGGTCACGGCGCCGAAGAGCCGTTGCCCGAGTTGCGGAGTGTTGAGGGTGCCGCAGGGTAAACCGGCGGCGGTGACGAGGGTCTGAGCCTGCGGGTCGAAGAGCAGCAGCGGCGCTGGGGTGGGTTCTCCCTCCTCGTTGCGGGGAGCGACAAGAGCGGCGGGGCGGGTGCAGCAGGCAGCCACCAGCTCGGCCCAGCTCAGCTTGCCGGGCTTGACCAGATGGGTGTAGAGCGCGGGCAGCAGGTAGTCCAGCGCTGTCATGCCCTGCGGTGCGCTGATGAAGTCCTGCTTCTTGGCAAAAGGCAGGCAGGGAGTGTGGTCACTGACAATGCAGTCGATAGTGCCGTCTCGCACCCCGGCGAGCAGGGCGTCGCAGTCCGCCTGCGTGCGCAGCGGGGGCAGGGTCTTGTAGGTCGTGTCGTAGTCCCCCACGCACGCATCGGTGTAGAGCAGGTGGTGGAGCGCGACTTCGGCGGTGACGCGCTGCCCCCGCGCCTTGGCACGCCGGATGATGTCGACCCCCCCGGCGGTGCTGACGGTCTGCAGGTGCAGTTTGGCGCCGGCGTCCTCGGCCAGGCGCAGCATGGTCTCGATGCCGATTTCCTCGGCACAGGGCGGGGTGCCGTGCAGCCCCAGGCGGTAGGCGGTCGACCCGGGGTTCATGCAGGTGTTGCGGCTCAGTTCGGGGACATCGCCCCGGATGGCGAAGGTGAGCCCCAGCTCGGCGGCGTATTGCATGGCGCGGTGCAGGGTGAGCAGGTTGCCCGGCACATGCTCGGCATCGCTCAGGATGGTGACGCCGCGCGCCGCGAGCGTGTTGTAGGGTGCCTGTTGCTCGCCCTGCATGCCCAGGGTGATGCAGCCGGCGGGAATCATCTCCGCCGCGGAGCGCTGCGCCACGGCATCGGAAAAGCTGTCCAGCGCCGCCCCGTTGTCGAAGATAAAGCCGGGCGTGGGCATGACGAGCATGCCCCACACCCCGCCCTGATGCGCTGCCTGTCCGGCGCGGGTGACGGATTCGCGCTTGCTGCGACCCTCCAGCTCGACCTTGGCGTGCATGTCGAAGAGGGCGGGCAGCACGAACTTGCCCGTCGCATCCACCACGGCGGCGGCACGCTCGGGAATCTCCATCTGTCCCGCGGGGGCGACCGCCTCCACCCCCGTCAGGGGAATGCCGTCAATCTGCGGCGGGTTGCTGCAACCGCCCAAACAGAGCCGAAAATCGTAGGACTGCCCGTTGGGCGCCCAGATGGCGCGGGTGATGTAGGTGTGGTTCATCGGAGGGTTTGCGGGGTAAGGTGGTTGAGAATGGCCATGCGGGCAATGACGCCATTCTGCACCTGGCGGCAGACCAGGCAGTTGCGGTAGTCCATGGCGGCGTCGCAGAGTTCGACCCCGCGGTTGACGGGGCCCGGGTGCATGATGGCCATGTTCGCAGCGTCGATGCGCTGCAGGCGCTCTTCGGTGATGCCGAACGCTTGGTGATAGTCGGCGGCGGGGAAGAAGGGGGTGTCAATGCGCTCGTTCTGCACGCGCAGCAGGTAGATGACATCGGGTTGCCAATCGAAGGCGGTATCCCAGTCCGTGAAGCGCGGCAGCCCGGTGTGCGCGGTGGGCGGCACCAGTGAGCCCGGTCCCATGTAGGCAACCTCGGCGCCCAAGCGTTTGAGAATGAGCGAGGTAGAGCGTGCCACGCGGCTGTGCAGAATGTCGCCGATGATGACGACGCGCCGCCCGGCAAGGCTGCCGAAGTGCTCGCGGATGGTGAAGGCGTCGAGAAAGGCCTGGCTGGGGTGGGCGTGGGCGCCGTCGCCGGCGTTGACAACGGCGGCCCTGCAATGCCGCGCGATGACGGCGGGAATGCCGCTGTTCTTGTGGCGCACGATGATGTAGTCCTGCTTCATGCTCATGAGCGTGTCGATGGTGTCATGCACGCTCTCGCCCTTGACCACGGACGAGGTGCCCACGGTGAAGGTGGTGACATGGGCGCCGAGCCGATGGGCGGCCAGCTCGAAGGAGGAGCGGGTGCGGGTACTCGGCTCGTAGAACAGGGTGAGCACGGAGCGCCCGCGTAGGTTGGGCAGCTGCTCGCCGTCGCGGAGGAACGCAGCCTTCATCTCAACGGCGGAGTCGAGGATGGCTCGGAGTTCCTCGTCGCGTAGCGAGGCGATGTCTAGGAGGTCTTTGCGAGGTTGCATGGAGCGGGGAAAACAGGGGGGGAATCACTCAGCCAGCCGCAGGATCCGGTGCGCCGCCATGGCGGCGTTGACGGGGGTCTTCTTGTGCAGACCGACGGTCGTTGCCGGCACGCCGCCGGGCAGTTGTGCAATGGCCAGCAGGGCATCCATGCCGTTGAGCGGGCCGCAGGGCACGGGTACGCCGATGACGGGCAGCGAGGTGTTCATGACCACCACGCCGGGCAGGGCGGCGGAGAGCCCCGCCACGCAGAGCAGCACGGCCTTGGTGCCGGCGGCATCGAGCCCGTGCAGGTAGTCCAACAGGGCAGGCAGGTCGCGGTGTGCGGAGTAGATGACGGTCTCGTGCTCCACGCCGTGTTCCTCAAAGTACTTCTCTGCGGGTTCCATGAAGGGAAGGTCGCTCTTGCTGCCGAGAATGGTGATGACTTTCATGCGTGCGAGTATTGTACACCCGAAGGCTCCGCGCGCGCAAGCAAAAACGCCGCCATACGCGCGCTCGCATTGACAGTGCTGCGGCGCTGGGTTAGGATAGAGCGCGTTATGGCGCAGCGCGTATTCTCTCTTCTGTTGTCGGCCGTGTTGGCCGGGTTCTGCATCGGCCTGGGCGGCAGTGTGTTCCTTCGGGTGCGCGATACGGCCATCGGCATGCCGAGCGTGGTGCTGGGAGCGTTGCTCTTCTCCGTGGGGCTGTTCACGGTGTGTACGCGCGGCTACGCACTCTATACGGGACGGGTCGGCTACCTGTTCGAGCAGGACAACATCCCCGCCTATGTGGGGAATCTGGTGGTCATTTGGATGGGGAATTTCCTCGGCTGCGCGCTGCTGGGCGGCTTGGAGAACCTGACGGGTATCTGCGGCAGCGCGGGCATCAACACGGCGGCGCTCGGCATGGTGAATGCCAAGTTGGCGGATTCGTGCCTCTCGCTCTTCTGGCTGGGTTTCCTCTGCAACGTGTTCATGTTCATCGCCGTCAACGGCTATGCCAAGAATCCCCACCAAATCGGCAAGTACCTGGCGATTTTCTTTGGCGTGGTATGCTTTATCGTGCTGGGGACGGAGCACAGCATTGCCGATATGTACTACTTCTGCGTTTCGGGCAAGGTGCTCAGCGATCCTGTGGGCAGTTTGGGCGTGTTGGCGGTGGTGACCTTGGGCAATGCGTTGGGCGGGGTGTTTCTGCCGCTGACGGAGCGCGCGCTGCGGCGCTTGGGCGGTCAGGTCTGAGCGTTTTGAGGTGGACAAGCTCCCCGCCGCCGATTATAATGCCGCCATGCTGCGTCGCTGCTACAGGGTCTACGAGGCAAAGCTGCGCTACCGCGTGCAGCAGGTGCTGGAGCTGTGCCGCGCGATTGACGAGGAGAGCCTGCCGCCGCTGACGGAGCCTGTGCTGGCGGCGCTCAGCGTTTTGCAGCACGATCGGCGCGTGCTGTTTTGCGGCGGGGCGGGCAGCGGCAAAAGTTCGCTGCTGGCGGCGGTGGCGGAGTGCCCCGTGATGGCCAAGCGCTCGCTGGAGGCGGCCTATGTCTGTTGGCGCTACCGCTGCGACGACGGCGATGCAACCGCCTCCTGCTTCCTGCCCGAGGAATCGCTGGAGGGCTTGGAGCTGGTGGACACAGGCGATTGCGCTCTGCCGGTGGTGGCCGATACGGTGGCGGCGCTCATGCCGGGGGCGGATGTGGTGGTGGCGGTGATGGATGCACGCCGCGTAGAGGAGTCGCCCGCATGGGCTCTGCTGGCGCGCCCCGAGGCGCAGCAGGCGGGCACGCTAATGCTGGCGCTCACCCACACGGACGCCCTTACCGCCGAGGAGCTACTGCAGCTCAAAAGCACGGTGCGCGAACTCTGCCGCACCCGCTTGTCCAAGATGCCCGTGGCCTACGATGTGTGCCCCACGGTACCTGCCGTGGTGGAGGCCTTTACCTCGCGCGTGCAGGATGCTTTGGCGGCGCCGGGGGGGCTTCGCGCTGCTCTGCAGGCACTGCGCGAGCAGGCCATTAACCTGGTGTACAAGGCCAGCGATGTGCTGCGCGGACGCGCCCTCATCATGCAGAAGGACAGCGGCTTTCTAGCCGGGGTGGAGCAGGAAATCGAGAACTTCCTTGCCCACCAGCGCCGAGGGCTGCAGGGCTGTTGTGAACACTACACCGAGGCGGTGCAGCGGGTGGCGCCCCGCTTGTGCCGCGCGTTGCGCCGCGCTTACGGTTGGTTCTATTCACCCGTGTTGTTGGTGCGTCTCGAGCATTTCGGCGAGGCGGCCGAGCGCTGCTACACCGGTCTGTTGCAGCAGGAAATCGGTCACCGCCAGCAGGAGAATGACCGCAGCTTTGTGCTCTCCTGCGCCGGTCACTGGAAGAGCGTGCGCCCGCGTATGAAGCAGGCGCTGGGATGCGACATCGGCGAGTTTCCCGAGCCCGCGCTGAGTGCGGAGCTGGAACTGCTGCGCCGCCGGCTGGAGAATGCGCTCGCCCGCCCCTTCCAGGAGTTGAAGTGGCGCGCGCGCATGGGCGAGCTCTTTCGTGCCTCGCTCCCGTGGCGCCGCGTGGTGTTGGTGCTGCTGTGCCTGCTGCTGTTGCTGGCGGGGCTGACGGGGTTTTTGGGGCAGGATAGTCTGGCGCTGGTCGTGTTGTCCGTGGTGGGCGGCTTGTGGTTGCTGGCCACGCTGCTGCACTATCGGGATGTGTACGCGGCCTGCCGCAGCGTGCGCGACGGCAGTGAGGAGCTGTGCGAGGCGATGGCTCCGCTGCTGGCCGAGGAGGTCGAGGCGCTGGTGGTTTCCCGCGTGGCTGCCTACCGCCGGCTGTTTGCCGAGCCCCGGCAGCGCGTGGCGGACTATGAGGCCTCGCTGACCCCGCTTCAGGCCAAATGCCGCAAGTTGTTTGACCAACTGCGCGATCCCGTGCCTCACGCCTGATATTCGGTATGGAAGCTGACTTATTTACCCCCTTCGGCAGCTCTCAGGTGCAGCGTGCTTCGGTCGATGCGAACATGCCGCTTGCGGCGCGCATGCGACCCGAAAGCCCGGACGAAGTGGCGGGGCAGGCGCATCTGCTGGCGCCCGGCAAGCTGCTGCGCCGAGCCATCGAGACCGACCGCTTCTCCTCGCTCATCTTCTACGGCCCCCCCGGAGTGGGCAAGACCTCGCTGGCCTATGTCATCGCCCGCTGCACCAGCGCCTACTTCGAGATGCTCAACGGCGTGGAGTCCAACGTGAGCGACATTCGCAGCAAGATTGAGCAGGCCAAGGCGCGCCTGTCGCTGCACGGGCAAAAAACGATCCTCTTTGTCGATGAATTGCACCGCTTCAACAAGGCGCAGCAGGATGTGCTCCTGCCGCATCTGGAGCGCGGCACCGTGCGTTTCATCGGCGCAACGACGGAGAATCCCTACTTCGCCATCAACAGTGCCATGCTGAGCCGTTCGCAGATTTTTCCGCTCGAGCCCGTGCCGGATGAGGCCGTTGTCGCCCTGCTGCACCGCGCCGCCGCCGACCGGGAGCGCGGGCTGGGCAAGATGCCCCTGGTGGTGGACGAGGACGCCTACGCGCATATGGCGCTCAAGGCCGACGGCGATGTGCGTAAAGCGCTGACGGCCTTGGAAGTGGCGGCGCTCTCCACCCCGCCCGATGCGCAGGGGCGCATTGTCATCACGCTGCAGGTGGCGGAGGAATCCATTCAGAAAAAAGCGGTGAAGTACGATCGCGCGGGCGACGGCCACTACGACACCATCTCCGCCTTTATCAAATCCATGCGCGGCAGCGACCCCGACGCCGCCCTCTACTGGCTGGCCACCATGCTCAATGCGGGCGAGGATATCCGCTTCATCGCGCGGCGCATCGTCATCTGCGCCAGCGAGGACGTGGGGTTGGCGGACTCCAACGCCCTGCGCGTGGCGATGGCCGCAGCTCAGGCGGCCGAGATGGTCGGCATGCCCGAGGCGCGCATCCCGCTGGCGCACGCGGCCGTCTACGTGGCGACCGCCCCCAAGAGCAATGCGGCCTATGCGGGCATCAACGCAGCGCTGGAGGATGTGCGCGAGGGGCGCACCCTCGCCGTGCCCGACCATCTGGCCACCCCCACGCGTAAGAAGCTGGCTCGTCTGCGCGGCGTAAGTGAGGAGGCAACGACCTACCAATACGCCCACGATTTCGGCGAGGAACACTATGTCCCCCAGGCCTACCTGCCCGAGGGGCGCGTCTACTACAAGCCCACGGGCAACGGACTGGAGCTGCGCATCCGCGAGCGCATGGAGCACCTGCGCCGCCTGCACGAGGGGCAGCCACCGCCCGCTGCGGAGCGTTGAGAACCGCTGCGGGGCAGAGGCTTGCCAGACGTCCCTGCTTGTGCTACAATGCCCCCGATTCCTTATGGTACCCCAGCGGACAAGCGATCGTCACAGCCGTATTCTTGAGCTGCCGGAAATCATTTCCGGCATGCTGGTGCTGGTCGTGTTGCTGTGGGAAGTCTGTTTTGAGCGCCCGGAGAGCAGCGACCTGCAGCGCGCCGTGTTCATCCGCGCCTCGCATTTGGTGCTCTGCGGTCTCGTGTGGTTCAACACGGCCACCGTCTTCATCCACTTCCTTTCCGAGTTATTGAACCTGCGCTGGCCGGGGCGCTTTGTCTGCCTGCAACTGCTGGTTGGCGTGATGGCTTCCGTCGCGTTCGGCGGCGGGGTGTGGAGTTTTCTGCCCCTGTGGTCCTTTTGGGTCACACTCGTGTGCAGCCTCTTCATGGGAGCCTTTGCGCTGATCAACCTCTTCTCCTACCGCCGGGCGCACCGCCACCGACCGGGGCGCATGGAGCACTGGTCGCCCCCCGTCCTCTTCTTCACCTACATGGTGGTGTTGGTGATTTTCAGCACGCTCATCCTGCTCACGCCGGGTGCAACGGTGGCACCCATCAGCGCGGTGGATGCTTTCTTCACCTGCGCCTCGGCCTCCTCCATCACGGGGCTCATGTGCATCGACGCTGCCGAGGTGCTCAGCCCGCTGGGCAAGCTCGTGCTGCTCATCGACATCCAAATCGGCGCAGTGGGCGTGGTCACCTTCTCCATGTTGGTGCTGATGATGGTGGGCAAACGCCTGGCTTTCAGCGACAGCAGCGCCCTCTCCGGCGTGCTGGATATGCAGGATGTCAACGTCATTCCTTCGCTGCTCAAGGCCGTGTTCGGCATCACCTTCGGCGCCGAGCTTGTCGGCGCGGTCTGCCTCTACTTCCTCTGGCTGGGCAGGCCGGACATTCCGCAGGAGAATCTGGTGTTTTACGCCGTCTTTCACGCCGTTTCCGCCTTCTGCAACGCGGGTATCACCATCCTGCCCAAGGGAATGCAGAACCCCTGCATGGAGGAACATTACGCCGTGCAGAGCATCATGATGCTGCTCATGTTCATCGGCACCATGGGCTTCGGCGTCCACCTGGAGGTCATCAACCGCGTGCGTGCGCGCCTGCGCGGGCAGCACACCTCCCCGCACTGGAGTACCAGCACATGGCTGGCCATGCGCGCCACCCTCATCGTTCTCCTGCTGGGCACGCTGGGTATGGGGCTGCTGAGCCTCTTCGAGCCCTCCGTCCACGCCGGCACCACCCTGCCGCATATTTGGGAAGCTCTGTGGAACTCCGTCAGCCGCTCGGGCGGCTTCAACCTCACCGATTTGGACAGCTACGGCCCTGTCTACAAACTCTTCCTCTGCCTCATGATGTTTGTCGGCGGCAATCCGGCCGGCACGGGCGGCGGCGTCTACGCCCCCGTGTTCGCCCTCTGCGTGCTGGAAATTTTCCGCGTGCTGCGCGGTGCTCAGGATGTTGAGCTGCACAGCCGCCGAATCGCCCGCCCCACGGTGGAGCGCGCCATGGCCACGGTGGTGCTCTCCAGCTTTTGGATTGCGCTTACGACCATGCTGCTGCTGCTCATCGAGACGGACATCGGCAACGCTCCCGGCGGCGTGGTGCGCGTGCTGCTCATGGAGGTGAGCGCCTTCACCACCACCGGCTACGACCTTTCCATCGTCCCCGTCATTTCGCCTCTGTCCAAGGTCATCATCGCGCTCAACATGCTCTTCGGGCGCGTCGGCATGTTTACCTTCATGCATCTCTTCGTCCGCTGTCGGGAAGCGCCGCCCCTGCGCTATCCCGAGACGCGTCTCCCCCTCAGCTGAAACAACCAACCGAACATATTATGAAATTCGTCATCATCGGCTGTGGCCAGTTCGGCCGTGCCCTCGCCCTCTGTCTCACCGACCTCGGTGCCGAGGTCACGGTTCTCGACGAGCAGGAGGCACCCATCGCCGCGATTAAAGACCGGGTCGCGTTCTCGCGCGTTGGCGATGCCACGGACATCCGCGTGTTGCGAAAGCTCTCTCTCGTGGGCGATGACATCACCGTCATTGTCGCTGTGGGCGAGCAGTACGAGCGCAACCTCATCATCTCCGCCCAGCTGCTCGAGCTCGGCGTGAAGAACCTGCTCTCGCGCAGCGTCAACGACCTGCACACCCGCATCCTGCAACACATCGGCGTGAAGGACATCTTTCGCGTGGAGGATGTGGCCGCCCGCCAGCTCGCTGCGCACTTTACCTCCGAGGGGCTCATCCGCCTGCGCCGCATGGACAACACGCATTCGCTGGCGGATGTCGACCTGCCCGCCGAATGGGTCAACCGCAAGCTCAAGGAAGTGGGCTTGCGTGACAATTTCAACCTCAACCTGCTCACGGTGCGCCGAGGCGATGTGCATGGCAAGCAAACCGATGACGATGTGTTTGCAACGCCCGAGCAGCCCGTCATCGACACACCCAAGCCCGATCTGGTCTTTTTGGAGGGTGATGTGCTCGTCCTCTTCGGCCGCGATACCGACCTGCAACGCTTTGTCGCCCGCTACAAACGCTCATGAGCCCGCTGCCTCGCGTTGTGTTGCCGTCGCAGTCGTACGACGGCTACATCTTTGATTTGGACGGCACGCTGGTAGACAGCATGCCCACGCACTACCGCGCCTGGCGTCGCGCGCTGCGCCGCCACGGGGCACCGCCGGAGGCCTTCCGCTGGCCTGAGTTCACCGCGCACGGCGGCATGGCCGCGCCTGACATCGTGCGCGAACTCAATGCGCGCTATCACCTGCAGATGGATCCCGAACAGACCGCCGAGGACAAGCGCGCGGCATACGCCGCTCTGCTGGAGAGTGAGCAATTGCCCGTCATTCCCGAGACTGCTGACCTGGTGCGCCGGCTGCATGCCGCGGGCATTCCCTACGCCATCGGCACGGGCAGCATGCTCCCCGGGGCGCGGCACACCCTCCGTTCGGCCGGGTTGGAGGCTTTGTTCCCCATCATCGTCACCCCGGACGATGTGCCGCCCGGCAGAGGTAAACCGCAGCCCGACATCTTCCTGCTCTGCGCGCAGCGCATGGGGGTGACGGCATCCCGCTGCATCGTGTTCGAGGATGCCGAGCCCGGACTCTGCGCCGCCCGCGCCGCCGGTATGGCCGTCTGTCGGGTGGCGCCCTGTCCCCGCCCGCCGGAGAGGGAATAAATGCAGGCTCCGTTTGCCGGAGAATGTGCGCATATCCTGATTTCGATGTTGCGCTCGCCCCCGTCGGCAGGTAGAATGACCACGCTTATGTTCAGCCCATTCGCTGTTAAGATGCTCGTTGCGTTGAGTATGCTGCCGCTGTGCGCGCAGGAGGCGGCCATCACGCTGGATCCCGCCGCCTATGCCGAGGTGCTCGGGCAAATGCGCAGCGGACTGCCGGCGGGCGAAAGCCCTTGGGCAGCCGTCCGAAGCGCCCCCACGCCCGAGGAGCGCGCCGTTCGTCTGCTACTGCTCTTGCAAGAGGCCAACCCCTCCTGCCCGCCGCAGGGGAACGAAGCTGCCTATGCGGAAGTGCTGCGGGCAGTGC
Organism: Akkermansia sp.; assembly: GCA_051884385.1. Lineage (GTDB taxonomy): Bacteria > Verrucomicrobiota > Verrucomicrobiia > Verrucomicrobiales > Akkermansiaceae > Akkermansia. The sequence continues at coordinate 59,413 of JBJEVN010000017.1, forward strand.
AGAGGGCGTTTGACGGCGAGTCCGAGGCACGCGCTCGCCTGCTGCCTGCGTTGCGTGGCGAGCAGGGGGTGTCGGGGCTGCGCCTGCCTGTCGACAGCGCCTTGGCGGAGGAGTGGAGTATGGACAAATCCCCCCTGTTGTCCCGATGAAGTGTTGGTGTGCCTACGCTGCTCTGTTTGCGGTGCCGCTGATCTGCCCGGCGCAGGAGGGGCTGTCGGCTGCCGCTGAGCCGGAGACCGGCGTCTCTGAGGAGGGCTTTACCGCGGAGCAGGAGATGCTCGAGCCCTGCCGAGCGGCGCTGGAGCAGCTGACGCTGCTGGCGCGCGAGGCCGCGGACTGCGTGTCCGAGGTGCGCGATACCGAGACGGCGCAGGCGGCTGCCCCGCTACTGGCGGGGTATCTGCCCCAGTTGCAGCAGGCGCAGGAAGCGCTGGGCGAGGCGCTGGACGCCGTGCCCGCCGAGCAGGAGACCGAACTGACGGAGCTGCTGGATGTGCAGTGGCCGCTGCTTTGCGCGGCGCTGGAGCCGCTGGGGCGTGTGGCGGACGCCGAGCCGCCCTACTATGCGTCGCCCGAGCTGGAAGAGGCCATCAACTGCCTGGCTGATGTCAACGATTTGTTCGCTCAGCTCTTGGTGCCGCTGGATGCCGAAAGCTGCACCGTGGCTCGCTCCTATGTGCGCGAGCTGGCGGCGCGGGCGGAAGCGCTGGAGAACCTCCTGATCGGCGTGACCGGCGCAGACGTTGCGGTCGCTGCCGCCTCCCCGGTTGCGGCGGCGCGGGCGGCCTTGTCCGAGGCTCTGGTGATGGCTTCCGCATACTTGGCCGAGACGCCCGTCAAGATGCAGCGCCGCCTGTTGCAGACGGTGCGCGAGAGCGGTGTCGCGCTCTGTGTCGAGCGCCTGCGTGCCGCTGTTGAGGTGCTGCTGGGGGTGGATGCCTACGGCGATGATTCCTTGCGTTTGGAGCTGCTGTTGCTGCAACGGGAGCTGAATTGTTACAGACTTCTGGTGGATGAGGGAGGCTTCCGCCTCCTCTACTCTCCCCCGAGTGAGTCGGCAGCTGAGTAAACGGAGCGTCCCGTTTGCGTCGGAGCCCGCTCTTTTCTGCGCCGCTGCAGGAATTTTGTATTGACTCGGCGCTGCGGGCAGCTTAGAATAGCGGCGCCTTTTCGGAACGGGTGTTCCGGCGGGTCAAACTTATAAATCATCCCAGACTATGGCTAAATACGCTATTAACGGTTTCGGTCGCATCGGTCGCAACGTGCTGCGTGCGATGTCCCAGACTGAGCTCGAGAAGGTCGTTGCCATCCACGACCTTACCCCCATCTCCACAACGGCTCACCTGCTCAAGTACGACTCCACCCAGGGCAAGTTCCAGGGTACTGTTGAGATCAAGGGTGAGGACATCCTCGTCGTCAACGGTCACGAGATCAAGATTCTCGGCGGCATGCTCGGTCCGGATCAGCTCCCCTGGAAGGAGCTCGGCGTTGACGTCGTTCTCGAGTCCACGGGTCTCTTCACCGACCGCGCCAAGGCTGAGGGTCACATCAAGGCCGGCGCCAAGAAGGTTCTTATCTCCGCTCCCGCGAAGAACCCCGACCTCACGTTCTGCATCGGCATCAACGATGACGAGTACGATCCTGCCAAGCACAACATCGTCTCCAATGCTTCCTGCACGACGAACTGCCTCTCCCCCATGGTGAAGGTTCTCAACGACACCTTCGGTATCGAGAAGGGCATGATGAGCACCATCCACTCCTACACCAACGACCAGCGCATCCTCGACCTCCCCCACAAGGATCCCCGCCGCATGCGCTCCGCCGCCATCAACATCATCCCCACCACGACGGGTGCTGCCAAGGCGATCGGTGAGGTCATTCCCCAGCTCAAGGGGCTGCTCAACGGCGCTTCTTTCCGCGTGCCCACCCCCACGGGCTCGCTGACCGACTTTGTCGCCATCCTCAAGAAGGATGTGACCGTCGAGGAAGTGAATGCCGCCATGAAGGCTGCTGCCGAGGGTCCCATGGGTCACGTGCTTGAGTACTCCGAGGAAGCCCTCGTGCTTCAGGACATCGTGTCCAACCCCCACTCCTGCATCTTCGACGCCGGATTCACCTACGTGGTCGGCGGCAACATGGTCAAGGTGTGCGGCTGGTACGACAACGAATGGGGTTACTCCAACCGTGCCGCTGAGGCCATGAAGAAGCTCGGCGATTCCATCGCCTAAGCCTCGGCATTTCGTCGCAAGACTTCGGAGCGCGGGAGCTGGTGTTGCTCCCGCGCTCTTCGCGTGTTGTCCTCCTCTCCGCTTACTCACGCCGAAAACTCCCCCCGGGGGTGCAATCAGGGCTTGCCCGCTGCGGTGCGGCAGCGTATACTAAGCCCCATGAGTGAGCCGCAGGAAGATTTCAATGCTTTTAACAGCTGGGATTGCTTCGGCGCTAGCCTGATGCTGGGGGGAACTCCCGCCATTCTCAACTACGTTTTCAACAATCACGAGATTGTTTCCTCTGTGTTGCTGGCAGCCATCGGCGTGACGGTGGCCGTGGTGGTGTTCCTGTTGGCTTTGGTGACCCGCCGCCGTCTCATCGGTTATTTGGTCAATACGGTTGGCTGGGTGTTGACCCTTGTGTACATCGGGATTGCCGTCTACTGTTGGGTTTACCTGCCCGGTCCGATGTCTGCGCCGCCTGCCGAGGCTGTTGAGCAGGGTGAAGCCGCAAGATGAGCGACGAGCGTCAGGCGGCTTGGGGGCATCTCGCGGCGCTGGGCTCCATGCTCTGCTTCGGGCTCATGAGCCCCATGTGCAAGGTGGCCATGCAGGGCGGGGTGATCGATGGACTGCGCCTGGCCACGCTGCGCGTCAGCGGGGCGGCATTGTTGTTCTGGCTCCTCTCGTTCAGCTGTCCGCGCGAGTCTGTGTCGCTGCGCGATATCCCCAAGCTTTTCCTCATGTCGCTCTGCGGGATGAGTATCAATCAGTTTTGTTATGTCTGCGGCATGTCGTATACCTCGCCTACCAACGGATGCGTGGTGGCCACCTCCACGCCCATTTTCACCTTATTGCTGGCGGCGCTGTTCCTGCATCTGCGCGTGACGCGCCGCCGCGCACTCGGCATGGGGCTGGCGGCCTTGGGAGCCGTGGTGCTCATCCTCGGGTCGAGCCGAACGGGTGGCTTGAGCGGCGATCCCCGGGGCGATGCTCTCTGCCTGCTGGCGCAATTTGCAGCCGCGTGTTACTTTGTGTTTTTCAGCGGGCAGCTGCACCGCTACAGCCCCATCACCATGATGAAATGGCTATTCGGCCTCTCTGCCGCGCTCATGCTGCCGTGCATGCTGTCGCACCTGCTTGTCGCACCGTGGGGAGCTCTGAGCCCGGCCGCCGGGGCAGGCGCCGCTTATGTGGTCGTTGGTGGCTCCTTTATCAGTTATCTGCTGCTGATGACAGCGCAGCAGCGGCTGGATGCCCCCACCGTGGCCACCTACAACTATGTGCAACCCGTGGTGGCCGCTTCTGTCGGCGTTTGGCTCGGGGTGGATGTGCTCACAGGGCAAAAGGTGCTCGCTGTGTTGCTCATCGGAGCCGGAGTGTGGATGGTGACTCATGCCCGAACATCAGGACGGCGCCGTTTATTGGGGCTGCTGCTCAGGTGGCAGCGACGTCGTTTGGGCAACAGCTGAGTTATTCCGAAGCACTGCGGATTCGGAGAAAGAGCTTGACGCCGCGGTGGTGCTGTTGCTATGCTGCAGCTCGTACATGTTACCCCTTGCCGTCGATTGACCGAGGCACGGGATGTATTCGTGCTGACCATCTCCCTCATCGCATCATGAAAACATCGGCTTTTCTTTTTGTTGTTGCCTGCCTACTTAGTGTTGCTCCTATGCCCGTTGCCGCTCAGCAGGCGCTTGAGAATACCCCTGCTGCTCATTCCCCTAAAAAGGAAAAAGCCGTCTCCGGTAAGAATGCCGTCGTCACGGCAGCGAAGAAGTGCAAGCTGATCAATGGCAAACCCTCTGAAAAGGCTTCTTATTACTTCTATCTGTTCTCCGCCAGCTGGTGTGGTCCTTGCCAACAGGAAATGCCCGAAATTGTCAAGGCTCACAAGGAGATGAAGAAAGACGGTCGCTGCGATATTATTCTCATCGGTGACGACAATAGTGTTGCGGCGATGAAGGCCTACATCACGAGCCACAAGGCCAAGTTCAGCGCCATCTGGAAGCAAGACAAGGACGTGAAGCAAATGCCCGGCATCTCTTTCCCTCCCGGCATTCCGTTTGTCAACCTGGTTTCGGCAGATGGCAAACTCCTCTACACCGGGCACGCCAACTGTATCCGCGACTGGAAACAGCTCGTTGATCAGGCCGATGCCAAAAAGGTCGAGTCGGCCGACAGCTCCGAGCAGCCGGACGAAGAGCCCGAGTTGTAAGGATTCGCTTGTTCCTTATCACGAGCCGCTTGCCCACTGTCGTCGTGGGTGAGCGGTCGTTTTTCCAGGCTCGCTGCGGGAAGCGCCTGCGACGTGTGATCGTGCGCCGAAGACAGACGAACCGGACAATCGGAGCCGAGTTCGGCGGTGCTGTCAGAAGAAGCGCCGCATTTGGCGGCAGTAATTCACCCCGCTGATCAGCGTCAGCAGCACGGCAAGAACCAGTGAGCCGATACGCAGGCACTCACCGCCCGTTCCCACGCTCAGGCTGTGCAGCGGCTCGGGTAAGTTGGCACCATAGGCCAAATAGACCATGCAGGAAATGCAGTAGGTGAGCTGCATAGCTGTTTTCCACTTGCCCCAGCGATCAGCGGCCAGCACATAGCCCTTGGTCGCCGCAATCTGGCGTAGCCCCGTCACCAGAAATTCGCGGAACACGATGATGATGCTGACCCAGAACGGGCACAGCCCCACCCAGGTGAGGTAGATGAACGCCGCGCAGACCAAAATCTTGTCCGCCAGCGGATCCATCAGCTTGCCGAAGTCAGACACCACGCAGTATTTGCGTGCCAAATACCCGTCGAAGAAATCCGTGATGGCCGCTACCACAAAAGCCCAGAGCGCGAGGCAAACCGGCAGCGACAGAGGCGTGAACCACCCACCCGTCGGCTCCTGCGGCACAGGGGGGAGCAGCCCCACCGCTGCCAGCAGCACCGTATAGAGCACCACCAGCAGAATGCGGCTCACCGTGATGATATTGGGCAGGTTCTTCATCATGCGCGCGTATTCTAGCATTCCGAGCGCTTGTCGGGCAAGCGAAAAGACCGCCATGCACTCGGGAAATACATGCCGCGCGGAGGCTTAGCGCTTGCGGTCGGCGTGGGTGCCGCTTTTGCCCTCGGCTCGTTCCGCCGCGCGTTGCTTCCAAAGGGGCTGGGGGCTTTTGCGGGCTCGGCGGCGACGGCGTGCTTCTTCCTTCTCGCGGTGGCGCTCGACCTCGGCCGCCAGTTTAGCGGCGTGGTCGCGCGCGGCGCGCGCTTCCTCCATGCGTCGGCGAATGCGTGCGGAGTGCTCCCCGTCGGCCGGGGTGATGGTCCAGGGGCAGCAGCTACCCGATTCCGTGATGGGAAGGCACACCATCTGCGGGTCGATGAAGCGGATTTGGCGGTAGAGCAGATCGCGGATGGTGGAGAGCAGGGTCTTGGGCGGGAAGAGTCCCGTGCGCCCCAGCTCGATGGTGAAGGCGATGCGGATGTGCCGCGCCTGCAGGCTCATGCGCGCCATCTCTCGCAGGGAAATCCCCTCCTCCGGCTCCTCCTCGGGCGCGCAGAGAGCGGCCGTGCGCAGCAGAAAGAGGCAGTCGCGCACCTTGCGGCAGAGCTTTTCGACCAAATCGTTCACCTTGGGGCGTGCGTTGAAGCGGTAGTCCTTCACCTCGATGAGCCAAAGCTCTTTTTTGCCGGGGTGGTAGAGCACAAAATCCATCTCTTTGCAGCTGCTGCAGAAGTTTTGCGCGTGGTGAGCATAGAAGGGGGAGCACTCAAAGCGGCACACATAGTAGCCCGCCTCAAAATTGAAGCGGTGCAGGCCTTCGATGCAGCTGGTACCTGTTTGCATGGCGGGGTCAGGGATGCTCCATGCGGAGGTAGCGGTCGGCCTGGGCTGCCTCGGCGTCGAGGCTGTCGAGCCGTTCGAGCGCATCGAGCTCGTCGGAGGCGCATACGGTGGTGCCGTGCTCGCCGGGTTGCAACCCGAAGTAGCGGCGGCTCAGCGCGCGGTTTTTGGTCTCGGATAAGCGGATGGCCAGCTCGCGCAACAGGAAGAGGCTGTGCGTGCTCAGCACCAGCTGCACGCCTGCGTGGCACAGAGCCAGCATGATATCCACCAAAGCGGGGAGGTGGACGGTGTTGAGGTTCATCTCCGGCTCGTCCCAAAAGAGGGTCGTGCCGCGGCGCACGCTGCCGTTGGCAAGCAGCAGCCCCAGCGAGCCGATGCGCTTGAAGCCCTCGGCCACGAGGTTGAGCTCGGTGGGTTCCTGCCCGGACCGGTGTAGGTAAAAGCGGTCGTGGCGGCGCAGCATGCGCCCGCGCAGCAGTGCCTCGATGCGGCGGATGATGGGGAGCAGCGCGTGCTCCGGCTCGGCGGTCGGATCTTGTTCCAGCGCGGTGCAGAGATCCCAGCCGGCCGAGTCTAGCAACTCGGGATAGCGCCTTCCGAGTTGGGTGTAGCAGGGGTAGACGGAGAGCACCTCGCGCGCGGCCAGATAAATGCTGTTGCTGTTGAGGTAGCGCTCGGGCATGGTGCGGATGTGCAGCCCCTCCTCCTCGGCCCCGCTGCGGAAGCTGAAGATGAGTTCGGCACTCCCCGGCGGCACCTTCTCCCCCTCCATCGAGGAGTGTACCGTCGCGGTGCAGGGGGCGGTGAAGCGCGAGGTCAGTTCCGTCAGGTCACGCAGCCCGAACACGCGCATGAGAATGAGCCGCAGACGTTTCTCCTCCGCCCAAACGGCGGGCAGCTCCTTTCGGGTGCTGCCGCTGCTCCACTTGCAGAGCGCGTAGCCCAATTTCATCAGGTGGCTCTTGCCGGAGTCGTTGCCGCCGATGAGAACGTTGATACCCGGCTCAAACGAAAAACTTTGTGCGGAGGGGAAGAGCGTGATGCCCTCGAGCGTCAGTTGACGAATCATGCTGCCTGTATTGTGGCATGCGAAGAGCCAACGGACAAGGAAAAAGAGCGTGCAGCGGAATCCGTGCTTTACATGGCTCCCGGGAGTTTGTTATACAGAGAGGGTATGCGGTTCTTGTCGGCTCTGATGCTTGGATGCCTCCTCGCCATGGTGCTTCATGGCGGGGAGAAGATTCCGCTTGAGCACCTTTGCTCGCTGATCCCCGGGAAAGTGCAGAAGTTTGCGTCCTCTGCCGGGGCGGGGCAAAACACATTCTTCTTGGATGGCAGACCCTACCAAATTCGATCGGGCGAGCTGCATCCGCAGCGCATTCCCCGCAGCCTGTGGGGGCATTACATCCGCTCCGCCAAAGCTATGGGTCTCAACACCATCAGCGTGGCCGTCTGCTGGAATTTGCTGGAGCGCGAGGAGGGTATTTGGGATGAGACGGGTATGAACGACATCGGTGCATTTATTGATCTCTGCGCCGCGGAGAAGATGTGGGTGCTGGTGCGTCCCGGTCCCTATGTGGGAGCCGACTGGGATTTCGGCGGGCTGCCGTCTTATTTGCTGCGCGAGGGACCCACGGAGTTGCGCTGCGTGGAGGGGCAGCGCTTCATGGCGGCGCAGAACCGCTATTTGCAGCGCATCGCTGCCGTGATTGCTCCCAGGGTGCTCTCTGCCGGTGGCCCCGTGCTCATGGTTCAGCTGGATAATGAGCTGGGAGCCTACGCTTCGCGCCGGAACGGGCAAAAATACCTGGAGCATCTCGCGACCTTCTGGCGGGCGCATCAGGCGCCTGGCTGTATGGTGATAGAGGGAGCGCTACCGCCCTTTTTGCGCTACGACATGGGCGATATTCCCCTGGGCCTGGATTCCCTCCGTTCGGAGCTCGATGCGGTGGCAGCCAAGCAGATGCGCTCGGCCGCACCCCTGTTTTCCGGCTTCACCTGCACAGGGCGTGCCCGATATTGGGGAGATGTGGCCTGGCTGTTTCATCCCACCACGGAGGCATCGCTCCGCTGGTACATGGAGAAGGGGATTTCGTTCAACCTGTACATGATGTACGGCGGCACCAACTACGGGCTGGCGGCGGGGGCACACGGCGATCCGAGCGGGAAGGCGCTGCGCCCGCTGTTGACGAGTTATGACTATGCGGCCCCTTTGAGTGAGGAGGGAAGGTGGCAACCTGAGTACACCCGATATCGCGATCTGATTTGCTCGTATTTCGATGAGGAATATGAGCGCCCCTCCCTGCCGCCGCCGGTATCACCCGGCTATGTGAAGCTGGCGACCCCTCCCGAGATTCAGCTGCAGCAAGTCGATGTCGAACGCTTGTGGTATCTTGCGGGAACAGGCATGGCCGGAGTGTCGGAACATCCCCGCACGCTTGAGTCGCTGCGCCAGCATTTGGGAATCGGCATCTATCTCACCACCCTGCCGGCGGGGGGCGCCGGGCTTTTGCAGGCGCAGGTGCACGATGAAGCACGGGTGTATTTGGAGAATGAATACATGGGTAAATTGGGGCGTATCGGCAACGTAGCCGGGCTACCGCTGCCGAAACGCGAGCACCCGACCGAGCTGCGCCTGGTGGTCAACACCTTCGGACACCTGAGCTATGGCGCAGCGATGGAGCACGATGAAAAAGGCATCGTCGGCAAGGTGCTGTGGAATGGCAAGGCTCTGAAAACCTGGCGCATGGAATTGCTGCCGCTCGAGCGCGAACCGGGGGCAGAGCTGCGCCGCTACCCCCTTCCGCCGGGGATAGAGCCCTCCGATGGCGATGAACGGGGGGTGTACATGAAAGCGCAATTTCGGGTGGTGCGTCCCGGGGGCTTCTACCTGAACATGCGCGACTGGAAGCAGGGCTATGTTTGGGTCAACGGTTTTCTGCTGGGGCGCTACATGAATGCCAATGGCAGCCCGTCCATCCTTCATTGTCCGGTCGATATCCTCCGGCACGGGATGAATCGCATCGTGGTGTTGGATGTGGCAGAGACGGATGCCCGCCCCATTTATTATGGAAAATCGTGCTGTTGTCAATAGGAGGTCAGGGAATGTCTTTCCGACACACAATAGGCTTGTTGTTGCTTGTGCTGCCGCTCCGGGGAGCGGAGTGGACGGTGAGCCCCTCGGGGGTGCACGAGGATGAAGCCGTGAGCTATCCCGAGCAATACCCCCGGCATTACGAGCTGCCCCATGACACGCGGGCGGAGAGGAGCGCCTGCGCCGTGCCGATTTACGGCGAAGTGGCTCCCGTGACCTACGAGACGGAGCACTTCATCATCGGCAGCTCCATGACCCTGGAGGAAGATGTACTTGTCAAATTCGGAAAATTGCTGGAGCTTTCCCGGTTGGCTCAGAGCGATCTTCTCTCGGTCTTGTTGAATCCCGGCCAGCCCTTGGGCGTGGTGCAGGATACGTCGCAGAAACGCCCGCTGAGGCTTTATCGCAATAAGGCTGAGTACGTGGCGGATTTGACGAGCAAGGGTATTTGTTGTGCGGCGAAGACCGACGGGATGTGTGTGAACGGTACGGTTCTTCTGCCAAGCTCCAGTGTCGGGATTACTGAGGGCGGCAAAGCAGAGAACGGGGAATATCTGGTCGGAGGCGTGGTGTTGCATGAGCTCAATCACCAAGAAACCCTCTCCTCGGCTTTTCGCGCGAGCCGAGTGATGGTGGAGGGTATCGCCGTCTATGCACAGTGTATCAGCTACGAGGCCGATGAGTTGAATTTCGACCGGCATTACGTTCGCATCATCGAATCCCTGAATGATGAACTGAATGTCGGGAAAAAATTTGCCGACTTCATGACGATTTCCTACGAGGATTGGACGAAAGGCGCCGGTCAGCATGACTATTATCCCGCTGCTCTTGCGATTGTGACCTTCCTGATTCATCTGGACGGATCGCGCGGACGGACGGCCTTGCAACAGTTTTTGCAGCAGCGCCGCTTGCAGGTCTTGTATGAGTGCTATGGGGGAAGTGCGAATCTGGAGCACGAGCTGGTGCGGACATGGCAGGAACAGGGGGTGCAGCTGCGCTTCTGAGATGTTGCGATTGATGGAGAAAGCAGGATGGGTGCGCTTTCGTCCTTGCGCTGTAGGCGCGTTTATGTTAAAGAAAAGAACAAAAGTTGAGTATGCTGGAGGCACGCCATATTGACCTGGAAATTGAGCAGTCGGAGGAGGAGTCGCTCTTCCTGTTGCGCGATATTAACTTCTGCGTGCCCAAGGGGCATTTTATGGCCATCGTGGGACCCAGCGGCTGCGGCAAAACCACCCTGCTCAAGACCATCGCCGGCATCAAGGAGAACACGGAAGGCTCCTTTTATTGGGAGGGGCGCGATTTGGCCGAGGAAGGGGATTTCGAGCCGAACGAAATCGGCTATGTGCCGCAGTTCAGCATTGCATACGAGGAGTTGACGGTCGATGAGAATGTGGAAAATGCGGCGCGTTTGCGGGTGTCGGCCGGCGAGGATGAGCTCAACGAGCTCATCGACAGCGTGTTGGAGGAGACCGGGCTGGCCGAGATAGCCGACCGCCGCGTGGCGATGCTTTCCGGCGGCCAGAAGCGCCGTCTGTCGTTGGCGATGGAGTTGGTGTCGCGCCCCAAGATCCTGCTTTGCGACGAAGTGACCAGCGGGCTGGATCCGCGCTCGGAGCGTGAAATTGTCGAGCTGCTCCACGACCTGAGCCTGCGCGATGGGCGCATCGTGATTTCCGTGACGCACAGCCTGGCGCAAATGGCTCTCTACGACAGTATCATGGTGCTGGTGCGCGGTCGACTGGCCTACCACGGCGAGCCCCGCACCATGGCGCATTACTTTGGGGTGGAGGGCGTCGAGGAGGTGTACCCGCGCCTGCAGTTGCGCGAACCTGCGGATTGGGCGGCGAGCTGGCTCAAGCACCGCAGCGATTACTACGCCGCCTTGGAGAAATGCTACGTCGCCAAATTTGCCGCGCAGGGGGTCGAGCCGCCCGCGCCGGGCGGCGACGGCTCCGATACGGAACCTACCCCGGGTTTTGGGACGCAGCTGGGTGTCATGTTGCGGCGGCGTTTCAGCATTCTCTTCCGCGACCGCACGCAGCTCCTGCTCCAATTGGCCATGGTGGTGGTGTTTCCCGTGCTGGTGGCTCTTTTCTCAAGCAAGGGTCAGGAGCAACTGCTGCGGCTGACCGACCGCGCGGGTAACGACATTGCCGTGGAAATCCAAGCCCAGCAGGAGCAGGCCGAGGTGCGCGCCAAGGTGGGCTCCGCCGTCAGCGGTATCATCATGTTCGAGGTTATTTTGCTGGGGCTCATGGGCTCGAACAACTCGGCCTCCGAAATTGCCGGCGAGCGTCTCATCATGGAGAAGGAAAAATTCGCCGGAGCCTCCCCCGCCGCCTATGTCAGCTCCAAGGCGATTTACCTGACTGTGCTGGTGCTCATCCAAAGCCTGTGGATGTTTGCCTTTGTGCAGTTTTTCTGGCCCCTGCGCGGCAACCCGCTCAACCATCTGTTCTACCTTCTGCTGGCCAACGCGGCGATGACCTCGGTCTGTCTCGGTATCTCGGCCAATTGCAAGACGGCCGCGCAGGCCTCGCTGCTCAGCATTTATCTGGTGGGCTTTCAGTTGCCGCTTTCGGGGGCGGTGCTCGCCCTGCCGGACAGCATCGAACGCCTCACCCAGCCCTTTATCTCGGCCTACTGGGCCTGGAGCGGCAGTATCTCCGGCTTAGATAACGAGGTCTACAAGGCCGTCAGCAGTATTGTGCAGACGGTGTTCAGCCCGGCCGCGCTCTGCAACGGGGTGCTGCTGGCGCACATCGTTGCCGGGCTCGTTCTGGCCTATGTGGGGGCGCGCAGAACGCGCTGGGAATAAATCAGTAACAACTTTCAGCATTTATGGCAAGAAGAAGTCGTCACAGCAAGAAAAAGAACAAGACTTTTCCTCTCTTACCCGCAGCGCTCGCCGGGGGAGCTATGTTGGTGGGGGGAGCGCTCTATCTGGCTTTCTCGTCGCATCCGGCGGAACAGCGCACGAGCCGCCATGAAGATGGAGGGTTCAACATCAGCGAGTATCGTCGCGATGCCTCGCGCCTGACCGGCAATCGCTATCGCATCGCCGCCCGCGTCGAGAACATCGACACCGAGGGGAATGACCGCATGGTGGCGGTCTCGATTGCCGGTAACAAGCAGGAGCGTCTGCCCCTCTTGGTTCGCAAGGGGGTATCGCCCCGGGTGAATCTTACCCGAGGGGATACCTTTTACTTCGACGTGGAGTGCTGCACCGGCCGCGATGCGCAGCAGAAAGAAGTCAAAGGCATCCTCGTGGTGCGCAATATGGAGACGAAATGAGTATGCAAGCACGATTGTTGATTGCCCTGGCATCGGTGATGGGAGCAGGCTGCCTGCCGAGCTCGGCGCAGATGATTTCGCAAGTTCCCGCGGATGTGCTCAAGGCCGCGGACATTCAGAAAGATCCCATCAATGTTCGCCAAAATGCCCCCCAGGCGAGCGGCAGCACGGGCATGGGTGATCTGCAGGGTAATCAGACCACCATCAATGCGGCTCCTCCCGCTGCGGTGCAGGCGCCGCAGACCCCCGCATCTGCCGGCGGAACACCGGCGCAGCTGCCCTCCACCTTCGACGCCAGCGGCGGGAAACAAGCGCAGACCGCTTCCAATGACGTGCCCCCCAACCCGCAGCTGTTCGGCATGGAGATTCCCCTGTTGGATCCCGCCTCGGACACCATGAAGTACAACGGGGGCTACTTCGACTTGGGCAACAATGCAGCCGTGCGGGCGCGTTTTGAAAAATACCTCTACCAACTGCCCGACGACAGCACGGAGTCCAAGCGCTACCGCAAGAAGATGAACGAGCTGCTCAAGCTGACGCAAAAGAGCGCCCGCTCCAAAGCCGAGGTCGGCAGCCAGACGCTGCTGCAAATCGGTCGAGGGCTCTACGAACTCAACGACTACGAGGGGGACGGCGGCCAGTCCGGTACGCTGGCGGGGGGCATTGCCTCGGCTTTGTCCGTGCAGTACGCCAACAACTCCCGCGAGCGCAAAAATGCCAAGATGCAGGCGGAAATCGACAAGTTGGTCGAGGATACCAACCGAATGACCAACTACAACACCGGCCGCGGTCGTTCGCCCCGCCGCGGTATCGGCAAGCAATCCGTCGTCGATACCAGCACTTCCAACAGTTACAAAATTGCCTACAACAGCAGCGAGGTGACCGGCAAAAAAGCGGCGCAGGTCAAGAACGATGCCGACTCCATGGCCGCCACGGAGCTGGCCAAGGTGAACTACCAGAGCATGGTGCTCTCCTTCCTCTTCGAGCGGCGCTTTGACCACGCCCTCATCGGCGCCAACTGCTACCGCCACATCTTCCGCGACGGCGATTCGCAGCTCAAGCTCGACGAAAACTCCAAATCCTACCAGCTCTTCAACGGCATCGCCGGTACCTCGCCCACGGTCAGCGCGCTGGCATCGCTGGCGGCCAATGCCCGCCACGATGTCGACCAGAATATCGAAGCCGTGACCGCCTTGCTGGCGCAGAATAAGCTGGCCGATGCCACGCAACACCTCATCGAGGCTGTGGCCATCGGCGAGTTCATGCAGAGTGTGGCGACTTTCCCCGCGGCAAGTCGCCGGCGCATTGCGGAATACTGGACCCTGCGCCGTCGCGTGCTCTCCGCCCTCAATGCCCGCGACTACGGCGTGTGCGAGGAGACAGCCAAGCGCATGAAGGAGCTGGATGCCGACTTCGACGATTCGCTGGTCATGAGCTACTGCTCCGGACGCAAGCAGCAGAGCGACCTCGCCCTGCGCAACGCCGTCAAAGCCCTGCGCGCCGGGGATGATGAGGACTTCAACCGCTACATCACCGAGGCTGGCACTATTTGGCCGCGCAACCCCAAGCTGGCCGAGGGTCGCGAACAGCTCGAAAAGCTCGACAGCCAGGACGGGGTGCTGGAGGAATTCCGCGTGCTCTACGCCCGCGGCGATTTCCGCACCATCGCTGCCGAGCAGAACAAGTTTGAGGTCGTTGCCGTCAACCCCGAACTGAAACAGCAATACAAGGAGGTTCTCACCCTCATCAGCACCATCGACGGCATGCTACAGCAGCTGGAACGCGCCGCCGCGCAGGATGCCGTCATGGGACCCTGCATGGCCTACGAGATGTTGTTGGATCAGCAGGCTCAGGATGCCCGCTACGGCGAGGATGCTCGCTTCCGCGATGCGCTCAACCGCTATGCACTCTCCGCCCATGACTTCGTGCAGGCTCTGCAGCAGGGCAAGGAGCAGGCCGAGCGCGGCGAGTTGGGGTCGGCGCTGGCCAACTACTATCGCGCGCAGTGCCTGTACCCGCGTTCGACCCGCGCAGCCGCCGGGATTCGCGAGCTGACACAGCGCATTCTCAAGGCCGAGTACTGAGGTGACTACGGCGGTTATCACGCGTTTTGCCCCCAGCCCCAGCGGCCCCCTGCATGTCGGGCACCTGCTGGCGGCGCTGGAGGCGCGTCGCGTGGCCGATGCCGTCGGCGGGCGCTGCCTGCTGCGGCTGGAGGACATTGACTTCCGCGCCCGCAACCCGGAGTGGGTCACGCAGATGCTGCGCGATTTAGCGTGGGTGGGCTGGCACTACGACGGCGAGCCGATGGTGCAAAGCCGCCGCTTTGAGCACTATGCTGCTGCGCTGGAGCAGCTGCGCGGTGCGGGGCTGCTCTACCCCTGCTTCTGCACACGGGGGGAAATCAAGGCGCAGCTTGCCGAGCTGGGGCGGGCGCCGCACAGCACGCTGGGCTACCTCTACCCCGGCACCTGCAAGCACCTGTCGCGCGAGCGGGTGACCGAGCGCTTGGCGCGCGGCGACCCCCACTGCTGGCGGCTCGACATGGAGCGCGTGCAGAACCTCATCGGATGCCCTGAGTGGGAAGATACGCGGCGCGGACGGCAGCGATGCGTGCCCACGGCATACGGCGATGTTGTGCTGGCTCGCAAGGAATTCCCCGCCAGCTACCACTTGGCCGTTGTGGTCGACGATGCTGCTCAGGGCGTGACCCACGTCACGCGCGGCGAAGACCTCTTCGAAGCCACGCACATCCATCGTGCGCTGCAAGGGGTTCTCGGGCTGCCCACCCCCCTCTATACCCACCACCTGCTGCTGCGCGACAACGAGGGAAAACGTCTCGCCAAGCGCGACGGTGCCCGCTCCCTCGCCTCCCTGCGCGAGGCGGGCTACAGCCCTGAGCAGGTCGTCGCCTCGCTGCGCCGCGCTCTCGAAAACGGCGGCATCTGGCGCGTGTGAGCCTCGTTTTTTGCCGGGGCTGCGAATCACGCGCGCACCTTCGGGCGGCAACATCCGTTGCGGCGGCGAAAAAGGCGGGAAAAATCCTTGTTGCCGAGCGGAAAGGGATTGACTTGCAGCCGTCCGTGCGTTACACTGGCGCTCCCCGCTGATGCTGCATGAAGAACAACGGAGGGCTGGGGGCGAAAGCGCAGCACCTTCCACCCATCGCGACACCTGATTCAAGGCTCGCACAACCTATACATACAACATGATTAACGAACTCATCACGAAGATGGTGGACGCCGGCGTTCACTATGGTCACCAGACGCGCAAATGGCATCCCAACATGCGGAAGTTCATCCTGACGCAGCGCAACGGCATCCACATCATCAACCTTGAGGAAACCGAAAAGTGCTTGGACAAGGCCTGCGCATTCCTGAGCGATCTGGCTGCCAAGAACAAGAAGATTCTCTTCGTCGGCTGCAAGCGTCAGGCGCAGGAGGCCGTCAAGGCCGCCGCCGAGGCCACGGAGCAGTACTACGTCAACTTCCGTTGGCTGGGCGGCATGCTCACCAACATGGCGACCATCAAGAAGAGCATTGCTCGTTTGGACTACCTGGAGAATCTCGACAAGCAGCCTGAGTACAAGTCCATGTCCAAGAAGGAGCTGGCGGCGCTCTCTCGCGAGCGTGAGAAGCTGCTGCGCAACCTGCAGGGCATCCGCAACATGGGCGGCGCTCCCGATGTGATTGTGGCCATCGGCGCTGATCACGAGTACCTCGCCATCCGCGAGGCGCACAAGCTTGACATCCCCGTCATCGCCCTGACGGACACCACCGCCAACCCCGACGATGTGGCCTACCCCATTCCGGGCAACGACGCGGGCATGCGCTCCATCCAGCTGATTCTTTCCGTGCTGACCGAGGCCATCAACAAGGCCAAGCCCCAGCAAGCCTGAACAACCTGAACGACATACCATTATGGCTGAAGTAACCGCTGCCATGGTCAAGGAGCTGCGCATCAAGACCGATGCCGGCATGATGGACTGCAAGAAGGCGCTGGTCGAATGCGACGGCAACATGGACGAGGCCGTCAAGTACCTGCGCGAAAAGGGTATTGCCAAGGCTGCCAAGAAGGCTGACCGCGAGGCCAAGGAGGGCATCGTGGCGACCGTCGTGGAGGGCAAGGACGGCATCATCTACGAAATCAACTGCGAGACCGACTTCTGCTCCAAGGGCGATAAGTTCAAGGCGCTCGTGGCCGAAATCGGTGCCGCGCTCAAGGCCTCTGCCGCCAAGACGCTGGACGAGGCGCTCGCTGTCGCCATCAACGGTACGACGGTGGAGAAATACCTCGCCGAGCAGTGCGCCTCCATCGGTGAGAACATGAAGTTCCGCAAGTTCGGTCGTTATACGCTGGCCGGCGAGGGCACCGTCACCTCCTACATCCACATGGGTGGCAAGGTGGGTGTGCTGCTGGAGGTCGCCGCGACCAAGCCCGAGACCGCCGCTGCCGAGGCCTTCACCACCATGTGCAAGGACATCACCCTGCACATCGCTGCCTGCGCTCCCAAGAGCGTGGACGCCTCCTCGCTCGACCCCGCCTTCGTGGCCGAGGAGCAGGAGATCGCCCGCAAGCAGCTGCTGGAGCAGGGTAAGCCCGAGGCGATGCTGGAGAAGATTCTGCCCGGTAAGCTCAAGGCGCTCTACAAGCAGAGCTGCCTGCTGAGCCAGGAGTTCGTCAAGGATCCCTCCGTCTCCGTGGAGAAGCTCGTGGCGAACACCGGCAAGGCTCTGGGTGACACGCTGACTGTGGTGGCTTTCCACCGCTTCCAGCTCGGTGCCTGATCGCAGCCTGCAACCGAAAAACGTCCGAAGCGCGTTGCCCGATGCGGGGCAACGCGCTTCGTTCGTTCCCTGTGTCATGCGCGCGGCGGCGCGCAGGGGAAAAGACGCGCTCTGCACTTGAATCTGCGGCAGCCCTGTGCTAGGCTTCGCGCATGCACATCGCACATACGAAAGAAGAGCTGCGCAGCATTCTCGCACCCCGGCGCGGCCATCGGCTTGTGTTGGTTCCCACCATGGGTGCCCTGCATGCGGGGCATGCGAGTCTGCTGCGACAGGCGCGTGAGCTGGCGGGTGCGTCGGGCTGCGTGGTGGCCAGCGTGTTCCTGAACCCCGTGCAGTTTGACAACGCGGGCGATCTGAAGAGCTATCCGACCAATCCGCAGGGAGATTTGCAGGTTTGCGAGCACTGCGGCGTAGATGTGGTGTTCATGCCGACCCCGGACGTGATGTATGCGCCCGATCGCTCCGTAGTGCTGGAGGAGACCTACCTTTCCTCCGTGCTGTGCGGCGCGCGGCGTCCCGGCCATTTTGCCGGGGTCTGCCTCGTGGTCAACAAGTTGTTCAACCTGGTGCAGCCGACGGATGCTATCTTCGGCAAGAAAGATTTTCAGCAGCTGGCGGTGTTGCGCCGCATGGTGCGCGATTTGGATATCCCCGTGCAGCTGCACGGGGCCGAAATTGTGCGCGAGGAGGACGGACTGGCGCTCTCGAGCCGCAACGCGCTGCTGACCCCGGAGCTGCGGGCGGAGGCACCCCGCATCCGCAAGGCGCTGCTGGTGGCCAAGGCCGATTTTGAGAGCGGCACCGACCCCGAGGACGTGTGCCGACTGGTGGAGAGTACGCTGGGGACGCTGCCCGAGGTGCGTCTCGACTACGTGTCGCTGGTCGATGCGGAGACGCTGCACGAGCTGACGGATCTGCGCCGTCCTGCGCTGTTGGCGGTGGCGGCTTTCTTCGGCGAGGTGCGCCTGATTGATAATATCGAGATGCAGCGCTGATGATTACGGCCGACCATCTGCACCGCTCCTACTCCATCGGCAAGAAACAGGTGGAGGTGCTCCATGGGTTAAGCGTGCATATCGCCCGCGGGGAGCGTGTTTTTCTCTGCGGTCCCAGCGGCGCGGGCAAGACCACGCTCATGTACACGCTGGCGGGGCTGGAGCCCCCCACGCAGGGGCGCGTGCTTATCGACGGGCAGGATGTGTATGCTCTCTCTTTGCGCCGCCGAGCCCTTTTCCGCAACCGCATGATGGGCTTCATCTTCCAGAACTACATGCTCATGCCGGAGCTGACGGCACTGGAAAATGCCTCGCTGGCAACGGCGATTGCGGGGAAGGAGGCCACGGAACGCGTGCGCAGCCTGCTGGAGAAGGTGGGCTTGGCGGATCGCATGGATCACCTGCCCAATGAGCTGTCCGGCGGTGAGCAGCAGCGCGTGGCCATTGCGCGCGCGCTGGCGCATGACCCGGCCATCATCTTTGCCGATGAGCCGACGGGGAATCTCGACTCGCGCAACGGCGGTCAAATCCTCGATTTGCTCTTCGAGCTGGCCGAGGCGGGCGGCAAGACGCTGGTGACGGTGACGCACGATCGCACGGTGGCCGCGCGCGGCGACCGTGTGCTGATGATTCGCGACGGCGTGGTGGAGCCGTCCTGAGACTTTTCCCCTGCGCTTCCCCCGATGAAACACCGCACTTCCTATCGTGTGCTGCGGTGGCAGTTGGCGCTGCTGCGGGCGCTGCATGTGGGCGAGCAGCAGGTCATGCTGCTGCAGGCGGTGCTCATGGGGTTGGCGGGCGCGCTGGCGGCGCTGGTCTTTGAGGCTGCCGCCGATGGGGTTCAGTGGCTTTTCACGGGTCTGTGGTGCGGGCGCGTGGCCTGTTTTGAGCAGTTGGCGGCCTGGCAACGCATGCTGCTGCCGATGGCGGGGGCGATTCCGGCGGCGCTGGTGTTGCTGTGGGCGCATCGGGCGGATGCCCGACGCGTTCCGGACTACATGGAGGCCTTTTCCTTGGGCGACGGTCGCTTGCCCCGCCGTCAGGGACTGCTGCGCAGCGTGTCAGCGGTGCTGAGTTTGGGCAGCGGCAGCTGCATCGGCAAGGAGGGGGCGCTCATGCAAATTGCTGCCGTGGCTGCTTCTGCCGTGGGTCGCTGGCTGCATGTGGCGCCGCCCTCTCTGCGCCTGATGGTGGGCTGCGGGGCGGCGGCGGGTATGACGGCGGCTTTCCACACGCCCCTGGCTTCCTGCCTCTTCGTCTGCGAGGTCGTGGTGGGCTCTTTCAGCATCGGCTATTTGGCGCCGCTGCTGGTGGCCTCCTGCGCGGCCTATGCGCTGCTGTGGATTTGGGGAGGGCAGGGGGCGCTTTTTGCCTGCCAGTTGAGTGTTCACTCCGCTCGGTCGGTGGCGGCCTGTGTGCTGCTGGCGCTGTTGCTGGCTCCGCTGGGGCGGCTGTGGGTGGCGCTGTTGGGATGCATGCGGAGGTTCCTGCGCGGTCGTCTGTGTTTTTTGCTGCCGCGCATGGCGGCGGCGGGGGTGCTGGTAGGGCTGGCGGCGTGGTGGCAGCCGGCGATTGTCGGCAATGGTCAGGAGGCCGTGGCGGCTCTGCTCGCCGGGAGCTTCCCCCCGGCGCAGGCGGCGGCTCTGCTGCTGCTCAAGGTCTTGCTTACGGCGGTGGTGTTCGGTGTTGGGACGATGGGCGGTGTGTTGACCCCGACGCTGATGGCGGGTTGCTTTGCCGGTTGGCTGTTCGGCTGCGTGCTGGTACCCGTTCCCGGTTTCGGTGCCGAGGCTCCGACGGCGTTTGCACTAGTGGGTATGGCGGTGTTTTTCGGGGCGGCGGCGCGCACGCCCGTGACGGCTATCCTGCTGTTGATCGAGCTGACGATGGAAGCCTCGCTGATTTTTCCGCTGATGGTAGCCGTCGGAGTGGGATACGCCGTGGTGCGTCTGCTGCCGCAGGGCTCGCTCTACGACAGCGAGCCGGACGGGGATGCCTCGCCTTTTGAGCGCGGCTTGGCGGTGCTGCGCGTGGGCGATGTCATGCGCCGCGAGCCCTTGCGGCTGGCGCCGGATGTCCCGCTGAGTTGCCTGTGGCGCGCGCAGCTGCGGCACCCGGGCACTTCCCTCCCCGTGGTCAATGAAGCGTGCGAGCCCGTCGGGCTGGTGCCGCCGCAGGGGGAAGCCCCTGTGCCGGTGCCGCTGCTGCGCGTGGGGGATGATCTGCCTGAGGCTCTGCGCGTGTTCGAGGTCGAGCCGCGTTGGGACGCTCTGCCGGTGGTGGGGGAGGATGGTCGCTTGGCGGGGATGCTGTCACGCGTGGAATTGTTGCAGACGACGGCGCTGATGTTCCGGCGCGAGTTGGCGCAGCGCCGCTGAATGCGAGCCGCGCCGCAGCCCGGGGTGGGCGGCGGCGCGGGGAAAAAGCGGCGTTTCCGTTGCTTCAGTCCTTGATGATATAGCCCTCCTTGCGGGCTTTGCAGGGAAGGACGGTACCCTCGGGAATATAGCCGAGGATGCAGATGCCCATGCCCTCCATCTCGGGTTTCAGCCACCACTTGGCGCGCAAGTCCGCCAGCTCCGGCAGCTCGAACATCTGCTTGGCGCGGTTGATCCAGCAGGAGCCCAGTCCCAGCGCATGGGCGGCGTGCATGAGGTTGGCCATGACCATGCAGGCATCCTGATGCCCCGTCGGGGCGGAGGTGTCGGCAAAGACGATGACCGCCGTCGGGGCGCCGTAGAAGGGGTCGCGATCCGTCCCCATGATGGCGGCGTTCACCGCTGAGAGCCGCTTGAGCAGCTCGGGATTCCGCACCGCCACCATGACGGGCGATTGCGAGCCGTGCCCCGTGGGGGCATAGGTGCCGACTTCCAGTACGGCATCCAGCTCAGCCTCCGTGATGGGATCGGGGCGGTAGTGGCGGCAGCTGCGGCGCGATTTGAGGGTCTCCAGCGTTGCGTTCATGGTCACTCCGGGCGTTTATTTCTCCTTGTCGCGCTCAATGGTGTAGGATTTCCACTCATCGAGAATCTTATCATCCCCCGTGGCGATTACCTCGCCGCTGCCGTCAACAACGACCACATAGGGAATTGTGCTCTCGCCGCCGTAGCCGGGAAGCCCCTCCGTCACCTCCTGCGACTTATGCACCATCGCACAGCTGCAGCCGTTTTTCTTGAGGAAGTCCAGCGCCACCTCGGGGGAGGAGTCGTGGGCAATGAGGATAAGCTCCACCTTGGCTTTCTTCATAGCCTTGGCCTTGGAGGCAATCTTTTGGACGAACTCCTCGCAGCCGGTGACGGCGCTGTTCGTGGGGCAGTAGAGGAAGTACTGGGCACTCTTGCTAAACTTGCCGTAGATTTTGAACTTGGCCGTCTTCAGCGCCTTGGATACGGCCTTGGGATCTTTCTTCTCCGCATCGGCCGAGGTGGTCGCAGAGCTCGAATCGCTGTCAGTAGCTCCTTTTCGAGCGGTTTTCTTGGCCTCGCGCTCGGCTTTTTTTGCTTCGCGCTTTTCTTTTGCGGTCATTTTTTCCGTGGTGTCGGCCCAAACGGTGGGCACAGACCACACCGCCACTGCTGCCAGCAGACTCAGGTAAAGGAAAGGATGCTTCATAACAGAGCTATTATCGTGTGTTGGTCTTTCCTTGTCAAGGATTCACTTCAGACGGGGCTTGCGGGGCGTGGGGCTCGAGACACCGCCCTTGAAATCCTTGGCGGGGAGCCACACCTGCTTGCGGCCGATGCCGAAGAGACTGCCGCGCAGGATGAGCTTGTCGCCCTCCAGCCAAATTTGGCAGTCGTACACGCGCCCCTTCTGCGGGTCGAGTACCTCGCCGCCACGGTATTTATCGCCTTTCTTCGTCAGATCCCAGATGATGTCGAGCCCCAGAATGGCGGGGGAGCCGGGCAGGGCGGCCTTGGCCTGTTTGTCCTTCAGCAGATCGACCACGCGGCCATAGAGCTTGCCTTGGTGTTCATAGAGCTGCACAACGCTCTTGGCCTCGTTGGTCTCGTCGTCAATCGTTTTCCAGAAACCGACGACGCTGTCTGTTGCGAGCGCCCAGGTGCTGACGAGCATCAGGGCGGCTGTGGTGATGAGTTTGTTCATAGTATGTGTTTCGGGGTGAGGGAGGGGAGGGCTCGCCGTACCACGGCGGCGATGCATTCGGCCGCCGTGGGCAGGCGAAAACCCGCTGCAGCCAAACGCGCGTGGCTCATGGCGGTGTGGCGGGGGCGCGGTTCGCGAAAGAAGGGGGCTCGAGCCAGCTCCTGCGGCTCGACGCTCGGCAGTGCGGGCAGGGCTGCGCAGCGCAGCGCCTCGCGCAGGGCGAGCTCGGCGCAGCGGTGGCGGCTCAGGGGCTCGCCGCTCGCGCAAAGCTGCACCACACCCGAAAGCGCCGCCGCCTGTGGCGCGAGCAAAATGCGCGCGATGTCCTCGGCATCCGTCGGCAGGGAGTATTGGTCGGCAATGGCGGCGAGCGGCTCACCGCGTAGGGCGCGGCAGAGTGTCTGCTCGATGAAGGAGGGTTTTTCGGGGTTGCCGCAAATCCACGACACACGCACCACCAGCGCCGCAGGCAGCGCCTCGGCAATTTGCAACTCGCCCTCGCGCTTGCTCGCGGCGTAAACGGAAAGCGGCGCGCAGCGTGCGTCCTCAGCTTTCAGCCCGGGGCGACGACCGTCCAGCACATAGTCGGTGGACAGGTGGATGAAGCGCGCCCCCGTGTGACGGCAGGCCAGCGCCATCTCCGCCGGTGCCACCGCATTGACCAAGTGGGTATACAACGGATCCTCCGCACAGCGTTCGAGCCCGCTGACGGCGGCCGCATTGATGACGAGCTCGGCTCCGCTGTTCAGCACGATCTCGCAGACGCGCTCGCGCTGTTCCAGCGGGCAGGCGTCGTGCGTCGGAGCCACGAGCTCCCAACCCTGTGCCCGGGCGGCACGCGCCAGAACGCTCCCGCTGCGTCCGGTGCTGCCGAAGAGGAGGAGACGGGGAGCCATCGGGGAAAGTCGGTTATGCCAGCAGCAGCTCGCGCTGCCAGTTCATGAGGGAGGACAGCCCTGCGGCTTCGTCGGCAGCGATGGCCTCCAGCTGCGAGCGGGCGGCTATGAGGGCGGGATCGATATCCAGTTCTTCAGCGGCGTTGTTGCGGCGGGCGGACCAGTGCTCCAAATGTGCATCGAAATGCGGGTCGACCGCATGGCGCGGGCGCTTGGGAATGGTGGGGTATTCGTCCTCATCCAACAACTGGAAGCGCTCCACGACCTTGCGGAAGCGCGCCGCGCGGTGGGGGGGCATGTTGCGCCCGGGGAAAACGGGGCGGAACTCCTGCAGCGCGCAGCTCCAGCGCAGCAGCTCATCGTTCGAGCAAATCATGAACGCGGGGCGGTCGCGGTCGGCGGCCTCGGCATCGCGCCAGTGCCACAGGGCGCGCAGTGCCGCCAGCCCGCGGCGCTCCAGCTT
The DNA here is from genome assembly GCA_051884385.1 of Akkermansia sp. Taxonomy (GTDB): domain Bacteria; phylum Verrucomicrobiota; class Verrucomicrobiia; order Verrucomicrobiales; family Akkermansiaceae; genus Akkermansia. The sequence continues at coordinate 83,100 of JBJEVN010000017.1, forward strand.
GCCGCAGCCGCGGATGCGCCAGGGCTCCTCGTGGCTGCTGTGGAAGCGCTCATAGCCGTGCTGCAGGTTGGCGGCGCAGCTCTCCAGGAACCATTCGTAACGCCCCTTGGTGCGCAGCTCGGCAACCAGCTTGTCGGCCATGTCCAGCATGTACTTGACATCGCCCTGGGCATACTCGGCCATCGCGGGCGGGATGGGGCGGCGTCCCCAGTCGGCTTTCTGATTTTTTTTGCTCAGGGTAATGCCGTAATAGTGCTCCACCAGAGCGGCGAGCCCGAATTGGCGCGCCCCAAGCAGACGCGCGGCAATCTGCGTGTCCAGAATCATGTGCGGCAGGACACCGAAGGCTCCCTGGAACAGGCTCATGTCGTAATCCGCCCCGTGCATCCACACATCCGACTCCTGCAACCACAGGGTGAAGAGGCTCATGTCTTCCAAGGCCAGCGGGTCGATGATGCAGACACCCTCGGCATCGGCGTATTGGATGAGACAGAGCTTTTCGCGATGGCGATGAAGGCTGTCCGCCTCCAAATCGAGCACGGTGCGCCCCTGTGGCTGGCGCGCGGCGCGCTGCCTCCAGTCGTAAAGAGCCTGTGGATCCGTAATCATGAGCGGCGCAGTCTAACACAGCAGAGCTTTAAAAGCAAGTCTATTGTGGGTGGAACGCGCGCTTTCGAAAACGTACTTTTTCAGGGGCGTGATTTTAGCATTGCATCTCCGAAACGCTCATGTTAGTCTGAGCCCGCATGAGTGATACACGCGCACCTTTTTTCTCCGGTATGCTGTTGATTGTCCTGTTCGCCTGCACGGCTACCTACATTGCCGGATTCGAGGCGGTGCGCTCTCTGAGGCTCAGTCCGCTGATTGTCGGCATCCTCATCGGGATGATTTATGCCAACACCCTGCGGCGGCAGGTGCCGGCCGAGTGGAATCTCGGCATCACCTTTTGCTCCAAGCAGGTGTTGCGCTTCGGTATCGTGCTCTACGGCTTTCAGGTGACGGTGGGGGATGTCATGGAGCTCGGTCTGCCGGCGCTGGTGATTGATGCGTTGGTGGTGCTGCTCACGTTGCTGCTCGGCGTGTTGCTGGGACGTTGGCTCAAGATGGATGCACAGACGGCGCTGCTGACCTCCGTGGGTAGTTCGATTTGCGGGGCGGCGGCGGTGCTGGCCGCCGAGCCCGTGGTGAAGGGAGAGCCCTACAAGGCGGCGGTGGCGGTGTCGACCGTGGTGATTTTCGGCACGCTGGCCATGTTCCTGTACCCCGCCTGCTACCGCGCCGGGCTGTACGACATGGACGCGCGGCAGGTGGGGCTGTACACGGGAGCCACGCTGCACGAGGTGGCACATGTCTACGGCGCGGGCGAGGCGATGAACGGCACGGATGACAGCGTGGCCGGAGCCTGCGGGCGCATGACGGCGGCGCGCAGCGAGCTCAACGAAACGGTGAGTGTGTATCTGGCGTTGCACCCCGAGCAGAGCAGCGAACTGGCGGAGCCTCACGCGCGCATGAACGAAGCCTGCAAGGAGCTTCGCGGCTATTTTTGCGAGATGCCCGATTTCGCTGCGCCGAACCATGCAGAAATCAAGCGCCCGGCGGTGATTGTGAAGATGCTGCGTGTGATTCTGCTCGCGCCGGTGCTCATCGGACTCAGTTTTCTGCTTGCGCAACGTCAGGGCGGAACGGGTGGTCGGGTTCAGGTACCGCTCTTTGCGATGATGTTCCTGGTGGTCATCGGGCTCAACAGCCTGCTGCCACAGACCGACTGGGTGGCGAGTGCCACGGGAGCCATCAAAACGGCCGATACCTTCCTGCTGACCATGGCCATGACGGCTCTGGGCGTGGAGACGAGCTTCGATAAGTTCCGCAAGGCGGGTGCCAAGCCCTTTGTGCTGGCGCTGCTGCTCTTCCTCTGGCTGGTGTTTGGCGGCTACGAGCTGGTCAAGCTGGTGACAGCAGTGTTGTGAGTCTCTTGCGTGCTGACCGGGGCGTTCGCTGCCCCTCGGCGCGACGACTCAGGCTTTGTCGGGGCGGAGCAACAGGCTTCGGGCGTGCGCTGCTGCCGTGTCGCCCTGCGTGCCGAGCATGCGCACAAGTTCCTGCACGCGCGCCTCTCCGCGCACCTCGCTCAGCCGCGACAGGGTGCGCCCTTGCTCTACCCCCTTGGAGATGAGGTAGTGGTGATCGGCCAGCGCCGCTACCTGCGGAAAGTGGGTGATGGAGATAACCTGATGCTCGGTGCCGAGCTCGCGCATTTTCAGACCCACGGCGCGGGCAATTTCGCCGCCCACGTTGGCATCGATTTCATCAAAGACCAGCAGGGGGGTGTCGTCCTGCTTGGCCAGCGCACTCTTGAGCGCCAGCATAACGCGCGCCAGCTCGCCGCTGCTGGCGATGAGCCGCAGGGGTTTGAGCGGTTCGCCCGGGTTGGGTCCGAAGAGAAAATCCACGCTTTCCGTACCCTGCGGTGCGGGATGGGGTTCAGGGGTGAACTGCACTCGGAAGAGCGACTGTCGGAAGCCCAGTTGCGTCGCGTGCATCAGGAAATCGCGCTCCAGCCGAGGGGCTGCCTTGCGTCGCGCCGCCGCAAGCTCTTCCCCGGCGCGGCGGAGATGCTCCAGCGCCGCGCGCTCGGCCTCGGCCAGCTCGTGTAGGCGCTCGTCGCGGCTCTCCTCAGCCTCGAGCCGGGCGCGGCAGGCCTCCGCATGCGCACAGATGCTCTCCCAGTCCGCCCCGTACTTGCGCTTGAGACTGTCGAGTGTGGCCACCCGCTGCTCCAACGCCGCGAGCTCGGCGGGGTCGCCACCCAGCGTGTCGGCATAATCCTGCAGGGCGTCGGCGCTGTCCTCCAGCTCCTCCACCAGCGCCTCCAGCGGAGCCACCAACGGCTGCGCGGCGGCATCGAGCCGCGTGAGCTCGTGCCCCAGCCGCACGAGACGGCGCAGCTGCTCGGGCAGGGAATCCTCCTCCCCGGCCAGCAGTTGCAGCATGGGCGTCACTGTGTCGCGCAGCCGCCCGGCATTGCGCGCGCGCTGCCAGCGCTCCTCGAGCCCCGCCACCTCCTCGGCGGTGAAGGCAGACTCCTCGATTTCGCGCACTTGGTGGCGCAGAAAGTCCAGCTCGCGCTCGTTGGCCATCTCGCGCTCCCGCAGCTCGCGGTGCGCGGCGCAGGCCTCCGTCCACGCGCGATAAGCCTCCCGGTAGGCGTGCAGCAGCTCGCCATCCTCGGCAAAGGCATCCAGCAGGCAGAGCTGGCGCTCCGTCGAGGTAAGCGAGCGATGCGACTCCGGGTGGTGCATGTCCACCAGCCCGGCGCCCACGCGGCGCAGCAGTTGCAGCGTCACCGGGCTGTTGTTGATAAACTGGCGGTTGCCCGTGGTGGTAATGACGCGGCGAATGATGAGCTGCCCCTCCTCGCAGGGCGGCACACCCGCCTCCTCCAGCAGGGCGTCGGTCGCGTCGGGGTGGCTCAGGGTAAAGCCTGCCTCCAAACTGCACTGCGTCTCCCCGCTGCGAATCATCCCCTTGTCGGCGCGCTCTCCCAGCACCAGCGCAATGCCGCCCATGATGACGGATTTGCCCGCTCCCGTCTCCCCCGTGATGGCGAGAAAACCGCGCTGCGGCTCCCACACCAGCGAGTCCACGAGGGCAAGGTGGCGAATCTTGAGCAGGGTGAGCATGGTTTTTGGGATTGCGTTACGGCGGCATTATGGCATAATGACGGCAGAAATCAACCCCCAAACTCGGCCATGAACATCCTTTTCCTCGGCAGCGGCACCTCCACCGGCGTGCCTGTCATCGGGTGTGATTGCCGCGTGTGTCGCGAGGCGCGCCGCCCCGGCAGCCGCCAGGCGCGCCTGCGCTCCTCGGTGCTGGTGCAGACGTCGCAGACCACTCTGCTGGTCGATTCGGGACCCGATCTGCGGCAACAGGCGCTGCGCTACGGGCTGACGGCCATCGATGCCGTGGTCTACACCCACCAGCACCTCGACCATGTAGCGGGCTTCGACGAGCTGCGCGCCTTTTGCTGGCACCGCGACAGCCCCTTGCCGATGTACGCGGGGGAGCAAACGCTCGCCCAGCTGCGGCAGATGTACGCCTGGGCCTTTGCCCCCTCCAACACATGGAAGGGCTATGTGCATCCCGATGCGCACGACCACGGCGGACAGGTCTTTGTCGTCGGCGATGTGGAGGTCTGCCCCGTTCCTGTGGTTCACGGCAGGGTGGAGACCTTCGGCTATGTGTTCCGCAGCGGCGGCAGGAGTTTCGGCTATGTGCCGGACATCAAAGAACTGCCCGAGTCCTCCGTGTCGCTGCTGCAGGGGCTGGATGTGCTGGCGATGGACGCGCTGGGCACGGTGCCGCATTTCACGCACCTGACGGTGCAGGAGAATATCGCCCTCATGCACCGCCTGCAGCCCGGGTTGGGTCTGGTGACCCACACCGGGCACCGCGCGGACTACGAGGACTTGGCGGCGGGGCGTTTCCCCGACTGGCCCTCTTTCCTGCTCCCGGCCTACGACGGGCTGCGCGTGGAACTCTGAGCACCCCGCGAGGGCGCGCGATCCTCAAAAGAGCAGGCTGCCGCTGTCCTCGTAGCTGCGGGAGCGGAGCTGCTCGCGCAGGCTATCAGCCAGCTGTTGACAGTCGTCGGCGCGGACGAGGATGTCCTGACGACGGCGGTAGGCCTCCTGCAGCAGGCGGATGAGCTCCTGAGTGTCGTTGAGGGCGTAGGGCGGGATTTCTTCGGGCATCGCCGCGCATTCTAACCCAAAACCGGCGCTCAGGCAAGCGGATTTCGCGCCGGATACTTCCCCGCGTCGCAAGCAATTTCGGTAACATGCTGAGTTTTTGCTTTCCTAGAGTCGGTGCCGGGCGTATACTGAACCCGCGCGAGGGCTCAACCGCCCACCGCTTCTCAAGAAAATGAAAATCGTTCTTGCTTATTCCGGTGGTCTTGACACATCTGTCCTTCTGGTGTGGCTCAAGGAAAAGTACAACGCCGAAATCATCGCCTACTGCGCGGATGTCGGTCAGGCCGAGGAGCTCGATGGTCTGGAGGCCAAGGCTCTGGCTACGGGGGCTTCCAAGTGCATTATCGGTGATCTGAAGGCCGATTTTGCCGCCAACTACATTTTCCCCATGTTCCGGGCGAACGCCGTGTACGAGGGGCGCTATCTGTTGGGTACCTCCATCGCGCGTCCCTGCATCTCCAAGGCGATGGTCGACGTCGCGCTGGCCGAGGGTGCCGATGCCATTGCCCACGGTGCAACGGGCAAGGGCAATGACCAAGTGCGCTTTGAGCTTTCCGTCAACGCGCTGGCTCCCCAGCTGAAGGTGATCGCCCCCTGGCGTATGAAGGAATGGCGCGACCAGTTCCCCGGTCGCACGGAGCTCATCAAGTACGCCGAGGAGCACAACATCCCCATCCGTCAGAGTGTGAAGAAGCCCTACTCGATGGATCGCAATCTACTGCACATTTCCTACGAGGCCGGCATCCTCGAAGACACCTGGTATGATGCCACGAAGCCCGAGGATCGCCCCATGTACCTGCTTTCCAACGCCCCCGAGGACGCCCCCGACACCCCGCAATACCTGCAGTGCCTCTTTGAGAAGGGCGATGTCATCGGTCTGCAGACCGAGGGGCTGGCGACCATCATGGACAAGGTGGGTGCAAAGCCCGCCGGCACGCGCGACGGCTACACGCTGCTCGACCCGCTGGGCGTCATGCTTGTGCTGAACTACCTGGGCGGGCTGCACGGCATCGGTCGTGTAGACATCGTGGAAAACCGCTTTGTCGGCATGAAGAGTCGCGGTATCTACGAGACTCCCGGCGGCACGATTCTGCTGGCGGCTCACCGCGACATCGAGACCATCACGATGGATCGCGAGGCGCAGCGCGTGCGTGACAGCCTGATTCCCGAATACGCCGCGATGGTGTACAACGGCTTTTGGTTCGCGCAGGAGCGCGAGGCTATTCAGGCTCTCGTCTCCAAGACGCAGGAGACGGTCAACGGCGAGGTGCGCCTCAAGCTCTACAAGGGCAATGTGATGTACGCCGGTCGTCGCAGCCCGAACAGCCTGTACAGCTACGCCATCGCCACCATGGAGGGCGACTACACCGATGAGGATTACAATCAGGACGACGCCAGCGGTTTCATCCACCTCAATGGTTTGCGCCTCAAGCAGTTCGGTCGCGTGAACAAGCCTTACTGAGTGTAGGAGACACCCTCGGCGGAGGGTATTCTGCAAACATTCGAGGGCGGGGAGGAAATCTCTCCCCGCCCTCGCTGTGCAGAAAAATATGTCCGGGCACGGAAAACGGGCGCCACTTCGTCTATGCATCCCGCTCTCGCAGTGAATCCACGGCGAGCCGCTGTTGGCGTGCGCAGAGGGAGTGGCACGCAACAAGGCGCAGGCTACGAGCTACCTGCGCCGTCGCTGAGTGTCAGCTGCGGGAGCTCGGCTCTTTAGCGGCTGCCCGGATGATGGTGCGGGTGGGGAAGGCAAAGGAAATCCCCTCGCGGTTAAATGCTTCGTAGAGCGCGCGGGCAAATCGGTAGCGCGAGTCGTAGTAGTTTTTATTACGGCAGTAGGCGCAGAGGGTGAGGTTGATGCTGCTGTCGCCGAATTCGCGGAAGCGCATGAGCATGGGCGGCTCGTCGAGCAGGTAGGGCTCGGCCTCCACCACCTCGCGTGCAATGGCTTCCAGCCGACGCAGGTCGGTGCCGTATTCAACCCCGACCACGATGTCGCAGCGTCGGCGCTCGCCGTGGGATTCGTTGGTGACGGGGGTCTTGATGAGCATCTCGCAGGGGATGCGCACCACGCTGTTGTCGGGGCAGCGGATGCGGATGGAGAGCAGGTTGATGGCCTCGACGCTCCCCTCCGTGCTGCCCACATGGATGTAGTCGCCCAGCCGCAGCGAGCGCTCGCCCATGAGGAAGAGCCCGCTGATGAGGTTGCTCAGCGAGGTTTGGGCGGCAAAACCCACCGCCACGCCGATGACGCCCGCCGCACCCAGCGCGCTCATGAGGTTGATGCCCAGCTCCTGCAGCGCCTGCAGGGAGCAGAGCATCCAAATGACCGCGTTGATGATGCGGCGCAGCAGCAGCTGCACCGTGGCCGGCAGATGGGGCAGACGCCGCAGGACGGAGGCAACCGCGCGGCTGAGCAGCAGCGCGATGAGGAGGTAGAGCAGCACATGCCCCGCCACATCGAGCTTGTAGGCGGCGCACCACTCCTGCCAGTGAGCGAAAGAAAAATCCGGCATAGCCCGCAGAGAGAAGGAAAACGAAAAACGCCCCCGCTGAGCACGCGGGTGCAGCGGGGGCGTTCAGGGGAGGGGCATCAGGCCAGCAGCTTGGCGATGCGGGCGCAGACCTCCGTCACGTTCTCTCGGCTGTTGAAAGCGGAGATGCGGAAGAAGCCTTCGCCGTGGGCGCCGAAGCCCGCACCGGGGGTGATGACGACCAGCGCTTCCTGCAGCATCTTGTCGAAGAACTCCCAGCTGCCCATGCCCTCGGGGGTCTGCACCCAAACATAGGGGGCATTCGAGCCGCCCCAGACCTTGAGCCCGGCCTTGCGGCAGGCCTCGCTCAGCAGCTTGGCGTTGGTGAGGTAGTGCTCGATGAGGGCGCGGGTCTGCTGCTGCCCCTCGGGGGTGAAGAGGGCGGCGGCTCCGCGCTGCACGATGTAGCTCGCGCCGTTGAACTTGGTGGTGTGGCGGCGGCTCCAGAGCTTGGAAACGGGGACGGCGTTGCCCGCGGCATCTTTGCCCTGCAGCTCGGTGGGGATGACGATGTAGCCGCAGCGCACACCCGTGAAGCCCCCCTGCTTGGAGAAGGAGCGGAACTCGATGGCGCAGCGGCGGGCACCGGGAATGGCAAAAATACTCGTGGGGATGCCTTCCTCGGTCACAAAGGCCTCGTAGGCGCCGTCGTAGAGCAGGATGGTGTCGTTGGCCAGCGCGTAGTCCACCCATTTCTTGAGCTGCTCGTAGTTGGCCACGGCGCCCGTGGGGTTGTTGGGGAAGCAGAGGTAGGCGATGTCGACATGCTGCGAGGGAACATCGGGCACAAAGCCGTTCTCGGGCGTGCAGGGCAGGTAGACCAGCCCCTCGTAGGAGCCGTCGGGGCGGGCGGCGCCTGTGTTGCCGTTCATGACGTTGGTGTCCACATAGACGGGGTAGACGGGGTCGGGAACGGCGATGATGTTGTTGTGTCCGAAGATGTCGAGGATGTTGCCCGTGTCGCACTTGGCGCCGTCGGAGACGTAGATTTCATCGGCGCTGACGTCGATGCCGCGCTGCTGATAGCTCACGGTGGCAATGGCCTCACGCAGCCAAGCATAACCCTGCTCGGGGCCATAGCCGTGGAAGGTCTCGCGCCCAGCCTGGTCATCCACCGCCTTGTGCATGGCCTCGATGGCGACCTGAGGCAGCGGTTCGGTGACATCGCCGATGCCGCAGCGGATGATTCGGGAGGCTTTATCGGGGTTGGCGGCCGCAAAGGCGGCAACACGGCGACCGATTTCCGGGAAGAGGTACCCGGCTTGCAGTTTCAGGAAGTTATCGTTGATGTGAGCCATACGCGGCTATCATGCCACAGCGCGCCCGAAATGCAAGCGCGGAGTGCGGCATGCCCTGCCGTATGGGTGCCGAGGGGGGCTTCCTGTCGCCATCCGCCTGCCGACCTCCCCCTCAGGAGAGCAGCAGCAGAGCCACGGGGCTGCAGAGCAGGGTGTTGAGCCGCGCTGCAATGGCATCCGTCTCCTCGCGGTCAAGGCGATGGTCGGCGTAGAAGCTGTATTCCAGCATGAAATCGCTCGGCTGCTCGCGCCCGGCGCGGATGCCGACCTTGGGCGACCCGCCGCGCACCACTAGGGCAAAGACGGGCGCGGCTCCCTCCGGCAGCTGCGCCGCCACGCTGGCGCGCGTGGTTCGCGTGTCGCAGATGACGATGTGCGCGTTCTCGCCCTCGGGCAGGGCGGTGGGGGCGGAAAGCTCGCGAGCCAGGCTGTAGATGCTCTTGTCAGCAGCATCGGGCAGGGCGAGGGTGCGCGCGCCCTCCTGCTCGAAGAGCAGCAGATGGACGTTCGGCGTGCTCTTGCCCCATGCGGTGCCCGCACAGCAGGCCTTGACCACGGCGCGGATGATGTAGTCGAAGAGGGAGTAGCGCTGCTCCAGAAGCTTTTCGCACTGCACGGCAATGGGCAGACTCACGGCGGCGAGCGCCGTCATGTCGGCACAGTCATCATAGACGCGGTAGCCTCCCTCATCCGCACGGGTGGGAGAGGCGGCGGGGCGGCGGCGCACCGTGCCCCGGGGTGTCGGCGCCTTGCGGCGGGCACGGACATCGGCTGCCATGATGCGCCCGCGCGGTCCCGTGCCCCGCAGCGTAGCGGGGTCGATGCCTTGGCGGGTGCAGAGCTTGCGGGCGAGGGGGGAAATGAGCATGGCAGCGGAGAATAGGGAAAAGACAGCCGCCGACGGAGGGGAGAGAGATAGCGAGTACTCCGTCGGCGGCAGGGGGGGAGGGGAATCAGGCCTGGTAGCGAAGCTCGCCGTCGATGATGGTCATGAGTGTGTTGAACTCGGCATCGAGCAGGACAAGGTCGGCGGTGTAGCCGGGGGCAATCTTGCCCAGACCCGCCAGCCCGAGGCTCTGCGCCTGGTTGTAGCTCGTGGCCTTGACCAGCTCGCTCAGGGGCTTGCCGGTGATGGCCTGCACATTGCGCAGACCGTGGGCAAAGCGCAGGGTGGAGCCGGCGAGATTGCCGCTCTCCAGGCGTGCCACACCGTCCTTCACGATGATGGGCAGACCGCCGAGCTGGCCGGGACCGTCGGGCATCCACGAGCAAGCCAGAGAGTCGGTGATCATCATCATCTGGTCGATATCCTTGTTGGTGAAGGTGAGGTTGAGCATGTCGCGGCAAAGGTGAATCGTGTCGCAGATAATCTCAATCTTGATGTCTTTGTCCAGCATGCCGGAGCCCACGAGGCCGATTTCGCGGTGGTGCTGGGGGCTCATCTGGTTGCAGAAGTGGGTCAGGTGCTTGAGCCCCGCCGCCTTGGCCTTCAGAAAGTCACTGTACTTGGCGGCGCTGTGCCCCGCCGAGCAGCTGATGCCCGCCGCCGTGGCCTTGGCGATGAATTCGACGGCACCGGGCATTTCGGGAGCCAGCGTGATGTTGAGCACGGGGTAGATGTCATTGAGCATGGACACCTCCTCAAAATCGGCGGGACGGACAAAGGCGGGGTTCTGCGCACCGCACTGCTTGGGGTTGATGTAGGGTCCTTCGAGATGCACGCCGGGGGTCTTGGCGCCGGTGGGGGCGGCGGCGTATTCCTTCACGGCCTCGCAGACCTGCATGAGGGTCTTGGTGCCGAGGGTCAGAGTGGTGGGCAGCCAGGTGGTCACACCCTCCTTCATCTTGCAATCGGCAATGGTGCGGATGCTGTCAACGGAGCAGTCGCAGGCGTCGCAGCCACCGGCGCCGTGGGAGTGGATATCGATGAAGCCCGGCAGCAGCATGGCTCCGGCAGCATCGATAGTCTTGTCGGCCTCGGCGGTTTCGCCGGGTTGCAGAACAGCGACAATGCTGCTGCCGTCCAGCAGGACGGAGCCGCCGTCGATGTCGATACCGGGGGATATGATGTGCGCGTTGGTGATGATGGTTTTCATGGTGTGGTCAAAGTGCTGCGGGGCTGTCGCAGCCCTGCCTGTGTGGTATTCTAGCGCGCGCCGCGCCCTCTTTCAAGGGAGAAATGAGGCTGTGACGGCGGAAAATGCGCTTCTCAGCGGCTGCGGCGGTTGAGGGCGACCACGCGTTGCCGCTCGCGCTCCAGCTCGAGCACCTGAATGCGCTCCAGTGCGGCATCGATGTTCTCGCAGATGTTCTCGGCATGCAGCTCATTGAAGAAGGGTGAGTCGCGGCGGATGACCTTCATCGGCTGCGGCTGCACGCCGCAGAGCAGCAGGGTGATGCCGTTGTGGTGGCAATACTCCAAAAAATCCTCCAGTACATGCAGTCCCGTGGCATCGAGCGCAGGCACGAGGCGCAGGCGCAGCAGCACATAGTCGATGTCGTGCTCCAGCGTCTTAAACACAATGTCCTTGAACTGCTCCACCGCGCCGAAGAAGAAGGGTCCCTGCACATCGAACACCTCGACATTGGAGGGAATGTGGCGCAGGTAGCGCGAGCGGGCGGGGTTTTCCTCGGGATCCTCGCCCTCGATTTCGCGGCGGATGGATTCCACATTGCTGATCTGCGACATGCGGCCGATGAAGAGCAGGGCGGCGAGCACCACGCCGACCTCCACCGCCACCACCAGATCGATGAGCACGGTGAGCACAAAGGTGAGCACCAGCACGGCGGCGTCCTGCCGCGGCCCGCGTAGCAGATGAATAAAGGTGTCGATTTCCGCCATGTTCCAGCAGACGAGCACGAGGATGCCCGCCAGCGCGGCCAGCGGCACCATGGCTGCGTACTTGCCCGCCAGCATGAGGATGAGCAGCAGGGTCAGGGCATGCACCAGCCCGGCGACGGGGCTCTTGGCGCCCGCGCGAATGTTGGTGGCGGTGCGGGCGATGGCTCCGGTAGCGGGAATGCCGCCGAAGAGGGCGGAGGCGATGTTGCCGCAGCCCTGGGCGATGAGCTCGGTGTTGGGGTGGTGCCGCGTGCCGGTCATACCGTCAGCCACGCTGGCACTCAGCAGCGATTCGATGGCGGCCAGCAGGGCGATGACAAAGGCGGGCTTGACGAGCTCGGGCAGTTTGCTCCAGGAAAACTCGGGCAGGGAGGGCATGCTGAGCCCGTGCGGCAGCTCGCCGAAGCGCGAGCCGATGGTCTCCACGGGTAGGTCGCCCAGCACGCAGACGAGGGTGGCGACCAGCATGCCGGTGAGCATGAAAGGCGCGCGGGGCAGGAAGCGCTTGGTGAGCAGGATGACGCCGATGGTCAGGGCGGAGAGCCCGACCGCCCAGGGGTTGATGCTACCGATGTGTTCCCAGTAGCAGACCCACTTGGGCAGGAATTCGGCAGGCACGGCGCCCTCGATGCTCAGACCCAGCAAATCCTTGACCTGCGTGCAAAGGATGGTGACGGCGATACCGGAGGTGAAGCCCGTGGTGACGGGGTAGGGAATGAACTTGATGAGCGCTCCCATGCGGAAGAGCCCGAAGAGGATGAGAAAGAGCCCGGCCAGCATGGTGCAGACGATGAGCCCCGCAAAGCCGAAGGAGGAGGCCACCCCCGCGATGAGCACGACAAAGGCACCCGTGGGGCCGCCGATCTGGAACTTGCTGCCGCCGAGCAGCGAAATCATGAAGCCGGCCACCACAGCGGTGATGAGCCCCGTAGCGGGAGTGATATCCTGCACCCCGCAGGCGATGGCAAAGGCCATGGCCAGCGGCAGCGCCACCACGCCGACGGTGAGTCCGGCGGAGAGATCGGCCAGTAGGGTTTGGCGCCTGTAGTTGCGAAGAGAGCGGAAGAGAGTCGGTGCGTTCATGGGAGCAACGGCGCGAATTCTAGCTATTTTACCGCTCGGTGTAAAGACAGAACTGCCCACGGACGTGCCGCGATGCACAGGCGCATTGCTTCAACAAGAAGCGCGGCAGCATCAACGCCCGCCCGCATCACGGGACACGATGCCGATGGCTACGCCATCCCCGAGCCCGGCAGCGCTCAACGCGAGCAGCGCTACGTCTACGGGATGCAGGAAGGCTGCCTGAGCGAGAGCATCCGGGATGGCACCACCCTGCTCAGCCAACGCCTCAGCGACGGCTTCGGGCCGTATTGACTCAAAAAAAGCGGTCACCGAAAACTGGATGCCTCAAAATTACG